>NZ_CAUQYW010000005.1:0-138865 GCF_963522475.1 uncultured Veillonella sp. | reverse complement strand
ATATCTCATGAAAATACCCCCTTTACTGGTTGTCCAGTAAAGGGGGTACATATCAAAACCTAAGGGGCTTTATATTACATTACAAACTAATTATGTCACTTTAAAATATAAAAGATTCCTACTGACAACAAAAGTAAAATTATCGCTACTTGATAGAACCCATATAAATATGGGAGTCGATACCTTACTCTTCCTACAGTACAGAAACACTCATTACACGTATTACAAGATTCTGATTTAGAACATTTTGAAAGTATATCTCTACCAATAAGCCTTGCTATTATATGTAATAAAGCTACTACAGCAGTTATTGTACAAACTGATGCAACAATAATCAAAATTAACAAAAGGCCTAAACTTTCACTAGTTATTTCTCCAGATAGACCTTTTCCAACCACATATATCTGTCCAAGTAACCCTACTACAATACTAATAAATATACCTAAAACAGTAACCTGACTAGACTTTAAATTCTCGGCTTCTTTTTTTGCACTATTAACATTATCAGATAATTCTTTAGATTGCTTAGAAATGTCAATAATACTATCTTTTGCATCAATTAATTGTCTATTAATCTCATCCTTATGAGAAACCCAATAAGCTATTCTTGCATACTCTAAAGCTATATGATCATATAGTTTGAATACTTTTTTCTTGAGATCTTCATCAGCACTAGTTTCATCCAAACTCATTATATAGTCATAACATACTTTCATATTAGTATTTAAATTATTTAAAGGACTCCCTTCTGCAATACCCTGATCCAAAAAACTACTCATGCACCTAAAAATTTCAGAATATAAATGTCTAAAATCATTTATATATATAGATTGTAATTTAGTTAAAGCATGTTCTTTTTCGTCACTAGTATTAAATTCAGTCACATCTTTCTCACTTAGTGCATAAATAAACTTTATAAGTTCTTGAACTGGAGAGCTATTATTAGTAACCGCTTTATTAGATACAACTTGATCTATATCTTTACTTTTATCTATGTTAAAAAATATTCGTTTATTCATATTTTTTTAGCCATTTATATAATGTTCCAAAAAATATTTCTTTATACTATCAGTCGAAATAATATCATTCAAACTAACCTTGCTCCACGGCGAACCATCTACATGCGTTTCTTTGACTAGTTCTATAGCCGAAAATTCTAGTAACTCATCTAAAACTAATTTTACTACATCTTTCAATTTCTCGGCTAAGTCTAAGTCCACTTCAAAGGGGATAATAATATCATTAGCACCATACATAGAATAGGCATAATAAACATCTTCAACTACAGGTCCATATTTCCATGCAACTATCTTATCTTCAAAAGCAGGAACATTATTTAAAGCTAGAGATACGCCTTGTACAAAATATAGCAATTTTTGCAACTTTAAATTACTAACAGGGCTTTCTCTATGTAACGCTTCTTGTACAATGTATTTAGCAACTTCTAAGGCTTTAACCATGATTATTCCTCCTTAATATATTATATTTATTTTAACAATAATGTATCATTCTGTATATCCTATATTTCATTTTTCTTTTATATTTCCTTATGACAGTCAATAAATTTAAAATAAAAACCCCCTAGGCGTTAACCTAAGGGGCTTTAGAAGTGATTATATGATTTTGAAAACATTATATTTACTGCTTTCGCCTCTATTTTACCACAAAATTTTAGGGGGCAAAAAAGGGGGCAAATTATATTAAAACTATAGACTACTCATGAATATCTAAGAGCATCAAGAATGTAGGTATTATCTAACTTTATATACTCTTTCATATTCTTTGATAGTCATTAAAACTCATAAAAATGAATGGCGGAGAGGGTGGGATTCGAACCCACGGCCCCTTGCGGAGTCACTGGTTTTCAAGACCAGCTCCTTAAACCACTCGGACACCTCTCCATAACGGTATTATTATATCAGATTGGCCCAATAATAAGCAACAACGTAATATAGGACAAGAAAAAAAGCTGACTTAAAGCCAGCTTTTTCATGTGTATTTGTTATTAAATTAATATTTCAACTATTTACTATTGAATTGAGTATTCACTGATTATCATAAATTAGAATAAATCTTTTTTCCACATACCGATAATGGCAATAATAGAGAATACTAATGCAACACCTATAACCTCATAGAATCCCTGTGGATCATCTTGGAATGGCAACGGCACGTTTGTCCCCCACAAGCTAAATACGATTGTTGGCACCGCCATAGCAATAGTAAGGGTCGCCAACATTTTCATAACCAAGTTAAGGTTATTGGAAATAATAGATGTGAAGGCGTTCATCATGTTCATCAAGATATTGGAGTACATTTCAACCATCTCGATGGCCTGTTTATTCTCGATGATAACGTCCTCTAGTAAGTCCTCATCCTCTTCGTACATCTTGAGAAGATGTTTATAAGAACTATGACCACGCAAGCGCAATAGACGTTCCATAACAGTACCATTCGTGCGCAAAGCAGAGGTAAAGTATGTCATGGATTTCTGTAATTCCAACAATTGGAAGAAGTCTTTATTCTTTGTAGTATGACGCAATTGGATTTCAATATCGTCAGTACGACGGTTGATTTGTTGCAAGTAGCGCAAGAACATAGTTGCTGTACGATACAAGATTTGGAACAAGAAACGGGTCTTTTTGTATGTATAGAATGTAGAAATCTGATTAGAAATGAATGGATATAACACTTCAGACTCTTCTAAGCAGATAGTAATGAAGAAGTCTGGCGTCAAGAAAATACCAAGCGGCACTGTATCATACATATCGTTACCGCGGATAACCGGAATATTGATAACGATAAAGATGTAGTTATCCTCTAACTCCACGTGAGAACGTTCTTCCATATCGAGAGCGGTCTTTAAAACGTCCGTTGGGATTTCCGTCAAAATATTGATAAGGGATAACTCATCGGGGTCTGGGTTCACCAAATTTACCCAAGAACCTTTTGTGGCATCTGATACAGTGCTATCGGAAACTAACTCTTCTTCTATATGTTTATACACCGTAATCATGCTATCCCTCCTTCCAACGAACTTATAGTAATCATCTAATAAATTATATACTATTTTATAGCTATTATTCAATTCAATTGTGAAAGTTTTGTGTATCTAGAACATACATATACAGTTTTATGTCTATTTATGATGTACAAATGTATAATAAAAGTATCGTAAATGTTTAATTCACACAATAAAATAACCTCTAAATTAGCCAGTTACTAACCTAGAGGTTATTTATATCAACCCTGATCATTCAGATCAGGAGAATGTAATTTATTTCGTTCCTCTACAGAGCTATAAACTCTGCTTTCACCTAATTGCGGCGCAAGATACGAACAGAGTTCAAGATACAAAGGATGGATACGCCAGTATCACCAAATACGGCCCACCACATGGATGCATAACCCATAAGACCTAGCACCATGATAAGGATTTTTACAGCAATAGCGAATACTACGTTTTGCCATGCTACACGCAACGTTGCTTTAGACAAGTCAAGAACGTGTGCAATAGCAGTCAAGGATGAACGCATGAACACAACATCTGCTGCCTCGATAGCCGCATCAGCACCGCTACCCATCGCGCCACCTACATCAGCACCTGCAAGTACTGGAGCATCGTTGATGCCATCCCCTACGAACATAGTTGGACCATATTCAGAGCGAATATCTTGTACTACGGACAATTTATCTTGAGGCAACAACTGAGCACGTACAGCACTTACGCCAGTTTCTTTAGCAATATAATTTGCACTTGCTTCAGCATCACCTGTAAGCATAACAGTTTTAATATCTTGACCATTAAGATTAGCAATCGCTTCAGCAGAATCAGGACGAGCTTCATCAGCGATGATAATACGACCTAAGTATGTATTACCTTCTGCCACAAGAACTTCTGTGCCATATTTAGCAGATTCTGTTGGATAGCCTTGAACCGCATAGCGTTCCATAAGACGACGGTTACCAACAAGAACTTGTTGACCATCTGTCATACCTACCATACCTTCGCCAGCTAATTCTTGAACGAAATCTGAAGGTTCCACTGTAAGGCCTTGATCTTTTGCTTCAGATACGACGCTTGTTGCGATTGGATGCGTAGAAACGGCTTCGATAGCTGCCGCCATGGATAACAATTGACTGGAACTTACATGAGATCCTACAGTTTCTACGCTGTGAACTTTGAACTCACCAGATGTGATAGTACCAGTTTTATCAAGAGCTACAGCTTTCACATTAGCCAACGCCTCGATAACGCGGCCACCTTTTAACAAGATACCGTGTTTAGATGCATTGCCGATACCGGAGAAGAATGCGAGCGGTACGCTAAGTACCAATGCACATGGACAAGAAATAACAAGGAATGTTAAGGCTGTGTAAATCCATTTATGCCATTCACCTGTAATAAGGGATGGGATAATGGCAACAGCAAGAGCAAGGAGTACAACGATTGGAGTGTACACGCGAGCAAAACGCGTAATGAAACGATCGATTTTAGGTTTAGAAGATGCTGCATTTTCCACGGCATCAAGAATTTTAGTAACCATGGATTCTTCAAGAACCTTATCTACACGCATCGTAATGCGACCAGATTCATTGATGCAACCAGACATAAGTTGAGTGCCAGGTACAGCGCGAACAGGAACAGGCTCACCTGTTACAGGTGCTGTGTTAACGCGTGTTTCGCCTTCAAGCACTGTGCCGTCTAGAGGGATTAAATCGCCAGGACGAACCTCGATAGTCCAGCCTACTTCAACCTTTTCAGGAGCCATAACTACGATTTCACCACCGCAGTCTGTATCTACAACCCGTACCTCTTGAGGACGCATATCGACAGCATTCATGATTTCTGTACGACTACGATCAGTTGCTTTTTCTTCGAAGAACTCACCAATACGGTAGAACAAGATAACGCCTACTGCTTCAGGCAATGCATCGATAGCAATAGCACCCAATGTAGCAATAGACATCAAGAAGTTTTCATCAAATACTTCACCTTTTAGGATATTACGACCTGCAGTGCGCAATACTGGGAACGCAAGAAGAATATACGCAACATAGTAAATTGGAGTTTCAATACTCTCTGGCAAGCCGATGGATGGGACGAAGGATGACAAAACTTCATAAATCATGAATAACAAGCCTGCTACGATGACTGCAATTGTTACAGCATCACTATCACGATCCTGGTCAGGACCATGATCATCCATAGCCGCTTTAGATTTACGCTCATAATCAGCTACGGTTACGCCCTCTTCGATGGCATCACAAATCTCTTGAATATCACGTTTAAGAGCTTCACGGTCTTTCCAAGAGCCGGTTAATTTTAATTGATGTGTAGCAATTGTGAAATTTGCAGTCTCTACCACATCCATTTTACGGATACGATCTTCAATTTTTGCTGCGCAGTTCGCACAGTTCAAATCCTTCAACAACAATGTTTCTTCCATGATATCTCCTTTGATAATGGTGAAAGCTTCTATCCTATATAGTAAGTTAGTTTCTAATACTTATTAGACATATCTTATAGCATATCTTTTAGATATTTTTTACTTTTCTCATCAGATACTTTATATGAGTATCTATTCATACATTTATTTTAATAAAATACATACTGTATGTCAAGAAAAATTATCAAAATATATGACACTAAACATTAGTAAAATAGCCTATGCTCATCATACATGAGCATAGGCCAAATCTATGTTTCTTCACTTTACAATTTACTTTACTGAGTTTCTTTATTTGATTACTTTACCAATTACATTAGTGTTATTCTTATCAACTCTTCAAAGGTTCTTATTCAAAAAGATTAATTTCCTTTATATCTTTAAAAGCAATGGCTACACCCTCAATAGATAGACTATGGGCAGGTTTACCTATCCCCTCGATAGTCCCTACTAATTCCGTATAGTAATGCCCTGTATAATAAAGCACTCGTACAAAATCCCCTTCCACCAAAGATTGGATTGTACGATTCAGTTCCTCTATTTGATCCTCTGATAACTCAACGCGAGCCTCCTTAGGTCTTGCTACAGCTGCCAGTAATACTTCAAATCCCTTTAATGTCGCAAAGGGCATAAATTGTTTCGCCCGTTGTAAACGAGACATGCGATGTTTCATTAATTTATTCTCCATTGTGGCCACCTACCAAGGTATTTCTAAAGCGCATTGTCCCTTCATCTTGCAAGCTAGAGGCACGTAAAATAGCGTTTTTACCGAACTGCTCCTTGATAGATAACATCGCCTCATGTACTTGCCGCTCCTTTTCCTCTTCCTCCGTCGCAAGAGAGCTGAATAGATCTATCTCCTGAGGTATAGCAGAGCGATTGACTAAATCCTCAAAGCTCACGCCTATACGCCGTATAAGTTCATTTTTATGACAATGTTGTTCATATAATTTAATTACTGCCGTCGTTAATGCTTGCAATGAATCAGTGTACTGTTTAAGCTTTTTAGAACCTCCTGTGGAGCGCACCATATCATCTGCATAGCCAATATGAACATGAATATGGTTCGTAACCCCTTTGATTTGTAAAAGCTCTAATACCAAGGACTCCACCATTTCCCGCATAGGCACGTACGCCTCTTCGTACGTATAGTTACGTAACAAAATCTGGCTATGCGAGATAGAATGCTTAATAGGACGATACGCATGGATATCTGCAATTGTACACGGCTCACGGCCCCAAGCATGATCGATAATGAGCTCTGCATTAACACCAAATTCCTTGTACAACTTGGCCTCTGGAACCATGGTAATACCATGCAAATCATAAGCTCCATATTTATGTAAGCGGTTGGCTATTCCCTTACCAATCTGCCAAATGTCGGTCAAGGGCTGATGATACCAAATTTTCTCTTTAAAGAGGCTTTCATCAAGATACCCTATAAAATCAGGCGCATGTTTTGCCAGGATATCGAGAGCAATCTTGGCAAGGAACAAGTTTGTTCCAATCCCAACGGTGGCATAAATCTTGGTCGCCTCTAGCACCGCATCCAGTAGCATCTGTGCCAACTGACGAGGCGTTTTCTTGTAGAGCGGTAAGTAAGGCGTAATATCGATAAAATACTCGTCGATAGAGTATACATGTACATCCTCAGGTGCCACATACTTGAGCAAAGTCCCGTAAATCTCAGCAGACGCCTGCATATACCGCTTCATATGAGGCTTTACCGTCAAATACTCAATGTGCGGAGGAATCTCAAAAAGACGACTGCGATTCTTAACACCTAGCTTTTTTAAGGCCGGTGAAATGGCCAATGTAATAGCCCCTTTGCCACGAGACCCATCGGCCACCACCAAAGGCGTTGTAAACGGATCCAGCCCCAAATCGGCGCACTCCACAGACGCGTAAAAACTCTTCAAATCAATGCACATATACATTCGATCCGTATCAGCTGACCCCATACAAACACCTCCTCAAACCGCTAAATACCTGAAGTTTATAAGAATTACAAGAAGAATAATTTCTATGATTAGTATAACAAAAATACGGAGTATTTTCAAACATATGTTTGTTATTATAATAATAAAAAGAAAGGACTATACTTATGCAGCGACATCAGGTCACGAGGAGCAAAGAAGTATAGTCCTTTCTTTTTAATTAAAATGTAGCTATGTAACGGGGCCCCATCAATATAGGCACCCCACGATAGTTTTCATTATTGTTCCGGCCCCATATCTCGGAATTCCACGTCTCTAAATTGGGTTAATTCCCCAATGAATTGGAGTTCCACGGTACCAACGGAGCCATTACGGTGCTTACGAATGAGGACTTCTGCGTTGTCCCCTTTTTCGGAGTTTTCATCGTAATATTTATCGCGGTACAAGAAGATAACGATATCCGCATCTTGTTCGAGGGAACCAGATTCACGAAGGTCAGATAGTACAGGCCGTTTATCTGGTCTGCTTTCAACACTACGAGACAACTGAGACAAGGCAATGAGCGGCACGTTAAATTCACGAGCAATCAATTTGAGGTTACGAGAGATTTCAGACACCTCTTGTTGACGGTTCTCGCTGCCCTTGCCGGAGTTGCGGCCTTGCATCAACTGAATATAGTCGACGATAACGAGATCGAGACCATGTTCCACCTTAAGACGGCGCAATTTAGAGCGCATATCTTGCACGGTAAGCCCCGGCGTATCATCGATAAAGAGCTTAGACTTGCTCATGCGATCCGCAGCGGCGATAACCTTTTCCCAGTCAGCAGGGTCCATGTTCGCACGGCGCAACTTTTCAGAGCTTACACCTGCCACTGAAGATAGAATACGACCAACGAGCTGTTCCTTTCCCATTTCTAGGGAGAAGAACGCTACCGTCTTGTCGTACAACATCGTTACATTTTGAGCAATGTTCAAGGTGAAAGCAGTTTTCCCCATTGCAGGACGGGCTGCTACGAGAATAAGGTCAGATTTTTGCAGGCCATTGAAGACATGGTCTACATCCTTAAATCCTGTTGGCACGCCTGTAATGGCACCATCGTGTTGTTGCAATGCGTTTAACTTATCTAAGTTAGATAATACTACATCACCAATGGCAGCAAAGGATGATTCAGACTGTGTTTGACCACTTACGTCTAATACCATTTGTTCCGCCTTGTTAAGGATAGCCGTTGGCTCATCTTCGCCAGCGTACGTCATGCCTACGATTTTATTCCCTGCATCGATAAGGCGGCGCAACTGAGCTTTCTCACTAATGATTTTCGCATGTTCCTCTACATTGTAGGACACCGATTCATTAGCCAAAGATGTAATATATGCAAGACCACCTACCGCATCGAGACGCTTACGACGGTCTAACTCTTCACCAACAGTGATGAAGTCCGCCGTCTTGTTAGCATGCACGATTTCTAAGATAGCATCATAAATAATACGATGTGCATCGCGGTAAAAGTCTTCAGATTTTAGAATACTCGTTACCGTATCGACAACGGCACCCGAGTTGGATCCATTCGTTAATAAAGCCCCCAAAACAGCTTTTTCCGCATCTAAATTATGCGGTGGAATGCGTACATCCATGATAATCCCCTTTATAAAACCACTATGGATAAAAGAATTCACCATACTCAAAGAGCATGGTGAACACTATTATTCAGCTACTACGTTAACCTTGATAGTACTTGTAATTTCAGGATGAACACGAACGAGTACATCATGTACGCCTAATGTTTTCAATGGTTCTTTGATTTCGATTTTCTTTTTATCGATATCTACTTTGTATTGCGCTTTAGCTGCATCGGAAATATCTTTTGCAGTAACGGAACCGAATACACGACCTTCTTCGCCCATACGAACCTTTACAGTTACTTCAACCTTAGTCAATTGAGATGCCAAGATCTTAGCTTCGTCATTTGCAACAGCCTTATTATGAGCAATGGATTCTTGTTTTTGTTTCGCATTATTTACGTTAGTTGCTGTACCTTCAAGACCAAGGCCTTTTTTGATTAATACATTACGGCCATATGCGTCGCTAACTTCAACGATTTCGCCTTTTTTACCAACCTTTTTAACGTCTTCTAACAATACTACTTTCATTGTTCTTCCTCCTCTTTCTCTACGGAATGAAGGGCCTCAAGAGCATGGTCTAAGATAGCCTTCTTCGCTTCCTCTATGGTCATACCTTGTAATTGGGCACCAGCCACGGTTCTGTGACCACCACCACCCAAGGCTTCCATTACAACCTGTACATTTACCTTGCCTTTGGATCGAGCACTAACGCCGATACCGCCGTCATTCAAAGAATACAGTACAAAGGCTGCTTCAATATCTTCATTACTAATGAGCATATCCGCACTTTGTGCAGCTAATGCCATCATATCCTTCAAACCTTCAGGGGCTACAGAAATAGCAATCCCTTCAGTTCGACTGGCTTCAAATACCATTTTAGCACGCAATTGAACAGAATCGAAGGTTTCAATAAATAATTGTTTAACACGTTCAATATCTGCCCCTGCACGGCGTAAGAATGCAGCCGCTTCAAAGGTGCGCGCCCCAGTTTGTTGCACAAAGTTCTTTGTATCGAGCACGATGCCAGCATAAATGCCTGTAGCTTCTGACTTTGAAAGTTTTACGCCACCAACTGCGTATTGTACAAGCTCTGTTACGAGCTCAGAGGTAGATGATGCAGTTGGTTCCAAGTACGTAAGCAATGGATTTTCTACGAAGTCCGCTGCACGACGGTGATGATCAATAACGATACGTCGTTCAGAAATTTCAAGAGCCTCTTGAGCTGCTACCATTTCTTGGCGATGTGTATCACATACAATGGTGAGCGTATTAGCATCTACCCAAGCTTTTGCCGTTTCAGGGGTGATGATATGTTCTGTCCAGAACTCATCTTCTTTCAGAACAGTCACCATTTTATCAATGGCACTCGTTTCCTTTGAAAGTACGATCCGCAATTCTTTACCCAAGGTACGCGCAATAGCTACAACTCCAATAATACCACCTAATGCATCATAGTCTTCACGCTTATGACCCATCACAAGGATTTTATCGGAATCAAGCATAAGCTCATGTAAAGCTTGCGATACAACACGAGCACGAACACGGGTATTCTTCTCAACACCAGCTGTATTACCGCCGAAGAATCGGGTACTTTCACCATCCATAATACACACTTGGTCACCACCGCGACCTAATGCAATATCTAGAGCAGCACGAGCTCGGCTCGATACCTCTTTTACAGAGCCTACGTTCTCGCTAATTCCGATAGAAATTGTTGCTGGCACTTGACGAGGAGAAGGCAATTTACGGATTTTCTCAAGGATTTTAAATCCATCTTCCTCCATCGCATGAAGTGCACCACGAGAAATAGCAAAGGTATACATATCATCTTGGAAGTTACGAATGAAACCTTCTTGTCTATCAATTTCATCCATAATGATATTGTTAATATCGGCCCAAACACTTGTATACTCGCGGTCACTAAGACCTTTTGTCAACTCTTCAAGATTATCGATTTGAATCATGCCCCATACAGGCTGATCTTCTTCAGCTTTAATACGCGCCTTTTCTAGGTTCGTAATATCTTTAAAATACAAAGCCATTACTGCATGCTCTGCCAATTCATCTTCACTATGAATATCTGGTCGTGCATCACGAGGATCAATGAATTTGTAAATAATTTGGAAATACTTATCTTCATACTGTTCCGTCATAAATCCAGATTTTCCCCAGATTTTATCAATACGGAAGCCAGGAATAAGAGCAGACATTTTTTGAAGTTTATTCCAGTCTACCTTAACCCAGTCTGCAAAGACACTATTATTCCATACGAGGGTCCCTTGTTTATTAACAAGAGCAATCCCCATTGGCAAGTTTTGTAAAGCAAAGTTCGAAGCTTGTGTGACGTTTTTCATCATCGCCCCAAACTGTTCCCTTGCTAAACGACGCCGGTTATGAATGGTGTTATAGTTAACCAAATACGCCGCTACTACGATAATTAAAGCTAGAATTGCAATGGCCCAATTTAAATAGGCCAACAATAGTAACAACAATACGATAACGGTAATAATGGTAATTTCTAAACCTTCCCATTTCCGTTGAAAGGATTTCATAACGGCCTCCTTTCTATTACAAGCTACGTTTTTGAAAACGTGCTCGCATATCTAAAAACATATCTAAAATACCATATATAACGAGTGCCATTGGACTCATCACATACAAGAAGCCTATGATAGCAAACTTAAAGATGCCTGCCAAGTTATAAGACTTCATAATAGATAGCAAACATGTAATGCCGTTTAGACCACATATCATGCCACCAAATAAGGCAATATTAAGGCCTATATCTGAAAGAATACCATTAGCATAGCCCAAGTACTGACCGCCATAAGCAAGGATAATACCTACGGCCAATACGCCAGCACCCCAAATTGGCATACGCCAAGTATCCATCGTAGGCAATGTGCGCACCACACTATTAGTGCGGCGCCCAATATACGTAACAAGTTTAGCAAGAATATAAATAACAACCGTATTAGCTCCAAACCAGTATGCCAATATCATCCGCTTCGCTTGTTGTATAGCAAGATCGATACGATTAATATAAGCATCCATTTGTTCTTGTGTCATAGGCTGTTGCTTAATAGACTCAATAAGCATATTCTTAAGGTCTACATCAATCATATGATTAATCTGAGACAAATCAAAAGATGTAACACCTGCAGAGATTAAAATTCCCACAAGACTCGTCACTGTAAGCGCTATAGCTGGTATAACGATAAGTTTACCCAAGGGCCAATTTGCTCTGAAAGCCTCACCGAGAAAAATACTTGGCAAGGAGTATGTCAAAATGGTAGCAATCGCCATTAAGGGACCTACTAATAAGGATATAAGTACAAATGCCACTGCTGACGCGGCACAGCTATATCGGCTGCCCCACCGGATACCAATGAGTGCAATTCCAGCAGGTGCAACCAAGGTTGCTAGCAAGCTAAGAAATGGTACTGTCGTTCCTATTAGAGTTAACATAACAACGATAGCCGATACAAATGCAGTTTCTACCATCGCTCTAGTATTTGTTTGTTTCATAAATCTCCATTCTAAATAAAAGAAGATAAATTAATTGGTATCTTTTAATTATAACAGTTTAAAAAGGTAACTTCAAATACCCTATATGGTAGACAAATGCGATAGTACCGCTATTTATAGTAGATTTTATAGATCCTTTTTTTAATGTTAAAAGTACCACACCATACGATGCGGTACTTTTATATATTATATGTGATTATACGTCTTGAATAATCGGTAAAATCATAGGACGACGACGAGTTTTATCGTAGAAGAATTTACCCAATGCGTCGCGTACGTTTTGCTTGATAGTAGTCCAGTCTTTAATGCGTTGCATTTCACATTCTTCAAGGACTTGATCTACGCGATGTTCTGCAGCAATCATAAGTTCTTCTGCATCACGTACGTATACAAAGCCACGAGATACGAGGTCTGGACCAGCTACGATTGTGCCAGAAGCTTTATCCATTGCCATTACAACGATAACCATACCTTCTTGTGCCAATTGTTGACGGTCGCGAATAACGATATTACCTACGTCACCAACGCCAAGGCCATCTACGAAAATAGCGCCAGCTTGTACACGACCGGCTTTACGGCCACCATCTTTATCGAATTCAAAGATTTGACCATTATCACCGATAAGGACCTTCTTAGGATCTACGCCCATAGCAACACCAAGTTCACCATGACGACGCAACATGCGGTACTCACCATGAACTGGGATAAAGTATTCTGGACGAACAAGGTTAAGCATTGTTTTAAGCTCTTCTTGGCTCGCATGACCAGATACGTGGATACCACGATCTTTACCGTATACTACATGACAACCTAAACGAAGCAAGTTATCGATGGTTCTACCTACGGCACCTTCATTACCAGGAATTGGTGTAGCAGAGATGATAACCGTATCATTCGGTGCCAACTCTACAGTGCGGTGGTTGCTTGTAGCCATACGGGACAAGCCGGCCATTGGTTCACCTTGAGAGCCTGTTGTTAAAATCATGATTTGATCATCAGTGTAGTTGTGCATTACATCTACGTCGATGATTGTATTTGGTGGAATGTTCAAGTAACCGCGTTCTTGAGCAATCTCTGTAACATTTACCATACTGCGACCCATAACGACAACCTTACGGTTAAACATAACTGCCGCATCAATAGCTTGTTGGATACGAGATACGTTAGATGCGAATGTAGCTAACACAACGCGGCCTTTCGCTTCCCCAACAGCTTGTTTAATAGCAGGACCTACGGAGCTTTCAGAGCCTGTAGTACCTGGTTTCTCAACATTTGTAGAGTCGGACATCAACGCTAATACGCCTTTATTGCCAAGCTCAGCAAATTTGTGCATATCCATCAAACGGCCATCAACTGGTGTTTGGTCGATTTTAAAGTCACCTGTATGAAGTACAGTACCGATTGGTGTATCGAAGTACACAGCGCAGGAGTCAGGAATGGAGTGGTTTGTTTGGATAAAACCAACCTTCACTTGACCAATTTGAACTTCATCGCCGGCTGCAATGGTACGAAGACATTTTGGAGATACTTTATGTTCTTTGAATTTGCCTTCGATCAAACCACAAACAAGGTTTGTAGCATATACAGGACAGTTAATTTCCTTCATAAGGTACGCCAAAGAACCGATATGGTCCTCGTGACCATGAGTAATAACAACGGCTTTTACGCGGTCCTTATTCTCGATGATATAGCTCATATCAGGAATAACGATATCTACGCCAAGCATATCTTCGCTAGGGAACGCAAGACCCGCATCAAGAACAATAATTTCATCCTCATATTGGAAGATGGTCATGTTCTTACCAATTTCGCCAAGGCCACCTAATGGGATAATTTGGAATTTACCCTTGTTAGCACCATTTGGTGTACGACCTACTAATTCCACATGCTCTTCTTGATTATTACGGTTTGTAGTGCGGTTATTCGGACGATTGTTATTACGGTTTTGACCATTGCGTCCATTATTAGTTCTCGTATTACGTGTATTTTCACTGCGTTCACCACGTGGTGCACGAGTTTGGCGTAGTTTGCGTTCTGTACGTTCTTGACCTTCGCCTTGCTCAGCATTACGACGAGTATTTGTACGGCGAGTCGTATTAGTGCGACCACCATTATTTGTACGCGTATTAGTACGGCGTTGACGTGTTGTGCCGTCACCTTCGCCAGATACTTGTTGACGAGTGCGACCTTCGCCAGCAGGACGACGTGTGTTAGTACGGCGGCGAGTTGCTTGTTTATGTTCGCCTTCAGCCGCAACGGTTCGAGTCGCAGTATTCTCTACTGTTGGTTCTGCTTTCACTTGTGCAGTAACCTGATTATCTGTTGTATTCACAGTTCCTCCTAAAATTTTATTCATTATTTTATTTAACATAGTTTCTTTTCTCACCTATCACTTGAATTGATCTATGCTATGGAGGCCACACAAAGAAAAAGGCGCTAAAATACTAGCGTCTCGTCAAATGGGCGCGAAAATGCGCTATCAATTTTTGCCGTTCCTAGTGTTGTTGTGACCATTTGCCATAGCAAATGAGTATATTGCTATCATTAGACATGTCAGCCGCGACGGGTACGTTCTTTTCATTCCAATCTAATGAACGTTGCAATATAATCCGATCGATTTTGATGAAAGCCTCGCTTTCATACATTACTGTTATTGTAACATAAAAATAGCGTTAACAAAAGAGGTGAATCCCCATGTTAACGCTATTAGACATATACTATTCTATTTATTATCATCCTGCATAGAAATCGAACTATTTTAAATATGTATTGACAGCCTCAGCAAACCCTTGGCGATATAGATTAGCTCCGCCATTTGCAGGATGGCGCAAACCAATGGCAGACAGACCAAATCGACCCATTGTATCAGCGGACTTTTGTCCTACTGCTAATACAAGAGGTTCTATACCGCCTAACTCACGATGTAAGTCTAACAATCGTTTTGTATATTCCCAGCCTACTTGTTGTTCTTTATCCGTAGGCGTGCGATTCGTCAATGGATTTCCATCCTTATGTGGGTGGAACGGGAATATATTCCACAGCAACGTGTCATAGGGATCGATACCTTTTTCTACGATAGCACTCCATACCACAGTGTCTGTAGGTTCGTTAAAGCCATCCTTTTGCTGTGTTCCTTTTAATAAAGAGCTAGTAGGTGAACTAGTACGTTCCAACTGAATAGGCGTTACATCCCTCGCCCGAATGGTTTTATGCTTATCTAATAACATTCTTTCACAAGTAATAGCAATACCTGTAAAGCGTCCTCCTTGGTATCCTACAGCCTCAGCCACCACAAAGACCTTAGCTCGACCTAAGCGCGGCAATAAATAGGCGAGTAAATTATCTCGACGAACTTGGGCCGCATCAAAACCGTCTGTAACGATTTCTAAATCAGGATTTACCTCACCCCACGGATTATGGATAAGACTGCCTTGATACCGAGCAAGCCAATCTACAAAACTGCGCACCTTCTCTACTCTCTCTGCATCAAAGGACGCTATATATTCATCAAAAGACAAGGTCTTCTCCAACTCAAATAAAGACATACAGCCTCCAATTTAAATTTCATACGTTATTACCAATATATATCTACTATACATTATAATTACACGAATTGCATAAGAAATATAAAAACCACCTAGGTATGTTGCAATCCCTAGGTGGTTTCTTTTGATATGTATATAACTAAATATAGAACTCGATTTTGTCTTCTTTTGCTAATTGGAATTGTTCAAAGATGTGGTTACGTATACTAACAAAGTTTGGCGATGTACGGTCTGTTCTATCTATGATATTTACAGGGATAATCGTTTGTACACGACCTGGGTTTGCCGCTAGTACGACAACTCGGTCCGCTAAAACTACAGCTTCTTCAATATCGTGGGTAACGAATACAACCGTCTTACCTTCTTCGCGGCAAATACGAGAGATTTCATCTTGCAGGCTGATACGTGTCAACGCATCAAGAGCACCAAGTGGTTCGTCCATGAAGATAATATCTGGATCAACCGCCAATGCACGAGCAATGGACACCCGTTGTTGCATACCACCAGACAACTCCGCCGGATAGCGATTACGAGCATGGTCAAGGCCTACCATTTTCACATATTTGTCGATGATAGCAGGGCGCTCTTCTTTAGGCACTTTTTTACTTTCAAGACCTAACTCGATATTGCTTTCTACCGTACGCCACGGTAACAAACCATAGTTTTGGAATACCGTTACATATCTAAGTTGCGGTGCTTTTACCTCTTCACCATCTATGGTAATAGAGCCAGATGTAACAAGCTCAAAACCCGCCATAGCGTTTAATAAGGTGCTTTTACCAGAACCAGAAGGGCCTAAGAGACAAATAAACTCGCCCTTTTCAATGTCTAAATTAATATCTTCAAGAATGGTGAGAGGTTCCCCATCTTTCATAAATTCCTTGTGTGCATTGCGCACCGAAATGTAACCCATGAGGCCACCTCCTATTTCTCAATACCCCAACGTTTATAAATCCATTTTTCAATGAGGGACACGCCCCAATCGAGTAAGAGTCCAACAAAACCGATGGTCAAGATAGCTACCATCAAGAGATCATTACGCAAGTTATTTCTCATATCGATAATAAGGAAGCCAAGGCCTGTTTGAGAACCTACCATTTCCCCTGTTACCAAGAAGATCCACGCTGTACCAAGTGCAATATGAAGACCAGACGCAATACCAGGGAATACGGCTGGCAATACGATTTTAAATAGCAGTTCTGGTTGTTTAATACCAAAGTTACGCGCCACCTTGATATATACAGGGTCAATATTTTGAATAGCGGACACTGTAGATAACAACACAGGGAAGAAGGCTGCAATAAAGATGATAACTATGGCTGGCGCTTGACCGATACCAAAGAATAGAACGATGAACGGCAACCACGCTACTGGAGAGATAGGTCTAATAACTTGGACGATAGGATTGATGTAGTTCCAAATTCCTTTGTACCAACCTAAGATAAGGCCTAAAAATACGCCTGCCCCAACAGAAATAATATAACCGATAAAGAAACGAACTAAACTATCTGCAATATCTTTAAACAGAACGCCATCGCCTATAAGCTCTCCAAATCCAAGTAACACCTTATATGGCGTTGGAAATAAAGCTTCGTTAAATCCACCAAGGCGAACAATTAATTCCCAAATTAGCCATGCCGCGATGAATGAGCCCGGCACATATGTATATTTCTTCATGGTCCCCCTCCTATGGTAACAACGATGTATCTACAAACTCTGAGTAGGTCGGCACTTTTTTGATTAAATCAATATGCGTCATATGGTGCACGAGTGCGTTATAACGGTCTTCAGTAAGAGCTAAATCTCCAAACCCAATCACTTGTAAAGAACGTTCAATAACAGGATCCTTAAATTTCATATATTTTAAGGAAATCTCTTTTTGTGCTTCTGGATGCTCATCTAAATATTTACCTGCATCAAGATAAGCCTTGGTAAAAGCTTTTGCTAACTCATGATGCTCATCAACGAACTGTCCATTAAACACAAGGGCACAACAAATGTTGTCATGCCATAAATGATCCGGATCTTCAAAAACTTTACCTTTTCCCATTTCTAATGCAAGAGACCCAAATGGTTCAGCTACACTATACCCAGCAATTTGTCCTACCGCTAACGCTGATGGCATTTCAGGAGGACTCATTTCAACGACTTGCACATCTTTTTCACTTAGACCAGCATTCTCAAGCATGCAATCCACGAGAACTTTTTGAGTTGATTGTTTATGCGGAATAGCAAAGGATTTGCCTTTTAAGTCTTGTACAGAATTAATATCGTTATTTACGATGATAATATTGCCCTCTGTATGACCCAATGCAGCAGCACGAACATCAATGCCTTGTTCACGAGCTTTTACACCTAGTTCAACGAGTACCGATGCAGCATCTACCTTGCCTGTATTTAATGCATCCATCAACTCTGGCCAAGATCCATATTTAACAAGCTCTACATGAACAGGACCATCTGCTGTTTCTAATTCTTTTGTAGCGAATACCGGCAATGCATGAGTAAGTGGTAAATACGCTACCCGTACTGTCTTTAGTTCCTGTGCTGTCTTTGGTTTATGATACTCATGATAACCATACGTGATACCGCCGATAACCAAGAGAACTGCCGCAATGATTAGATACCAAGTTTTCTTCATGACTTCCCCTCTTTCTACCTCATAACAAGGGGCGTTTTTGACACATGTCATTTTCCGCAATTTTCTAAATCCTAGATGAAATATGGTTTTAGAACACCTCGTTTTAAAACTTATTTATAACCTACTATATCAATATGCATTAATTCTGTCAATAAAACACAGTAATATTGTAGGTATTATTATTTAAGTACGAAAAGTGTCAATATAGTTAAATTCATAGCCTCAGAAAAATGAGTTTGATGCTTTAAGTTTAATTTATTCACCAAACAATCTTTCAATCTTTAAATACAAAAAATAGGTAGTATCCATTGGATACTACCTATCTCTCAAATTTGCTAATATGTATTTATTTTAAATATGATGTACATATTCACTTAAAATAAAGTCTTTTTATTTAATATATATACTTCAGATGTGCCAGCTTCACTAGATTCAGATACATTTGGATAAATAGAGGATTGACGGAAATGCTTAATTTCTCCTTTTGGAACGATCAACATCACAGATTTACCAGATGTAATAACTTTGTTAAATTCCTCTTCACTCACTTGCTCCATAAGATATTTCTTTGACCATTCGGCACTACGTTTTTTTATTTTATCTCTATCATCCCAACGACTTTCATCACCGTTGATTTTAATAATCTTATGACCTGTATAGTATACAGCAGAGGTACTGTACCCATTATAGTAATATATATCACCATCATAAGGATCTACTACTGGCACTACATCGATATTACTACGTTGTTTTATAAACGGCTCTAAACCTTCCACAACAACGATGGAAGAAATAACCATAGTACCAAGAACAATTATACTAACAAGGCGATATCCTTTTTTTGTATACCATGCATGGAACAAAAGGAGTACTGCTGCAGCTACTACAACATAGAGCAAGAAATAGAACCCCCACGGTGCAAAAAATGATCCTCCTACGTAAGCAATCCATAAGAGTAACGTAGGCCCCATAATAACCCATTTGAGAGCTCTAGATTTACCTTTGCGTATAATCTTCATAACACCCATAGCGCCGATAGCACTGAATGGAACTAAGCTTACAAATGTATATAAAGGGTATTTTGTAGCCATCAGAGTATAGAATAGCAAAATGCCCACGCCCCACGTCATATTATAGATAAAACCTGTATGACGTTGTTTAAATCCATCAATAATACCGTATATAACAGCCCCTGTCCACGGCATAGAAGCACCTAAAAAGATTGCTATGTAATACCACCACACATTATCTTCTGGATGCTCAGATTGCGTTGCACGCGTTACATTGTGAAGCCCTAGGAAGCCATTGATGAAATCTTGACCATGAACGCTATACATATATACATACCATGGCAAGCAAACTACACAAAAAGCAAGAATGCCACGCCAATCAAAGATAGCTTTCAACATAGGAAAAGAACGATTAAGCCCCGCAAAAACGAGTAAAATCATTCCCGGCAAGACCAAGGCAACAGGCCCTTTAGTTAGTACCCCAAGAGCCGCAAAAACATAGGCCACAATCATAGCATATGGTTTTTGTTCTACCATACCTTTATAGGAATAAACCATGACCATAATCGTCGTATAGAGCAGTACCATGTCCGTAATAACACCATGTGCTACAGTCCAGAACATGAGAGATGTACCGAGTACAGATGCTCCTATTAGACCCAGAGCCCACTTGCCACTGATAGTACGCGTCGATTGATACATAGTCGCCACAGATAAAGCACCAAAGAAGGCACTTGGCAGACGAACCACCCAATCGGCAATACCAAAAATTTTAAACCCAATAGCAATGAGCCAGTAAATCATAATTGGTTTATCGTACCAATAGGTACCGTAAATTTGAGGAGATAACCAATCTCCTGATAGAACCATTTCTTTAGCGGTTAATGCATAGTTAGATTCAACAGGATCAGTAACAGGCAATATATTATTGCCAAATAAATAAAAAACAAGAAATATGATAAATACGATTGGCGTTAATCGTGAAAATTTCATATGGGCCTCCTTATCGGCGATTGCGATAGTATTTAAAGCCCAACACTACAGCTATAATAACGAATACAACAATCATAACAACCAAAAACTCATGATTATATTGGATAAGATCCTTCCAATTTTCACCAAGAACTTTACCGAGATAAACAAGAAAAATTGTCCAAGGAATCGTGCCTAAAACAGTCCAAATAACAAAATGCCACATAGGATACCGAGCCATGCCAGCCGGGAAGGAGATAAATGTGCGAACGCCTGGCAATAAGCGTCCAAAAAATACCGCTGCTCCTCCGTATTTATTAAACATTTTTTCCGCAAGTTCAAATTTATGTTCATTAAAGAATATGTATTTACCATATTTCAAAAGAAGTGGACGCCCGCCGTGCTCACCCATCCAGTAGGAGAGGATAGATCCTACAATGCCTGCCAGTATCCCTACAACCATGGTCATATGTAAATCAAATATCCCTTGAGCGATCAAATATCCTGCAAAGCCAAGAACGATCTCACTAGGAATTGGAATATTAGCATTTTCCAGAACCATAGCAATAAACATAGCCGCGTAGCCATAAGTTTCCATAAACGAAATAATATATTCCACTTTTTTACCCCTTTTTAATCCCCATATGGGCTCCATTATGTCCAGTTTTTTGGGCATAATATTTTCATTATTACCATACCTATTCGATATACCTTATATTTTACCATAATAAAAAGGCCCTCACCACCGGTGAAAGCCTTTTTTACTATTTAACTGTATGCGATTATTGCAATTCAGTTGTTTGAGTTGTTACTTCTCGAGCCGTAGTAAATGCAGCTAGTTCTGCATCACCAGAACCTAAAATTACTTTATTTGCTACTAGCGCATTAGCCGCTGTTTTAGCATCTTGTAAAGTAATTCCAGCACGAGGAGCACTAATTGTGACTGATGTGCTTTTACCACCGACCGTAGAAAATGTAAGATATACAACGCGTTTATCCGCCATGTGGGCGCCTCCTTTCACGTTTCATAAACAAGTTCTCGAATATAGATAGTATAGGATGATCTATGTAATTCTGTAATTCTTAAATTCTGTAATTACACTAATTACACTTAGATTAAATATATCTATCTACAATTCATATCAATAAGGATGGGAATGTGTGGACTTGCGATTGCTACACCCTTTTACGACCATATAAGGATGTATGAAATCAGCAATTCAAGATGTGTTTGGATCACCTAAAAAACGAATAGATAAGATTCAATTAATGTCCTAAGGATACTTCATTGACTCGGACCACGTCGGACAAGCTATGGTCATACAAGGCTGCTAGCGCATTACCAACGGTTTTCACATTATCATCGGACGCTTCTTCTGCAACACGAGTATAGGTTACGTCTTTATACTTCGGCGCATCTTCGGTGCCGATGTTAAAACGCAATACCAATTTTGTGCGTTTAATGTTAGCCATCGTATCACCTCCTTTCACCCTCTTATATTCCTGAGGGCTCCCTTCGACAACCCCCGCTAGAGTAATTACGGTAATGATTGTGAAAGTCAGTGAAAAATAACTCTAAATCTATACTTCTTACAGTATTTATATAAATCTAACAAACAATACAGGAGCATACACGCCATAAACTTGTCACAAATATAGAAAAAGACCCTTACAAGTCATTAGCCATACAAATATAACTAACAACCGTAAAGGTCTACATAAGCCCATAAAAGGCATTGAAAATCTATAAAATGCAATAAACCACTATTAAGGTCGGTGCTCAATAGATAAATACTATTCAGTTTTCAAGGCTAGCATAAAGTCATTTGCTTTTACAGCTGCCTCAGTATCTACAAAGTGTAGCGGGTTTAATAAGCGACAAAATTTAAAAAGATATTCACGTTTGCGTAAAATTTCTTTTACATGTAACACCGTATCACGCGCCGTACGAGCCGAACTATAGCCATTCATCATAGCATATAGGTAAGAAATCGGGAGATTATCCTCACGCAAATAACTATGCACAAAGATAAGTAAATCCCAACCTTGCGGTGTAAATTCAGGCCAACGACGACCATTTTCCCAATCTAATAAAGTAACCTTATCAGTATCTGGATCATAGGTGATATCTCTCATGGCAGGACGACCATGCGATAAACCATAGTCATGAAACTGTCCCAATGTTTTACCAAAGCTATAGAAAATATGAGTGACCATATCTTGTAAGCTATCATCATCAGGATGTTGCGCTGGCAATTCACTATAATAGGTTAATGTTTTACCAGACCCTTCTGTAACGAAATAATGCTCTCTAAAACCAGCAATCACTGGCGCTACAGGCAACTGAGTATTTACAAAGGAAATTTTATAAAACTCATAATCAAAAGAAGCTCTAGGAGCTGGTTTAATCCAACTAGAGCGGTGATTACTGATATCTTGTTTTACATAATAGGTTTTATCATTAAACTCTACAGGAAAAACACGATGGTCTTTCTCTTCATCGATTATGCGATCAATATATTCTAATAACATATTATTCATTATAGCCTCCCTGTGTATAACACGCTACAACACTAGTGTCCCCCAGCCATATATTTCAAAAAAATCTAATATAACAATTTACCCTCCTATTGTTATATTCCTCGAAATATATAATATTAAATAATTTATGAGTAATAACATAGTAGCTATTACTCATTTAAGTGTATACAATTAATGTATTTATTATACTATAGTTATTAAAGCACATCAAAACTATTTACTTTATAAATATATCATATGGATATTGAAATTAAGCCCTGCTATTACTTTGATGGCAGGGCTTTTATCTATTTATCGGATACTACAAATATTCTCACTGTCTTCTTTGATAAAATCTTTATCCAATGATTTAGGTAAAACATCTAATACTCTCTCTGGTGGTCTGCATAATAGCATTCCTTTTTCCGTTACGACAATTGGACGATTTATCAAAATTGGTTCTATCATCATCGCGTCTATAATATCTTGTTCCTATTTAGCTTCTTGTAAATGAAGTTTCTCAAATTCCGGGACACTTGATTCATATATTCTCCTTTGTTAGTTATTTTATGATGGTAGATCGGTTAATTTTCAAATCTATCTTGTAAAGAATTTGCAAATCTTACAAGCAATAACATAATAGGCACTTCCACTAAGACACCTACAACAGTTGCCAAGGTCGCACCAGAGGATAAACCAAATAAAGATATTGCCACTGCTACTGAAAGTTCAAAAAAGTTTGAGGCTCCTATCATACCACAAGGCGCCGCTATTGAGTATGGTAATCTCACTAGATAGGCTATTAAAAATGTTAATCCAAATATTACTAATGTTTGAACAATCAATGGGATTGAGATTAAAATAATGTCTATTGGTTGTACAAGTATTTTTTCCCCTTGGAAAGAAAAAATAATGACTAAAGTTATGAGAAGTCCCATCATTGTATATTTATCAAAGGAGGGTATAAATATTTTTATTAAGTATTCCTCTCCCTTATTTTTAATAATAATATATCTTGTAATAATACTTAATAATAGGGGAACCACTATAAATAAGATAATTGATAACAATAATGTTCCCCATGGGATATTTATATTGCCTATTTTCAATAAAAAGCTAACTATTGGTATATATGCTATGAGTATGATTAAATCGTTGCTCGCCACTTGAACTAGAGTATAAGCACTATCCCCCTTTGTTAGTTTACTCCATACAAATACCATTGCAGTACACGGTGCCGCTCCTAATAATACAGCACCTGCTAAATATTCCGCAGCTAAGCTTTCATTTATAAATTGACTATATACAACAAAAAAGAAGAAATAAGCTATAAAATACATTGTCAAAGGTTTTATAATCCAGTTTACTATCCAAGTAATAACCAGTCCTTTAGGATTATTTTTTATATTTTTAATACTCTTGAAATCAATTTTCAACATCATAGGATAAATCATAACCCATAATAAGATAGTTGTAGGTATTGAAACATTATAAACCTCCAATTCTGCTAGTGTAGAAGTCACTTTTGGAAATAGACTCCCAATAAGAATTCCGACTATCATACAAAGTAATACCCACACAGTTAAATTTTTCTCAAAGAAACCTATATCATTATTTTTCATAAAAATCTCCTCTATTATTCAATACCTTTAAACTAGTCAACATATGGTACTTCCCTAATGATTTTCTTCACCTCTTCAATTGTTGACACTGTTCCAGAAGATACAACATCTTTATTAGTTACTATCATTCATCATATCAAATATTTTTGATGTGTAGTCCAAAATAAAAAAGTCATAGTTAAGATGACTTTTTTAACAACTGCATTTTCGTTCAACAACTATTTGTATATTTGTAAGCACTACAAACCGCTCTAACACACTATTCCTTCCTGATTCACTGATGCTATAATATTTCCATTTTCCCTCCTGCCGACTAGTAACAATACCAGACTGACAAAGGATTTTCATGTGATAAGATAGTGCAGGTTGGGCAATTTCCAATTCATCTATAAGAACGCAGGCACAAGTCTCTCCGCTTTTTAAATAGTCCAATATCAACAATCGCGTTTCATCAGCTAGAGCTTTAAAAATTTGAGCATCTTTTTTAAAACTTTTGATAATAACCACCTCATATCAAAAATATTTGATTTATCTTTCAATTCAATCTACTATATTTATGGAGAATTATCAAATAGAAAGATGAAAAACTTTTGTCACTTGGATATTAGTATGTTCATTTATATAATAATATTATTATATAATAGAATTATCATTAAAGGAGAGGATCATAGCTGTTAGCATTTATCTTGATAAGATTGCTGAACTAACGCAATAACTACTCTACCTTTTACTAAGGAACATTACAAAATATTGCTATATAGATATTTCTGACAGCTAAAATAGAAAATATTTAACCTTAATAGAAAAACCCCCTAGCCTAAGCTAGGGGGTTCTTCTGGTAATTATGATAATAGGTTTAGATTTAAGACAATACGAGGACCAACTGAGGTCATGTCTAAATCAAACGAATTAACCAACAAATTTAGTCACTGCTGCAGTATCAGTTAAGTGACGTTTAGGCATGCCCATTTCTTCAGGGGAGATGCCAAGAGCAAGACCCACTAATTGGGACATGTGCAAGATTGGCATATCTTTGCCACCGCCAACAACTTCTTTTGCTTCTTTTTGGAACATATCAAGTTGCATTTGGCAAAGTGGACAAGGAGTTACTACGCAATCTGCACCTTCTGTAGCTGCATCTTTGTTGATGGAGCCAGTCATTTGCATTACGGAATCATGTGCAGGGTATACAGCATGGAAACCGCAGCAATCAAGTTTACGGGAGAAATCGATTGGTGTAGCACCGATAGCAGAAATCAAATCTGCTAAGGATGTAGGCATTTGATAATCTTCGAATCCCAATTCAGTTTGAGGACGAAGAATATGGCAACCATAGTATTCAGCTACACGTAAACCAGTTAAAGGTTTAACAACTTTAGCTTTCAATTTGTCCAAACCGTAATCGCGAATCAATACCCATAAGAAATGAGTGATATCAGTTGTACCACGGTATTGTTTACCAATTTGAGCTAATTTTTTGTTAACTTCGTTCTTTTCTTTTTCGTTTTTATCAAGCTCGTTTTTAGCTTCACGAAGCATCAAAGTACAAGTATTACATACAGTTAAAAGGTTCAAACCTTTTTCTTCTGCCAATGCAATGTTACGAGCATTTGTAGCAAGTGTAATTTCTGGAGCGATGTCTTGAACGTGGGATGCGCCGCAGCAAGTCCAGCCGTCAAGCTCTTCCAACTCGATGCCTAATTTTTTAGCTACAGCAACTGTTGCTAAGTAGTCTTCTTTGGCAGCGCTTTCAAGAACGCAACCTGGGAAAAATGCGTATTTCATTATTTGCTTACCTCCTCAGCTGCTTTCATAAGTCTGCGAACACCATCAATACCATTTACAGGTTTTTGAGGTACTACAAGTTCGAATGGATTGATTTTGCTGTGTTTCCACAAACGTAAAGCATAGAATGCTTGTTTAGCGGAATCAACAACACCATCAGATTTCAAGCTCATAGAAACTTCTTTCAAGCGACCAGTTTTGTAGAGATCGTCTTTGAAAGCAACTGCATGGCGAACGCCTTTGCTGTTAGTAAGACCAGCTTTTGTAGCTTCTTTACGCAAGTTGGAAATATCTTGAGCCGGTTTTAAGTGTTTAGGACAACGGGAGATACAGTTCATGCAGTGAACGCATTTCCAAAGACCATTGTCAAATGCAGGTTGAATGTGAGCCATAGGTGCATCATCACGGCTATCCAATACGAAACGGTTAGCTTTTGTGAATACATATGGTTCTAAGAAGTCATCTTGACGTGCAGTCAATTTGTTACATTCAGATGCGCAGCAACCACAAAGGATACATTCTGTACCAGCAACGAATTTTTTGAAGTCAGCTGGAGTTTGGCGAACGATTTTGTCACCTTCGTTGAATTCTGCTTTAAGGAAGATCCAAGGAGCAACTGTTTTCAAACGATCAACTTTTGCTTCCCAGTCAACAACTAAGTCGCGGATAACGCGGAAGTTACCGATTGGTGCAATTGTCAATTCATCAGTACCATAACGTTCTGTTAATTCGTCGATTTTAGCTTCGCAACCAAGCATTGCTTCGCCATTTACGCGAATGGAGCAAGCGCCACAAACTGCGGAACGACAAGCTGCCAAGAATGTTAATGTTGGATCTTGAGTATCTTTAATTTTTTGAAGGCCCCAAAGAATTGTACGGTCAGCTTCATAGTCAAATTTGAAAGTCTGTACAAACGCGCGACCTTGTTGGTAACGGTGAATATGGTAGGTGATTTGTCTCATCTTAGTACTTCCTTTCTTGTGGTTCGTATTTAGTGAACACTACGTCGCGTTCAGTCAATTCGTACTCGCCATTAGCACCCAATTTGATCAAAGAGTGTTTTAAGTATCTTTCATCATTACGTTTTGGATGGTCTTCACGGATATGAGCACCACGAGATTCACGACGGTGTAAAGCGCCCATAGCAATAGCTTTAGCTACTGTTAACATGGAACCGATTTCACAATAGTTAACGAATGCCATGTTGTAAGTACGTTCAGGGTCACCTACATAACAAGTTTTGTAATCTTCGATTAATTGATCGATTTCTTTTAATGCTTCAGTAATACCTTCTTCATTACGGAAGATACCTACTTTATTCCACATTGCATCAGCCAATGCATCGCGGATTTCAACTACAGGACGACCGCCTTCACGAGATGTTACTTCAGTGAATCTAGCTTCCCAAGCTTTTGCAGCTGCAGCTAATTCTGCATCTACGTTAGCTTGTTCATGTGTTTCAGCATAGTCAGCTGCGCCAGCACCGGATACTTTACCGAATACTACGCCGTCTGCCAAGGAGTTACCACCTAAACGGTTAGCACCGTGGATGGAGATACAAGAAGCTTCGCCGGAGGAGAACAAACCAGGCAATTCACATGCACAAGTTTTGTAATCAACTACGTCGATACCGCCCATTGTATAGTGACATGTAGGACGAATAGGTACTGGTTGTACTAATGGATCGCAATGTTCGAAAGTCATAGCCAAGTCACGGATACCATGAAGTTTTTCAATGATAACTTCAGGACCTAAGTGACGAAGGTCAGCCACTACATATGCGTTAAGACCAGAACCGAAACCACGACCTGCAGCGATTTCATCTTCGATTGCTTTCGCTACAACGTCACGGGATGCTAATTCCATTTTGTTAGGCGCATATTTTTTCATGAAACGTTCGCCTTCAGCGTTAAGAAGGTAACCACCTTCACCACGAACCGCTTCAGACATCAAGATACCAGTACGACCAAGACCAGTTGGATGGAATTGAATCATTTCCATATCTTTCAATGCATTACCAGCGCGGAATGCTGCTGCCATACCATCGCCTGTGGAAAGGAATGGGTTTGTAGTACGAGTCCAGAAGATACGGCCTGCACCACCAGTAGACAAGATAATAGCTTTCGCTTTAATTTGTTCTACGCGACCTTCTTTCATGTTCCAAACTACAGCGCCACCAACATGACCGTCTGCAGATTTAACAAGATCTAAAAGGTACCATTCTTGTAAGAAGTGTACGCCTTCTTTCAAGCATTGTTCGTAAGTTGTGTGCAAAATAACGTGACCAGTTTTATCCGCAGAGTAGCAAGTACGTGGATAGGATTGACCACCGAAGTTACGTTGCGCAATTTTGTTTTCTTCAGTACGGGAGAATGGAGCACCCATGTGGTCCATTTCAAGTACGCCTTCTGGACAACGAGAGCAGAAGAATTCGATCGCATCTTGGTCACCAAGATAGTCAGAACCTTTTACTGTGTCGAAAGTATGAGTTTCAACTGTATCTTCAGCTGCAACGTTATTCAAACATGCATTTACACCGCCTTGCGCCATCGCTGTTGCAGAGCGAGTTGGGAAAATTTTAGTAATAAGAGCTACATTTAAGCCTTTGCGACGACCAACTTCAAGAGCCGCGCGTTGACCAGCGCCACCGCTACCTACTACTAGAACATCAAACTGTTCCATAATGACCTCCTCATAACTACCTTTAATAAGAAAATTTGTTAGACTATCTCATTTCAAAAACTCATAAAAATTTTTGATAACCTAATCATTTTTCTTTCAAGAAAAGTCCCATACTTATGCGACTTTTCTTATAGCTTTACATATAATTATAGAGAGCATTTAGTGTGATGTCTAAACCTTATTATGCATAATTAATTTTGATTAATCTAATTGATAATTTATTTCATTTATTATTTTTTGTACTTATATTCAATCATTTAAACATAGATATATGAATATTTCTTACAAGAAGTTAAGAATATTACGAAAGTAATTCGATTCCGAATTTTTTATATATTTTTATCTCTTCCAGGTACGCAAGAATCCTTATTAATATTAGCTTTATAAGAGGTCAATATCGTTCATAATACTTAATATTCTTTAAATTCCTACTAAAATCGCCTAGAATTTAACCATCTAAAATCATTAAATTTCTACATCTACCATTGGTATTTATCTCTCTGATAATTATTATCACAAGTTTTTTTAGTGATTTCTTTCACACTCATTAAAATTGGCAAAAATAGGTTTATCTATGCGCATACAGCAATCTTCGATATAGTTCATCTTCATTCATTAGTAGAATTCATTAAATTTCAAGTTTTTGCAATTTTTTGCTACCAAAAATATGAAGAAAGGCCTTATAAACTCGCATATACATTCATCTTTTGCTCATTCCTGTTGTATAAGGTATGATAATAGATAAATAAGTTATATAATATTATATATATAGTCACCCTTATATGGTGTTGTGGCTTTCACCTAAAAGAAAGCATATATATATATAATGACTATATTAATGTAGTTGGAGAGCTATATTTTTAACTCATACATAAGGAGAACAGAGAATGAAAATTTTACTTGTAGAAGACGAAGAAATGCTGAATGGCATTACCGCCAAATATTTACGTGCAGAGAATATGACGGTTGATACATGCTTCAACGGTCAACAAGCGATTGATTATGTAAACACATCCAGCTATGACGTTATCGTTATGGATATTATGATGCCAATTCTTGATGGTATTAGTGCTCTTGCACAAATGCGTAATGACGGTAATACAACTCCTGTATTACTTTTAACAGCAAAAGATTCCTTGCAAGATAAAGTTACAGGCCTCAATACAGGCGCCGATGATTATCTTGTAAAACCTTTTGATTTAGAAGAATTAACTGCTCGTATTTATGCATTGGCGCGCCGTAACGCACGTCATGCTCAAAACGATATTCACGTTGGCCCACTTACTATCAATGTATCTCAACGTACTGTTAAACGTGACGGGGAAACAATTACTTTAACAGCAAAAGAATTTGACCTCTTATTCTACTTAGCAAGTAACGAAAACATTGTATTATCTCGTCAACAAATTCTTGATCACGTTTGGGAATATGATTATGAAAGCTACTCTAACCTTATCGATGTATACATCAAAGATTTACGTAAGAAAATCGATACTGATGAGAATGTAAAACTCATTCAAACGGTTCGTGGAGTAGGGTATGTCCTCAAAACAGAAAACTAATGATCCTCATCGAGATCTAGACACCATGTCTGGGGCAGCTACCGATTTATTTAATCGTCTGCCCCTCACTTTTAAAATTATGTCTTGGTATACTATCTTTTTGCTTATTATCTTGATGGTTGCATCCGCATGGATTTATGCATATACTCATGAGTCTGATAATAAAGAAGTACGTGAGCGTTTGCAGCAACAGGCAATGATAATGGCTACAGATATTCGCAAATTCAAACCGTACCAAGACAACACGTTTTTCTTTGTGTCTACGCAAGACGGCTATATTATTAAAGGCGCCTTACCTGATGGGTTTCCAAACCAAACAGTTCTCTCCTTAGGACAGGTTGGAGAAATCGCCGTAGGTGAAGATACATTCTACTACTACGATACACCGGTTAATGAACCGAATTATCGTGGTATTTTACGTGCTGTTACAAAAGTAAAAACGGCCTCTAAAAAGACAGAAAACTTATTATATAGTTTATTACTAGGCGATGTTATTTTCTTATTAATTTCATCGTTAGGTGGTTATCTATTCATCAAAAAGGGGCTCAAACCGGTTCGAGTCTTAACCAAGACAGCTAAGGTTATCGGCAAGAATAATGACTTGAGTCGTCGTATTGATATACCATCTCGCACTGCACGAGATGAAATTTACGAACTAACAACAACCTTTAACCGCATGATTTCAGGTCTTGAAGATTCTTCAAACCGGGAAAAGCAGTTTAGTTCGGATGTATCCCATGAACTACGTACACCAATTGCTGTTATTAAGGCAGAAAGTGAATTTGCCTTAAAATATGGACGTACAGAAGATGATTTACGAGAAGGTCTCACACATATCTTAGAACAAGCTAAGTTTATGACAAGCCTTGTAAGTCAATTACTCGATGTAGCACGCCTTGAAAATGCTCACGAACTAAATCTAGCCCCTGTAGACGTATCATTAATGTTAACAAACATGGTTCATGACTACACACGACTCTGTGCAGAGAATACAGAAAAAAAGATTTCCATCACATCTAATATTCAACCCAATATGAATATTGTTGCACATGAAGTGTCCTTACGTCGTGCCATCACAAACCTAGTAGATAATGCTATTAAGTTTACAACTTCCACCATTGACATTTCTGCTAAGCTTATAGGTGGTGAACTTGTTATTACAGTAACAGATAACGGTATTGGCATCGAGCCAGAAAATCTTGAGCACATTTGGGATCGTATGTATCAAACAGAACAATCTCGAAATAAAAAATCCAACCATGGCATTGGCCTTGGTCTATACTTTGTAAATAAAGTTATTAACTTACACCACGGCACAGTAACTGCCACAAGTGAACCACAAGTTAAAACTACATTTACAGTACGATTACCGTACAAAAGAACTGAAGAATAAACAAAAACGCTAGCACAGAGAAATTCTCGTTGCTAGCGTTTTTATATTGTTTAGCGCGTAATTATTTAGCCTATAAATTGTTGCCACAATGGCATATATACATATTCTAGAAAAGTCCACACAACAAGCCCTGCTATAGCACCAACAATGGCTCCATTAATACGAATCCAGCTGAGGTCATCCTCTACCTTAGATTCGATAAAGTAAATAAACTTCTCTGTGCTTAGGCCGCCCAGAACTTGGCGTATAATGGTTTCAATGAGATCATAGCCTTGTTCAAGCACATATATACCAATATTGTGCAATGTATCTTCTATACGATTTCTTAAATCTTCGGATTGACCATATACAGTCCACAATTCAAGAGCAATATTCACAAGAACTTGAGCTGGCGTTTCCCCATTTTCATCCCCTACGAGTAACAATTCCTCTACATAAGGGCATAAATGGTTTTCAATGACAGATTCCCAGTCTTGTTCGTGAATCCACCGCTCCCACGCTTCATCAAGAGCATCACAAACCTCGCGGTTCTCTTCTATATGCCGAATAGGATCTACCCATTGGCGAAGCCATGCAGTCCGTTCAGGACTATTCGGTCGTTTCCAATTTTCAAGCATAGCATAGGCCTCTTGAACAATAGCTTGTGCCATCTCTTCATAGTTCACCACATCCGTAGCTTCAGACATTGAGATAAGGAAATCAGACCAGAATCCCTTTCTTTTTTTCTTATAAGCCTCTTCTGCTACAACAGCTGTAAGCCACGTAACCATAGCGGGATGGTTAATACGTTCTTGAATTACGTTCAATACCTGTACAACCATGGCTTCATAGCGATTATGTTCACATAAGTCGAGCAACACGTGTTTCAAAACAGGTACTAGAGAATGTTTTTGAAGCAATCCACGAATGCGTTCTGCCCCCCATTGAGCCCATTCCTCAGTCGTTTGAGACTTCCATAATAAATGTAACCCTTGATGAATTACTAGGCGTGCTGCCCGTTGACCTTCTGGAGATAACAAGAATTTTTCAAACAATGGTACAAATTGAACATTGCTCAACAATACTTTACAACGTTCCTTAGTGAGCATCTTTGTCTCAACAAGCTTAATAACACCGTTGATGAGTCGATCTTTATTACGAGGAATTAACGCTGTATGATACGGAAAGCCTAGTGGCTTACGGAATAAGGCTGTTACAGCAAACCAGTCTGCCACACTGCCGATGAGCGCAGACTGTACAGCCCAATACAGAGGTTGATACCAGCTTTCACGGCCATAGAAAAATTGACCTATGAAAACAAAACAGTACAATACGGCAGTCAAACCAAGAATACTATTAGCACGTTGTCGTAAAGTGAGGGATTTCAAATACTGAATCATTTGAGCACCCCCTCTACCAAAAGGTATAAACCGTAGAATATACCACCTAAAACAGCCCCTACGAGAGAGCCATTAATACGAACCATTTGAAGGTCATAGTACATCTTGCCGCGTACGATTTGGGTAATTTCCTCAGGTGAATAGTGAGATAGTTCCTGCTCCACCACCTTATCAATAAGAGGATTCAATTTTTGTAACCACGGAATGCTACGAAGCAAGAAGAACCGTTCAAAGGGCGCTTGCTTATCTGGGTTCAACAAGATTTCCGTACCGAGCACATTAAAGCGACCGATAACGATATCCATGAGGCGTTTCCAGTCCACAGTATCGCCGTCAATGAGCTTGCCTTCCCATTCTTCAAGAACCATTTTAATCCATTGATTTTTGTGCTCTTCGATAAAAGCTTGCCACTCTACATTAGTTTCCAAATTATTGAAGAAACGAATGGCTTGTCCCCATATGTAACGACCTAAATCAGAATCTATAGACTCGTTATCCTTTAGGAATTGAACAGCCTTTTTCTGTACCGTTTCTACCAATCGTTCTGGTGAAAGCCCATCGCCGCCAAAGGCAATAGCCAATTCACGGAAGAAAGAGTCTTTCGTATAGGTTTTCATAATGTCTAGCATAACACGGTATAAGTACGGATATACTTGATTAGATACAATGACACGCTGACATGTACGGTTAAAGTAGAGCCAGAAAACACTTGCTGTTTGGCGCTCTAACATGCAGCGACCAAACAAGATAACGAGAGGTGTCGCCTTCCAATTTGTAACACCTTTATATATGGCCTTGTTGATTTCCTGACGCATAGGTTCAATATCCATATGAGACAAAACCTGATTACCTACACCATACAAAATATCGCGCATTTGGCCTTGCCCTGCATCGCTCATGCCATATTCGATGATACGGACCATAACGCGCTCTTTTTTGATGGCATAGTACATTTGAGGCACGCGCAATAGTTCCTCGCTGAGCATGGTTCGCCCCATTTGTATAAGTCGCTCCTTGCTACGTGGCAAAATAGCCGTCTTAAAAGGAATTCCCAAAGGCTTCGTAAAGAGTGCCGTTACCGCATACCAGTCCGCCAATCCACCGATCATAGCAGCCCCAGATACGTGCATGATAAACGCCCAAAACATATCTTGCCGTTGTGGATATGAAATTAAAAATATAATAGCCATGACAACCAATAGGGTGGTTGCCACTGGTTTAGTTTTCATCATCACTTGATCCTAACTTACTGAATTACGTATACAGACGCTCCCCATATAACGTAGTGACCACATAGGTCACGAACTTTCACGAACTACAACTTGTGAAAGTATATTTAGAATGTGCATTCATCGCCATCTTTTTGAGGCTCCCATACAGGAACATCGCCAAAGAGTGCTTTAAAATACACGGATGGTGTCCATAGTGGACCATTTAGATGCATAGGAATAAAGGCTTTTTTTATCTCTACACGGCGCAAGAACTCAATACTGCCCCACTCCATAGCATCTTCTAGACGATTATCTACCGGGAACATCGCCACGTCTACAGATAAGCCGTCTAATTCCTTAAACTCACGCCATGCCATGCGTTTTGCATCAGCATTGTTCTCCGGAGTATCGCCAAGCCAATGCCACCAGTTGAGGTCACCTGCATGGAAAATAGAATCAGAATCGATATTTTCCGTATTTGTCTTTACGTAGAAAGAACCGCCTTCATCAGTGCTGCCATACATATGGATACCTACATCATCTAATGTGGCATCTTGGCCAGGGCGCATAGTAATACATTTCTTTACCTTGCCCTCTAACGGAACATCTTGATGGCAAATATAGCGCGTTCGGGGACCATCAAACTCTGTAATAGACGGATTAAAGTGATCACCGTGAGTATGACTCACAAAGAACCAAAGCTCACGACCGCGTTTCGCTAATTGCCAAACTATATTATTAGGATCTTTATAATAATCAAACACATAGCAACGCTTACCATCATCTACGACAAAGCCGCTATGCGCTAAAAACGTAACATTTAACATTATTATCAGTACCTCTTATTTATTGAGAATTTATATCATTCGTATTGTTTATTATACCATATTTTTCTTAATACATGGCATAAACAAATGACTATTCATGGCATATATAAAGGTCTTTTTAAAGCCTTATCAAATATATAGTGCCCCATGTTTATAATCATAATAAGGGCAGAAATGCCGCTGGCATTTCTTACATGCGGCCAGCGGCTTTCATATAATCAATATATTGATTTCCCCATGTTTCAAGGGATGCTAGAACAGTCTTAAACCCTGCTCCCACTTCAGTAAGGCTGTACTCAACCTTTGGTGGAATGGTGCCGTATACTTCACGGTGTACTAGACCATCATCCTCCATCTGACGTAATGCTCTTGTTAATGTAGCTTGAGTAATAGGATGTAAGCGTCGTTCTAACTCACGGAAACGCACTGGTCCTTCGGCTAATTCGTGCATAATCAATAAAGACCACTTGCCGGCTAATAACTTTTGACTCGTTGCAAAAGGACAGCGGCCCACTAAATCATGAACATTTACGAGTTGCTCTGCCATTATATTTCTCCTTCTCTATATAGCTTAAGTAGCTCGTTATAACAAGGCTAAACCTCTATAGCTAAGCTCAACTATGTATAGCTATACTACTATTTCCATTTCAAGATTAGAAATATGTCTTTCTAATGTAGTTCAAATCATATCACAAATTTATCATATTGCAAGCATTTTACAGTATCTTTTTTTAGGGTACAAATTTTTTTCGAAAAATTTTTAGTCAGTAAATATCATAATTCTATCACTTTTGATAGTACCTATCATAAATAGTTCTACTACTCAAAACATTTGCACACCTATATAATAAGGTCATCAGCTGAATACAATAACAATTGCTGAGTAAACTTTACTAACATGTATATGGATATGAAATACTCAATTACATTTAAAGGACTATGCTCTCAATAAAAGAGACTTTCACAAAAGGAGAATCAACATGAACATTTTAGTAATCGGTGCAAATGGTAAAGCAGGTCATCGTATAGTAGAAAAAGCCCTCAAAGCAGGTCATCAAGTAACAGGCCTTGTTCGCCGTGAAGGTGCTATTGAAGGAATACCAACCATCGTAAAAGATGCGTTACAATTAACAAAACAAGAACTAACTCAATTTGACGTAGTCGTAAATGCTACAAGCGCTTTCACACCAGATACGTATCACTTACCAGCAGATTTGACATTGTTGCTTGTAAAAGCATTAGCTAACACAAATACGCGCCTCATCGCTATAGGTGGTGCAGGCAGTCTCTATGTAGACGAAGATCACACAGTTCAACTAAATGATACACCAGAGTTTCCTCCAGAATTCCTAGTTCGTTCCAAAACCCATGGTAAATCTGACGATATCTTGCGTAAATTTAGCAATGTAGACTGGACAATGTTTACCCCACCACCAATCTTAGATGCAGAAGGCCCTGAATCTAATGACTATGTATTAGGTAATGAAAATGTTATCTTGAACAAAGAAGGCAAACCTTATATCTCATATGCTACATTTGCACAAATTCTAGTGGATGAAATCAACAATCACAAATTTGGTCGCCAACGCTTTACAGCAGTACAAAACTAAGCTATATATTTAGATATACGAAAGAACCGCTAGTAAAAACTAGCGGTTCTTTTGGTGTCTTATTTCATATTTACTGTATTAGTAATACAGTCTTTTACACTTCATAGTTCCTTAACAAAAGTTTCTATGTTAGCGAATGTTATCCCAATAATGTTTTCACATCATAGTTAAATTTAGCTGTTGTTTCAGCAGCTGTTTTCTGCCATTCTGTAGGTGCTGTACCATCCTTTTCAAGGAAGAAGCCAGAATCAAGATAACGAATGATGATATAGTTGGAATTTCTTTGATCAAATCCATTACCACGAGTAAAATCAATGCCATGACCTGTGTTACGTGTTACGATGGCTTCCAATAATGGTAACGTAATGGCGTTCAACGTGATTTTCATATCAGGAGAATCAAAGATCTTTTTAAGGAAAGAGCTAGGCTTTTCTTCCTTGTATACTAGCAATTTACTAATCGTGCCATTAGATGCACATACTACGCGACGAATATCTTTAATAGGAATATCTACCTTACCATTAGAGATAACGCCGTTTTTAATGGTAATTTCTCGTTTACCCATAAAGGAAGAGTCTAATGGCAATTGAAGAGTATCTAAGTTCGCAGGAAAATCTGCGGTCAATTTATTTCGAGCAAAGGCTGCAAGAATCGCTTTTGTTTCACGAATATTATGACCAGTATTAGATTCTGTACGGTCCGTATCTAAATCTTGGCCTTCCATATTTTTCCAATTGTGATCTCTAAAGAGAATAGTATAATTACCATTTGAATTTAAATATCTTATAAGACATAACTCATTTAGGTCCTCAAAATCAATATCAGTGATAACCGTACCATTGGCATCTTTACAGAGCACACCATTGTAACTAATTGTTAAAGTACGATCATTACTTTCAAAAATAACAGGATTTGTGTCGAATACAGAAATCATAGCCCTCTCCTTTTCACGACTCTAAACACAATTACACTTGTACATATCAAGTGTATTCACGCAAGCATTGATTAAATATATTAATCAAATACTATCAATTTAATCATACACCTTCTATACAAGTTAAAACAACTACTATATTTTTCTGACAAGCTATATTCTAAATTAACTTACAAACAAGATATGCTTTCACCAATCTATTTACAATAGATATATTTACAAAAGATATCAAACAATATCTGTATAAAACAAAAAAGCTGATTCCTAAGAATCAGCTTTTTTATATTTCATTAAATCGTTCAAATGAAGTTATTGTGGAAATTAGATGCTTTCAACAGCAGCAATAGCTGCAACGTCTACAACGTCTTGAGCGGAGCAACCACGAGAAAGGTCATGAACTGGTTTAGCTAAACCTTGAATCAATGGGCCAAGAGCGTCAGCACCGGAGAAGCGTTGTACCAATTTGTAACCAATGTTAGCAGCTTGAAGATCAGGGAAAATCAAGATGTTAGCTTTACCAGCTACATTAGAGCCAGGAGCTTTCTTTTCTGCTACGGAAGGAACGATAGAAGCGTCCAATTGTAATTCGCCATCAAATTTGAAGTCAACATTACGTTCTTTCAAGATATTAACAGCTTCAACCACTTTATCTACTTCTGGAGTGGAAGCGGAACCTTTAGTGGAGAAGGACAACATGGATACGCGAGGATCAGCCATACCAACAACTTTGCGAGCTTTTTCTACAGTGGATTCTGCAATATCAGCTAATTGTTCGCTAGTTGGGTTAGGCAATACGCCGCAATCGGAGAATACTAGCATACCATCATCGCCATATTCTTTTTTGCTTGTGAACATGAACATGGAGGAAGATACAGTTTTAAGACCTGGTTTAGTACCTACTACTTGTAATGCAGCACGCAATACATTAGCAGTTGGGCAACCGGAACCTGCAACCATGCCATCTACAGCACCAAGACGAACAAGCATAGCACCGAAGAATAAGCAATCACCTTTCATAGTTGCGTCAGCTTTTTCAGGAGTCATACCTTTTTTAGCACGCAATTCTACGAATGTATCAACCATTTCTTGGTAACGATCGTAGTTAGCTGGATCGATGATTTCAGCACCTTCTACAGATACACCAGCAGCTTTAGCAGCCGCAGCGATTTCAGCAGGGTTACCAACAAGAACAGGTGTTACAAAACCTTCTTTCAAAATGATTTCTGTTGCTTTCAATACGCGTTCATCTTTGTATTCTGGCAACACGATTTTTTTACCTAATGGTTTTACTTGGTCTTTTAATTTTTGAATTAAGTCCACGATTTTTGCCTCCTTAACATTGGCTTATGCCATATCAATACTATTATTATAGCAAATTCAACCTATAGGTAAAAGTATAATTTATTTTCTTAGCCCATTATTTTGAAACAGGCATTGCCGTGACACTGCATTACGCACCATGGGCCGTGATGTATTTCTTACATCTGTAACGCCTTAACCATCTACTACAAAAAATGCGTAACATGCAAACCATAGAGGTTATTATCATTAATGAAGTTTTAGGCTTCTAATAGCTTCGGGTCCGTTCAAAAAATCTTGAATACTCATCTGTCCGAAGCCATTAACAACACGATAAATTGTAGACCATCTAGGGTCAACAGCTCCACTTTCAAGATCGCTTATATAAGATTGAGCCAATCCAGACTTATCAGCTAATTGATATTGAGTCATACCCAATTGCCTACGCCATAATAAAATCAATATGCCGAGCTTATGGACTTCTTGCCGAATTTGAAGATCTCTACAACATACGATAGAATTCATGACAACCTCTGTCTACTTTCACACTTAACACATACTTATGCCTCTACTATACGTCTAGCTTAACATCCTGAATAGTAGTAGTTGAAATGCGATAACAAAAAATACATGGTAAAAACTAAGGTATAAATTAGCTCTATAGAGTCATGTTTCTTTGTACATTATATTATGAACAGTTTCATCATTTCGTGTAATTTTTGTATATATAGAAATTATTAGTACTAAAAATATACTATTGTTATTCAAAGAAAGTTTATATTATATAAGTTTTTATAATTTCTATACATTATTCATACATTATAAATAAACTTGAATAGTAATATTATCAGTCACTATATAAAGCAAAAAAAAGCGGACTATACAATGTATAGTCCGCTTTCCACATCTCTATAAAACGATAGGTTATAAACTCATAAGATATAATCTTATTTGTTAATACTCTCTTGTGCTTTTTTAATTTCCATATATTTAACCATACCATCAACAGCTTTTTTAGCTTCGCGCATCGCCAATACTACAGTAGCAGGTTTATGTACAACGTCACCACCTGCAAAGACACCATCCCGATTAGTCATGCCATATGGATCTTCAGATGTAACGATATAGCCTTTTTCGTCTACTTTCAAATTATTGCCTTCACCGATAAGACGTGCATTTGGTTTGTGACCAGCAGCAATGATGATTTTATCTACAGGCATAACTTGGAAGTTACCAGTACCGTGGATACCTGCGCCATCTTCGTTAAGAGCCATTACTTCATATTTGAAGCCTTCTACCTTGTCTTTACCTTCTACGCCTACTGGAGAAGCGAACCATTGGAATTGAACGCCTTCAGCACGTGCTTCTTCGTATTCAGACAACAATGCAGGCATTTGTTCTTGGCTACGACGATACGCTACAGTAACGGATTCACAGCCTAAACGTACACATGTACGAGCCGCATCCATCGCTACATTACCACCACCGATAATGATTACGCGGTCCCCTTTTTTTACAGGGATTTGAGCTTCATCAAGCTCACCATTTTCTACGAGTTGTACGTTAGTCAACAAATACATAGCTTGGAATACACCATGTACTTCATCGTTTTCCATGCGCACTTCTTGAGGAATATGTGTACCAGTACCGATAAAGATAGAGTCGAAGCCTTCAGCAAAGAGTTCGTCCAATGTTTTATCTTGACCGATAAATGTATTACATACGAATTTAACGCCTAAACCTTCAAGACGAGCGATTTCACGACGTACAACGGATTTAGACAAACGGAATTCAGGAATACCGAATAAAAGTACGCCACCTGGTTCAGATTGGCCTTCAAATACCGTTACATCATAACCAAGTTTAGCGATATCACCGGCTACAGATAAGCCTGCAGGACCGGAACCTACAACGGCAACCTTACCAAGATCTTGTTTAATTTTCTTAGGTTTACGAAGTTCATTGATACTTTCAAAATCGGCAGCAAAGCGTTCCAATTTACCAATATTGATAGGCGGTTTCTTCGCCTTATTCATGATACAGTTGCCTTCGCATTGGTTTTCGCGTGGACATACGCGGCCACAAATGGATGGCAAGTTTGTACGTTCTGCCAAGATATCGTTGGCTAAACCGAAGTTACCGTGCGCAATAGCTTGGATGAAACGAGGGATTTCGTTTTCAATAGGGCAACCCATACGGCACAATGGTTTTGGACAATTTAGACAACGTTTCGCCTCAGCGAGCGCTTCCTCCATTGTATAATCCGCATCAAAATGTAGTGGTTTTAATTCGTTACTCATGGCACATGCCTCCTAACAAGGATCCAGTACTATACTTATACAGCGTTGCATGTACCTGAGCAATCCGATGAACCCTCTCACATAGGGATGCCGCCACATGCTGCTAAGATTTATCTTTTGTAACCATTCGATAGACGTGTGGTCACTGGTCAGACACACACTATTCTATAGTATATTCTAAATTGTGAAAGTCGTAACAGTCAAGCAAATATAACACCTTTTGTATACGAATATAGCCCCTATTCATGCAAGGATTGCATAGAAACAAAAGATACTGTAACAGCAATTCTTAAGGGTATATTTACATATATATCTATGCATGTATACTGATAATAGATAGAGTAATTAATTCCCACCACATTAACATACACGTATAGAGGTTCACTATGAACACAATAGACTTTACTGAAACATACTATATCGATCGCCGCGGTTCCCATTCTCGCAAATGGGACGGCGAACACTTAAAATTTAGCCGCACCGATTTATTACCCCTATGGGTGGCCGATATGGACTTTATGCCGCCTCAGTGCATACAAGAGGCTATTTGTACCTATGTAAAAGCCCAACCTTTAGGCTATACCATGACAAATCCCAATTATCTTGAAGCAGTCATAGATTGGCATAAGCGGCGCCACAACTGTATACTTTCTAAGGACTGGCTCACCAGCGCTCCAAATGTCATTACAGACATTATGTGGTGTATTGGGGCTTTCACAAAACCAAATGATGCCATCGCGGTACTAAGTCCTATATACGGTGCCTTTGATTCTAGTGCCAGAAACGCCCGACGACAAATTATCACCGTCCCTATGAAACGCGGCGAAGACCATCGTTATACCGTCGATTACAAAGCCTTTGAAAAGGCTATAGTTGAATACGATGTTAAACTTTTTATTCACTGCAACCCGCATAATCCTGTAGGCCATGTATGGACTGAAAAAGAAATGGATCGACTATTCAATATCTGTAAGCAACACAATGTGCTCATCATTAGTGACGAAATCCATCAGGACCTCATCACAGGTTCAACGGCATTTACATCGGCTCTAACGGTAGTTAGCGGTGCCTATGCCGATAATATTATTGCTATGTCTTCCCTGTCAAAATCGTTTAATATGGCTAGTTTGCATCATGCAGAGGTTATCATTCCTAACGAAAAACTGAGAGGCCAATACAATGCCTATAAAACTCAGGTATACCACACAGACTCCGACGTTATTGCCGAAACGGCCATCACTGTAGCCTACACACATCCAGAGGCGGAAGCATGGCTCACCGATGTACTGGCTATTATACGTGAAAACTATGCATATCTGTGCCGAGAGCTTTGTACGGCATTACCACAAATCCGCATCAGCCCTATGGACGGCACCTATTTAGCATGGATTGATTTTGGTGCCTATGTTAAGGCTGAAGATATGCACGAATTATTCGAAAATAAATGTCGCATCGCACCAAGCTTTGGCGAATGGTTTGGAGGCGAAAACTACGCCACCTTTGTGCGACTTAACTTGGCTACTAGCCTTGAAAATATTAAGACTGCTACCCATAATATTATCAAGTACGTACACCCTTAATGGGTACCTCTTATCAAAAAATACATTAATTCAGGGAATACATTAATCATATTAGAGAATTCATTTCGTACAAATAAAAGAGGCTGCTCTAGCATCATTCAATGTTAGAGCAGCCTTTTTGTATCAAAGTTTCACTGTATCACATAACTAGTATTACACTAGTTTTTATTTAATTCTAGCGAAATGTTCCTTTGCAAATTGCATGTCTTGTACGAGTTCTAATGTACCAATATAGTTATTATGTTGGTCACGAACAGCCATGTAGTTTACATAGAATGGACGGCCTTGTTTTTCAAGCCATACTGCCACATTATCGCGATCACCTTTGCGGAAGGAATCGATAATACCGCGTACAATCGGTTCTACCTTTGGCGGATGGCAGGAGTATACATCACGACCGATAGCCGTAGTAGGACGTTTGAATACCTTTTCACCATCGTTGAAGTAACGGTTAATATCTTCATGGTCAACGAAGGTTACCTCCATTGGCATTGTGTTGAGCATAGCATCTAGTTGATCTACAGTTAGCGTACCACCAATCAAACCGATAGCATTATTATCACCACTTGGTTTTGTAGTTTGTGCAGCTAATGCTGCATCAGCCTCTGGCCAAGCAATGCGTGTTACACCAAAGATGTCTTCATATTGTGCTGTATCTTTGTAGATTTGATACCAGTCTTCTTTACTGAAGTTTTCTGCACAGATTGGGAACAAGATATTTTGTTCTTTGTAGATCATTTCTTGGGCACGTGTAAGAAGCTCGTCAAAACGTCTATACCAGTCATCTACGCTTTGGCTAGATTTTGCTAAGTCCCCTAATTGGTCGCGAATATCACCATCAACAGTCCACATAACCATAGATGGACCACCGATTGCATAATCCACTTTCAATTTTGGATATAATAAATCACCTTTTTTAGCATAATGCACAGATAGTTGACGCACTGTATTCACATCATCATAAGTGGCAGTTTTATCTGCTACTTTTGGACGAATAGATTCAATCAACTCGTCGAGCGCTTTATTTTCTTCTGTTAATCGGTTTAACGGATGACCTGCAGTCTCTACCAAAGTCACAACGCTCTTACTCTTTTCTTGAGCCTCTAGAACCGCTTCTACCTTAGCATGTTCTGCATCCATTTGTTCATGAATGGTGGAACCATGGAACAACGCAGAGTGAAGGTCACATAATTGTTGTACCTCTTCTAGAGGTGTACCTTCACGCATAAGACCTTGTTCAGCTTTCATGATTTCACTAGCCTCAACATGTTTGAATTGGCTCGCAAAATCTTCACGAACAGCACCAAGTTCTTCACCAGTACCTAACCGTTTCAAGAAACCTTTCAATTGTTCTACACGTTCGCTATCTGTAACAGTATCCTCTTCATTAGTTTCTGTATTTTGACTAGCTTTAAGCTCCTCTACTTGAGTAGCAGCAGTCTCTACAGGAACATCTTTAGCAGATGCTGCTTCATCACCGTGTAAATTTGGCATTTCACCTTCCAAGGTAAAACCAGCTTTCATAAATGCACTCACGATATCCATCATGGATACGCCTTTCATTTTAGCCCCTTTTGGGATGGTCATGATTTTACCAACAGAGTTCAACATCACCTTATTAGTGATTTCACTGAACCCTAAGCTTTTCATAATCTCTGTTACTTCAGGATATTCTGTTACCAAATCATATACGGATTTGGACAAATCTAATTTCTTTTCCATTTTGATCCCCTCGTGTCAAAAATATTGTGTATTACTTATGTAAGTAGCCCTCTATACGTACCAATATGTATACAAGGCAATATATACTATGAAAGGTTTATCTAACATAACCTATGACACCATGATAAATGATATCGATTAGAAAATCTGTATCCATGGCAATACTTTTGAAAGTTTTTTCCGAGATATATTTTTTATATACAAAAATAACGGATAAAGGATATATTCCCACGCAAGCATGATGAAAAGTATATCAACTATCCGTTATCTATTAGATTGTGTATTTATTTTTAAGAGCTTTAAGAGTTCTTAGGATTTACTAGTTATAAGAAACTTGCTAGTTGCGAGAACGTTACAAGTTTTCAAGTTCTCTTCTTATTGATGGTGTGGTTGCAATGCTTTTTCGTAGTTTTCAGACACTTTATCCCAGTTAATAATGCGGAAGAATTCCTTGATATAGTCTGGACGACGATTTTGGTAGTGCAAGTAATATGCATGTTCCCAAACATCTAGACAAAGGATGGCCTTTTTGCTTTCTAATAGAGGATTATCTTGGTTCGCAGAGGATGTAACCTCTAGTTTGCCATCTTTATTTACCACAAGCCATGCCCAACCAGAACCAAAACGTGTAGCTGCCGCAGCGGAGAAGCTTTCAACAAAGGCATCATAGCCACCAAGTTCAGCATCGATAGTCTCTTTCAAAGGGCCTTCCAATTTAGAAGTATCTGGTTTTGTCATAATTTCCCAGAACATGGTGTGATTCTTGTGACCACCGCCGTTGTTGATAACCGCTTGGCGGATGTCCTCTGGTACATTAGCGATGTCGCCAAGATTTGTTAATCAATATAAAGCACTCTAATATAGTTATAACAAAATAACTACTCAACAATACATTGACACATTTTCATAGTTGTTAACGCCGCTTGGTGGGATTCTTCTGTAACGCCTGCACAGCAGTTAGAGTCTACATAAACAGGAATTTCTGGCAAGCCAGCTTTCAATATAATGGCATTAGAAACAACACAAATATCTGTGCATAAGCCAACAAGTGTAATCGACTCGATAGGATTTACCGAGTTCATACCTTCTAAACGAGATAGTAGTTCAAGGGATCCGAAATTTGGCTTATCTATAAAGGATACAGGGCTCATGATAGGACGACCTTCTGCTGCCTCGATTAATCCAGGTACAATATGCCAACCCTCTGTATTCTTAACACAATGTGTAACAGGCAAGAACTTCCCCTCTTGGCTTTCAAGATAATCAGTATCATGCGTATCACGAGTGAAAATGATAGGCCCATCAAAGTTCTCAATTTTTTTGCGTACATTATCTACGATTAACTGTGCTTGAGCTGAACCAAGAGCGCCATCTACGAAATCTTTTTGCATATCGATAACTACAAGAACCTTTTGCATAGTCCCTCCTGTATAAAGTCTACATAGAATACATTAATATTCACTATATTATTAGTTATACTCTCAATTCCTAATAATATCAACAGTAGTCATATATCTTTTTTCTCTACCAATACATAATTCATGCGATGCAATTCATGAATATACCACAAAAAAAGTCCCTACCAAATGTATCAGTAGGGATTCCTTAGATTAGATTTTTTTAACCATTTCAGATTTCAATGCCATCGCACCGAAACCATCGATTTTGCAATCGATATCGTGGCCATCGCTTGCATCAGTGGTGAGGCGAATATTCTTTACGCGCGTACCTTGTTTCAAGATGCCCGCACCTTTTACTTTGAGGTCTTTTACAACAACAACTGTATCGCCATCAGCTAGCTCTTTGCCGTTAGCATCGCGAATGATACCTGCTTCAGCTGCAGCTTGTGCGTCAGCCGCTGTCCATTCGTTGCCACACATAGGACAGATAAACATATGACCATCTTCATATGTGTACTCGTCGCCACACTTAGGGCAGTTAGGTAAATTTGCCATTTAGATCTCCTTTTTCTTTATTACAGTTTCATACAACTTCAATTTATCTTCTAGATTATTCTTATAGCCTTCTAATCGTTTAATTTCGGCCTCAATAAACCGATAATGGTCTTGTAATAGTGTCATTCTTTCATGGACCGTATGAGATCCGGCATACCTTAAATCCGCATACCGTTTGATATTCGCAAGTGGCATTCCCATATCTTTCAAGCGTTTAATAAACTGCACAAAACCCACATCCTCCGCATGGTAATTGCGAATGCCGTTCTGCCGCTCGATGTGAAGGAACCCTTGATCCTCATAATATCGCAATGTGGGAATAGACAGTCCCACTAATTTTGAAAATTCACCGATTTTCATACTTTCACCACCTTGACCTCAAGTATACTCGAGCATATATCATACGTCTAGACGGAGGTAATAATTATGAAAGAAACACGTTTTAACATCGGTATGAACACATTGAAACAAATTGACGGGCTGCACGGCGAGGAGGTGTATAACATAATTCAAGAGATTTCACCGGCCATAGCCGATTTATTGGTCGAGCTGTTCGGCGACATCTACACGCGCCCCAACCTGGATTTCAAGGAACGGGAACTGATTACGCTCGCATCCCTGTTAACGCTGGGCGGCTGCGAGGCACAGCTGAAAGTACACACCAATGCGGCACTCAATGTCGGTATTGCACCCGAGCAAATCGTAGAGGTCTGTACCCACTGCATCCCCTATGCGGGATTTCCACGCGTACTGAATGCACTATTTATGGTAAAAACGGTCTTTGAGGAACGGAATATACTGAATTAAAGAGTGAACTGCAATAAAAAGAGAGGGGTTCCGATTGAATCCCTCAATATACATTACATTATAAAACATATAGAAATGGCCTTTCGTTTTCAGCTACCAGTTGGTAACGAAGGGCTATTTGTCGTTATTACGACAAATCAGCACTATCAATGCTCCAAAGGAAATAACTACAAAAGGGAGACTCACAACGGGGTCTCCCTTTATCCATCTATACCAAATCAACTAAACATCTACAATCCTTGCAGAAGTTGTAAATAATCTTGCCGTTGACTAAATATATTATATATGCGCACTTCTTTTTCATCATCAAAAACACGATATAAAATAATATTTTTATTAATGATCAACATACGATAGTTTTTATTACGTAAAACAGTATGTCTTGGAATCATGCCCATATAAGGATTATCCGCTAATAAAAGAATTCTATCCTTAATCTCTTGATAAACAGCCTTGGCAATTTTATTGGAAAAAGATTGCTTTACATGCAGAACAATATGATGCAATGCCTGATCAGCCTGTGCCATAATAATGATACGATAAGCAGTGTCTTCCATAACTATTCCGCCTCAGCTAACAACTCTTCTATGCTGATAAAAGTATCCTCAATAGGACCCATTCTACCTTTTCGTTCGTCTTCCTCAGCCAATGCAATAGCCTCTAATAATTCGATCTGTGCTTTCAATTTATTATAGGTTTCATATCCCATACATACCGTATCACCACGACCATTTACCGTCATAATACAAGCTTCGTCCCCTGTTTTCAAAACTGTAGAGATTTCATTATATTTATTTCTTAAATCCGACGATGGTCGGATACTTTCACGTAATAACCCCATAAAAGCACCTCCTCATATACAAATTATATCATAATTTGTATATGAATTGTGAATCACCAATCCTATCCTAATCGTTTACGCAAAATGGCATAGAGAATGATGCTAATAATAACGCTCATAACGGCTTGAATAGTATTGGTCACAATACTAGCAATGGCTACGCCTGGATCGAATACAAAGTATTCAGCGATGAAGTAGCCTGCTACGATGATAATGCCACCTACGATGGTTGCCACCAAGGCAGAGGTAGTTGTCTTATTGTTATAGACAGTACCGACAAAATAACCTTCAATGCCTTTCACCACGAGAGTGATTGGTACAAAGACTACGTAGCCGAGGAATAAATCAGCTAGCGCCGGGCCGATAGCACCAATATAGGCGCCATATTTTCGACCTAATAACAGAGCTGACGTCATAATAACGACATCTCCAACATTGAAATAGCCGCGTATGCCAGGTACTGGAATTTTCGTATACATTGTAAGCAATGTAGCGAGGGCAATCAATACGGCTGTGAGTACTAACGCGGATGTAGTACTGCGGGTTTGAACGTGTTGCATAGCGTCCTCCTTATAAAAAAAAATAGACATGTGAATACATACATCACATGCCTATACTATATACCCTTATGGTAACACCTGCAAATAAAAGGAGTTAACTATAAAAAATACTATTAACAGTACTCTTCAAAACGTTCCTCTACATTGTAGAGAACCTCACAATCACAACCGCCACCTTCGTTGATAATCCAGTCTAATACACTTTCCACATCTACCTTTTGTTTTTCTAAAAACTCTCTTGTGAAAGTCAAACTATGATCGCAACCGTCATTTGTTTCTAATTTCTCGTCTACATAATCAAAAAGATTCCAAAATAATTCTTCGTCCATAGGTAAGCTATCTTGAAAATTCTGTTTTTCTTTAGCTTTATAGTCTTTCAATAATTCCTTTTTACGCGCTTTATCCATTATAGTTATACCTTTACCTTTATAAGTACGCCCATATAGTAATGTGTTTACCCCATAATTATTTCTGAATAACCTCTTTCACCAGTTCATAGGTGTCTATGAGACGCAGTTTTCCTAGCCTAGGACTATCTGCAATCTCCTCATAGATATCTTCCAACGTGCCTGCTGGTGCTAATTTCCACAGCTTGCACGGATATAGCTCAACAGCCCCAATGATTTCTAAATTCTCTAGCAATAGGCCTAGGTCTTTATGATTAAACCAACAGTCGGTATCGATACCGAAATTTGATACGTCTCCCACCTTAAAATGAGGTTCTCGCTTTGTTTTAGATTTACGAACCTTTAGAGGCTTTGGATTTTCACTTTGTAGTTGTGTGGCTAACTTCTCTAACACCTTTTGACGTTGTTTGAGCGCCTTACTATCAATTTCTAGCCAAAACTCATGAGCGCCCTTCGCGATTATATCTAATACTTTCTCTTTGATATCCTGCGGCAGATAACCTATCTTCCACAGCGAATAGGCTACGGCAGTCCAATAAATTTCTGTATAGAATTCGTCAGTACAAAAATTCTGCTCTTCAGCCAAAATTTCTGAAACAATGGTATCAATACTAGTGCCATCTCTATAGCGCTCAACAATCAAATTATAAATATCATGGCCATCATCACTATCTATGATTTTTACTCCATCAATAGCCATATAATTCTCCTTTTAAGCAATACGTCTAGAAAAATAGATTTTGTGATTCTGTAACGGTTCCATCATCTTCATGGAAATAACAAATATATAAAGGAGCTCGATGTGCAGAGTCATAGAATTTTTGTAATTCAGCAGCCACATTTGCTTCTAAAGGCATGCCTAGCGCCTGAACAACAGTTTCCCATACATCCATTTCTGTATAAGAAGCAATTTCATCATGACGCTCATTGGCATAGGCTTCGAGAGTAGATATGTCCGTATATTGGCTAGCGTCACAATAATCATGCCAACAAATGCTATACACCAATAAATGGATTAAATCATCTACACTTTCAGCTATACGACCACATCCCCCTTCGCTACTCATATACCCGATAGAGCCATCCTCTAATTGATGATATTCGCCACCGGCACCATCACGAGCAAAAGTTTTTCCAGGCAAAGAGAATGTGCATCGCCCTTCAGCAGTATCTCGCTCTTCCAGCCCGTCTAATAGACAGAAATCAAACAGCACATCAAACTCTTCAGCTAGTTTAGCGTCATTTCGTAATGTTTCTAAATAGTCCATATTAATAACCTCTTATTCTATCAGCTCATTACCGGTTATTTCATCTATTATTTTCTCGTAATTCTAATAATGCAGAAACTTCATCCATGTCGAGATTAAACATGTTACTTTCAAGATTGATAGGCTCAAAATAGTAACGAACTGTATCTGCACCAAATTCATCTTCTAAATTGGCCCATTCTACCCCTGAAAGCTCGGTAAAGCCAAGCGTATCGTTTCCAAGGCTTTCAGCAAACCAACGCACCTCATAGTCAGGCTTAACAAAGTCATTGAAATATTTGATGGTCACATCTCGATCTTACTCATCACCGTAAGGAATTTGCAGCTCTTTATCGCCTTTTTGTAACACAATATCGTCACCATAAGCCTTGCCATTACTAACCGTTTTAATATCGATAGGCTCAGCCATCATATCATTGAAATAGTTCACCACATCTTCGTCATACTCGCGCCAGTCAATCCAGATAATAGCTTCGGAATCAAATAAATCATTTAGATCAATATCATTGGTAAAAAAGCTTCTTAATTCTTTATACAGATTTTCCATCGTCTCTCTCCGCTAGTTCATTATCCTGCAATATCCGCATGTACAGGGTTCCCCTCCGCATCAATATTGGCTATGATGCAGTGTCCCCAGAAAATATCGTCATCGTCATAATAGACCTCTATGGTACCATCATTGCGGAACGCCAATTCGCCCATAGTAATGCGCTTCGCAAATATTTCTGCCGTAATCGGATCTTGGTCATCATTGTCGAGCCAATCGTTAGCAAGGTCTAGTAAGTGTTCACTAATGTATGCACTAATTCGTTGTTCAAATTCTTTGAAATTTTCAATCTTATTGAAAGCCTTCAATGCAATGGTGCAGCTTTCATCAGACCCCTCATCTACATCAAGGGTGAATGCATAATCATCAATTCTCGCTGTGTAATATTGATACTCTCGATTTAACAGGAAGTCACCCCTGTCAGTATGAAGGTATTTAGGGGTTTTCAAATAAGGACTAGCCCCATGCGCATCACTGCGCGGCAATGCATAGATTTCAAATACTTCCGGCTCAAACTCTGCTTCATATTCTGGTAGACGTACAATACTCATAATACTCTCTCCTATTCATCACAAGCGTTCAGCTACATCTATTCTATGTAATAATTCTTTCGCTAGTTCTTTGGCTCTTTTGAATTCCTCATTTGAAAGTACCATAAGCACCAAACTATCTGTACCGATATCCATGCCTACTAACTTATATTTTTTCCACGTGGAATTAAGATGTGCGCACCAGTCCCCAATACATTGACTATCATCAAATGCGGCTGTATCAATAGATACATCTTCAGCTAAATTTTCATCAGTAGATAAATTTTTATTATGGATTAACTTCTGCACATTATAAAGAAAATCCTCTAATTCGAATTTCAAAGATAACTCTACAGCACGACCAGTAGATAGCAACTTCTCATAGAGATTCCACCAGCTATCTTCTAGTTCTTCCATGGAATGTAACTTTGCCTTGGACATGAATGATTTGGCTTGTTTAGCATCGCCTAGCAACAACGTTGCTAACTCTGTAAATGTAGATCGCATCTGATCGATATCTAGATACGCTACTTCTACACACAAACTACAATCAGGTACTCTGCGTTTTTTCACAAAAGCCCGCATCATCTTCACTGCGTCAGGATAACTTACATCAACCATACGATAGGTCTTGCCATCTATATCTAAGAATAAATCTACTGCATCCTGCTTTTTACCTACACGTGCTTTCATGGCTGTACATCCATCGATGGCATGAGGTGGGTATAATTCAACATACATGAAATATCCATCATGCATAGCCTTTAATGTATTATCGATACCTACTATGTTAAAACCGTTCCGATTGTAATCAGGGCACTTCATATGCCATTCTTCGTAATCATCAAATAGTTTTTCTTGGATCCAATTGTAAAAGCTCATATACTACTCTCCACTATATACTGTTGCTTACATATAATGTTTAACTGACTATGTAACTGAATATGTATCTTAATTATATCATTATTAAGGAATACTTATAATAAAAGCACCTCACTTTTACATTTAAAAGAAATACATATTATAAAGACACTGTACTTTCATATTTAATAGAAAAAATACCCCTACAAGATACGTCTTATAGGGGTATTAATCACACTATTTGGATTCTTATTTAGATTCTAATTTAGCTGCCAATTCAGTATATTTTTGTTCTAATTCATTATACTTTTCAGATAGGTCTTTCATATCTTTCTTGAGTTGTGCCGCATCTTCAGTAGTTACCTCTTCGGAGCTTTTACCAAATTTGAAATTAGCACCTAAGCTAATTGTATTACGACCATTACCAACGGTAGTAGCCGCATTAAACATTGTATTTTTATTAGGACGGTAGAAGGCACCTAAAGCTGCTGCATTAGCATTTTTATAATTACCAAAGCCAACGGAGTAGGACCATTTGTCATGTTTATCGAAATCTAATGGATGCAAGCCAGCAAGTGCTGCAGAAGCCGCCGCTACGCTAGATACTTGTTGATCCGTATACGCCTTAGCTTCATTCAAGCTATTCGCTCCACCATTAATAATACGATTATTTAACGTATTAATATCGCCTTCGATGGTAGTGATACGGTTTTCATGATTATCTACCACATCTTTAATAGCATGTAGTTGAGATCCATTGACTGCATCAGTAGATGTAGCAGATACACGGCCTGCCGCTACATTTGTAATGGTACGTTCTGCACCACTATCACCAATGCTCAATATACCTACTGCATTTCCACCAGCAAAGTTATAGGTTCTACCACCGATGACACCGGAACTAGTAGATACGGCTGTACCAGTAACAGACTTAGCACCTAGGGCAATGCTATTGTCTGTGGCAGCCTTCGCATTCGTACCAATAGCGATAGAATTTTCATTAAGCGCTTTAGCTGTATCGCCTATGGCAGTAGCGCTTTTACCAGAAGCCTCCGCTACAAAACCAATAGCATTAGATGCATAGCCTGTCGCTTTAGAAAGACCAATTGCATTAGCTGCTCTACCAGATGCTACAGAAGAAATACCAAGTGCTGTAGAATACGTATCAGATGCTTGTGCATTGTTACCAATAGCTGTAGATTGAACTCCACTTGCCTTAGAAATAGTACCTACTGCAGTACCACCCCAGCCCATTGCTTCAGAATCAGTACCAACGGACACAGCTAGTTCACCAGCTGTTGTCTTTCTGCCGATTACAATGCTCCCAGCTTTAGCAATATTAGCTGCTTTGCCGATAGCAATAGAATCAATGCCAGCGGCAGTTGCATTGTTACCAATAGCAACGGTATTTTGAGCAGTTGCTTCTGCATTACGACCAATCGCATACACATCATCGTATGTTGCTTTAGCACCATCACCAAAGGCAATAGCATTATTACCTTGAACATTGGCACCAGTACCACCTACTAAAGCATTATTACCTTTAATGGTATTATTCTTACCCAAAGCCACAGAGTCATGTCCGTCAATACTATTATGTGTACCAACTAATAAAGAATTAATCGCATTATCATTATTAGCATGGTTAAAGCCGCCTACGATATTATTAGTACCACCAACAGTATTGCTAGTACCTACTACCAAACTGTGAGTAGCAGAGTTTTGATTATACCAGCCTGCTACGATGCTACCAGGACCAGATGCAGTATTATTAATACCAGAAGTGATACTATTAGAAGCAGAAGCTCGAATGGTATTCTTGTCGCCACCGAGCAATATATTTGCTACAGGAGATCCAATACCGCTCTCAATTTTATTATCCCCACCATATGCAATAGAATTTTTCATGCTTAATGGAGCAGCAGTTGTAGCACTAATATCTAAGTTGGATGCTGCAAAGCCCGTTGTAGTAACACTTGCGATAATCATAGCAGTTAAAAGTAATTCTTTTTTCATGTATTTTATCCCTTTTAAGACACACCCTAATTGTAAACACAAAAAGATTCAAATTTATCTAGTAAAACCTGAATCTCTTTACAACTCTTTATACACTTTTTACGTTTTAAAACATGAATATTGTATGAATATTACTTTTATTATAATTCTGCTCATTACAAATTGCAAGAATACAACAACATCAAAATACGCTTTTTCCAATAGTTTTGAAACAGCTAAATTAAAGCTTCTTCACTATAGGAATATAGCTAACATTATTTCTCTTCTTTTTTATCATTCCAAAATAATAAGGCACCTATAGCATTAAGAATATAAAAAATATATTTACCAACATTAGCAAAGTTTCCTTGTGTTAAAGCCTTAATAAGCTGAATAATATTATAGATCATCCAAAACGGCCATTGTGTATTTAATTTTAGAGCATTAAAAATATTAGCTATCAATGATAAGGCAAACACAATCGTCGTAAGAATAGCTAAGAAATTAATATGACCATTAAACCCTACAAAATTAGCAATGATTGAAAAAATAAAAGCAAGCACTGTAACACACACGCCAACCAATCTTTTTTGAGATACACTCATTGTATTAGGAATCCCATCATGAGAGGCTTTCCATTTTTTTATAGCAAAAGTATAAATAATGAATGTTACAGGATACGTGATGATAGCTGCTTTATTTCCTAAAATAAAATCAATTACACCTGATAAAACAGTATTAACAATTCCTAAGTAATTACCCCATTTATTCAATTGACCTGTAAAACGGGTAGACAACATTGATATACCAACATTGATAACAGAAATAACCCCAAATGGAACCAAAGCGGTCCAAGGACCCCAGTCCACAAATTTCTCAAGTCGTGAGTTGAGATAACCTGCAGAAATTGCTATGCCAACAACAAGTACCACACCCACCAAATCAAACCATTTTGAAGTAGCAAATTGTTTTAAATACCGTTCCATATGCGTACCCTTTCTACGTCAATATAATATATATAGTTGTTCAATCAAGAAATTTAATCTCTTTATAATTAAATTATAGGCCCAATCATGTAAAGAATATTGTTTCTAATTTCGATGATAACCTAATTATATTTTTTAAGATTCCCGTACTAAGTATTAGCGTGATTTCTACGCGAACATGATCCCCATATTTTATTAATCACTTTATACAGGATATATCCAATCATGCCCTCAATAAAACTATGAACCAAAGCCACTCCACCAACTAAAATTAAGGCTACAAAAACGGTATTAGGAGTAATATCATGCTTTATAAAGAAAATAAGCATGGATACACCCATTTCTCCCAATGCAACCAAACAGGCCATTCGTATACAAAACGGTATATATGACCGAACAGAGTTCAATACATCAGCATGGTTCTTAATATAGGTGGAACCAATAATAGCTAACAATAAATGTGAAAGGCATTCAGCTACTATGCTAAGTGGAAAATGTGCACTATATAATGCAATAGCCATACAAAGCACTGCACTTAATGCTAGACGCCATGAGTAATAAAGAGCCAGAAAAACTGGAATATAGCTAAATAATATATAAGATGCAGGTGGTATAACCAATTTAAAGGGTGTATAAAAAGGGATTAAAATAGACATACCAATAACAATACTACTAATCCACAAATTAGTCTTAAACTTCATCATTTTATACCTTTAGATTTTAATATAGATATTACGCTACTAGATAAAATTTTCTTTCTATAGAAACTGTTACGACCTATAACTCTATCGTTAGGTAGCAAATACCTGTTTCGTCTACAATAAAGAAAATGCCTAACCAAACCAGTTAGGCATTTTATAATATATATACAAAATAAAGCAAATACATAACGTAAATACTTATAGCCTTAATATGTAAAATCAATATTTGTATTATAAAACATACAAGATTTAAAACATACGAAATCACAACATGTAAATATATGCAAAGCGCATACTCAACAAAGTATAAACGATGGTATGTACCCATAAAAAAAGAATAGCACGTTAATCATGAAAACACAAGATAATTTCTTAAATAAATAGCATATTATAGTTGTTTTTCTACAAATATAAAATTATTTTATTCACTAAATAAATATACTTTTATTGTATAGATGCGTTATATCTATACAGCATACCAGTTATAAAATTTCTCTACAGTATACAGCAATTAATTTCTGTTCGTTCCATATAACAATGTATTGATTCTGATCTTCTATTTATGCTAGTCAGCCCCTTTTTGCTAGCATAATACCAATATTTTCATAAAAGCTAAAAGGCATAAGGCCATTAAAAGCCTTATGCCTACTGCATTTATACTGGTGCGCCTAACCGGAATCGAACCAGTGACACGCAGTTTAGGAAACTGCTGCTCTATCCTACTGAGCTATAGACGCATGTATACTTTATTATATCGTTTTTAATAAAGTATACGCAAGACATCCTTATTTTTGTAGGTATTGGTTATTTACTCGTTTTTGTTCTTCAGGGCTTAGGTTTTGGTAACCTTTTGCTAATGCACTTACCCAAGATCCGTAAGCAGGATTCGGAAATACTACAAAGGTAGTACCAAAATCCTCTTTATGAGTGTCAATGATAGCATTTCGTTCGGCTAGGGTCTTGCCTTTTGTGCCGATTGGAAAATCACCAGCGTTATCGCCCATGTATACAACGACATAATATTTTTTAGCAATCATATCAAAGCGAGGTTGTTTATCAGAGTCTTTTTCGAATAGTAGTACATGGTCTTTATCGACAGATGGGAATCCTAGTTCTTTAAAGTTCTGTATCGTTACATCAAGATTTACAGGTGCGTAACGGTTTGAAACATAGAAGATTTCTACACCTTGTTTATGTACTTCGTTCAGGAATTCAGCAGCACCTGGCATAGCTTGTGATTTACCTTGATGCACAGCTTGACGCCACCAAGGTGCATCGAATCGACCATTGCCGTTAGCAATGCTATCACCCATCAATTTTGTATTGTCTACCACCGTTTCGTCTGCATCAAGAACGATAGCTAAAGGTTTTCTTTGATGAGATGGATCAGTAACAGCCATCTTAACGGCATTCATTGCCACATTATACCCTTGATATGCTAATGCTCTGTACTCCGCAGAGGTGCGCATCCATAATAATCCCATCGTTTCTGTTTCAGCTTGATACTGTTGTTTTTGCTTGAGTGCTGCTTGTGCTGCCACATCATCTGCACCTTCATTATTAGCTACAGTCGTCTGAGCCGCTGTAATATTAACAGATTGAGTCGATTGAGCTTGCGTTACTATTGATGTAGGGACTACACTATTTGCTTTCACTGCCATCGAAGAATCTGCTTGTACTACTGAACCAATACAAAGACTACCGCCAAGGCAAGCCACTGCTACATACCTTACCAAACTACTACGTTTCATAATTACCTCCTAACCACATTTGCTCTCTGTATACATCCAATACACAATGTAATTCTACATAATTATACTAAAGTCCTCTTTGTATTTATATATTGCTAAAAGCAAAAAAGCCTATACACATACCTTAAATCGATTTGATTTAGGCAATTGTATAGGCTCTTTTGGGAATTTATTTACATAAATATATAAGAATTATATATGCAAGTTTAAGGGATTCTTTTTGTATTAGTTTATAGAACTATTTATGTAAATACGAGAGAGTTTTATAAGGGATTTATTAGTTTGAGAGATTGGTTGGTTTATTTTACATCGCTAAAGTCGATGTTCATGCCCAAAGCTTTAGCTACGCCTTCACCATATGCAGGATCACATTGGTAGCAGTGTTTTGCATGGCGTTCTTTGATAAATTCAGGCACGCCATCCATAGCTGCAGCTGTATTTTCAAATAAAATTTGTTGTTTTTCAGGGCTCATAAGACGGAACAATTTGCCTGGTTGTGTGTAGAAATCGGAATCGTCTTCATAGAAATCGTATTGGTATGCTGCACCAGATACATCTAGACCAGGATTTTTAAATTCCGGTTGTTCAGCCCATTCACCAAAGCTATTAGGTACATAGCCAATAGTAGATCCATGGTTACCATCTACACGGCCTTGTCCATCACGATGGTAGCTATTTACAGGGCATTTAGGCGCATTAACAGGAATTTGATGGTAATTAGCACCAAGGCGATAACGTTGAGCATCCGCATAGGAGAACAAACGACCTTGAAGCATTCTGTCAGGAGAGAATGATATGCCAGGAACGATAGTAGACGGTGCAAATGCAGCTTGCTCTACATCTTGGAAGTAGTTTTCAGGGTTGCGATTAAGCTCCATGACACCGACTTCGATCAATGGGAATTCATCGTGGTACCATACTTTTGTTAAATCGAATGGGTTGTACGGCATGTTGTTAGCTTGTTCTTCTGTCATTACTTGGATACATAGTTTCCATTTAGGGAAATCACCGCGTTCGATAGCATCAAATAGATCTCGTTGGTGACTTTCACGATCATTTGCCACAAGCTCAGCCGCCTCAGCATCAGAAAGGTTTTCAATCGGTTGTTGGCAAACCCAGTGGAATTTAACCCATACTCGTTGATCGTTTTCATCAATCAAGCTATATGTATGGCTACCAAACCCATGCATTGTGCGGTAGGATTTAGGAATACCACGGTCACTCATTACGATTGTTACTTGGTGGATTGCTTCTGGCAAGCTAGTCCAGAAATCCCAGTTTGCTGTCGCATCGCGAAGATTTGTCTTAGGATTACGTTTTACAGCGCGGTTTAAATCAGGGAATTGCAATGGGTCACGGATGAAGAATACAGGTGTGTTGTTACCTACAAGGTCCCAGTTACCTTCTTCTGTATAGAATTTTACAGCAAAGCCACGAATATCGCGCTCTGCATCAGCGGCACCACGTTCGCCAGCAACTGTAGAGAAACGTACAAATAATGGTGTTTGCTTGCCCACTTCAGAGAAAAGTTTTGCTTTTGTATATTTTGTAATGTCATTTGTTACTGTGAAAGTACCAAATGCGCCGGATCCTTTAGCATGCATGCGGCGTTCTGGGATTACTTCACGCGCAAAATGACCTAACTTTTCCATTAACCAAACATCTTGCATCAATACAGGACCACGTTTTCCTGCTGTTGCAGAGTTACGATTATCTGGTACAGGAGCACCAAAGGCTGTTGTTAATTTCTTTTCATCACTCATGTTATAAACTCCTACTTAGAAATAAAAATATAACAATGGTTTTCTTCACGTAATTCATTACATCATGTTATCTTAATAAAATAATGATTATTAGAAGACAGTCAATAACGGATAATCATTATCCGCTAATCTATTTTTAGCTTATCATATATTTTCAAACAAAACAATCCTAATTCTGTATAAATCGTGTATACATGTTATCATTTATAATACGAAATCGAGAATCAATTTATCATATCTGACTAGTGGGTCACTCTCTCTTATGATTAACTAGGTTAATCTACTGCATAAGGATCTACTAAAATAAGACAAATAAAAAACACCTTGTTCCTACGATAATAGGATACAAGGTGCATTTTATTTATGTCGTTCTGTTTACGCTGGACGGCTCCAGTCGACTTGTACGTCGATAGCGTCCCACATACGTGTTAAAGCTAATTTAAGATTATCCAAAGATTCCAAAGGTTTAACATTCAAGCGTTCGTACGTATCAATACTAGTAGCATGCTCAATAGCGTGTTCATCGTTTAAGTAAGCGAGTACTTTATCGATCCACTCTTGCTCTGGTAACTCTACGGACACTGTTTTTGCTTCTGTATCATAAGATAAGAAACCATTGCTGTTGATGCCATAATGGATGGCTACACGAAATAAACTCATATCTATACCTCTCTTGCGGTAATTTTCTAAACACTATATCCATATTGTAACACGAATAATTACATTAGCGAAAGTATTCAATATAAAGTTTATAAGTCTATTTTATAGCACTGTCCATCCTATTATATAGCCTATTCATCTACATCCTAAACTAAATCTATTCTAGTGGATTATACATCCTCTTTTGTAGATTGTGCATCCACTGAGGCCTTTAGTTCCGACCGTTTCCTACGCGTCCCATTATCGCCGTGAAAGCGCTGCCATAGAGCCCCGCTCATAATAGCAGTTTCACCAAACTTAGACTCTAAGGAATCCAGTACACCAGCCAGCTTATTTTCCGTTTCATTCTGAGGAGATTCAAAAAGGCTATCTTGCATAGGTACTTCTTCATCTAATCCACTAATAGTAAGGCCTAATAAACGTATAGGACCTGGAGGATTCGTAAAAGTGATTCCATCAAAACTATTATGTTTAAAACTACTAGGTTGAAAATGTGTAGACTTTACCTTTGTAGTAGTCCCCAGTACTTCCACATCTTTCTTTGTACCTTTAGGCTGTTTGCTCATCTTATCTTGCATGAGCTTATTCCACAAAATTAGAGCTGTTTCATAAAAGACATGTTCATGGTCTGAAGGCGTATCTAAACGCTTTTGTCTCGACACTGTAGTGAAGTCATCATACCTCACCTTTATTGATACAGTTTGTCCCAAAAGATTACGTTTTCGTAACCGTTTTGATAAACGATTAGCAAAGTATCTAAATTCTAATTCAATAGCACTGCCACTGATAAGGTCCTCTTCATAGGTTTCTTCAGCTCCAATGGATTGTATTTTACGATCTGTCTCTATAGACCTTTCATCAATACCATTTGCTAGTTCCCATATACGTCGTGCCTGATTACCCACAAGAGGAATCAAACTGCTTTCATCAGTCAATTCTTGAATATGACGCATCAAGTGAAAGCCCCCTGATTTCAATCGTTTTTCCGTATGAGGCCCAACACCCCAAATACGTTTAATCGGCAGTGGAGCTAAGATTTCTTTTTCACGCCCATAGGGAATCACTACCAGCCCATCCGGTTTATCTAAATCTGAAGCTAATTTAGCAAGGAATTTATTAGGTGCCAAACCGGCAGAAATAATAAGGCCTGTTTCTTCATACACACGGTCTTTAATAGCACGTCCTAGCGCTTTAGGCCCGCTATACATAGTAGACATACCGCTCACTTCAAGAAAGGCTTCGTCGATAGATAAAGGCTCAATATAAGGAGTAAATTCCTTCATAATAGAGAAAATCTGATGAGATACCTCTTTGTAACGATCCATGCGCGGATATACGTAGATACCATCGGGACAAAGCTTTTTGGCCCTCGAGATGGGCATGGCCGAATGAACACCAAATTTTCGAGCCTCATAAGATGCGGTAGCAACAACGCCACGTGAAGAAAGACCACCCACGATAACGGGGTGGCCTTTATATTCTGGATGATCCAGTTGTTCAATGGACGCGAAGAATGCATCCATATCAACATGCATAATCCAACGTCTCATTGCTACGCTTCTTTTTCGTGATCAGAAATACGACAGTATTTGATTTGTGCACAAATACATTCATCCTTAGATTTATATAATTGAGGAATGATTTCTAAAATGTCGCCAAATGTTGCTTCATTAATAGAATAACGAGTCCATAAACCATTACGTTGAGAGTTAACTACACCTGCATCAATTAAGATTTTCATGTGGTAACTTAACGTAGATTGGGATAAATTGAAGCTAGCTAAAATATCAGCTGCACATAATTCATTACAAGACAACATGTCGATGATGTGTAATCTTGTTTCATCGCTTAATGCCTTAAAAATTGTAGCCAAACGTTCATAAGAAACTTCAACCATATCTTTAACTCCTCAGATCCGTATCAAAAAATGTCAATCTACTTATGGATACTATTATATACTATTTCTTAATGTAAATCTATTTTTTTCTTTATATTTGTATCTTAATAATTTATTATGAATACAAAATAAGCATATATGGGTAATTTTTACCATATTATAAACTAATTTCAGCACATTATAGGCTATTTGGTATGAATATTTTAAATAAATTTTCATCTCATAGATTTATTTAGTTATACACCAAAATGTATATATAATAATTTCACAAAATCTTTTTACATAAATTCTTCGATATATTAAATCTATAATGACCTTACAGCATACTTCGATATAGCGCACTGTATTAGCAGTTTAAAGGGGCACCCTATAAATCACACTATTTTGCTCACTAACTACTTTCAATACAAAAGACCCCTCATTGAGGGGTCTTATATGTATAATTCTATAAACCGATTGTATAGTAAAGAAATCTAGCAATTTATAATGATAAATCACAGTCTCTTTTCTATAAATAATACTATACCAAATCCGTATAACTTAGAATACATTCACTAAATCAATAGTTTGATTACGGTTAGGGCCTACAGATACAATACCCAAAGGTACACCTGTTACTTCCGCAATACGTTCAACATATTTACGAGCATTTTCAGGTAATTTATCGTACTCACGGATACCGGAAATATCAGTTTCCCAACCTGGTAATGTTTCGTAAACAGCTTCACATGCTTCAAGATCTTTCAAGTTAGCTGGGAAGCCCTCTACCTCTTTACCATTCAATTTATAGCCTACACAGATTTTCAATTCTTTGAAAGTATCAAGAATATCCAAACGAGTGATAGCGAGATAATCTAAGCTGTTAAGGCCTGCAGCATATTTTACAACCATAAGATCTAACCAACCACAACGACGAGGGCGACCAGTTACAGTACCAAACTCATGACCAAGTTCACGAAGGTTATCGCCAGTTTCGTCAAGAAGTTCAGTAGGGAATGGACCTGCACCAACGCGTGTTGCATAAGCCTTTACTACGCCGAAGATATTTTTCAAGTAATTAGGTCCAATGCCAGCACCTGTAGAAGCACCACCAGCGATTGGATGAGAAGATGTTACAAATGGATATGTACCATGATCAAGGTCAAGCATAGTGGCTTGAGCCCCTTCAAACAACACTTTTTTATCCTCTTTAATAGCTTTAAGAACAGCAATATTAGTGTCTGTTACATATGGTTTCAATGCTTCAGCATATTTGATGTAATCCGCTAAGATTTCATCATAGTTAACAGGTTCTGCATCATAAACCTTAGTAAGCATTTTATTTTTGAATTCTACATTGTATGCTAATTTTTGTTTAAATGTTTCCAAGTCATACAAATCGCAAATACGAATACCGATACGATTAATTTTATCAGCATAGCAAGGGCCGATACCGTTTTTAGTAGTACCGATTTTAGCATCACCTTTGGATGCTTCCTCTGCATTATCTAAAGCGATATGATATGGCATAATAACATGCGCGCGATCAGAAATATGAAGGGATTTTGCAGATTTACCTTGTTTTTCAAGACCTTCAATTTCTTGTAACAATACTTTAGGGTCGATTACAACACCAGTACCAACAATATTTTGCTTGTTATCATACAAAATGCCACTTGGTAAAAGGCGAAGAGCAAATGCTTTGTCATCTACCACAACAGTATGACCTGCGTTATTACCACCTTGACTGCGCACTACAACATCCGCACGTTCCGCAATCCAGTCAACGATCTTACCTTTACCCTCGTCACCCCATTGAGTGCCGATAACCATACTTGTTGCCATATCTATATCCTCCATGTGAAAGTCTAAATAATTCACTAACATTATACAACAATGTTCGGATTCTGTGAAAGTATTTATACAAATTCAATCTTTAGTTTCTTTTCAAATGCATGAGTGATTTTCTGTAAAGTCTTTAAAGATGTTATTTTGGTTCCTTTAGCCAGAAGCTCATTAAGAGCCCCATCAAGCCTACAGGTATCAGTGTTATCAAAGCGGTTTGTACATCATAGATATCTGCCAAGTGTCCAATATAAGGCGCTACAAGGCCACCTAAAGTAATACCAAGTCCTAAGGTAATTCCTGACGCGAAACCTGCATTTTTAGCAAGATATTTTTGGCCTAGTACGGTAATCGGTCCGTATTGTGAGAATACACCAAAAGCCATCGGTATCATGGCACCGAAGAAGCCCCATATATTAGGTACAAATATAAACACTAAAACAGATGGCAAGAAGATAAGATTACCTAAGCGTACCGTTTTAAGGAAGCCTAATTTATCAGATAAATCCCCACCCATATAGGTAAGGACTGCGCCCATCGCAAAGTACATAGTGAGAGCCAAGCTAGAGGCACTGGCTTCACCGTTTATAACGGTAATGTACAGGATAGGAATAAAGATAGATAGTACAGAGAACAATATGGATCGTGAAGCAATTACAAAGAATAGCTTACCAAAGCTAGCCCAATCATTCGTACCCGTATGAGTAGATATAGCAGAGCTTTTACTTTCACCAGCATTAGTCGTATCAGCCTCGCCCGTAAAGGCATAGAGATATAGCAATACACCGAGCAAAGCAATAACGGTAAATAGCCAAAGAAATTGTCCCCCAAAGACATAAACGCCCCCAGCAAGGAGGGGCCCCAATGCAAAGCCAGCGCTACCACCTACCGCAAAGCGCCCCATGGCATTACCCAGTTCATGAGATTGCATGCGATTTACGAGAAGCGCCGCCTCAGGATGGAACAATGCAGCCCCAAGACCTGCAATGAGCGATAGAGCAAGTATCATTTCATAGCTCGTAGCCAATGCAATAGCACTAATGGAGACTAATGTTATGGAAAATCCTACCGGAATGAACCAAGGCACGCGCCAACGATCCGCCACATACCCCAAAACAGGCTGCGCTACAGAAGCTACCACGGTGTTACAGAAAATAATAGAAGCCGATTGATAATAATTAAGCCCAAAATTAGCGATAAAAAACGGTATAAGTGCCGCTAAAGAACCTTGTCCAAAGTCATTAATACAATGAAAAATAGGTGGTCCGTATTCGCGTATGATACGTTTCATATAACCTCCTAAATAAAAAATAGGTAGGCACAGCCAACTCCTAATGCATGTACCATAGGCTGTTGGTCTATACCTACCCTAATCTTTCATATGTTATGTGGGAATCACCCTACAATTATAGGCCAAAGCGAGCCATAATCGTATCAACATGTTTCAACAATTTATGTGGATCGAAGCATGCATCAATTTCTTCAGCAGTCATATATTTCTTGATATTTTCATCAGATTTAAGACCTGTGGCGAAATCTTTACCTTCAAGCCAACGTTCCATAGCATATTTTTGAACCCAACGATATGCTTCGTCACGTACTGCACCTTTGTCTACAAGGTGAGTTAAAATTGTTTGGCTAAATACAAGACCACCTGTAAGGTTAAGGTTTTTAAGCATTGTTTCAGGATATACCAACAATTTATCGATAGTGCAGATTGTTAAATGAAGCATGTAGTTCAATGCAATTGTTGCATCTGGTAAGATGACACGTTCTACAGAGCTGTGGGAAATATCACGTTCATGCCACAACGCTTGGTCTTCGTAAGCAGATTGAGCATAGCCACGAAGCAAACGAGCCATGCCGCAGATTCTTTCACATGTAATAGGATTACGTTTATGAGGCATTGCAGAGGAACCCTTTTGTTTAGGGCTGAAATATTCTTCCGCTTCGCGCACTTCAGTACGTTGCAAATGACGGATTTCCAAAGCGATTTTGTCCAATGTACCGCCTACAACAGCGATAGTGGACAACAATTCAGCGTGACGATCACGTTGTACGACTTGTGTAGCGATTTTAACAGGTTCAAGACCTAATTTTTCGCATACATATTGTTCTACGAATGGATCGATGTTGGAATATGTACCAACAGCACCGGACAATTTACCAACAGCTACGCTTTTACGAGCATGTTCCATGCGTTCGATGTCGCGTTCTACTTCGGTCATCCACAATGCTAATTTCAAGCCAAATGTAGTAGGTTCGCCGTGAATACCGTGAGTACGACCAATCATAGGTGTATATTTGAACTCAGCTGCGCGACGACGCAATACTTCGTGCAAACGTTTCAAATCTTCAATCAAGATATCGCATGCTTGTTTCATCATATAACCAAGCGCTGTATCTTTAACGTCAGTGGATGTAAGGCCAAGGTGGATGTATTTAGCCGCTTCAGGGCCTACGTATTCGCCCACTGCTGTTACGAAGGAAATGATATCGTGGTTTGTTTCCTTTTCGATTTCATGAATGCGTTCAACGTCGAAATTGCCCTTTTCACGAATGGCTTTAGCCGCTTCTTTAGGGATAACGCCCAACTCAGCTTGCGCCTCGGATGCCAATGTTTCTACTAATAACATTGTGTCGAACTCGTTGCGTTCACTCCAAATATGGCCCATTTCTTCTCGTGTATAACGTGGTATCATGATGTCTCCTTTGCATGATAAAAGCTAGATTTTCTATACGATAATTGTACCATATGTAAAAGCTCCATTCAATGAATGAAGCCAAGTTTCCCGAATGATAATTATATTAATTTCACTAATTGTTCGTATTTATAATGCCTATTTTTAATAGTCTATTATACATAAAGCTCTCTTGCAGATCGTACACTTCTATACTTTCATCGATACACTGAACTCTTTTGATCATTTTTGGATAGGTACTAAATAAATTCACTAATACTGTATCATAGCTCTACATTGTGATATATAATAAACATACAGACCAAATCTACTATGAAAATTAGGGAGGCTTTCATGGCAAATTTAAATCGCAAAGAGCGTCGTGCACAGCGCAACGAATCTAACACTATAGGTATTCTATTACGCTTATTCTTTGGACTCAGCTTTATTGGATTGGCGATAGTATTATTTGGAGAATTTGATCTCAATTATGTATTCTCTATTTTTACAGCAGATATTATCGTATCCTTAATGTATGTCTTACTCAACAAGTCTCGCATTACTACCTCCTTAGTGGTTAACACAAATGTACGCGTTATTATTGCATTTCTTATCATGCTAGTGACTATGTTCTTTTACGCCTTTGCTTTATGGCGTGTCAATCAGTTTAGTGCATCTATGCAAGTCACATTATTTATCGGTGGTGCCATCGTATACCTTGCGGTGTTTAATTCTACAAAAACTATGCTTACCAATCAGGATTAATAGCCTACAACTAATAAGCTAGAAACAATACAGAATACTCTACAAATAACTAATAATACAAAATAATACAAAACTAAAAGAGGCATATCTTACATACAATTGTATGTGATATGCCTCTTTATTGTCCCATAACGACAGGAATGGTTAAGGTTTGTATGCGTCCAGAGTTGTTAACAATGCTACCACTGGTTTTAACAATGCGCAATGCTTCTTCCATAACATCAGGCGGTACGCCATCAACGACTATACGCGGTGTATTTTGAGCAACGATAACATGTCCATCTTCACCAAAATTCACCTTCACCGTAACAGTACCTGTTACAGATGACGCAGCCCCCTGTTCTTGTACACGGCGCAAATATGCACTCGGATTAATCGCAGGTTGGCGCAACAACTCTTGCTGACCTGGGGTCAATAAACTCCATGCAAGATCCGATAAGAATGACAAATCAGCCGATTCTGTACGACCATTACCATTTGCATTGGGGTCTAATGTAATATCCTTACCTATAGGTTGTTCTTTAGGCTTTGATTGTTTCTCATGAGCTACTACAGCCTGTTCGCCACCAGTGGCTTCAGATTCGATTGCTTTAGGAACAGTCCATTCTCTTCGTGGCTCTGGTGTGTTAGTATTAGCGTCTATTGTTTTAGTTTGTTCACTATCATCGGGCTTCACGTCTTCCTGTATAGTTTGTGACTGAGGTTGAGGTTTTGGCGCTGCACTTTCCGGCGCAGCTTCTACTGGCGCCACCTTCTCCTCAGGTTTTGGAGTTTGTTCCGCCACCTCTACACTACTTTCACTATCGTCAGGCAAGTCAAAACTGATTTCAGCCGCATCATTAGCTGCACCAGTTCCTGTCATACCTCGTAAAGAAAGCCCCATTCCAGAGATAAGTATCGTCGTAATTCCCAAGGACACAATAAACGGTTTCAGATAATGCGATTCAAACATAGAATCACTTCCGTTCCGTTGCGACACTAATATATTTAGCGCCATTTACCTTGAGCATATCTAACAGAGCAATAACCTCGCTGTAATATACATCTTTAGATGCACGGATAACAAAGGCTTGTCGCGGTGCTTGTTTAACGATAGACCGCACTTCTTCTGCCAAACGTTCCGAAGAAATCTCTTGATTATCAATATACAACGTATGTGTTGTGGTTAAGGTAATCGTAATAGGCTCGATAGATTTTGCCGTAGATGTCGATGCAGATGGTAAATTAAGCGGAATTTGCTGCTCTGTGTTCATATACAGCGTACCCACCATGAAAAATACCAGTAAAAAGAATACGATATCAATCATAGGGATAATCATAATTGTCGGTTCTTTTTTAACCCCTAATGTGCGTCGTCTCATAGATCATGGTCCTCGTTATATGCATCGAGGATATTTCCACATTCATGCTCTAATGTAGCAATAGAATCGTTCACCTTAGCCGCACAGTAACTGTGAAAGCCAAGAGCAATGATAGCTACCGTCAAGCCTGTCGCCGTTGCTACTAAGGCTTCGGATACACCACCAGTAATGATAGTAGGAGCACCAATATCGCCGCCTACGACAGCAAAGGCGCGAATCATACCAAGCACAGTCCCCAACAGGCCCAATAATGGAGCCATTGTTACAATCATACTAAGCCAGCTAAGGCCGCGTTTTAAGCGTTCATCTGCATAGGATACGATATCTTGCAAACGATTTTCCAAGCTATTGTAGTTCTTAGCGCTACGAATGGCACGAGCAAACAAAGAACCTAGCTCCAATGTGTCACGTTCCAATACACTCGGCAACATAACCCAGCTTTGATTCTTTTCTAATGCCTTATTAAAGCGACGCAAGTCCTTTGTAAACTTACGATATAAAACGATGCGCTCAATGCCAATCATCAACGCAAAGAGCAAAAAAATTACTAGCGGATACATAACAAATCCACCAGCCACAAATAAATGCGCTATGCTACTCATACTAACCTCCAAAAGCCTCTACCCTCTAGGCCCTATTAAAATTCATTATATCACGTTTTAAGGTATCTAAAAATATGTATGGGGCAAAAAAAGGCTATACTAATAATGATACACATATTAGTATAACCTTTTATTTTGCTTTTATTCTGCTTTTACTCTACTTCCATTTTGCCTTTACTCTGCCTAAATTCTGTCATGATGTAATCATAGCATGGCCTCAGCATTCGTATGGTTTATTAATCTTTTTTAAGGATTTTTACAAGTATGCCGCCGATTGTTAAGGACAAACCAAAACCGCTACAGAACATACCGATGGAATACATCCACGCATAAGTTTGATTATTGGAAGAAATCGCTTTAGCTGCCTCTCGTGCATTAGTAGCATTTCTTGCAATTTCCAAATTTGTTGTAGCAGGATCTGGATTTAATAGTAAGATAACAATGCCAATAATTAAAACTACTACACCTACCGGTAACAACATTTTTTTGCTCATTTAAGTGACCCTCTCTTTTTTAATCACACACAAGTAACAATCTATGATTAAATTATATATCATATATGATTTTTTCGAAAGTATTAAGCATGAATATCATGAAGTTTATTTCATGAATATACTTTCATAGGCATATAAAAAGGCATAGTATACATCTTCATTGGTGTAAACCCAATAGTAATGTTTATACTATGCCTTTTATTGATATATCTTATATGCCTAAATCAGTATGATAGCTAATTGGAGTGTCTTAATAGATAAGTTATGCCAGCCTATCAATTAAATATGTAGCTATCTACTTATTTAATAGACTTGTCGAAAACGCCGATTAATTCCTCAACGGCTTGAGATTCGCTCATTTCACCGTCTAAGACGGCTTCTTCGACTTCGCCCATACGCCCTTGAATGACTACATTGTTAAAGAATAGGTTGTGCAAATGTTCGTCAATCATATCACGTACCCAACGAAGAGATTGTTCTTGACGGCGTTTTAAGAACACGCCATTTTCTTTGCCTTGTTCAGCAAATTCTTGGATTACATCCCACAATTCATCGAGACCATCCTTTGTAACGGCTGAACATGTATAGGCTTGGGTTTTCCATTTCTCAGTAGCGGGACGAATATAATGTAACATCCGATCGTAATCGCTACGAGCGATGAGAGCTCGCTTGAGATTATCCCCATCAGCCTTATTGACCACAATGGCATCTGCTAGCTCCATAACGCCTTTTTTGATGCCTTGTAGTTCATCGCCTGCACCAGTTAATACGATAAGCATAAAGAAGTCTACCATGGATCGCACAGTGACTTCACTTTGTCCTACGCCAACAGTTTCGACGAGAATGATATCGTACCCAGCAGCCTCACAAAGTAACATGGTCTCTCTACTTTTACGTGCCACACCACCTAGTGTACCACCAGCCGGCGATGGACGAATATAGGCTTCAGGATGTTTCGTCAACGTTTCCATCCGCGTTTTATCGCCCAAAATACTACCCTTTGTAACTTGGCTCGTAGGGTCTACAGCAAGTACGGCCACCTTGTACCCCGCTTCAATAAGCATGTTACCAAAGGCTTCAATAAATGTACTTTTACCGGCCCCAGGCACACCAGTAATACCGATGCGTAACGCCTTGCCTGTGCGAGGCAATATAGCTTGTAATACTTGTTGAGCTAATTTAAAGTGTTCCTTATTATTACTTTCTACTAATGTGATAGCCCGTGAAAGTATAACGCGGTCCCCCTGCTCGATACCGCGTACATAATCAGCGACAGTTAATTTCTTTCGCCGCTGTACGGGACGTACCGACGGAGCCAGATGAGCGGAGCTAGACAAGAGGCCATCATGCATTTCTTTGACGCCTTTCATTACGCGACACGCATAAGTATCATCTTTCTTAGCTTCTTCTGGCACCCAATCGGGACGGTAAGTATCAGTCATTAAACTCTTCGTCTTGAATGTGACTAATCAATGTTTCTAGTAATTTCTTAGCCGCTACAGGCAAGACTGTACCAGGGCCAAAGATAGCCACTGCGCCATGTTCGCGTAGGAATTCATAGTCCTGAGCAGGGATTACGCCACCGATGGCAACCAAAATATCTCCACGACCACGTTTCTTGAGTTCTTCCACAAGTTGAGGTAACAATGTTTTGTGACCCGCTGCAAGGGAACTGAACCCAACGATGTGAACATCATTATCCACCGCATCTTGTGCTGTTTCCTCTGGAGTTTGGAACAAAGGTCCGATATCCACGTCAAAGCCCATATCCGCGAAGGATGTTGCAATAACTTTAGCGCCACGGTCATGACCGTCTTGACCCATCTTAGCAATCATAATACGAGGACGACGACCTTCGAGTTCTTCAAAGTCATCCGCCATTCGACGTACTTCTTTGATAACATCGTCATCTTCAAACTCGCTGGAGTATACACCAGAAATGGAACGAATAACGGCTTTATGACGGCCACAAACTTTTTCAACAGCAAAGGAAATTTCGCCCAAAGATGCACGAGCACGAGCAGCTTCAAGGGCAAGAGCAAGCAAGTTGCCTTCCCCGGATTCTGTTGCATTTGTAATCGCTTCAAGGCAGGATTGAACCTTATCTTCATCACGGTTGGCACGCAATTGTTCAAGACGACGAATTTGCGCTTCCCGTACAGCTGTATTATCTACGTCAAGGATATCCAATGGATCTTCTTTATCTAAACGATATTTATTAATACCGATGATAGCTTCACGGCCAGAGTCAATACGAGCTTGACGACGAGCTGCTGCTTCTTCGATACGCATCTTAGGAAGTCCAGTGTCAATTGCTTTCGCCATGCCACCAAGGGATTCGATTTCTTGGATATGGCCCCAAGCACGACGAATCAATTCATCAGTTAATGCTTCTACATAGTAGGAGCCGCCCCATGGATCAATAACCTTACATACTTTAGTTTCGTCTTGAATATAAAGCTGAGTATTACGGGCAATACGAGCAGAGAAGTCCGTAGGCAACGCGATAGCTTCATCAAGCGCATTGGTATGTAGAGATTGAGTATGGCCCAACGCAGCACCCATCGCTTCCATACATGTACGAGCTACGTTGTTGAATGGATCTTGTTCTGTCAAAGACCAACCAGATGTTTGGCTATGCGTACGAAGTGCCATGGATTTAGGATTTTCAGAACCGAAGCTCTTAATAATCTTAGCCCACAACATCCGGGCTGCACGCATTTTTGCTACTTCCATAAAGTAGTTTTTGCCGATTGCCCAGAAGAAGGATAAGCGTGGTGCGAATTGGTCAACGTGAAGGCCTGCATTTACACCAGTACGGATGTATTCAAGGCCATCGGCCAATGTGTAACCTAATTCGATATCTGCTGTAGCACCTGCTTCTTGCATATGATAGCCAGAAATGGAAATACTATTGAATTTAGGCATGTACTGGGATGTGTACGCAAAGATATCACCGATAATACGCATGGACGTAGCTGGAGGGTAAATATAGGTATTACGTACCATGAATTCTTTCAAGATATCATTTTGGATTGTACCAGCCATAACCTTTTTATCAACACCTTGTTCTTCACCAGCTAGGATGTAGAAGGCCATAACAGGCAATACGGCACCGTTCATAGTCATAGATACGGACATTTGATCAAGAGGGATACCGGAGAATAGAATTTCCATGTCGAGGATGGAGTCTACCGCAACACCGGCCTTACCAACATCACCGACTACACGAGGGTGGTCAGAGTCATAGCCACGATGTGTAGCAAGGTCAAAGGCAATGGACAAACCTTTTTGACCAGCGGCTAAGTTACGACGGTAAAACGCATTGGATTCTTCGGCAGTGGAGAAACCAGCATACTGACGAACTGTCCAAGGACGAGTTACGTACATAGTAGAATAAGGTCCACGTAAGAATGGAGGTATACCGGCCATATAGTCAAGATGTGTCATTCCTTCATAATCCATCTCTGTATAGAGAGGTTTTAATTGGATTTGCTCCATCGTTGTATTATATAGCTCTTCAAAATTTTTCCCTGTTTCTTTTTTTAGTTCAGCAAGCCATGCATCGCGAGATGTTGGTGACTGAGATCCCAAGTCAAGAGAGGAGAAGTCTGGATTTTTTAACATGAGCTCACATCCCTTTCTTATCTTGTAACGCATTTAGAATATCGTAACAATTTGCACGAACAGAAATGAATTCATCTACACCGGCTTCACGGTATACAGGTTCTAGCTCTTTAGAAGGTGCCCCTGCCAAAACGACCGTTACATTCGGCATAGTAGCTTTCAATTCTTTAGCAAGTGGTGGTACCAATTCAGGATATGTAGCATCTGTAGAACAAATAACAACTACATCTGCACCACTTTCACGAGCCGCTTTTGCCGCATCAGCTGTTGTTTCGTGGCCATCATTTTTAATAACTTCAAAAGCACCTACTTCAAAGAAGCCTGTAGAGAAATCTGCACGAGGTTTATGTTGAGGAATAGGACCCATATTGGCCAAGAATACCTTAACATTATCTTTTGTACGTTGTTTATAGTCCTCAGTACGCATCCGAAGAGCTTCAAATCGTTCAGTCCAACGATGCGCTGTAATTGGTTCAATAGTTTCAGATGCAATATCACCGGCATCTAAGGACTTACGAATTTGACGCATTGTCAATTTATGTAAAGCCCCAAGTTCAATAAGACCAATCAATGCACCTGGTTCTGTTGTACTTGCTTCCAGAGTAGCCTGTGCTTTCATAACAGCATCTGGCTCCGCACTCGCCAAGTATTCTTCAATTTGAGCTACCCGTTTTTGACGCAATGTTTCTTGATTTTCTGGTTTAGGATCTAATAGCTCTTCTGTCATGTTCGCATACATGTTGTTACCAACAGCTACATCCTTACGGAATGCAAGGTTTTTAAAACGCTCATCAAGAATTTTCTTAACTTGCGCTTGTGGATACCCATCTTTTAATGCAGCAATGATGCCACCTTTACCTTCAATAGTTTGGAACTCCTTCCAAATTTTTTCACATAACTCTGCAGCCAATGTTTCTACATACCAAGAACCGCCAACAGGGTCCACAGGTTGACGCAACTCGAATTCAGTTTGCAACATAACTTGAATGTTACGAGCAATACGACGAGAGAAATCATCCGACTTGCGAATTGGTTGGTCGAACGGAGACACTTCAAGGCTGTTTAAACCACCTACAACGCCAGAAAATGCTTGTGTTGTGTTACGCAACAAGTTTACATATGGATCGTATACCGTTTTCGTAAAAGCAGATGTTCTGCCGTGTACATGAACAGCACGGTCCGCTTCTTCAGCACCAAAAGCTTCCATAATGCGAGCCCAAATAACACGCAATGCACGTAGTTTAGCTATTTCCATAAAGAAGTTAGCCCCTAAAGAGAATGTAAACATCATGCTCTGAGCGATGGTATGAATATCGATGTTCCGTTGTACCAATTGACGCACGTAGCAAACCGCTGTTGCCAAAGCATAGGCAACCTCTTGTACATCATTAGCACCGCCATTAGCGTATACATCACCAGATACAAGCACTGTTTTAAGCTCTGGAGCTTGTTCCTTAGCCCATACAACAGTATGTGCCATTTCATCAAAGGCTGTATCTAAGGAAATGTGCAAAGCACCATCTTTAGACCAAACACCGATAGGATCTGCACCGACGAGACCTTTTAAGTCAGATGTTTGTTTTTTAGCCCCCTTTACAGTAGCTGCCAACATACCAAGTAAGATAGCTGCAGAAGCACCAGTTTCAATGTACAAAGGATTCTCTTTCAAATTGAACCGGTCAATTAATTGTTTGCAGTCATCCATAGTAGATACAGATGTACCACCAACACCGACAGATGCCCCTACTTGTACATCTTGATCATGACGTGTCGCTTCATCTAGACGAATATTGTGAATGGTACTACCCTTTACAATTTCGTATAAACTTGCATGATTGGCATCCTTAGGTAAGGAATCATCTACGTATTGAGATACGCCCCAAGACTCTTTAATATAACCACTTGCCTTAGTACCACGTAAGAACTCGCCTGCACCAGGGTATACACCCTTTGGAATAGCCTTTTCATGCAATGCAGGTGTGTAAATTGGCTGCAAGGTAATACCTTCATAGGTTTTGGTGAACATCTTTTTATTAAAATCGCCACCTTTTAAAGCTTTTTCAACCTCTTCCTGCCATCGTTCATACGTAGGTTTCTCAAATTCATCAAAGGATACAGGAGCTAATAAATCGCGTTCAGCATCCTTTGAAGTCTTTTTGTCAGACATATGTGTGCCTCCTTTTCAACTCGAAACCATACTGAGAAACAGCGCACCGTACCAACAAAAAACGTGCCACCCAAAAGTGACACGTAAGGTTTCTTATTGAAAGGTACGCCCAAAAAAAACACTGAAACCAGCATACCCCAATCCCCTTCCTATCGCTCGTAGGTACATAACGGTGATTATCAAATAGGCAGTTCTCCTGGCTCGGGCTCATCACCTTGCTTTCGCCTTCCCAGATTACTCCAGTGACATTTTTGAAAGCAGGCTCGTCCTTACAGTGGCGGGACCGCATCGGCTTGTACCGATTTCTCTATTAAGTCTTACGACACCTATTCTCTATATTCGTTGTTCTAAGACCAATATAGTGTAAGATTATGCACAAAGTCAATGAACATGACAGTTAATCATAATTATCAAATTTTAGGTTATAAAGACAATACATATATAATGATAAAAACTCATAACCATCACAAAAAGAACAGAAAAAGTAACGCTAACTAACAAATCTGTTACCATGATATAATAATTCTAGTACGAGGAGGTCGCATTATGAACGATATAAACAAAAAGGGGCTTAGCTCCACCTTACTGTGCTGTTTAATTTGGGGGTTACTCCCTCTATACTGGGCCCTACTCAACCAAGTATCCTCCTTTTCTGTATTGGCACATCGTATCATCTGGTCCGGCATTTGGATGCTTTTCCTTGTTGCCATCACCAGTCGTCAACAACTACGTATCGATATCCACTATTTACGCACCAACCTTACTCAATTAGGGCTATTATTACTTGCTGCTGTGCTGATTAGTATCAATTGGTTCACCTATATTTGGGCTGTTACAAACCAACATGTACTCGATACTAGCCTTGGATATTACATCAACCCATTGGTCAACGTATTACTTGGTATCATAATCTACAAAGAAACATTGCTATGGCCTCAAAAATTAAGTATCGCTATTGCCCTGTTAGGTATCGCTATGATGACCTATGAACTCGGCACTTTACCGATTGTCTCTATTGTCTTAGCCTTGTCATTTGGTCTCTATGGGGCTGTCAAAAAACGCCTCACTATCCACCCATTTTCTAGCATCGCTTTTGAGGCATGGTTAGTCACACCTATAGCTCTATGGTATGTACTAACAGTAGATACTACATCATGGTCTTTTATTGAAAATATAACCCTCACCGGATTACTACTCGTTGGTTCAGGCCTCACTACATCCGTACCACTTATCCTTTTTTCATATGGTGCTCGTTTATTGCCACTAAACGTACTAGGATTCTTGCAATACCTATCTCCAACTATGGGCTTCTTCTTGGCTATCTTCTACTTTGGTGAAAGTTTTGGTACAACACAGCTCATTGCCTTTGGCTGTATCTGGGTTGCACTCGTATTGTTCTCTCTATCCAATCAAATTACAACAATAAAAAAAATATAACAAACTAGCAACAACCACTGTACCATCTATTCTATAAACACAAAAAAGCTGTATCAAATGATATCCTCATTCGATACAGCTTTTTATATATAACATTTAAACTCACTTACACTTATATTAACTCATATATAACGTATCTCTCTTAAGCCTTATTGACTCTATTGATCCAATTCATTCATATTGGTTGTATTCATATTAGAAATGTAACGGTTATAGGCCTCAATCATACGATTATAGTCGTTATCTTGTTTTTATCCCATATAGGTACGAATCGCACAAATCATATATCTAGTGTGTCAAGTGACTAATAGAGTCAGGGGTGACCAATGGTCACCCCTATTTTCCTTTATATACGGTTAGACTAGAAATATAAGAAATATAACTCCTGTCAATTGTTTTATACGTGTATACGTGTTATCATAAAAGGAGAGCGTATGAAAGATAAAGATCTACTAAAACTGCTACTAAAAAACGGCTGGAAGGATGTACGGCAACGCGGTAGTCATCATCGTTTGAAAAAGGATGAGCAAGTTGAAGTGATTGCCGTACACGGAAAAGATGTGCCTATCGGTTTATTAAATGCAATTTTAAAACGTACAGGACTAAAATGAGGAGGACCTATGAAATTTATATACCCTGCCATAATCCATGATGACGCTGATGGTTTCTGGGCTGAGTTTCCAGACTTAGAATATACTAGCAGTACTGGCTCAACCCTAACAGAGCTCGTAACCAATGCTCAAGAAGCAATGGAGCTATATATTTTAGGAGCATTAGAAGATGGGGAAAGTTTACCAACCCCTACATCTATTCGAAACTTACCATGTACAGATACAACTTATCCTACATTAGTACAAACAGATATAGATCTGGCTAAAAATAGTAAGTCTGTAAAGAAAACATTAACTATTCCTGCGTGGCTTAACGATAGAGCACTAGCTAAAGGGATTAATTTTTCTCAGCTTTTACAAGAAGCATTAGTAGAAAAGACAATGTAAATTTATTACGCGCTACTGGGCTTCACCATTGAGCAAAGCCTTTACACCATCAATTGCTTAGCAAAATTAGGACTACTGTCCAAGCAATAACTGCTAAGGTGAGTAATATGATACAAAGCATCCACAGAATTATTATAAAATAGAGCAATAATTTTAGTACATATAATACATCAAACCATATACTATGACGATCTTCTAATCGCGCCATATATTCGGAGAGATAGCACACCCAAAATGGAGCTTTCCCATTAGGATTCAGCTTCTTCCAGTACAGCATAATATACGGCGTTACAAAACAACCTACAAACACTAAATATGTAAGGAATAGAGGTGTTTCTATATTATATTGGGACATAAACCCTGCCCAGTCTACGACCATTCGACCACCAAGGTATAAAAAAACAAACCAATATATAAATCCTATCACCTTTATAACAAGGCGAATCATCTGTTTTACATCCATATCTATAAGCCTACTAATGTTTTAAATCGCGCATTATTGTGAAAGCGTTCGAAATGGTCTTGTTCAGCGGCTACAGCTTTCACAGATGGATCAATTTTAATTGCTTTTTCAAGCCAATCAAGGGCCTTAGTATCGTCCCCTTGGTCTGCATAAATGGTAGCAATGCCATAGACGGACCAGGTGTTACTAGGGTCCTTTTCTAATACCTTTTCAAACCATTGTTTAGACTCATTTAATTGGCCTTGTAGTTTATACACCATGGCCATATTGTAGTAATTAGCTACATTATTTGGATCTAAGTCATAGGCCTTTTTAGTATCTGCTAAACCTTTAGTAGTATCTCCATTTAAAGCCGTAGCAAAGCCACGAACCGAATAAGCGTCTGCATTATTTGGATTATCCTTAATAGAAGCTGTTGCCTCCTCGATAGCTTTCGCATAATCACCAGAGGATAGAGCTTGCTTAGCGGCAGTTAAATGGCTATCTAGATTAGTCATTTTGCTACTGTCTTGATTGGATGTACTGGAACTCTTAGTATTATTTTCTGTATTACTATTATTTGTATTCTGATTTAATCCACAACCACTAATAAATATAAGTAAAGCCAGGATGGATAAAAGTCTTCTCATATTATATATTCCATTCTTAAATAATATCTCCAAGATGCATATCATAATGATATAAGAAAAAGGACGAGCTACCACTCGTCCTTTTTTGTTATATTGTAGGTAATTTCATACACTCTACTACCTACGTATAGTATATCATACTTAATAGAAAAATAAACCCCTAATAGATAATACTAGAATCTTATTCAAGTAATATTATTTTTTAGCTGTAGAGCAACGATCTAATAGGAATGCAACGCCTACAAATGGTATGCCGCCGTTTTCACCAAGACCAATTTCACATGTGGAACTGGAACTTACGCCTAGTGTTGCACCGTATTCAGCAATTTCACCAGCCAAGTCTTTTGTAGCCGCTTTGTTAAGTTCTGGTGTGAAGAAACCTTTTTGACCAGCAAAGCCGTCGCATGCGAAGGATTTGATATTGAATACATGATCTGTGCATAGACGAGCCAAGTCTTCAATGTATTGAGATTTACCTAAAGATTTAATCTTACATTGTTTATGTACAATTACGCGTTCATCGCATTTTTCGATGTCGAGATGAGGTACTACATATTTGCACAAGAATTCAGAAATATCATTGATTTCTAAGTCTGGCATGTGTTTGAAAGCATGATTGAAGCACGCACTATGGTCAATCACGATTGGATATTTACCATTTTGAGATGCTTTCATCAATGCATCGTGCAAGTCTTTAACAGCGCGTTCATGAACGTCATCGTAGTTTTCAAAGCTCAAGCCACAGCAGAGGTTTTCGATATGTTCTGGATAGATAATATCGATATGAGCCTTGTTACAGAGGCTTTCTACAACTTGTTGTAAGCTGCGATCATCGTCATAACCTTGGTTAGGTTTAAATGCGCGGTTTGCACATGTACTGAAGTATACAACCTTTTCAAAGTTTGTAGGTTTAATGCGGTTTTTCAATTTGTAGCGATTAGCCTTAGGTGTTGTTTTAGGAACATATGGTGTAACACCAGTTACGCCATGTAAGCCTTCAGTAATCTTAGAAATTGCTTTTTGTGTAATGATGGAACCTGCAATACCTTCAAGGCTCACACCAGCACGACACATTTGAAGTGTTGTGGAGAAGTTATCATAAATTTTCTTAGCCAATTCTGGTGCAGGTGGATCGATGCGACGCATGGATAATGCGATTTGAGCAGTATCGATGCTAAGTGGGCAAAGGCCTTTACACATAGAGCAAGCTGCACAGGTTTCAACACCAAAGTATTCGTAACCTTTTCTAAGTTCAGACGCCAATGTGAAGTTGCCTTCGTTTTCAAGACGTTTAGTTTCGCGCAATAAAGCGATACGTTGACGAGGAGTCAATGTTAAATTGCGGCTTGGGCAATGTTTTTCACAGAAACCACATTCCATACAGATTGTGAAAGCATCATCAATAACACATTGTGCTTTAAGATTTTTCTTGTACACATCTGGATCATCAGTAATCATAACATCAGGATTCAAGATACGAGTAGGGTCAAAGATAGCTTTAATGCGACGGTTAATTTCGTACGCTTTACGACCCCATTCCATTTCAACAAATGGTGCCACCATACGACCTGTACCATGTTCAGCTTTCAAAGAGCCACCGAAACCAGATACACGTTCGGACATTTCTTTAACCAAATCACCGAAGTTCTTAGTATCTTTAGGATCATTAAAGTCAGGTGTAATGTTAAAGTGAACGTTACCAGACAAAGCATGACCGAAGATTACACCACCGTCTACGAAATCGTATTTGTGGAATAATTCAGTAAGCATTTCGATGCCTTTAGTGAAGTCTTCGATTTGGAAGCAAACGTCTTCTGTGATAACTGTTGTACCTTTTCTACGTTGACCACCAACGATCGGCAAGATACCTTTACGAATTGCCCACCAGGAATCGTATTCTTTAGGATCTTGAGAATAAAGACTTGGAATTGCTGTTGGAATATCTTTTAATTGTTCTTTAATGAAAGCTAAGTTTTCATCTACAGTTTCTTTGGAATAGCTTTCAGTTTGGAACAAGATTGCACTTGTACCTTCTGGTACTTCGCGAACGAAATCAGGTACATTTTCAAGAGTTTGAACTGCTTTTAGGGATTGATAGTCCATCATTTCAGCAGCCACAACCTTTTCACGGCCCATATTAGCCAACGCTACAACTGCAAGAGATGCATCGTTTAATGTGCGGAAGAACATAAGGCCGCAACCTTTATGAGGTACATCTTCAACTGTGTTGTACACGATTTCAGATACGAAACCCAACGTACCTTCAGAACCGATGAACAAGTGATTGATGATGTCGATAATATCTTCAAAATCAACGAGAGAGTTCAAGCCATAACCTGTAGTATTTTTGATTTTGTATTTATGATGAATCAAATGAGTCAATTCTTCATCAGCCAAGATTTCTTTACGCAATTGTAAGATATCTTCAACCATTTGAGGTTTTTCTTTTAGGAATTGCTCAATGCTCTTTTTATCAGATGTATCAAGAACAGTACCATCTAGTAATACAACGCGAATAGAACGGATTGTTTTATAGGAGTTTTGAGCCGTACCACAGCACATACCAGAGGAGTTATTGTTCAAAATACCGCCTACTAATGCTGTGGCAAGTGTAGCAGGATCTGGACCGATTTTGCGGTTATATGGTTTCAATAAATCATTCGCATCGGAACCGATAACACCACATTCACATTTTAAAGCCTTCCCATCGTCGATAACTTCCATTTTTTTGAAGCCATCATTACATACGATGAGAACATCTTCACTGGAACATTGACCAGACAAAGAAGAACCAGCCGCACGGAATGTGAATGGTGTACCACATTGATGGCACAAACGAATAAGGCGTCTTACTTCACGTTCATCCTCAGCCTTTACAACCACTTTTGGTAAATAACTATAGCAGGATGCGTCAACACCATATGCATAACGACGTAAATGATCTGTATACACGCGATCTTTACAAATCTCTTTTGCCTCCTTGGCAAAACGTTCATAATCTTTTATAAGCGTACTCACTTGTATTGCCTCCTATCCTCTTTTAAGGAATTTGTTTTACTCTTAGTATACGCCGTTCTCATTCTCACTACTATAATTATGCATAAATTATATGCCTCCTAACAAATCTCGATATTCCTCTGCTTTTTATTTATTTAGTTGAAAGTGCATCTCAATGGCATTATCATGTACCCATTTTTTCACATGATAAAATAAAACTATTTTATTTTCTAAGTATATCCACAACTATATAATCAAGTAGAGCTAAATCATCGATAAAACGTAAGTTACACTGCATATTATTCTATAGGAAATAGTTTACAAAAATTATGCATAAAATTGGTATAATTTATTTATTTCAATTTTCTCGTTCTCATTTATATTTAAGTATGACTTTTAATCATACCTTTTTAGATGACCCCTCTACCTATCATTTTCTTACATATAAAAAGCCCTCTAGTGATATAACTCTATCGAGTAACCACTAGAGGACTTATATTATCCAATAATACCAGATTTAAGAATAAGACGTACAGCTAGTGCAAAGACTGCAACGCTCATAAGGGCAAGGATAGATTTTGCTTTCAACCGTTTAGCAATTCGCGCCCCTACTTGAGCCCCAAAGATAGCGCCAATACTAGTAGGAATAGCAATACTAAATACGATATGATTTTCCAATAAATGCGTTATAACGCCTATCATTGTAGATACAGCAAGGATGGATTGGCTTGTAGCTGTAGCCATATGGGTAGGGAAGCCCATGAGATAAATCAAAGCCGGCACATGGATAAGGCCACCACCAATACCAAAGATACTGGAGATAAAACCTACAAAAAAGCTAATGCTAATACCGATAGGCTTGCTATACGTTAGCTGATCAAGAGTAAGGCTTTCTTCCTTTCGTTCCCCTTTGCGGAAATTCTTAAACCCAATCAAACCAGAAGCACAGAGCATAAAGCATCCAAAAGCAAACATAAAGCCTTTACCAGAGAACCACCCCGACATTTGAGCCCCTAAGATAGCCCCTGGCAAGGTAGCTAAACTAAAGACAATAGCTGCACTAATCAACACCTTTTTCTGTTTAATATAGGCAATAGAACCAGAAATAGCATTACACATAACAGAAAATAGCGATGTCCCTACAATCATAGACGGAGACCACTCAGGAAACCAATACATAAATAGAGGCACAAAGACAAGGCCACCACCTGCACCGATAATGGTGCCAAGCATAGCTGCTAAAAAACCAACTATAGTAAAGAATATATAGAATACTATTATATTATCTAGCATAATAAGGCCTCCCTTTACTTAGATTGGAAAAATTCCTTAGCCGCCTTCAATCGACCTCGTTCACAGGAAACTTGCAACTCATCACCTGATTCAAGTTTTACATCACCAAGCGGTACAATATATGTTCCATTACGGCGAATACTTACGATGAGTGTCCCATCTGGCAAAGCCAAGTCTTGTAATTGTACGTCTGTATAATTTGCCACGACAGGTACCTTAGTTTGGAAGAAGGTTTGTACAGATTCTAAATTGTTCTGACCACTCATGGCTTGTAATAAGGAATCGTAAATCGGTGGTTCTTTTAAAAGCTCTGCCACAAGGTACGCCACGATGGTAACAGTACCGATGGCATAAATGTTAGAGAAACTATTCGTCATTTCAAGAACGAGTAAAATCGCCAAAATTGGGGTCCGCATAGCTGCTGCTAACATACCACCCATAGCACAAATAACGAATTGTGGTACAAAATCAGGGGAAATAATGCCAACAGATGAAAGCAAGCTTTCACAGAAGGCACCTGCAGAGGCCCCAATAACGAGCATAGGTAAAAATATACCGCCTTGCGCACCACTGCCATAACAGAAGGTGGTAAGTAAAATCTTACCTAGAACAATACCGCCTAAAAGTATTACCCCATGCGATTGAAAAGCTAGCTGTCCTACAAGATCATTTCCCCCACCCAAAAGGAGTTGCGAGTCATAGCCGATGACAGCAACAGTGACAAAGGTAAGAGCCAATTTCAAGAATCGAGAGCATTTGAGCCATTCAAAGAATTTCTTGAATGCAAAGATCATGCGACAGAAAAGTACTCCGCAAAGGCCCATAATAACACCAACCATGAGAAGTACTGGGAAATACTCAAGAGGTACCCCTGAAGTTACTGAAAACCCAAGAGCAGGTTCAAGGCCAAAAATACTAACCGTAATATAGTTAGAAATTAATGTGGCCACAAAGGTTGGCACAACGAGATAGGGATAAAAACTTTTATGTACCTCTTCAAAGACGAACATCGCTCCCGAAACCGGTGCACTAAATGCAGCCGTTAAGCCAGCCCCTGCACCAGCAGAGGTTAAAATTCTTTGTTCTCGTAAGCCTGAATTCATCCAATAGGATACGATTTTACCTGCAGAGCCACCAATTTGTACAGCTGGGCCTTCACGACCTACAGAAAAGCCTGCAAAACCAGTTAATACACCACCAATCATCTTAGAGGCAAGCGTTCGATACGGTTTCATATCAAAGAGTCCCAGCATCTCCCCTTCGATTTGAGGAATACCAGAGCCACCAGATAATGGAGCCCACGCGAGCAATCGATCTACGATAAAGGCAAAGATGACCATTGCTACAAGCCATCCTATGGCCCATTCCAGAGTAATACCGTCCATCAAACGCCAACGAATATGTTCAGATTCAAGGATCAAATAACGATAGGTAGCGCCACAAAAACCTGCAATAACACCCACAAGAGCGCCCTTACCAATGAGCTCTGTCAAAAGCATACGATTCATGGACATATCTGCTAAAGTAGAACTGCGCTTATTAAATTTCCATAGCCTCATAACATTCCTCCTTAGCATTGACATTACATTTAATATCACACAAATTATGTATTCATATCATTAGTATACTTATGTAAACCACCATTTTCAAGAAAGGAATACAAAGCTAGCCACCTCTAATATGAGGTGGCTAATTTTATATACCTCTGTTCATTTTCATAAGCAAGATTCGTTTAACAGATTCATCTAATCTCTCTTTAGAGATACGACCGTCTTTTACCGCTTTCATAAGTCCATTATAAGCCTCTTGCATATGTTCGTACTCATGACACACAAGTAAGATATCACTACCAGCCAAAATAGATTGAACAGCCATATCACCAAATGTGTAATGTTTTGCAAGAGCGCCCATGTCCATATCGTCAGTTACAACAACGCCATTATATCCCATATCCTTACGCAACCAATCTGTAATGATTGCTTTAGATAAGCTAGATGGATGATCAGGATCGATTTGAGGGTACATCGCATGGGATACCATAATTGCATATGTATTCGGTTTAGACTGCTTAATAAGATCTACAAATACCTTTGTATCTTCATTCAACAAAGTCTCTTTAGATACTGGCACAACACTTGTATCAGCATGTAAATCGACATCCGTTTTACCAATTCCCGGGAAATGTTTGTAAGAATACCACAATCCCGCTTCTTCATAGGCCTTACCTACAGCGCTAGCATAGCGTACAACCTCATCAGGGTTCGTACTAAAAGAACGTCCATAGGTTAAACCTAAGTCAGCAACAGGGGCAAAGTTAATATTAAAGCCTAAGTCTTTTAGCTCAGTACCCACCTGTTTTGCCAAGGATGCTGCTTGTTCAACAGATTCCTTGCCAACCTCTTCTGCAGGAGGCACCTTAATCAACTGATCCTCCATGCGCGCTACGGCACCGCCTTCTTGATCAATGCCGATGAATAATGGCGTAAGGCCAGCGCTTTTACCAGTTTTATTAATATCCGTAATAAGCGATTTAACTTGATCCTTGGACTCCATATTTCGATCAAATAAAATAATGCCACCCACACGGTACTCGTTGAGCATAAATTTAGCATCATCATTCAAGGTCTTGCCATGAATGCCAATCATCAACAATTGGCCTACCTTATCTGCATCGGACATATTAGCTACTAATTTATCTACCTTTTCCTCTGGTGAAAGCTCACTCTGTGCTACAGATTCATAGGTTACAGGCTCCGCCTTTGAAGTAAATGGATTATGTAAACCGCACCCCGTTGTGAGCGCCAATGCGCCAATCATCGTCGCTGCTACAATACGTCGAAACATATATACCTCCCATAATGTATTAAAAGTATTATATATAGTATATCAAAAAATAAAGACCGCCCCAACAACGCCAATACATCTAGTAAATCATGAGTACGAAAAAAAGACTATTACTCAAAACCTACGAATATATACCGTATCGGCTCGAAGTAATAGTCTTTATATGAGTTACGCTCAAACTTACGCTTAACTTTTGTTTAGTCTTAAATTTTGCTTACTCTTAAATTTTACCTTGCTCTTTCATTTCTGCTAAAAGCTTTACGATACGAGGCCCACAGCCTTTACCACCACAAGCACCTGTACCGGCACGAGTTGCTTCTTTTACCTCAGGAAATGTATGAGCACCATTTAAAATAGCTTCCTTAATTGTTTTACGTGTAATGCTACGACATGTACACACCTTTGTAAGCTTGTCCAGAATCGCCTCTGGCACTTGGTTTTCTTCAAAATCCATATGTAGTTCCTCTTCTATTCACTTGAATATCTATATACTATATCAATTTAATGTATCGATTTAGGGTATTGATTCACATATCGATGTAGTAGATCAATTTACTCTATCGATAGTATCTAATAATACACTGTAATATTAATATATCGAAAATTTACGATTTCTGTACTTAGTATATCACATTCTAAAAACTATATCGATAGTTTTTAATATAAATATATTAATACTGATTAATCAAAAACCTCTACCGTATAAGAGTATCCCATACGACAGAGGTTTTTAGTATTTATTTTATATAAAAATATTCAGTATATCCATCAGCATATATCTACGAGGGATGGCTACTATCCTATTTATAGTATTGTACCAATGATGGCAAAATAGATTTTGAAAATCGTTTCTTGCAATGGGCGTATAATCATAGAAATAATCGGTGTATTAATAAGGATGATAAAGAATATTAGGTTAACCATCCCTAATTGATAGTATTTAATCTGCCATTCTACTGGTAGCCATGGCAATATGATATTAAATCCTGGTAATGGTGGGAATGGAATCAAACAGAATAGAGAAATACCGATACTATACAAAATGATATATTGCAGAACCATATCAAGACCTTGAGACGTAATAAGGTTAAAATTACCTAGTAATAGATATATAAAGGTAAATATGAAGCCTGTAATCAAACCCGCTACCGGACCAGAAAAGGCAAGCAAAGTCATATCACGACGTGGGTCTTTAAAATAGGATGGATTAATTGCCATTCCCTTCGGCCATCCGAATCCAACAAGAATTATACAGAGAGTCCCAATTAAATCAAGATGTGCAAAGGGAGACAATGTAAGCCTTCCCGCCATACGTGGTGTCGGATCTCCGAGCCACGTTGCCACCTTAGCCTCTGCATAGCCATAGATAGAAAAAATAATGATAATAGCAGGAACACTAGCTAAAATCTGAATTGGATTAAAATCAAACATAGAACTCCTTTATGAGTTATGTAACTCCTTTATTGTTTTGCTTCCCATGCGGCAAAGCCATCTTGAATACAACGAAGGGCATTCAAGGTACGCGGATAGCCTATATACGGCACGCATTGGGATGCGATGTTGATCAAATATTGTTTACTATTGCCTACGTTCAAGTTACCTTCTACATGAACTTTAAGTTGAGGTTCACAGCCACCTTGAGCCGCCAAGAAGCAGAAGGTAATCATTTCACGATGAGCGACGCTTAGACCTTTACGAGTATAGTAATCACCAAACATATTAGCAAGCCACTTTTTAATATGACGTGTATCTTCAGGTCCTTCTTGGTAAGAATGACGAATGGACTCTCCAAAAATTTCGACCTGTTTTTCTAATCCCTTTTCAAAACGAGATTCACTAGTAATTGTACTGCGAGATGGATCTGACACAATTGCCCCACGATAATCAAAAATCTTATTTGTGACCTTGAAAAATGGGCGCACACGACCAATCCCTAAGTATGGAACAGCTTGATAAAGAAGCTCTATCACTTCATCGGGAATCAAGCCAAAGTTAAGTGCTGGTGGTAACATTAACGCATATTCATCAACAGCAGTGGCACCTACTAATGTTGCAAGAATAGCCAAGAAACGATCCTTTGCAGGCACATTTCGCCCCTCTTCGGTAATCACTTCATCGAATGCGAAATTATCAAATAATACCTCAAACTCAGGGTCGATATAACCTGCTGGAGCTGCAATATCAGGGAACATACGCTCTGTATAAGCTTGGGCAAATTCAGATTTAGACATAAAAACCTCCATAAACAGCACTGGTGAAAGCCCACAAGAGCTTTCACCAGCAATAGTTATGTAATTATTACGGCATGAGCCATCAAATTATAACGCTGGAAAAGAGAAGTTAGTGCCGTATACTTCTTTCCAAGCAGCCAAGAACATGTTGTATTCATTAGAACCAGGAGTGATTTGGTAAGCTTGACCATCTGGAGCAAAACGATATACAGTATGCAAACTTGGATGAACAAGGTATTTGAATAATGTAGCTGTACCATATTGGTTATTATGCATGTTCACTACATTGATGCCGAATACATAGTTACGGCTACCATCAATACCACTGAATTGGGATGCTTTATCAAAGAAATAAGTTTCTGCACCATTAGCACTGTTTGGAACCTCTGGATAGTTAGCTAAGCCATTCCAGTTCGCTGCATTAGCAACACCACCAACTAATAATGTACCAGCTAATACAAATGCACCTAATAAGTTTTTATTCATAATGCTCTCCTTTTTTGCCATTATAGCATTTACAAACAGGTCATACTCTCACATGACCTCAGCACAATACGTTATATGTATAGTATATCACATTTTATGAAAATATTAGATATATTAAATTACAGAATGTATGCATATGAAATCTTACTATAGTAAGCTACATTAGCGCTTACTATTTTCTGCTTTTCTAGCATTTGCGTTATCGATTGCCTCTAACAATTTGTTAAGCAATATACGCATTTGACGAGTTTCTTCAACATCAAAGATTGGGCCTGCCGCTTCAGCCAAGCGACGTGGTACATGAACTGCTTCGTCACGCAATTCTTTACCTGTCTCAGTAAGAGTGACCATAACGACACGTTCATCTTGACGACTACGCTTACGCTTCAAGAATGCTTTTGCTTCTAATTTCTTTAACAGTGGTGTTAATGTACCAGAATCAAGGCGTAAGACTTGGCCTAATTCTTTAACAGACAAATCACCATATTCCCATAATGCCATCATTACAATGTATTGAGTATATGTCAAATTTAAAGGATCCAAATGACCGCGATATGCATTAACAATTTCCTTCGCCACTACATAAAGTGGGAAGCTCAATTGGTTTTCTAGTTTCATGTATTCCGCATCAGGTACGTCTTCTTTATGTTTGTAACCTTCGAGTACGCCAGTTTTCGCCATATTCTACCTCCATATGCACACAATAATCTATAATTAATTGTACACAATTCTACGGTAAACAGTCAACGTAAAAACCCTACTTTGTCCATATTTTTTTTAATTTGTCAATTAATTAATGTATTTTTTCTTTTTTGTTAAAAACCTAGCCATTTCTATAGAATTAATGGACTAAAATTGCACCATAAACAGTAGTCCTATTAATAATTTTTATATCAGACTTCAACACCACTTGATGTTAACGCTGATTCAAGACGTCTTGCATGCTCTAATTCTTCTGGAATAGAATGTTCAATTAATTCCGCAATTCTATCAGCACCCTCTTCATTAGATTCTCGAACTTCATTAGCTAACTTAGCAAGAATTGTATCTGCAGATGCTTCAGCTTTATAGAAGTTAATCACCGTCTTAATAAAGTCTTCCTTTGTAGCAGGGCCTTCGCCTAATAAATGACTATACACACCACCATGAGCTGCATCTTCCGCAGCATTTTTATAAATAGCTTCTGCAATTTCATTAAAACCTAGTTCTTTAGCTAAAAAATACATAGTAAAATATTGATTAGCACCATTAAATTCTGCATTCTTTAACATTTCAATAGTCTTTTCAAAAGACTTGCCTTTAGCGATACCATGTAAATTCATATTTTTCTCCTTTTATATACATATCTATAGAGACTTTTAAACTAAATAGTCAAATGTATTTCAATCAATAATGTTACAAATATAATTTTATGCAATTAATATTATGTGTCAAATATCTATTTTTGTCAATATGGTTATACTTAGAGCAAGCTATCATGATGCCTTAAATATATTTAAAGATATATAGTATATATACTTGTGAAAGCTTATATATTACATATTCAACATAATACTAATCATTATATTCAACAATTGATGTAGTATAATAAAGAAAACACTAGCTACATTTTGCATTACATTTTATATCTAACAGGAGGTTACTATGAATACATTAGAATGTATCAAAACTCGTCATAGTACACGTAAATTTAAAGCTGATCAATTATCTCGAGAGCTCATCAATCAAGTGCTCGATGCTGGTCGCCGCGCCCCATCTGGTGGCAATACACAATTAACACACTTCATGGTAATTACGAACCAAGATGTTCTCAACGAGTTAGTAACACTCGTTCAGGAAGAATACGGAAAAATGCCGATTACTGAGAATACATTGCCTTACATGGTAAACATCATTAAAATGTCCGGTGAAGGCAAGTTTGTATTCAACTATAACGCCCCAGTTCTCATTGTACTAGCTAGTAAAGCAAGCTATGCAAACAACTTCGCCGATGTGTCTTGTGCTATGCAAAATATGATGCTCGCTTGCAACGAACTCGACCTTGGTAGCTGCTGGGTGAACCAAATCCGCCACCTACAGGATAACAAACGCATTCAAGCTAAAATGCGTGAACTCGGCCTCGGCGAAGATGAAAAAGTCTATGCTAGCCTTGCATTTGGTTATCCAGACTTACCAAATGGTCTTAACCGCCGCGAAATCGAACCAAAAGGCTATCCTATAACATATATTGATTAATCCATACTAGAAGATAACCTATGCCATAATATAGACCTAGTATCGCTACGCAATTCGTAACAAATCAATATACGTAATATATAGTAAACAAAGCAATATAAAAGCGCTATCTATCCAAATACTCTAATTGAGTATCTTTCGGAATAGATAGCGCTATTTCATTTACCCTTCAAATACGCGTTTGCGTGCTGCTTTTACAAGAACGAAATGATCATCCTCTACTACGTGATTAGATTTGTAAGCTCACCACAAAAGGAGTGCAGAGTTTGCCACCACAAAGAGACTGCCGCCTTACAGTAGATTTTTTAATAACACTCAACCTATGCCAAACACCCATAATGGTGCTGCAAAATAACTATTTATCATACTTAAAAATAAAATATAGTCGACTTTTAGTCATACATGGTATGATTAGAATGGCATTTTATAGAAAGGATGTGTGATGATGTCGATTTTCTCTCCAGCTCCTCACATTGAACGATTACCAGAGGGGCAAATCGATTCCACCTACAAACGCCTTCGTAAAGAAGTCTTTGCAGGTACATTTATTGGTTATGCTACATTCTATTTGATCCGTCAAAACTTTAGTTTGGCTGTTCCGTACATGATTGCTGAGTACGGTTACACAAAAGCGGATCTTGGTATTGTCATGACCCTCTTATCTGTAGCTTACGGTATAAGTAAATTTGTTATGGGTAATGCGTCTGACCGCTCTAACCCAAAATTCTTCTCCACAGTAGGTCTATTGCTCAGTGCTTTAGTTATGTTATTATTCGGTACCTTACCTGGTGTTTTAAGCAGTATTCCTATCATGTGCGTTCTTGCATTCTTAAATGGTTGGTTCCAAGGTATGGGGTATCCTCCATATGCGAAAAATATGGTAACTTGGTTCTCCCGTTCCGAACGCGGTGCTTGGTGGTCCTGGTGGAACGTATCCCATAACCTCGGTGGCGGCATCATTGCACCACTTGCTACTTTAGGTATCTATTTATTCGGTACATGGCATAGTATTTTCTTCTTCCCTGCGATTATTTCTATCGTTTTAGCCATTGTAACCTTTGTATTGTTAAAAGACACACCTCAATCCTGTGGTTTACCACCTATTGAGGAATATAAACAAGAACCAGTAGCAGCTGAAGTAAGTGATGAAAATCAAACTACCTTTAAAGAGATCTTCTACAAATATATATTGCATAACAAATACTTATGGTACCTTGCAATTGCGAATATCTTTGTATACTTCATCCGTTATGGCGTAGTAAGCTGGGCTCCAACCTACTTAACAGCTGTAAAAGGCTTCACTAAAGAAGGTTCCCGTTGGGCATACTTCTTATACGAATGGGCTGGTATTCCAGGCATGCTCGTAAGTGGTTACTTAAGTGACCGCGTATTCCGCGGCCGTCGTGCTCCAGCTACGATCTGCTTCATGCTATTCGTTATCTTGGCGATTCTTGTATACTGGTTCAACCCAGCAGGCAATATCCTCGTAGATAATCTAGCACTTATTGCTATCGGCTTCCTCATCTACGGTCCAGTTATGATGATTGGCCTCCAAGCAGCCGACATGGTACCACGTGTAGCAACAGGTGGTGCTACTGGTCTTACAGGCCTTCTTGGTTACCTCATCGGTTCCGCAGGTGCTGGTGCCTTCATGGGTCTCATGGTTGACCTTTATGGTTGGGATGGCGGCTTCGTGGCTCTTGTTGGTGCATGTATCCTCGCTATCGTATTCCTACTTCTCACACTTGGTGATAAATCCCAAGCTAAAAACTAATCAACAGCAAACTGCTGTATGAACGTAAAAAGCCCCTAGTAACACATGGTTACTAGGGGCTTTTACTATGCAAGACTATGGTAGCAACAAGACTGATATTAGAGTTTCAACGCCTCAATCCATTCTGCTTCTTTAAAGCCAACCAGAACTTTATCTTCAAGTACTAAGATAGGACGTTTTACAAGCATACCATTAGATGCTAATAGAGCTAGCTTTTCTTCTTCACTAAGATTTGGCAATTTATCCTTTAGTTGTTGTTCACGGTAAATCATACCAGACGTATTAAAGAATGCTTTCAAATCTTTACCAGACTGTGGATACCACACAGCAATTTCTTCAGCTGTAGGATTTTCAGCCTTAATGTCACGATCTGTGTATGTAATATTATGATCATCTAAAAATTTCTTTGCTTTTTTGCATGTTGTGCATTTAGGATATTCAACGAATAACATAGCGTCTCCTTATAGTAATACTTAATGTTATAACTATATATTTATAAATTAAGTGTACCAAATATATCGAAAATTATCAATCAGCAGGGAATGGATTTACAGCAAGAATGTTAAGCCCATGGCCACAAAGATAGCCGGCAATAGGTTGGCGATACGTACTTTACCAGGCCAAATGAGATCGATACCAACACAGAAAATCAGAATAGATCCAACATAGGACAGATTATCGATAGCGCTCGGTGTCATTAGTGGTGCCGCAATGTGTGCCATAGCTGTAATAATCCATTGCGTAATGCCTACAGGAATAAAGGAGAACAACGCCCCCTTCCCCATGGAGGAGGTCATAACCATAACGATAATACCATCGAGGATACCTTTTAACAGCAAGGTTTGGTAATTCCCGGTCAGACCATCTTGAATAGAACCAAGAACACCCATAGCTCCTACGGTAAACGTAAGGGATGCCGTAATAAAAGCATGTGTGAACTGTGGATCACCAGTATTGCCAGTTTTCGCTTTTACCCAATCACCAAAGACAGTAATCCAACGGTTCAAATCAATAATCTCACCAATAATAGCGCCTACAACCATGCTGATAATCATCAACAATGGTCCCGTAGTTTGCAGAGAGCCATTTACGATGACTAGCATATATTGCATGGCCCCACTCATTCCAAGGAGAAGTACGATAATACCACTCACCACCATAAGTGTCTGTTTCAAGTTTTCTTTCATAAACCGACCAAATGCGATACCGCACAAACTGCCAGCTATAATAAGACCAATATTAATGGCCGTACCCAAACCAATCATATATTTTCCTTTCTAAATTGTGAAAGTAATAGCTTAATGTATCATCAGTATACCAACTACATCGAAATAAATCAATTTATATAGCAAAAAGCCCCTATCCATTTAAGGATAGAGGCTTAATGTTATTTTTATAGCTTTGAGAGAAGTATATGAGAGACCCGCCTTGGAGAGAGAGAATATATGTGTTTGTATATAAAGCGGGCCGACATATGATGGGCCGCTATCTTCCCACCATCTATAGTGTACACCTTAGAGTAGGGTTTAATACAAATTCAAATTTGTAACATACTCCATGCCCAAAAGCTATTGTTAACCCTCATCATCCACAGGTAATCGTACAGTCACTGTGGCTTTATTAATCTCATCAAAGCAAGGACAGTCCCTCCCGTGATCATTGACGAGACCACTCGCTTGCAGATGAGAGTAGATAGTAACAGGACCTACAAACTTAAAACCTCGCCGCTTTAAATCCTTGCTAATTCGAGTAGATAAACCATTTTTTGCCGGCACATCCCCTTCTGGATGATTTTCATAAATAATCGTTTTATAATCTGTGAAAGCCCAGATATAGTTACAAAATGAACCAAATTCCGATTGAATCCTTTTAAAGGCCAACGCATTATTAATAATCGCTTCAATTTTAGGTCGAGACTTCAACATCCCCTCAGTTTGCATGATTCGTTCTACGTCGCTTTCACCATAAGAAGCAACCGCATCAATGTCAAAATGATCAAAGCAATCTCGTATGATATCTCGTTTATTCAAAATTGTAAGCCAACTAAGACCACATTGGAGACTTTCAAGACAAAGATGTTCAAATTGAAGACAATCATCATGAATCGGTCTGCCCCACTCATAATCGTGGTACGCCTGATACAAAGGAGTTGTCGGCCATTCACAAGTCGCCATCACACACCACCATGAGCCCATACGAGGACGTCATACATGAGCGCCACAACAAGGCCCATCACGAGATGACCGCCTACGTAAAACGGCACGAGATAATAGATAAATAATAGAAGCGAATGTAAAGTTCTACGGAGCCATACAACCGGTGTAGACGTACCGCCGCCTACCTTACCATCTAGCCAATTATGGACGATATAAATTGGCGTACCTAAACGACGAATCCAATCGGGAATGGACTTGCCAGGATTCAAGCCAGGGCAATACAAAATAACTAGTGGTAAAGCCACTGCATCAAGAACGAGTAGCACCGTTAAGGTCAAGGAGAACAAATCCACCTCGCCTTCCCAAGTCAATGGATGTGCCATAAAGCGGAGGGCCCATAAATAGGCTTTATATACGATATACGGTTCTAATAGCACTAACAAGGGCTTCACTACACTCATGGGACTACCTATACCAAATACAAAATAAGAAAACTACGCATTCGCGTAGTCGTTTTTTATACTATTATTATATCAGATTTTACACATTTTGTGGGGTTAAAATTCATAAAATTTCATCAAAATATACAATTTATAGTAGCTATAAACAAAAGAACCCACTATATAAGCTATTCCTCACTAATGGTTCATATATGCTTATTTTTCATCAAATTTATGACTTATTTTGATAAATCTTTTAGAAAATACAGCATCCAATATAATATAAAAACCAAAATACAGAACTAAGAATTTGTATCAATACTATGTGGCATTTTATGCCCATACTCTATGTTATTATAAATACAGGTAGTAAATACCGTCTCACTTTCTCCTTTTGAAAAAATATATGCAAAAGAGGCAGCCCTTGGAGCTGCCTTTTTTGTATTCCACATACAACTTAAAAATATAGTCATTTAATTATATAATTATACTGAACAACTTAGCCTATGGATTACTACAATATCAATAGATATGAGAGTATAAACGGGAGATACTACCATGACCAAACTACCACTATTAGCAGGTGTTTTCATGATGAGCACTATCTTATCATCAGTAGGAGCCATCGATGTTAATATTCCTGGTGCAGATTCGAAGATTCCAAAGGATGCCTACATAAATTACAAAACCACGAATCCTGATATTGAAAAGGATGTAGCAAACTATGTGGAAACACTGAAAGCAACGGACAAAACTGAAGGTATTAACAAAAGCGAAATGGAGTACGCTAAAGCTGCCGCTATATATCGCGGTCAACATTACCATAATACGGTCATTTCCGTTCATGACAAATACAACCAAATTCGGCTTTCATTCCCCATAGCGGGCATAAAAAGTGATTATAATATAGGGCGTTACAAAAGTCCAAGTCGAACCATTGAGGACTATCGAGTGTTTACCGATAATGGAAGTCTTAATTTAGAAATTGACTATGCTAATTACAAAGACTATGACTGGCGTAACACAAAAATAGCTTATGGAAAACTAACTGACAAAAATGTTCGTGATTTCTTTCAGGACATGGCAAAACATAATCCAGCAAAACACATTTCTGATATAAAGGGCACTGTATTTTCATATCCTACTGTTACCTACAGCACTTGGGATAGCATGAAGATGCCACACCTTGAAAACGGTAAAAAAACAACTCTTACCACCGACACAATCAATTTTAAATTTAAGGGCTATAACATGCGCCATCCCTTATATCACGCAGGGTTTGTCTATTATGATAACACCCCCGTTCTGAACAAAGTTCCTACAGATAAATTATTAGCTAATTATGTGCTTCCCTCTGTACAAAACCTAAATGAATTAAATCAATATTCACGCATAGAAAACTTAAACGGTGTACAATACCGCGTACCAAAAGACGCCATATACGAAGGTGAAGAAAAGGGCACCGAGTACCAAGATATTAGATACTACAAAAAGGGGAACATAACATTCTTTGTTTCTACTAATAATATTCCTAAAAACCCATATGCGCGCGATCTTGTTGTAAACGGTCATTACAATTTTAAAATTAATTTAGATACGTTCTGGGATATTTACTATTACCAACCAACATCAGATTATATTAATTATACCGTTATATGGAATAATAATATTCCTGGACTATCCACACACATCTATACACCTCATAAGGATGATCACATCCTAACCTTTCAATCCTATGATGGGACCTATAGCTTTACCTATATCATCTTTTACCCAAGTTTTTTACATGCTGAGGAAGTTCAAAAATTACGGAATATGATTGAGTTTTTTGATTCTACTAATAACCCTAACTTTAAACTGAAAGAGCATGTTCTATTCCCAGATACAGCATTCACAGTACGCCAAAGAATTGAAGATTGAATGCACATCCTCATTTGTTACGTGAACAAACTAGCCCTCTATAGCCTCAACTACTTCGCCGATATACATATAATGCGGTTCCCAGCGATCCTTACCAGCTTGGGTGTACACGGATGGATTGGCTGCATAATATTCCTTTACGCTATCCGCCAAATGAGCTTCATCAAATTGATGTTCATATAATTTTTTACATACAAATGTTAAATCTGCTTCTTTGAAAGTCACGCCATTCCCTGCCGCTACTGGTGTTAGCCCAGAATTAGCCACCTTATCTTCGTTGCGACCAGAATGAGATCCTAAATAACCAAGTACTTTGCGATGACTTTCAGGGAAGAAACTAACTGTAAAGGTATCGTATTTCGCCATGAATTCTTGTGTATAGCGAGCGGGATGAATGTACACAGTCACTGTAGATATATCGTTACCAACCATGCCCCACATGTTGCCCATACTGCCCCAACTAACCGTACAAGTATTAAAATCCTCAGGTGTACCAGCTGTAACAAGAGCCCAACGATCCTCAAACATAGAAAAAGCTTTATAATCCTTTGTTTCAAATGCTTTCATAATGACCTCCAAACATAGAATTTACTTAACAATAACCTCATCAAAATGTTCCTTATACACTTCATAATACACTGCATCAGCAATATCGTAAAACTCTTTATTTAGAGAATCTTTCACAACAGGTCTGCGCAGAAAGGCACCTCGATTGACAGGCCGATCACTTTCACCGTATTCACGTCAATATAGGACGCACCACGATCGTCTACATTAGGAATATCTGACACAAACTGAGATACCTGCTTAAACTGCGGCTGAGACGTAAGCTCCTCAATCGTAATTGCTTGGGCTGGGATAGTGAAAGCTAGCATAAGCCCTAGCGTTATTAAAAATCGATATAATATATATCCTCTCATCTTTCTAAACTTTTACAAAATAAATAAACACAACCTTATTAGCATAAGTATACTATGCAAACAAGGTCGTGCCTATTATTAATAATTTTATAATTTAGTACATATGATTTGCTTCTAATTGATATTTATAAGGTTTATCTCCATTTGACGATATATATCTTTATCCCTATAATATAGATAGATAGTCAGACGAGTAGTGACGTCAGGCTCATCTCACAAACTAATAATATGTAGAAATGGCCTTTTCGTTTTATCTAATTTCCGAAGAAACGAAGGGCTATTTTGCTATTTCTAGACAAATAAGCGCCACAAGTGCTCCACTAATACTCAGAACCGGAGCCAAGTAAGAGACACAAAAATGACAATAGCTAAGACAATAATAATGCCATATATTAATAGCCCTAGCTTTATAACAAAATCTATACTATAAAAGATAAATAATCCCACTAAAGATTGCTCTTTTAGAGAAATGTACCAAGCTTTTACTCTATAATACATTTTCGGTTTATCAAACGCAGGATAAATCTTTTTATACCATAAAATAAGCCACGGCAAAATACAAATATTCCCAAAGGTAACTATCAATACTAGAAGATAATCCCTTAATGGATATGCTTCTAATACATATCGATCGTACAGCAGATTACAAAAGCCCCAAAGAGAGAGCCCCCAAACAAGCAAAAGTATAAGTTTTAACAAGAGTCCAAAAACAAGTTTAATAATCCATCTAAGTCTATCCACTGCTTTAACTATTCTAGTACTATCCATAAGCTATCACGGCTCATCATCATAGGCTATAGCATAAGCCTTTTGATAGATTAAATTAGGCAATTTATATTTTTCATCACCAAATTCTGCAGGTAGAATCATAGCTTTTAGGTTTTCTGCATATACACGTTGTTGGCGAATCTGTCCATCATTATTATAGGTACCTCCATCATTAATGGTTCCCGTAATACCTGAGTTTTCTTGTTTTGCACGCCAAATAGAGATATATGGCATCTTATTACCTTGTTTTATACTTTTATCATGAGCATTAATCAAATGGCGCAAGGAGCGATCTATTTGATAATCATATTGTACCGAAAGACCTTGAATCATATTAGCCGCAGGCATGGAAACATAGATGACAGCTTCGATACGACGATGGCCATTCGGCGCCGTTACAGACTTAATCGACGTAAGGTCTAAATATTTTCCATCCCCTCGTCCAGAGTCAGCACTCGAATCGATGTGTTCAAATCGTTCCGAGTTTGATAGCTCAGCTTGTGATACGGCTTGACCTTGTAAAGGTAATACTAGACAGGCTAATAACCATAGTGAAAGTAAATATATGCGTTTCATCATCCACCTCACTGCACAACAATATCATCAAAATGCTGCTGATACACGGACATAAACATGGCATCAGCTATATCATACATAATAGTGTTATTACGATTAAGTGGGAACTTACGTGTATCATTTACATAATGCATTGGCTTTGTCGCCCCATCAAATGCATACTTTGCCACATCCACCTCTGTCATAGCCAAGCCAGATTTACTTTCACTAGCCTCAATCAGAGCCAACGCAGACGGGCTAGGATTCATCATACGAGACGAATGGACTAAGGTAGCTAGAGAATAGTTTGTATCATAATCCACAGTAAGTTGTTTCTCTTCAATCGTAGATTGGTAGGATGTATCCATCACAATATAATAGGTACTACGCAAAGAATACTGCGGCGGTGCATAGCGAAGGGTCTCAATAGAATAAGTATTCAAATAGATATACAAGCCACCACTCTCCATGTGCCCATTCATCGATTGAGAATACACAAGCTTAAACTGTGGCGATGTTTTCAACTCCTGATAGGTAATTGCCTCTGTGGGCATTGTGAAAGCCAGCAATACAAGAGCTAGTAACAAAATACGTCGAATCATAACAACCTCTCTCTAAAACTAATGAAACTATATCTCTCAATACAATAAGCACGGCCTTATTAGCATAATTATACTATGCAAACAAGGCCGTGCCTATTATTAATAATTTTATAATTTAGGATGTAGGATTTACTTTCAATTGATATTTATAAGATTTATCTCTATTTGACGATATATATCTTTATCCCTATAATATAAGAAGATAGTCAGACGAGTAGTGACGTCAGGCTCATCTCTAAATCAGTAAAAAATTAGGAAATGGCCTTTCTGTTTACTTAGCTACCATGCGGTAACGGAGGGCTATTTGCTTTTTGTAAGACAAATAAGGGCTACTAAGGCTCCAAAAGCAATGACAACCGCCAGAACTTGTAAGAGGAGCATGATTAATTCATAATCACTCATAGGCTTATCCCTCCCTTCAAAACGAAGAGAGGCCCAACCTCGTCTAACTATCCTAAGTCTATTATAGAACGAACTAATATACGATACAATAAGGATAGAATAATAGAAATATAGAGATAAATAGAAAACTCCTATCGGTCAAACCAATAGGAGTTTTTCTTATCTCCCCACTACATCATCAAATTGTACGCCATACATCCGTTCATACAGTTGATTAGCCAAGAGGTATCCTGCAAAGCCAAAGTCTACAGGGGCCGTTGCCATTCGTCTATCTCTTGCTTCACTTTGTGTATCATAGCGATTCCCATCTATATGATACTCTTTGAAATCAACAACACTAGATGTTACGCCTGAGTGCTTTTGTTTAAACAGCCACAGCTCTTTATACGATCCTAATTGATGAGCATCCAATTTCTTAATTAAATTAGCAAGAGACTGCTTTGTATCAAAGGTGTACAGGACTTGCTTTTCCTGAATCATGTCACCAGCAGGCATGAGCACATACTGCATGACACCGATTTGCTTGGAACCATTTGGTCCGTTAGAGGCCTTGATGGAATCCTTATCTATATAGGTGCCATCACCATTGCCGCTTTCACCAAAGCCACGAAGCATTTCAAAACGGCTAGTATTTTGTAACTCCTGCATAGACATACTGTGCGCAGGCACCACACAAGACAGTGCCAATGCTATTGCTATATATAGTATTTTCATCATCGGCCTCATTTTACTACCACATCTTCAAAATGCATACGATACGCTTCATAGAATAATGTATCTGCTATATCGTAGCGCGTTGTATTCGGCGCCGTGCGCACAATAGCACGAGTTGAGGCTTTCACCTGAACCGGCAGCGATTGTCCATCAAATGAAAATTTACCCAATGGTTCCTCAGTGCCCGTCATACCTGTTTTCGTTTTTGCCGCATCAATAACCGTCGTTAACGAAGTGCCCACTTGTTTTGCACGATATACCTGGCTCGCTAGCGACAAACGAGTATCATAGGACACAGTCCAGGCATCACTAAAAATGACATGTTTCCACGGCGACTGATACGCATTGTACACAGTGGCCTTAATCTTATACATAGGCGGCGCGTACTCTAACACCTCAATAGAACTCGTATCTAAATACCATGTAGTATGCTCATTAGCATTGGGAACATCAGGCATTACCTCAGCAATCACCTTAAACTGCGGTGATGACTTGAGCTCCTGTATTGAAATTGCTTGACTAGGCATGGTGAAAGCTAGCATCAACACCATTATTATGAAAAATCGCTTTAACATATATCTCTCCTAAAGCCTCGTAAACTATGATATAAACTATACTTATTATACATCATATATAAGCTCAATTATCTACATAAATCTGCTACAATGGTACTCATTTATCACAATTTGACGATATACAACTTTGTCCCTATAATATAAGAAAGATAGTCAGACGAGTCACAACGTCAGGCTCATCTCGGAAAACATAAAATTTTGAGAAATGGCCTTTTCGTTTTATACTAATCTCCAGGTTAGTGGAAATGAAGGGCTATTTGTCTTTTGTGAGACAAATAAGCGCTATTAATGCTCCAAAGGCAATAACGACAGTTATTACCTGTAATAAGAGCATGATTATTTCATAATCACTCATAGGCTTATCCCTCCCTTCGATGACGAAGAGAGGCCCAACCTCGTCTAACTATCCTAATGTTATTATATAGCGAACTAATATACGATACAATAAGGAACGAATAATAGAAATATATAGATAAACACTGAAAAGACCGCACCCCAAGGTACGGTCTTTTTCTTATTTCTTTAACTTCTTTTCTATCTTGCTTCTTAACTGGTTAGCATTTTTAAAGTCTAAATATTCCATCATATTACGCAACTTTAGATGATTGTATTTAATTTTACCATCTTTATATGTCAATACCATAACATAGGAGTATTCATCATCTTGTATCAAATGGAGTATACGTGATAGCTTACCAGGGTTGTATTGATCCATGATATATGTAGGAATACCATTATTCAACACCATCGCAGATTGGATTGGTACATTTTGTAACAATAATTTAGAGGATCTATAGATAAGATCTTTAAAAACACGTTTATGATATGCAACCATTGGATGATCTTTTCTCAGTATAGGACCTCTTGTTACAACCAGCTGCATGTCTGGCCCTACATATACACGACCTTCTGCATGTGGCCTCTCTTTCATTTCTGATTGTAACTGCATTCCCTTAGGCAAGCGATATGTTACATCCCCCCATGTAACGGCATCACTTGTACGATCTACATCATCTATTGGCTGTAGTGATGGTATTACAAAATTAGCCATTGCACGCTCTACCTGATTGGTAATTGGGTGATTTTTATGGCCAAGAACTGCCACATAATTGTGGTTTGGTTGTTTATCAAATGTAACAGCAACCAACATTAAAGGCGTATTCTCACCATAATATTTATCTGTTATACTCCAATACCCTTTCGTAATACCAGGATAATTAAACGCACCCTTTTGTTTAGCCGATTTATAAGCTGCATCATCTACAAAGCTTTCACTAGAACTAACAAGCCCAGTAATAGCACTGTTTTCACCGGCAAAAGAAGCTATCCCATCCTTCTTATGAGATTCCTTATAAAAACTTCCAGTAACACCAATAGGCACGGTCATTTTAGCCCGATGCTCACCTTCGTGCAGCAAGATAACCGTAGATTCATGAGAAGATATCTCCATAGATTTATCATGTGCTTTTTTCCAACGTTCTGCGTCTTCTACATTCCTTTTATTCTCTTGAACCTGCTTATCTAACATTTCATATATGTGCTTGCGTGCTAAAATGATTTCACTCGCATTAGCATTCAGAGCTTCACCGTAACGATAGTTCTGATATGCAGTATCTGGAATACTAGTGTCAGCCCCTGGTACAGGCGGCTGTCCTTCAGGAACAGTATATTGCGCTGCATCAATAGGCATAGTGAAAGCTACTGCCACAGCCAAGCTCAACAAAGTACTTTTTAGTTTCATACAACACCTCTCAAACAATAATAGGCACGTTCTCTCATTAGTATAAGTATACTATATCAACGAAAACGTGCCTATTTATGCTTATTGTAATTTTTGTAACGCTGCTTTAATTTCATTCACTTCAGCGCGTAGTTCTTTGTTATCTGCCCGTAGGGAGGCATTGTCCGCTTGTAGGTCTTTGATTTGTTTTGCCATTTCAAAACGGCTTGTTTTAAGTGTCGGGTCTTGTTCGCCCACTTTGAAAGAAGCACCAATGGTAAACATGCTTTCACCACCAACGGTGACACCAGCGTGAACCATGGAGTTTTCGTTCGGCTGATAGGACGCACCGATAGCACCAGCAGTGGAGTGTTTATAGTGACCTACGCTTGTCGCAAAGGACCATTTATCGTTTGGATTATAGTCCAAATAGTGGAGGCCCGCTAATGCTGCAGAGGCAGCACCTACCTTGGAGACCTGTTTATCCGTATAGGACTTGGCATTATTGAGCACCTTATCACCAATGTTAGACGTGTTATTTTCGAGCGTAGAAATGCGATTCGTATTATTGTCTACCTGTGTTTTTACTTCGTGCAACTGACTACCGTTAATAGCGTCAGTAGACGTCTTGGAAACTTCACCCTTGGACACATTCACGATCTTATGATTACCATTATTGAGACCGTTGTCTGTTAAAGAAATGATAGATTCAGTAGTATTATCCCCATCAGCTTTTTCAATAATAATACCATTAGGGCCATACGTTGTTCTATTAATCTGATCTGTATCGCTTTCAACAACTAATCCATCTAATGTTAAGCTAGAATATTTGACTCCATCCATATGAGATACTTTGATTTCACTACCATTAATTTCAACATATTTATCTCTTACATCTGGATCATCGGCCACATCAATAGAGCGAAGACCACTAATATCTTCATTCAATCCAACAGTATAATCCTTTTGGCCATTCTCGTTTGCAGTTTCATCTACTACGATATTATTAAGACCAGTTACAGTAGTTCTCATATCTGCGTCTGCCATCACATTAACGCTCAACACAGACATAATCCCAGCTAATACTAACAACTTCTTATTCATGATGACTCCTCCTAAATAAAATATGCGATTATAAATTATATAGTTACTGTAATTTTTTCAACGCTGCTTTAATTTCATTCACTTCAGCGCGTAATGCGTCATTGTCTGCTTTTAAATCTTTGATTTGTTTTGCCATTTCAAAACGGCTCGTTTTAAGTGTTGGGTCTTGATAGCCTACTTTCACATTAGCCCCTAAGCTCACCATATTACGATTATCCCCAAGGGTTGTAGCAATGTTAAACATCGTGTGGTCATTAGGTTGATAAAAGGCGCCTAACGCAGTTGCTTGCGCATTTTTATAATTACCAAACCCAACGCCAAAGCTCCACTTATCGTTTGGATTATAGTCTAGTGGATGTAATCCAGCTAACGCCGCTGCACCAGCCCCCACTTTAGCAACTTGTCCATCCGTATACGCCTGAGCTTGATTAATAACATTGGAATCAATATTGGTAATCTTCCGTTCCACATCTTTCAACTGTGCCACATTTACCGCATCTGTATCCTCTACCCCTTTAGCCACATTATGGATTTGTTGGTTCCCTGCGTTAATGTACTCAGAGGAAAACTCGATTCGCTTGCCATCCTTTGTTTCACTAAAAAAGCCACTCGGACCAAAGGTACTCGTATTACCATTAATAGTATTTTTGAAAGTTAAAAACGTACTATCTAAGGATGATATACTATTCTCAGCATTAAATTGAACGCTCTGTGCTGTTAAGGAGGAGCCTAATTTAGCTCGACTATTATCAAATCGCACTTCGTTACTATTAATTTCAGATACATTCGAATTTTCTACAGGCTCACTATATGGGTACTCATGTTCGAAAAACTGAGCAGAGTTTAAGTTCTCCAAATCCGAATTCAAGGACACATAATAATGATCTTTTAACGCATTAAACTCTCTATATTTATTCACCGTAATATTAAAGCTACTATTAACCGTAGGGATCTTAGAGGTTACATAATTATCGGCCATCTTAAGTTTGTACTTAGTCGAGCCATCTGCATTCTTACCTTCAGTGACAATAATATCATAGGTATAATCTTCAGCAGCCACCGTCGAATGACGCATCGCCTCTTTGGCTACACTATATAATTGAGCCCCATTTACAGCATCCATAGAGGTTTCAGTCATAGCACCTGGCTGTACACCTGTCAACTGTCTGGCACCAAAAGAAACCAAACTATCGGACTCTCGTTTAGCATCAGAATGTAAGAACTTAAATATATTATTAGGATCTACCCTAGAAGGTCTACCAATAGCATGTACATAATTGCCAATCGCAATATTACCAGCATCTGCCTCTGAATTAGAACCAATGACGATACCATTGCTTTTAGCAGTCGAAGTATTGCCAATAACTGTTATGGGCTGAAGCGCATCTTCGGATATAGCTCTATTATAGCGACCAATAACAATGGATGAATCACCTTCTACTACATTATGATCGCCTGCCACAAAGTTACCCGTACCGCTCGATTGTCTATGTCTCGGAGCTGTAGCTGTATTATTCGAGCCTAGAATAACTTGATTGTCATTCCCCGTATTATCACGGCCAACGATAATGGTACCAAGTCTAGCGTTATTATTGGAGCCTACGGCAATCCCCCAAATATCCGTAGTATTCATATTACCTACCGCTACATTAGCAGATGTATTAGCCACAACGATATTATCTGTCCCTAAATCGACATTATTATACATATCCGCCATCACTGTTGGCATACTAATTGTCCCTAACACACTACCTATTAATAAAGCTTTATACACCTTCATAATACGCTCTCTTACCCCTTAAATACAATTCACACTTGTATTTATAAATCTACTGAAAATCATCTATATTAATTCATATTCATTATAAATAGTGAAAGCCGGCCAGTCAACGAAAACTTCATTTTAAATTCATTTTATAATTACAAAAGACTCTACCTCAAAAGAAGGTAGAGCCTTTAGTAATTTACATATTTTATTAGTAATAACTTGTTTGTAATTCCACTAGCAAGTTAATCGATATATACCAACAAAATCCTGTGTAGAATTAGTGAATAAGCAAAATCGCAATTGTACTTGTAATGAAAGTAACGATAACAGGTACGCTTGTACGTTTTACAAGGTCAAAACTAGAGATATTTGCGATACCTGCTACGGCGATCATAACAGCACTGATTGGGCTGAGTAGACGGCCTACGCTAGCTGCGTTTTGCATACCGAGAAGAATTGTTGTGGCATTACCACCTAAATCAGCTGCAAAGTTAGGAACTAGTGGAGCAAAAGCGAACATAGATGCAACACCAGAGCCCATTACAATACTCAAACCAGTAATAATTGTAGATACAATAACACCTACTACATCAGCAGAAATAGCAAGGCCTTGGATTGCAGTAACAAATTCTTTTACAATACCAAGAGAAGTCAACCCAAAAGCAAATGTTTCACCTGCAACGATTAGTGTTACAGTATTAGCAAATTGGTCACCCATGCCTTTAAAGAAGGTTTGGATGCTGGCCGCCATTTTACGGAAGTCACGATGACGGATAAGCTCACAACCCATAGCGATAAATAAACTAAGGAACATCGCAAGGTTTACGTTCATCTTAACGCCTTGAATAGCATAATCGCTGAAGCCAAGAATAAAGATTAATGGTAACAATGGTAAGAAAATATATGGTAATGGACCTACTTCAAGATCATCAGATTTATGAGCCTCTACGTATTCTGCAGGAACATGACCAGACTTTTTATCTAAATATTTTTGCCATACGAAATGAGCAATAGCAGTCATTAACCCACAGATAATGTAGACTTTCAACTGATACCCAACAAAGTATTCATGAACAGGCATGTTTACTGTTTTAGATACAAGTAATGTAGTAGCAGATGCAGGACCGATGTCGAGCAAGTGACCTGTAGCAACAGCTGCTGCAGCACCTACAGGGCTAACGCCTAAACGCACAAGAATTGGGAAGATAGTTACCATCATGAGCATTGCAAGACCAGATGCACTTGGGATAACTAGGGACATGAACATATTTAGAATAAATGTGAGCGCCATTACTAGGTACGCAGATTTCATTTTACCAAGCGGTTTAATAGCTGTTACAACGAGGCGAGAGCTGGCACCAATGTGGTCCATATACTTCGCAAAACCAGTACAAGTCATGATCATGAGACCAAGATTTGCCGCATCTTTAGCAGTTGTAATATTAATGAATTCAAAAGCATCAAAGAAAAGAACCCCTGTGGCCTTCTTCTCTTCTACGAATGATGTTGTGTATCCTAACAAGTATGCTGCGAACATCATAATAAGACCACCCAACAACAATACAGTTTGCGCTTTAAATTTCTTAATAACCAATGTCCCCGTTATGGCAATGACTAATAAACAAACTAACAAATTCATACATGTTCCCTCCATTTACAACACAATACTTAGAAGTTTTCCTTTGCCTGTTTGAAATCTTCTTTAATTTTCTCTAATAAGCCTGGTGTTTCAAGGATTTCTTCAACAGATAAAGCAATGCCCTTCGCGCCATACATGATAGCGTCCTCAGCGAGCTGGCTTTTACCATTATCTAACCATTCCTGAGAATGACTAGTTACGCCCTTGCCTACGAATTTCACGCGCAAGCACGCACCTGGCACGCGGAACGTAACACTAGAGAAATCAGTGGATCCCGTCACCTTACGAGGCTCAGAAATCTCTGGGGCTCCTACTTTTTCTGCATTTTTTAAAAGTATATCATTCAAGGTTTGTACATTGACTTTGTTGTCGTACGCCTTAACCTCTTCCCATTCCATGGTAGCACCAACCTGTAAAGCTGCACCGTGAGCTACATTTTTCACGCGGTCCACAATCTCATCGAGACGAATCCGACTGGAAGATCGAATATACCATTGAGTGCATGCATAGTCTGGCACGATATTCGCTGCCTTGCCACCATCAGTGATGATACCGTGCATGCGAACCTCTGTAGGCACGTGTTCACGCAAGTACTCCATGCCGTTAAAGAATAACAACACCGCATCTAAGGCGCTGATGCCCTTCTCTGGGGCAATCGCCGCATGAGCAGACTTGCCGTGGAACTTGATATTCACGAGATTGAGCGCCAAGGACTTTCCGTCTACTGTCGTCGTATCGCTACCGTGCATCATGAAAGCAAGATCTAAATCATCAAACACGCCCTCACGAGCCATAACGAGCTTGCCACTAGCCGTTTCCTCTGCTGGCGTACCGTACACAACTAACGTGCAAGGCGCTTGTAACGTACGTTTCAAAGCAATTGCCGCTGTACAAATGGATGGACCTTGTAAATTGTGACCACACGCATGGCCCAAGCCCTCAAGCGCATCGTACTCGCAAAGCAAACCGATCTTTGGACCGCCACCGTTTACGTGGTACACTGCTCTAAAAGCAGTTTTTAGGCCACTCACCTCGCGGTCTACGGTGAACCCTTCCTTCTCCAACAAATTCGTCAACAACTCATGGGCTTGGAACTCTTCGTTTCCAATCTCTGGATGATCGAAAATGAAATCGTTCAACTCCTTCATGGGCTGTCTTAATGATTCGATTTCTTGTAAAAGCTGACTCATTTCTACCTCCAACATACACACTATAAAAACATAAATTTATATACTTACCTATACAAGCCTTATAAAACCTGTAGCTAATAACCTGTTTTTATTTATCTATCTTTCTATTTATTTGTCTATTAATGCACTAATAATTGTTCCGTATAATGGAATACTATTCCATTTAATAGGTAAAAAATAAATTTATAAAATCGCTCCCATCTGTTTAGAAATAGCTTGACCTAATGCTATCATGACAGCTAGATACTCTTTGACACGCTCTTCTGGGTAGTCCCCTATAGGACCAGAGATGGTCATCACCGCCTCAAGCTTATTACCAAAGGAGAAGATAGGCACTGCGATGGATGCCGCATCAGGCACTCGATTACCTCGTGTTACCACAAATCCATCATGACGAATTTGGGCGCTTTCAGCAGCACTCATATCAGTATCCTTGAAGTCCGCCATATAGGCACCGAAAATCTTGCCTGCCGCCCCTTTAAAGATAGGGTACACCGTGCCGATCTTAATGTCGTGACGCAATGGCTTGTCCGCCGCAACACGCTCGATACAGATGCGATAATCGCCCTGCGCCAAGAACAAATTCACGGATTGCTGCAACTGATTACGAATGGCCACCATATACGGCTGCGCAATAGCACGCACATCCAAAGACATAAGAAAGGACTTTGCCATGGGCAAAATGCCCCACGACAACTGATACTTCTTGGCTCCATTGAACTCAACCCAATGATGAGCCTCAAAGGTCTTGAGCAACCGATGAACCGTTGTCTTCGGCAACGCCGTCGCATTAGCCAACTCAGTCACACCAAGCGGGCCCGCCTCTAACAACTTGAGTATCTCAATACCACGCTCTATTGATTGAACCATATTCACATCCAAAGAAACGCACTAGCACAAATGGGCTAATACATTTCACTATTCTATTAAAACTAATAACAATATACCTAATGTGTTTGATTACACATAACACCTCTGAATAGCACGCTGTGCAACTAACTCATTATAAATATAACAATAACACATTCATGAAAAATTTAAAAATAACTAAGATGCATGATTAAAGAAGATAAGAAATAAAGCTCATTTAACAAAAAATGTACTACCTATAAAAATAAGATAGTGCATATCTGACCCCAATGGGGGATTATTTAATGTAAATATAGCACAGCTTCATTCAGTTTGTGTTTTACGTGGCGTGGGGCTTGGTATACCAAGATTGGTTTAAAGTCACCCACGTGAATGTAGCTCGTATCTGGATCTGGACCATCTGTAACGATGTATTTATAAGGTATGGCTACGTTAAACAGTCCATATACCACGTCCTTACCGATAGGGCGCCGACATTTAATATGGCAAAAGGTTAGGTGTGGACCATAGGTCTTAGGTGCCGTATAGTTACTACGTCGACCATCGCTGGTCATAATGTAATTGGGCCGTAGACCTTCCTGCAGAGCCAACTCCCGCAAAATAGTGCGGATTGGTAGATGTACCAATTCTTGACGGCCATCTACAAAATAGCACATCGTACTATCTCCGCCGCCAGGTTCATAGATAGGAATAAAACAAACAATATGATTCTTTGGATTCGTATAAATTAAATCCAAATTCTCTCCTTTAGATAGCCACTTGGCCATTGTTTCTGGTACTTCATTATTTGTCATCATAGGAATTCTCTCCACTGAATTTAGGAATATTCCTTTCAACAATACAATGAACACGTGTTCTGTGAAAGCAGATTCGCATGCTTTAATCTGCCGTTGGTTTAATTGTATATCACATTGTATATTTTGTAAATATATACACAAAACTATAGAAATTTATATAAAATTAAAGACTTTATGATCTTGTAAAACTAATATATACCTATATAAGTCATTATTTTCTCATTTGCATTGAGAATTGCATATTTTATGTATATCTGTTAATCGTGATTAATCTAATTATACAAAATCAAGAATATAAATAAGAAATTAAATTAGATTAACACATGTACATGACACTATCTCCCCTTAGAGGCAATGTATTCTATACATTATAGATAGACCTAGATCAATAGGCTAAAAAATGGGTCTAATGCACTTGTATCTTATTAAAATCTGTAGTCAAATACCTACGCAACTTCCGAATGGCCCGTTCATGACGTCGTTGGATAGCTTGACGACTGCAGTTCAATTCTTCACTAACGGATACAAGGCTTTTACATTCACCGTATACACGGCGCAGTAGGTCTTGTTGATCTTGAGATAATCTACCCAGGGCCCATACAAGGCGAGCACGTAGTCGTTGTTCTTCATCAGCAGTCATGATCATATCTGCTATATTTTCTCCAGATGAGAAGATATCCATACCAATCGTTACCTCTCCATCATCGGTGATGCGGTCTGGTATATGAATCTCACGATGATTGCGCAAACGCTCTCGCTTCCAATACCGCATGTAACCATATCTAACACCAGCTTTTACAAAGCCTGGAAACGGTACGGAGCCTTTTAGATCAAAGCTATAAATGGATTCTAATAGTATAGCCCACAGATAGCTCTCTAAATCTTCACGGAACTCACGATTGCCTGTGCGATTCGTATAATGCAATATAAGTGGTCGATACCTACGACAGAGTTCGATTTGAGCCGCATCATGGCGCAGCTCATCAACGGACCACGGCTGATATCCTACAGTCTGAATCCGCATATTTGGATTTTGACAGATAGACACGAGGCTCTTATCTGATAAGGATGTTAATACCTGATGCCCGCAAATTAGAGTCTGTAATGTTAACTCTTCCGGCACCTTGTACGTTGGTTCCGTAGAAGATATCTTTTTAGATAGACCTTCCTTAGCAGGTACTTTCTTGGAAGAGATTTTCTCAGATTGTGATGTATCAGACATTAACTCTTTCTTCGAGAATACCTCAGATTGTAAGCTTGCAGTTTTAATACAGGTTCGTTGTACTAACGGTTCTTCGTTTTTGTATAACATAAATCCCCTTTCCTGCCATGGCATAGCGCTTATCTACACAATAGCGTAGAAAGGGGATTTTGACAAATTAGCAATTCCTTAAAATTTCGTCATATTTTGTTACAATCTACTATTAATTTCTATCTCTGAAAGGACAGAACTATACATCTTAATCGGTAATTGCGGAAAATAAAAATAGTATAGCGAAATAATCAATACAAAAAGACACCACACTTGAAATGCGGTGTCTTTTCTTAAGAAAAGTAAATTGTCTACTTACATAGCAATACAGGAGGCTTCCACAAAGTCTTTCAATTGTGGTTTTACATAGGTATGGTACACGTCTGCACCATTGCCACGAACAATGTCGCCCCAGTATTTATACACATAGCGATACCAGAAATGGAACATGCTATTTGTAAAGTGGTAATCAGCGTACTTCGCAGGACCACGGCTATTCGCTTGGATTCGCCCTACAAGGCCCATGGACATTAAGTCATTTAAGCGAGATGTAAAGGTACCGCTTTTAATTTGACTAGCTTGTAATAACTCTACATAGTATGGACGCTCCAAGGTAGCTAGGCCAGATAAGATGGCATTAGCACCCGTTATATTTTTCATATCTCGATGTAAGATATGCTGCGTTTCTTCAAAGAGAGCCCCTGATACAGAGAAGAACAAATTAATGATATTCGTATCAATGCTTTCACCATTATCAAAGTAATGTACATACGCAGGCAAACCACCTGTTACGGCAAATACAGTACGCAAGTCATCTTTAGGATAGTGAAGCCCCAAGGATTTCATATCAACCAAAGAGAACGGTTTCACCTCGAAGTATTCTGATACATAAGGACCTATTAAACTACGCTCACCAATAATACGACCATCGAGTTGTTCTAACCCATTCGCCATCAAAATAATATTCAAATGGCTTGTTTCTTTGTAGGCCTCTAACAAATCACTCAAATAAATGGGAAACTGTGGTACAGCCTCCACCAAGGATGGGTAATCATCAATCACCACTGTCTGAGGCGTTTTCACACTATCTTCAAAAAGACCCTTAAAAGCCTCTTGCAAGCTAGCAATGGGTTCAAATTTGTCCTGCCCATCGGTAGGAACAAAACGTGCCTCAAGCGCTCGGTTCATATCAGCTACATGAATGGCTTCATTAGCTATGCGCCCCGCCAAGTATAACGCCTTATGACGTCGTACGAGCTGGGAAGCCACATACGATTTGCCACTACGATGTGGGCCGTATACAACACACAAACTCATTTGACCCATCGCAACACGGGACTGGATACTCTCAATAATCTCAGCACGTCCCACAAAATTCATATACTCTCACCTCCAACATTCTATGGAGATTATTATATCATAAATTTAAAACAATTTTAAACTTATTTTCATATTATTAACATGACTTTTTATTATGTTAAAATTTTTACGCATAAAATATGCTTATTTAATGGTTTACTTTTTACGCATCTAATGACAAAAAGCCTTATACTTACTATATTTCTGCTAATACTATAACTAAATTACTATGCAAAATATAGCATATAAAAAAGACGTGCTTACTCTATAGTATAGCACGTCTTTATTGTTGTATTTGGGTTTGCATCTTCATCAACAGAATATGCTTAACCGCATCATTGAGTCGATCATTTGTAATGGTTCCATTCGCTACCGCTTGTGTTAATGCACGATGTACTTCATCGATATGAACAGTATCTGCATCAACGAGGACAAGGTCACTACCGGCCACAATGGAAGACACAGCAAAGTCCCCTATCTTTTGGTTCGCTTGCAAAGCGCCTATATCGATACGGTCGGTCATGACCACTCCATTATATCCAAGATCATGTCGTAGCCAATCCGTAATGATTGCTTTAGAGGTACTCGCCAGGTGTGTATTATCGATAGCAGGGATTTGCACATGACTCATAATAAGCATATATGTATTCGCCGTCGTCTGTGAAATGAGACGTTTGAATACGGCTACATCCGTATTATTGAGATATGCTTTCGCCTCATTAGCCGTTCCAAAAGACGCATCACCAAGGCTCACCGTTGGAAAGTAGTTATAGCCAAACCATATCTGATTGATTTGATAGCGCTCCGCCATGGCAAGGTCCATATGTCCTGCCCAAGTAGGATCAGATGTATAGGACACATTCGGTACCCCAAGATTTGCATTAGGTCCCATAATGAGATTAAAACCCATATCTCGCATTTCAATAGCTGAACGAGTGACTAAATTGACAATTCGTTCCATCGGCAATTGGCCCCATCGATTTGGCTCTGGCAAGCGCAAGAAACTTTCATTCGAACGCAATACCTTATCCCTATTAATCCCTATATATGGCGTTATCATGCTAGCAGTTGTGGCCGTTTGCATGATGTCTTTTGTGAAAGCTTTCACTTGATCTTTATTATGTAGATTTCCGTTTGTAAGCATAACGCCGCTCACACGATATTTACGGATTACGTCCCTTTGGGACTGTCCCACCGTGTTACCATGAAGGCTAATCATCATCAGCTGGCCTATCTTATCCTCTTGAGACATAGCTCCAAGCCAGGTATTCACCTTTTCTGGAACAGGCTTATCTGATTGCATAACGGCCCGATACGATATAGTGCGTACCTCTTCCTGCTCTGCCTGACTCTCATGTTGGCATCCAGCAGCACCGATAACAGCGACTACCAAGGCTATGCCACATAGGACACGCCAGAATAACAAGTTCATCTCTCCTCAAAACTCCTTGCAGTACTCTCTTACATATCACCTTTTTATATATTATACACTATATAATTCATCTTTTCCTCATGGTAAAAGATAAATTCTATATCAATTTATCATCGTAAAGTTGAAAAGTAGAAATAAAAATCCTACGAATCGCATGTAAGGTGACGCTCATAGTAGTCAAAGTCTACACAAGCATCACGTCACTCATGACCCGTAGGATTTATTTTTGTTTAGTATGATTAGCCCTTATATTTAGGAGATGTTGGACAAGTTTCAGGTGTTACGTCCTTGCGATCACCAAGAACTGCGCTGCGATCTGTGTAATGGGTATGCAAGAGTTCGTGTGCCTTATGGCCCAATGGTTCACCCAAGAAATCTTTGTACAATGCTTGGATTTCTGGGTTTTCATAGGAAGCAACCCATTTGTAATTTTCATCCGCTTCGTAAAGACCACCGATACGAGCTTCCTTAGTTTTAACTGCTTGAGGCAATTTAGTGCGCGGTTGACCGCCGCCACCAATACAGCCACCTGGGCAAGCCATAACTTCGATGAAGTCGTAATGTTTGCCGCTGTCTTTCAATGCATTAAGGAAATCACGTGTATTTTTACCGCCATGAACGACTGCAACAGACAATGTTACATCATCGCCCAATTGAACAGTCGCTTCTTTTACACCTTGCATACCGCGAACTTCCTCAAGGTGAGTCAATGCGTGTGGAGGTGGCTCTTTATCAGTGATGAGCTTGTATGCTGTACGCATAGCCGCTTCCATAACACCGCCAGTGTTACCGAAGATGATAGATGCACCAGTTTCCATACCGATTAAGTCATCGAATTGAGATTCTTCAATGGCATTGAAGTCGAGGTTTTCCTCTTGAATCCAACGGATGAACTCACGAGTTGTAATGGAAATATCTGTATCCATACCAATGGATTCATCATTATGGTAACGAGCCGCTGCATTTTCTTCTTCCCGTTTCGTTTCTGCTTTTTTAGCAGTACAAGGGTTTACAGATACGGACACGATGTTGCTAGGATTAATGCCTTTTTTCTCAGCGAAGTATGTTTTAATCATAGCTGCTTCCATAGCGATACAAGAACGCGTGGAAGACAAATTAGGAATCAATTCAGGGAAGTAGGTTTCCGCAAAGCGTACCCATGCCGGGCAGCAGCTTGTGAACTGAGGAATTTGACCACCATTTTTTAGGCGTTCTACAAGCTCAGATGCTTCTTCCATAATTGTTAAGTCTGCACCAAAGTTAGTGTCTACTACATAATCTGCACCTAATGCACGTAAAGCACCAACCATTTTACCTTCAAGGAATGTACCTGGTTCATAACCGAAGCCTTCACCGATAGCTACACGAACAGCTGGAGCTGTTTGGATTACTACGATTTTTTCAGGATCTGCAAGAGCTGCTTTCACCTTTTCAAGCTCAGATTTAGCATGCATGGAGTCGAATGGACATGCAGCCGCACATTGACCACAGTGGATACACACTGGCACATCGCCGTTGGCATCAAGATCATAGTAGTCAAGTACGCTCATTACGTCCGCACAAGCGCGACGGCATAACGTACAGTTTTTACACTTAGAAATGTCGTGATAAATGGATGGATTGTCGAGCGCAATCGGCACACGTTTATCGATAAATTCGTATTGAGACATGAGGACCTCCTCTAACAAACTAGAACTATCAAACCTTTTGGAGAAATAAGCCAAATAACAGAACACTGCGCTCAAGGCGTACTTCTACATCTTATCTTTAGTATACGCTATAGTGAAAGTTTATACTATGTAGAAATGTCACACTTTTGCGTAATATTAGTCTCATTGTACCACGAATAAGCAAATAATTCACTACTTTTCGGGGAATTAAAATAAAATAAAAAGGCACGCCCTCTAATGAGAACGTGCGCATGTAGGCTTTCACCAAAAATCATAATCCTCGGAGGATCAGATTATTTATCACCCCAAATAAGTGTGTACACAGCATATGCAGGAGTACCTTGTTCAACCTTACGAGTACTTTTGTTAGGTTGTTCTTGTTTTACTACTTCACCTTTTGGATTGTAAAGAGTAACCTTAACATCTTTTACTTCTCGTTTTTTGTGATTGAACTCTTCAGTTACGATGTAATGGTAACCTTCGTAATCCATAGCTTTGATATCCAAAACAGCTTTTTTATCATCTTTTTTAACAGAATCATTATCGATGGACCAAGTGATACCATTGCTATCAGTACCAACAGTATACCAATTTGCCGCATCAACACTACCAATGCCACCAATAAATAAAGCGCCTGCTGCTAAAACAGCTGCCAATGTTTTTTTCATATTAATACCTCTCGAATTAAATACAAGAATATGAAATCTAGTATATTCGATGAAGCTAAATATTTTATGAAAGACAAACGTACTCAATTATTAAAGCTTCACATAATAGGTAGAACGGCCTCCGCCTTTACGTTGAATATAACCATCCTTCACAAGAGCGCGTACAGCCCCTTCAATAGAACTATCGCTGAGATTAGGACACCAGTCTCTAATATCTTGCTTGGTAAAAGCTCCTAAATAACTATCGATAGCTACTTTTACCTGATCCATTGCTGAACCACTATTTGTCAGTATAGAACTGCGGTCCTCAAAGTCATGATACGCAGCTAATAACATTTGTAACCAATAGCGAATAAATGGTATAGGGCAGGAACTTTCATCATACCAAGTATCACTAGACTCGCGTAAAGCAGCGTAATACATATCTTTATTTCTTGCAATCTTGGCCTCTAATGATACATATTTGCCTACCATAAAGCCGCTACGATACAACAATAATGTCGTAAGTAAACGGCTCATACGACCATTTCCCTCATTGAATGGGTGAATACATAGGAAATCATGTATAAAAATAGGAATAGCTAGGAGTGGCTCCACCTCTCTATTGCCTACAACGCGATTATACTCAGCACAAATCTGGTCGAGGGCCTCTGCTGTCTCATAGGGCACCAGGGGAGTAAATAACACCTCTGTCCGTCCATCGGAATAGGTAGCACTAATATAATTCTGTACACTCTTTAACTGTCCACCACGAGCATTGAACTGGTAATTATACAAAATCTTGTGTAACTGTAAAATATGATTGCGACACAAAGATATGGAGTCACAACTTTCATGGATGACATTTAAGGCATCACGATACCCTATAATCTCCTGCTCATCCCGATTTCGTGGCGTAGTCTTATCAGCTACCAACTGCCGAAGACGTGTACTCGTCGTCACAATCCCTTCAATCGCATTCGAAGCCTCTGTACTCTGAACCTTTGCCACCTCTACAAGAGAATCTAATATGGCAGGACTCTGTGAAAGCAAAACCTCCTCCTTGCCATTCGCCCGGTAAATCCCTGCGATAAGACTTAAAATATCCATATCCCACGACAAAGACTGAATCCGACCATACTCAAAACGTCGCATGCACACACCTCCACTCTGTTCTAATCCCTTATAAGTAAAAATATTCCCTTAAATTATACCATAAAATAAGGGAATATTTAATTTAGATACATTTAATCATACGTGCAGAAAGGGTTCTATCTCTCTGAGACCTACTTAGGTAACTACTTTCAAACGCCATTTTGGATATATTTCCTCATTAGGAAATGAGAAAACGGGTGGATATATCTCTAAGGACGACTTAGGTCACTATCTCCCTACGCAGTTTTGAGTAAATTTTATCATATGTGCAGAAAGGGTTCTATCTCTTTGAGACCTACTTAGGTAACTACTCCCAAACGCCGTTTTGGATATATTTCCTTATTAGGAGATGAGAAAACGGGTGGATATATCTCTAAGGACGACTTAGGTCACTATGGAGGCCGAAGAGATATATCCACCCGTTCATAACTGAAGAGGAAGTTTACCAAATCAAGTGATACACGTGATCTAGATTACTTCCTTCTTGTATTTGTATTTTTGTATTTGCCAATGTTTCAGAGCCAATCATATAGCCTTGTGGATTATAGGCGGTAACATCAATGAGTTGTACTGTTTTATCAGCACGGTTAAATGTCATCGTATAAATAGAATGTTCTCCATTTGGATCTACAATCTTTAAGCGCAATGTAGCCTGAGCATCATTTTTATTAACAGAATCATTATCGATGTAACCAGTACGGCCAGTTTGGTCCGTTTCTAATGGATACCAACTTTCAGCATGAGACACACCCACACCAGCACTAAACAATAAACCTGCTACTGCTAAACAAGCAAACCATTTCTTCATAACTATTCTCTCCTGACTATAAATTCAAATAACTATGCAATCTACATATATAAATTCCCTACGCCTTCATTATAACACCATAATTGCATAATACTAACAAAAACTCTATAAACTGCATAATTAATATAAATCTATTAAGGACGGTGTGCAGAGGTCTAGGGGCTTTAGTAATCCAACGTATTTAAGGGCTAATATTTATCTCTATCAACCGGCATCAAAGTATTTCCGAAACATACAATCACTCCAGAATTAAATCGATAGAAATCTACTTATAAAAATCTTCCATCAATCTATTCAAATCAGTTTTTAAAACTATTTGTCTCTGTGAAGGGACATATTAATGATATCAACATAGTAATTCATCTTCTCTCAATTTCGAAAGAAACGATAGAAATTCGGCATAAGTTGAGTAACTAACTCTGTCGGTTCATATAGAACAAACTTCTTCACTTTTCTTGCTTTCAATAACTTTGCGTCTTTTAAAATTTGTAAGTGTCTCGATACGCTTGATTCAGTCATTAATAAAATTTGCGCTAAAGATTGTGTCGTACTTGGTTTTTCCAAAACATAATTCATAATTTGCAGCCGCACTGAATCGCTCAAGGCTTTAAAAATAGTAACTAATCCCTCCGGTGTGGAGTTATAATAACTTGGTTGCTCCGCAATATCATAAGTAATAGCAATTCCTTGATTAAAAGATTCAACAAACAGATGCGGCCAAATAAAATAACTTGGTAACAACATAATGGAGTCACTGTCCTTTAAATAAACCTCTTGATCAAAAGGTTTAATAATAGCTAAAGCGCCTTTTTCCCAATGGATTCGATCAATTTGTAAATGATTAAACATCTCTATAAAACCTTTTTCCCTCAAAAATGATGATTGCTTTTGTATTTCAATTAAAAGTTTTTGCTCAATTGATTTTTCTTTCCAAATATCATCAAAAATTGATTTTCTATACCAATCAATAAAAGAAAAAAGTCTCCTGTAAACACTTATAGCATTTTGCCTCAAATCTTTAAGCAATTGATCATTTTCATTCAAAGAAAAATCTTTCCATTCTAGTCCTTTTGCTAATGTTGGAATAAAGGCATTTTCTCTATCATCTATTATTCTCTCCAAATACTCAATTAATTGAATAGTCGGATAATTAACAAGAAATTCCTTTAAATTTTGTATTTCCTCCTCAATCGTTGTCATATGATAACGAAAATTACAAAGTAAAACAGGAGAGACCCCCAGTTCATAAAAAAGTTGGAAGTAATGAAGATTTTCATAAAATTCTACAGTAAGTTTATCTTGTATCTTAATCACCCAATCAATATTAGTTCCGTGATGACGAGGATTTAGAAGAACATGTAGACTTCTAAAAAGTTCGTTTAGAGGGGAGTACACAAATTGTATTCTTTGTGTCAACGTTTCATTTGTTTTCAAAGCATAATCGCTAAACCGAATTCTAATAGCCATAAACATCCTCCTAAACGATTCGATATTTTTTGAATCGTTTGATTATAGACTTTAAACTTATTATATTATACTTAATAGTTTTAAAGAAAAGGAGAAATCTTTATGAATAAACAATTGCAAGATTTACTCATAACAATTGTTGCAGGTATGGGAATGTTATTATCCACTCTTGATACAGGAATCATCAATATAGCATTACCCTTTTTTAAAGATCAATTTCAAACTTCAACTGATATTGTAGCATTCACAATAACCGGTTATACTTTAGCTTTAGCTATCTCTATTCTACCTTTAGGCGTATTAAGCGATAGATTTGGAAAGTTAAAAATTTCTTATTTAGGATTCGTGCTTTTAGGTCTGAGTTCTTTATTTTGTGGATTGGTTGACAATATCAATTTGTTGATTATTGGACGAATTTTTCAAGGCATAGGAGCTGCTGCTTTACAAGCTACTTCTATAGCACTAATTACAACTTTAGTTTCTGAAAATCATAAAAACAGCTCTATTGGTATCCTAGGAATTATGATTGGTCTAGGACCCATCCTAGGACCCTCTTTGGGCGGAATCATACTTTCCTTAAGTTTCTGGCAACTTATTTTCTGGATAAATATTCCTTTTGTAATTCTCGGAATTGCATGTAATAGTTTTCTTCTCAATAAACTCTCCGAGAAAATCAACAGACGGAAATTAGATATTCTTGGAATTACCATAAACGCGCTAATGCTTGTTTCTCTCTTATTAGGATTATCTTTATTGAACCAATCACGTCTATTCGTAATTGGTATAATCCTGATATTATCTAGCTTGTTACTCGGAATTATATTTTACTATGTACAACTTAATAACAAACACGCACTTATCGACATCAAAGGACTAAAAAATAATCCTCAAATAATTTCTTACCTTTTTCAAACAGTTGCCTTCGGCTTTGCCTCCGCAATGATATTTTTACTTCCCCCCTTCATTTTTGAACAATCATATCATCTAGAAATAGGGCAAACTGGATTTCTTGTTCTAGGAGCTCCTGCAGGACTGGTTCTTTTTTCAAGAATATCCAGTAAAATCAATGACGGCAATAAAAATAAACTATTCAGCCATATTGGTCTAAGTATTATTATCATATCCTTGATCTTTCTTTTACTGATTAATCCTAACTGGCCTTATCAACTTTTAACATTAGGATTATTTATTTACGGTATTGGTGGAGGATACTTTCAACCTGCTAATATTACCAGTATCATGCAAGCCAGTCCTATGGAAATACAAGGAAGTACAGGAGCTTTGCAACGAATGCTGCAAAATGTTGCGATTTCAATTGGTTCAGCTATTGGTGCAACTTGCTTAAATATCTGGTCAAATGATTTATTATTAGCCACTCGAATTGGATGGGGAATTACACTAATTCTGGTTATTATAAGTTTAAAAGAAGTATTTAAATTTTCCCATCATAATAGTTAATACAATCTAATCCAGAGGGTGGTATGCAGAGCCCTATGGAATAAAAGAATATTAGCGGTTAAGGGATACCAATACTAATACTAAGGTAATTTAGTAAAGAAAAGACCCAACACTGCTATGAAAACGACTTAGCTTATTCCTCTAGGAACGTCTAGCAAGACCCCTATGGGCTTTAAATAATCCAATAGATTTGAAGGCTGATATTCGCCCTTTAAGATTAGTAAGAAAATAGAAAGCCCCGAACTGTTCTGAAAATGACTTAGGTCACTATGGAGGCTTTCAGGATAGTTCGGGGCTACTATACGTTCTGAATATCTAAATAGACAGAGCGAATATCAGCTTCTATTAAATTGTTGGATTATTTACCCCATAGGGCCTTCATAACTTCCGCCCCCATGGTATCATCTTCAATTTTTGTAGGTTTTTGTGCTTCTTTACTGGACAACAATGCTACGCCTGCAGCACTGTATACTGTTGTATCAAGTTCTGTCCAAGTTTTTTCTTTACGGTCAATACGTACTGTGTAGATGTATGTGAAACCTTCTACATTGTTAATTTTAACAAGTACAGTGGCCGCATCATCTGTTTTATATACAGAAGAGTTATCGATGAACCATGCTGCATCATCAGAATCGGCATCGATATAGTACCAATCGGCAGCACTTGCTTGACCAAAGCCACCTAAGAATAAAACCCCTGCTGCAAACATAGCAGCTAACCATTTTTTCATTTCTAAACTCCTTAACGCTAGAAGCGACCATCTAGGATGGCCGCCTATAGATTCTTACATATACTAGTAAAACAAATTATTCTACTTCTTCATCGTCGATTTCAGCACTTGGAATCACAGCAATGCTAGCTACTTTATCACCTTCGTCAAGGTTTTGTGTTTTCACACCAGAAATAGCTTTACCTTTCTTCACAGCGATATCGTTCATATTGAAGCGGATAATTTTGCCTTGTTCAGAGATAAGCATAACTTCATCATCATTGTGAACAACTTCTACGGCTACTACATCACCAGTTTTGTTCGTAATTTTGAAGTTTTTAGAGCCTTTACCACCGCGTTTTTGCAATGTGTAAGCTTCTGCATCATTGCGTTTACCAAAACCTTCTTCGGAAATAGTGAACACTTGTGCTTCGCTTTCATCAGAATTAAGAACACCAGCGCCTACCACTACGTCGCCAGCATTGAGTTTAATGCCCCGTACACCGTGAGCCGCACGTTTCATAAGGCGTGCATCGTTTTCGTTGAAGCGGATAGCAATACCTGATTTAGTACCAATTAAGATATCTTGGTTACCAGTCGTTACGCTTACGGAAATCAAGTGATCCCCTTCGTCGAGATTAATAGCATTGAGACCAGAACGACGGATGTTGCGATATTCTTCGATAGCTGTGCGTTTTACAACGCCGAACTCAGTTACCATGAATAAGTTTACATCTTCTTGAATGCGTTCAAGGTCGATCATAGTCGTAACAGATTCGCCTACAGCTAGTGGCAATACATTAACCATAGCGGTACCGCGAGAGTTGCGGGAACCTGCTTCTGGCACTTCATATGCTTTGAGGCGGTATGTACGACCAGTAGACGTGAAGAACAACAATGTATTATGCGTACGAACATGCATAATTTGTGTTACATAATCGTCTTCCTTCGTCTTCATGCCGATAACGCCAGCGCCACCTTTATGTTGGTTGCGATATACGTTGGCATTCATCCGTTTGATGTAACCTTGTTTAGTCAAGGTAATAACCATCTCTTCGTCAGCGATAAGGTCTTCTACATCAAGGTCGGACGTATCGATAGTGATTTCAGAACGACGAGGGTCGCCGTATTTCTTCTTCATATCTTCGAGTTCGTCTTTGATGATTTGACGTTGACGTGCTTCACTAGCCAAGATAGCTTTCAAGTCTTCGATCAATGCCAACAATTCTTTGTATTCCTCTTCGATTTTCTCACGTTCCAAACCTGTTAAACGGCGTAAACGCATGTCGAGGATGGCTACTGCTTGTTTTTCTGAAAGCCCGAATTTTTGCATCAATGCGTTACGTGCGTTTTCGTCAGTTTGAGAACTGCGGATTGTAGCGATAACTTCATCGATGTGGTCGAGGGCGATCAACAAGCCTTCCAAGATGTGAGCACGCGCTTCAGCTTTGTTAAGCTCGAATTGAGTACGACGTACGATTACATTAAGACGGTGATCTAAGTAGTAACCCAATACTTCTTTCAAATTCAATACGCGAGGATGACCATCTACGAGGGCCAACATAATCACGCCGAAAGATTCTTGAAGTTGAGTGTGTTTATATAGTTTGTTAAGAACGATATCTGGTTGCACGTCAGCGCGCAATTCGATAACGATGCGCATACCTTGACGGTCAGATTCATCGCGAAGTGCTGTGATGCCATCAATAACCTTGTCACGGCTCAAGTTCGCAATCGTTTCGATAACGCGAGCCTTGTTAACTTGGTATGGAATCTCAGTCACTACGATTTTATGCTTGCCCTTCGCCATTTCTTCAATGGTTGCACGAGCGCGCATTTTTACGCTACCACGACCTGTGGAGTACGCTTTTTTAATGCCTTCCCGGCCCAAAATGAGCGCCCCAGTCGGGAAGTCTGGGCCTTTGATTTGTGTCATCAATTCGTCCACAGTTACATCCGGATTATCGATGAGCATGGTAAGGCCATTACATACCTCGTTAAGGTTGTGCGGTGGAATATTTGTCGCCATCCCTACGGCGATACCGCTGGAACCATTGATGAGAAGATTTGGAATCTTCGCTGGCAATACAGTAGGTTCTTGCAAGCTTTCATCATAGTTCGGCATGAAATCAACAGTTTCCTTGTCGATATCAGCGAGCATTTCTTGCGTAATTTTTGCCATACGTACTTCGGTATAACGCATCGCAGCGGCACTATCGCCGTCGATGGAACCAAAGTTACCGTGGCCGTCTACCAAGAGGTAGCGCGTATTGAAATCTTGCGCCAAACGTACAGTAGCGTCGTAAACAGAACTATCACCATGTGGATGATATTTACCGAGTACGTCACCGACGATACGAGCGGATTTCTTGTACGGTTTATTTGGCGTCATGCCTGTTTCGTGCATCGCGTACAAAATACGACGATGTACTGGTTTCAAGCCATCACGCACATCAGGAAGAGCACGCATTACGATTACGGACATCGCATAATCGATATAGGCGTTCTTCATTTCTTTATCAATCTGAACGGGATGAATATTCCCGTGGGACCATTGTTGGTCTGCCACAATCTCACCTCATTTTACTAACACTATAATAGAATTATCATATAATTATAGCATTTTTAAGGGCTAAACGCTAATATTATAGGCATTTTTGTGAAAGCTACTTTACCTACTCTAGTAGCCAATCTAAAACATTCTTTTGCTCTATACCATTATGATTATCTGTTTTATGTAACACATCCATTGTAAGTAAATATTTAGGATAGTTATCATCAAGTTGCTCTAATGGTGATAATTCACGTCGTAACGTAGTATCCTCCATTACGGTATAGCTTACTTGATAATATTCTAAACGATGTGGCTTTTTAGCTACAAAATCTATTTCACCATTTTGTAGATACCCTACATAAACACGGTAACCACGTCTAATTAATTCCAAATATACAATATTCTCGAGTATATGACCGCGATCTGAATCTGTACGGCTTAATAAAAACTTACGGAATGCACTATCTACAACATAATATTTAGCATTTCGCTGCAATAACGCTTTTCCCTTTACATCAAATCGGTCAACTTCATAGATTAAAAGACCATCTTTGAGACCTTGTAAATATTTCTCAACCGTCTTATTATCCGTTTTGCGACCATAACTAGTGAGCGTATTCGCAATTTTCGTTGGATTAATCAAACTCCCTATATTAGCTAATAAATATTTAATAATATCCAATAATAAAGGCACATCTGTAATTTTTAATCTCGTCACAATATCTTTCAGAACAACCGTATTAAGAATACTTTCTAAATATTCATCAATACTTTCATCATCTTCAACATGTACAAGCCTAGGGAAGGAACTATGCTCGATATACAAATTGTATATATCCATATCTAACAAGTTTTGCTGACTATATGCACTATGAAATTCTTTAAAAGAAAGAGGTAACATCTCTATTTGTACATATCTTCCAGTTAACAATGTAGCAATGTCAGAAGACATAAAATATGCATTTGAACCTGTAATATAAATATCCACATTAGGTTTGATAAATAAACTCCCTACGACCTTCTCAAATTGTGGTACATGCTGCACTTCATCTAAAAATACATACATGGGAGTCTCTGAAATCAATCGTTCTACTATATACTCATGGAGGGCATGATACTCCTGTAGCGATTCAAACTTTAAATCTTCAAAATTAATAGAAATGATTTGATTGGCTTTCACACCACTAGCTAATAATTCTTGTTTAAACAACTCAAATAATGTAGATTTGCCGCATCGACGCACACCTGAAACGACTTTGATTACATCTTGATCTTTATGACGCCTTAAAAACTCTAAATATTGCTCGCGTTGAATTAAAGGCATTATAACCTCCTTATCTCAACAATATTCACTATTATTGCAACGAGTAGAAACATAAATTAGGATAGTAATCCTAATCCATCTTACTTTTAACCAAAACAGGGATTACAATCCTTATCCCTTTAAATTATATCATATTTTAGGATTACAATCCTTATTTACTTCAACTATATAAAATTCTAGGATTGCAATCCCTAAACAATCGTTTTATCATCTTACCAGTCAAATCAAATAGACTGACGTACCATATGATCTAAAATGTTAACAAAGTCTCGTTCCACACCAGTTGTATCGTTAGCAGTACTGCCAATGCCTGTTAGCATGGTTTCTTTCCAGTCATTTTTTCCCATAAATCTAAAGCCTATCAAGTACTTAGCTTTTGTTTTATCCTCTTCCCCATTTGGCAAATAGTAAAAGCCTATGCTTCTTTCAGTGTGTAACAGTGCTGGATTATCTTGCGGTTTATATTGGCTATATATAGATTTCATAAAGGAAAGAACATCTTCACCCTTTACAGATTTATCGACAAAAACAATCTCATCGTATGTAAATAAAGGTATCTTATTAGTTCCTGCTACACGTGTCGCTTTAGATTTAGCTAACTCCAACGCCTCCTCATGAGTGGCCATCCGCATGCTATACCGCTTAGCACTCTCCACCAAAGAAGAATTCAAATGAACTAGATACGCCTGAGAATAAGCAAAATCAGCATTATTATCACGTTCACCACCAGGTGCAGGCAAAGTTGGACTATGCATCACAGAATTTATAGTAAAAGAAAAACCATTGCTTTCATCATAAAAAACATACACATTTCGCTGGAAAGGCTTCTCCTGTTCCACTACAGAAGACTGGAGAACAAGACTAGGATGCACAACAGAAAACTCCTTCTCCACACTAGCCTTGATATCCTCTGGCGTGGCCGGATCACCGTTCTCCGTAGTCCACACAAAAGAACAACCGCCTAATACAACACTACAAATACCAACGACAACCAACAACACACACCTAAACAACGTCATACACAACTCCCCTTTCTCTCCATTTAATAGCTTTAGAATGAATATGCTAATGCATATGGTTTATAGATTAAAGCTATTATGGATGGGACTTATTCATATGTGATGTTATAAAAAAGACAGTCCCTTATGAATGAGCGACTTAGGTCACTATGGAGCGAAGAAATAAGGGACTGTCTTTTTTAACAAACGCTACACGAATGTAACTGGGCCCCATCCATAATAGCAACTAACATTCAACCATCTCATCTAGCATATTCATTCTGTAAAGTTCCACTACGTCCATGAATTCTTTATTGTGTATCGGATTTTCCGTCATCCCAAATAAGTGGCTATTACAGTTACAGTCGGAGCATCCAAATTTAGGTACGTCCCATTCAGCAACACCACGTACCGCATCAGCGAGAGCACATTCCGCATCAGCCCAGCTAGTTCGAATCGGTAGACCTGCAATCATTTCGCAGTGACCGCGGAAGTAGTCTAGATGCCAGTGCATTTTCTTCCGTTTTCTCTTATGGCGCTCAATGCGCTTCGTTAAATTCGCCTTCGCAGAGCCTACGTACATATAGTAACCTGCCTTGAAATGCATCATTCCTTTAGATCCGATCTCAAGGTCTAGATCATGGTCGAGATGCATGACCATCACATACACGCCACTATCGTAAGCTTCTGTGTCAAGAATTCTACTAGGATAGGAGCATTCACGTGTTACGGTCGGCATAGTAAAAGTCTCATCCCACGCCACTGCAACAGCTTTCCAATCTAAAGACGGTGCCACCTCTTTGAAGGTTTTAGCAAATTCTAAATCTGTATGGTAGTCCGGTAAGAACCACTGCGCTCTATCCCATTGTACGAGGAATAGAACCCCTGTATGGTAGCCTTCGTTTTGTAGTTCTTTCAAATGTAGTAAATGCTTACGCCCTCGCTCTGTAATGGCATCAGGGAACATAGCTCCCGTTTTAGAGAATAACGTACAAGACTTAACCTCTAACAGGAACTCATCGCCTTTATCATTGGTGAGAAACAAGTCAAAGCGAGATGATGTACCGTGTAGTTTAACCGTATACTCTCGTCGTACAACGCGCCACTCTTCCCAGCCAGGGACAAGTTTATTTTCAATCAAATACTGTGCTACATCATTACTGTAGTTAGTGTCGAGCATAATCACGACGCCATCGCGCTCGATGCCGACCACACGATATTTCGTTTTTGCATCCGGTTTATCATGAGGCACAATGTACATCGTTACACCCGTAAACAATAGCTCCCACATGCGACCAGGATTTGGCAAATGAGCGAGCACACTTTCACCATTCAAATCTAAGGTCACCACAAAACGGTTCGGACGGCTTATATATGTTGCTTTCAAAATTGTATCGTAAAGGACCTTCATCATATCTCCTATATCAATCATATTCTATACATTTATTATACGATAAGTGACCTAAATGTTTCACGTGAAAACATTATCGTATATAATCATAGATAGTATTAATAATTAATATTGAAATTTTTCATTTTTGTAGCTTAGGTTACATTATTACGTGTTAAAATAGTTTATACTAAGAACATCGGGTCAGTATTTAATACCCGTACTGATCGTTACGCCGGGTTTTGATGAGGCATCGCCTAGTTGATCTCATCACGCTGTTCGTATACGTGCGAAGCTTTCACAAAACCCAATGGCGTGTATAAATTATATACAAAGAATTATATAGATTAACTAAGTAGTTTAAGCCACTATTCTCCGCAGAGAGGGCTCGGGAAAGGATCTAACATGGCACAAATTGCAGCAAATTTACAACGCATTAAAAACGGTCAACGCCGTTATGCAATTACACCTCGCGTTCCTGCAGGTTTCATTCAACCAGAACAATTACAAAAATATATCGACGTAGCTAATGAGTTCGGCGCCGTTCTTAAATTGACTGGCAGTCAACGCATTATGATTACGAATTTGAAAGCAGAAGACGTAGATAAAGCTTGGGAAATGCTCGGCATGGAGCCAGCGTACACTGTATCTAATCGCGTGCGCAGCGTAAAAATCTGCCCAGGTACTACATTCTGTAAACGTGCTAAACAAGATAGCGTACATCTTGGCATGCAAATTGAGCGCAAATATTTATCTCAAGAAATGCCAAGCAAAATGAAAATCGGCGTGTCCGGTTGTCTTAACTCTTGTACTGAAAGCCGCATGAAAGACGTTGGCATTATCGGTACTGTAGAGGGTTGGAATGTTTACGCTGGCGGTAGCGGCGGTGCTCATCCACGCATCGGCGACCTCATCGCTGAAGTAACAACTGAAAAAGAAGCTCTTGCATTAGTAGATCGTATCATTGCATACTATAAAGAGAATGCACAAATCGAGCGCATGGGCGAATTCATTGACCGCATTGGTTTAGAGGCTTTCAAAGCGGCTGTATTAGGCGACCTTGAAGGTGCTCCAGCTGAAAGCAAATCCGACGAACCAGCTGTGTTCTTGCCTGGTCATGGTAACGATCCTGAACCAGAAGCACCACGCCTCGAAGAAGGCGCCCCTATTACACCAGATACAATCATTCGCGATATCGTAGATACATATCCAAATGTTGTACCTGTGTTACAAAGCATCGGTATGGGTTGCCTTGGTTGCCCATCTTCTACGGCTGAACCATTATGGCAAGCTGCAGAAATTCACGGTGTTAATGTATACGATTTAGTTCAAAAATTAGAAACAGCACGAAAAGGAGCTTAATATGTCCGCATTCTTAGGTCACATCCATTACTGGTTATATCGTAAAATTCAATTGCTCGTTGAGCGTGAAAACTTGATTTTAGAGAAAACAACTAAGGTTGTTGATGATTTGGCAGAGGAATTGCACTCCATCTCCGTAGATACTTACGGCGAGCCAATCAATCCAAGTATTCCATTAGAAAACATCATCGATCATGGTAATATCCATGGCTGGTTGTCCAACCAAATTAACATCGCATCTGTTCGCGAAGCAGCTTTCATCAAAGATTTGCTCGACACTAACTCCGGCGACGAAGCGGTGAACGTAGTAACAGCTATTCTTGATGCGTTTGCTGTACAAGGCCAAGCATGTGGCGTTGTGGCGCAAGACAATCTTGAGGAACACACTGCACCAGCGATTTACAATGCGTTGCAAAACTTCTACGTAAATGGCATGCCTTGCGATGGTGGTGACCAAGTTGTTTCTGAAAGCCCTGACGAATTCACATGGGTTGGCGATCACAGATTACAAGCAGGCTACTGGCGTACAGCAGGCGTTGATCCTAAGTTCATGGCACTTGCGTACCAAACATGGTTCGAAGCCTTTGTAAAAGCGGTAGATCCAAACTTTGAACTTGTAACGACTGAAGAAAACGGCACACGTTTATATACAATCAAGAAAAATAAATAATAAATACATAACATTTCGTTTGTTTAGGAACTATAAACGAATAAAAAGCAAAAAGCGAACGTAAAATTTTACGTTCGTTTTTTCATGTCTAAAATTTTATATATATTTTGTAAAACTGTAGCTACAGGCACAGCATTGATAAGCAATATCATTTATAATATAAATATAAGGTAATTACACAAGTTAATTTAATTAAGTGATAGCGTCAGCTTTCAAAACATAAAAAGCTAGAATTAGGAGGTCTATTATGGCAGGCACAGTTAATCAAGAATTAGGTTTATTATTCCAAGGTCCTAACTATGTAATCGTAAAAAAAGGCGGCAAAGCTGGTGAACAAGTTGAAAAACACAATCACCCAGAAGCAAATGTCATCTTTACAGTAGTAAAAGGTAAAGTACAAGTCTTCCTTAACGAAACTGAAGAACATGTACTTGTACCAGGCCAAGTATTAGAATTCAACGGCGACAACTACATCCAAGCAACTCTTGTTGAAGACAGCGAATTCGTAGTAAACCTTATTCATAAACCAGAATAAATACCAATACTAAACATAAAAAAGCCCTCTAGTTGATAGTTCAACTAGAGGGCCATTTTTATATATTATTTTTTAAGACGGCTAATTACTTCGTTAGTAATGTTTTCGATTTTGCTGTTAGCGTCAGCAGCACGGATTGTGTATGGATCATCCAATATTACATCCATTTTTTTCTCAACACGAATGTTTTCAACTGCATTATGAATTGCTTGCATCATAGGTTGAGCAATTTTATTGATTTCTTCGTTTTCTTTTTGAAGCAATGGAGCTACAGATTTATTGAATTCAGCTTCTGCTTGAGTTTGATCTTGAATTTTTTCAATTTCTTGTACTTTTTTCTCAATTTGTGGACGATATTGAGCGTCTACTTGTTGCATTTTCATATCTAATGCACCATAGCCAGGGTAGCTATTTACTACTTGGCTCATATTCACTAAGCCAATGTTAGCAGCACTTGCTACTGCAGCAGTAGCAGACATAGCACCAACGATAGCTAGGGTAGTTAATTTTTTAGATAATTTCATCTGAAATCCTCCTCGAAATAAAAGTGTCACTATACAATCCAATAGTGTACTATTTTTACTATAACAAATCTCGCTAACTTTCACAAGACTATGTTACATAGCATAATAAAGCCCTATGAAATGCTTATGAAAGTCTATAGAAGTTAAAATAATACCCACAGGCATGCCCTGAAGCTAAAATTGCAGTCGTTACGGACACATTCAGAGCACACATGTGGGTATCACGGCTTTCACCTATTATTTATAATTCGTTACCGAATTATTGTTCATCGTTCAAATAAATGTATTTATCGGATTTCAATTTAGACACGAGGTCAGGTACCAAACCGATAAGACGATCGAAGCTACTGCTGTAAGGGTTGCCTTTAATGTTGAACAACTCGATGCGTTCGCCTTTAATAACGAGGATAGCACTTGGTTCCATTTTGGCACCGCCGCCACCGCCACCACATTCGTGGTTTTTGTTAGCAGTGTTATGGTTTGTACCAGTGCCGAAACCAAATGTTACGTCTACGAATGGAACAAGTGTAGTATCGCCGATTTGCACAGCTTCGCCGACTACAGTTTCTACCTTAATCATATTTTTGAATTTCTCGAATAGGACTTCCAAATTCTCTTTTACATTACTGTTCTCCATCACAGTACCTCCGCTTTTTATGAAAGTATCATTGCTGTACGTTCAATACTTAGGTTTTTATACTATGTATTTACTTCTATATGACATATACATTATCTATAGACCTTATATATTGTCTTAATACAGCTCATTTACTTAGTTGACTTAATATATCCTTACGCTGTTTGACCTTGTTCGGCTTTCAGCTTTTCTAACTGCTTAGCTTCCTTCCGTTTAACCCAGAAGACGCGAGCGCTCTCACCCAATAGGGAACGCATTGGTTTAGATAGCAAGAATCTTGTACCATGCCACGCCATGACAGCTAAAATGATGCGCCCTTTAATATGAGCACTACCTTCACCAGCCCAATTTACATAATCGAGCTCGATGTTCTCAGCTTGTTCAGGCCAAATGCTATACAGCATAGATGCGATAATCCCCATACGATATGGGTCACCGATCCCGAATCGACCTTCTATGGCCACATCGCGTGGTTTAGAGTGGTCATAGCATCGCTTCGAAACAAGGAATAGCTGGTGCCATAATTCTGTATTTTGTACATGTTTCATGAACCAGAATGTAGGAATTTTAGACTTGAATGATGCCACCGGATCGTTTGGATCTGGTTTTTCAAAACGATGTTTAACCGTCGTTTTGAGGTCTTTCACCTTCGTAAATACCTTTTCCTTGATAGAACCGTCACTGTTGAAAGTAACGCGGCTCACTGTTTCGTCATCGCTTTTAATATGGGATGTTGGATCTTGCTGAATCGAATCATACCGATCAGCACGAGCCTGAGCATCCATATCCTTAGAAGCTTGTTCAGGGCGTTCAATACGCTCATTTGGATTTTGAGAAGTTCCTGCTCCTGGCGCTTCTTCATCACTAAAGGTAGCGTCAGAATGTTTTGAACTCTTTAAACCATCAAAGCTAGTACCGCTCGAGCTTGCAGAAGGGCCTTGTCCTCCTCCTTGCATCGCCTTCGCAAAAGCTTCTGCTTGCGACATATCATCGTCTTCGTCCACAACTTTTTGGTATTCTTCGTCTACACGATTTTCAAGCCAATCTTCATAGTCTTTTACAGGTCCAATCTTAAGCATACCCAAAATGTATAATTCCTTAAAAAATGGTTTGTCCTGCAAATACGCTAGATGCAATGAAAATACACGCCACAGCCATTTAACGCGCACCTCACCACGATAAGGCGAACGTCCATTGATTTCGATGCTATATGTGATTGGTGTCAGTAGGATAATCAAGATGAGTGCTGCAATGATGGCCACAATAATGATGGCCACAATAGCCACTGTACTCAACCACATCACCTCCTTAGGTGTACCTATGATTAGTTTTCAATACCTTTTCGAGCCATTACACCTTGAAGGTAGTAATGTTTAACCTCTTTCATTTCCGTTACAAGGTCTGCCTCATCGATTAATTCTTGAGGAGCCCCACGGCCCGTAAATACAAGTTCCGTTTCCGGATTACGAGCATCGAGCAAAGCTTTTGTTTTATCCCATGTAATGAGTTCAAAGAAGAGTGCCATGTTGTATTCATCAAGAACAACGAGATCGTACTCACCACTGCTAATAGCAGCCAGTGCACGTTCGTAACCTTTTTCAATGAGCGCTACATAGTCCTTTGGCGGATTACCAGACTCAAAGACAACCACTTCATCCCCCCATTTAGCGAGTTCATCCTTGCTCTTCATCCCTTCTTTGATGATAAAGAAAGGCTTGCCCACAGTTTCTAAGGTTAAATTCTGTAAGGTAGGTAAAATAGTATGTTCACTATATACTTTAGATTTCATAAATTGCAAAAAGAGGACTTTCTTGCCAGCACCGATAGCACGGATAGCTAGACCAATAGCAGCGGTCGTTTTGCCCTTGCCTTCGCCGGTATAAACTTGTACATAGGCTTTCATAGATATACCTCCATTCATATACTTTTATTTTACAATATATATATACAAAAGAAAAGAAAAAGAACTTGCTATGAGTACATTTGCACGAATAACAAGTTCTTTTTCCTATGAATTATGTTTTATGTTACATATATTCTATTTTATATTGCGTATATCATAATTGATTTTACATAAATCGTATTGATTTTATCTTTTTAGTTACTAATTGGTAAGAAGATCATAGGATCTGTAGGAGAACCATTGAGACGTACCTCATAGTGAACATGGGCGCCAGTACTTTTACCAGTACTCCCCATCAAGGCTATAGTCTGGCCTTGTTTTACGCTCATCCCTACAGTCACCAATACAGCACTATTATGGCCATAACGCGTTACAAAGCCGTTGCCGTGGTCGATTTCAACAAGGTTACCATAACCGCCCTCTGTATAACCAGCAAAGGTTACAACACCTGCAGCAGTCGCCACAATTGGTGTGCCATAATCATCCGCAATATCTACCCCTTCATGGAAGGCACCAATAGCGCCTGTAACAGGGTCCACACGACTACCGAATGGAGATGTAATAACGCCCTTACTTGGCCAGATACTTGGTGTAGTGTTATTCGTAACACCACCAGAGCCAGCAGAGAAGTTAATGGATTGCATAGCCATAAGGTCTTGCGCCCCACCATCACGAAGGATATTACGCATTGTATAGAAACTAACTAGCAATTTTTGTGCGTCCTTGTCCATTTTGGACAGACGAGCTGATAATTGTGCCGCTGTTAGCGTCTTTACTTCGCTTTCATCAGCGGCTGGCTGCTTTGGGTCGCTACCGTCCCCGCCACCTTGAGATGGTGTGCCAGATTCAGCGCCCTTCAGCATTTGCTTGTTTTCTTCGCTAATTTGATTTAAGTTTTGAATTTTCTTATCTAAAACATCTGTCTTTTGTTGTAACAATTTCAGCTGTTCAGATTGTAATTGTGTCTGTTGACGTAATTGCACAACCTCAGCTTGGCGCACGATGCCCCAAATGCCGAGAACCAATGCAGCGATAATTATGATTAAGCCTACAATAGCCGCAACCTTCGCCTGCTTAGTTGTTAATGTCAATATGCAGTTGTCACCATTTCTTTCAACTTTGTCTGAAATAAATGCCGGTACTTTCAATACAAACCTTCCTTATTTAGAAACGATGGCGCTTGTTAACGCTTCCTCATTGGTGCGCTCGCCCAACGCTTCGTTTAAACTCTCTAATTCTTCTTGTGAAAGACTGACGAGACTTTTACCTTTCACAATGGGTTTACTAAAAATACGGGATTCATTGCGACCGTAAATACTAGAGATACAGATACCGTTATTGTTACCATCAAGCAATGTAAGGGCAAAGGACAAATCATTACCGATATTTTCAAAGGCATTATATTTAATAAAGCCAATTTTTTGTATCGTATTGCTTTGAATATTACGGATTGCCGCTTGCTCGGTCATCATAGTTTCAAGACCCTTCGCAGCATCGCGAATTTCGCTAACCTCTACAGATAATTTACGTTCTAGGCTCGCACCATTCTCCCCTTGCATAAAGAAATCGTATTTCTTTTTAAGGCTTCCTAAGCGAATGTGCAAAATTACACAATACACTAACAACGCAATGACAAGAACGATGGTGGCTATACCAATCCACGGTTGAATCGATTCGAACATGTATATTCCTTTCTATACAATCATTCAAACTTCAACACTTAATTATACCATTCTTATTGTGAAAGTTAAATGACTGTATGCAATTTAATTTAATAACTACCCCTTTAATTCGCTAAGAAATGGGCTTATTGCCCGTTCTAGTATACCATGTAGAGCCGCTATGAGTACACCGTAATTTACGATTGGTGTGCCTTGTACAACAGCGCATTCAATGCGTCGTAATACCTCACGGCGCGTAAGCATACAAGCACCACAATGAATAATTAAATCATACTGAGATACATCTTTTGGGAAGGCTCCCCCACTAGTGAATTCTAGCTGTAAATCTGTATGCCCTTGTTTCTTAAGAAGATTAGGAATTTTTACAGTTCCAATATCATCACATTGACGACGATGTGTACAACCTTCACTGATAAGCACCTTAGAGCCTGATTTTAAATTCTTAATCGCCTCTATACCAGCCACTAAGTCTTGTAGTTTTCCCTTAAAACGTGCCATCAAAATAGAAAAAGACGTCAACGGAATTGTATCAGGTGTTAACTCATCAACGCGATCAAAAGCCTGAGAGTCACATATAACCATTTTGGGTGGTTTCTTAAGAGAGTTAATCATAGCAGGTAACTCTTCTGTTTGGCACACTAGCGCTAAACCTTTATAATCAAGAATTTCTCGAATCGTTTGTACTTGTGGCAAAATAAGGCGCCCTTTTGGAGCAGCACTATCAATAGGACATACAAGGATTATGGTATCCCCCTCTTCTACCAATCCTTGTAAAAGAGTTTGGTCTCCTTCTACATCAAGAGGTGTTAAACCGCCTAATAGATCAAGTAATTCTAAGCGTTTAGCTTTAGATGTAAAATTAGCGAAGCCAATCACTGTGGCTAACTCAGACAAGCCCTTATGAATATCAACATAAGTAGATGTATCTCTTTTATTTTCTATACTGTTCTCTTTATTATTTTCGATGTCATTTTCTGCATTAATTTCATTGATGAATAATGCAATAGGCACATTATTTTGTTTTAAAAGCCCTAACCAATGCATATCATCAGCTGTTGGATCTTCATCAGTACGAAGTACATAAACAGCGAGGTTAATCTTTTTCACTACCTCTTCTGTCTTCTCCATCCGCAATGTACCTAATTCAGTTGTATCGTCTATACCTGCCGTATCAGTTATCACTACAGGCCCTAGGGGCAAAATCTCCATAGATTTACTCACTGGGTCTGTCGTTGTCCCTGCCACCTCAGATACAAGAGATACAGGCTGATCTGTTAACATATTAATCAATGTAGACTTACCAGCGTTACAACGACCGAAAAAGCCGATATGCACGCGATTTGCTTTAGGTGTTTGTTCCATAGTCTATCCTTTTATACAAAAGTTCTTAAATACAGTAAAAGCGTAGCCCGTAGACTACGCTTTCACCGTGGATTGTAAATTGTATTTACATTATACAAAATTGTTCTCAATTTGTCATTAATAAATTCACATAACTCATTCCAAATTTAGTATACCAATTATGTTATTTAATTAAAAATCCACTATATATAGTAATTACATAGTAATAATTAGTAAGAGATTATCTATTGCTATTGCTATTGCTATTGCTATTGCT
>NZ_CAUQYW010000004.1:0-154806 GCF_963522475.1 uncultured Veillonella sp. | reverse complement strand
CCATGTGTTTAGGCTAGTAAATAATATGTGTCCAGGAAAATGGGTACATATCATTGTGAACGCTTAATTATAATATTAACCTAAAACATCTATAAATGCTTTTACTACATCTGGATCGAAAAGAGAACCGGATGCACTAAAGAGTTCTTCTTTGGCTTTAGCTTTTGTCTTTGCCCAAAACTCAGTAGATGGATTAACAGTTGTATCGTAATAATCTGCAACAGCAATAATTCTGGCTCCTAGCGGAATATTTGCACCACGCAAATGTTTAGGGTAACCAGATCCATCCCATTTTTCATGGTGGTAACGAATATAAGGCAAAATTTGTTGGCAGCAAGGATAATTCTCAATAATATTGGCACCACTTGCTGGATGTTGTTTATACTTTGACATTTCTTGCTTGTTAAGATATGGAGATTTTTGAATTAGTGCATTAGGTACCATTAAAAGTCCTACATCATGGAGTAAAGCCGCGTGACGTATTTGTTCGATTTCATTTAATGGCAACCCCATTTTGGCTGCAATACTAACTGCATAGTTTGAAACTTGGATAGAATGAGTATACAAATGATAGCTTTTCATTTGTATCATCTGTAAAAGTTGAGCGCTAATGGCTTCTAAACTGTCCTTCTCCAGTTCGTACAACCCTGATGGTTGCATTAATGATAACATAAACATAATAAACCCCTTTAACTCACATGTAGAACATTATGGTACAACCCCTCGTACTAATGTTCATATCGTACAACTTTAGGCCGTTCTTTTTAAATAGTATACAAATTATACACCATAAATAATAATTTGTGTATGATACGTATGTTCTATTATTGACGGTGTATTCATATTTATCATACAAGAAATAATTGACATTTTTGGAATGTACTAAATATAGTATCTTTAAATATTAATTTTATAAATATTAAAATAATATGAAGAATATTTTAGGTTTTCTATGACAATTTTCTATACATCAAAAAAAAGATTGAAAAATTCATTCTCATTTCAATGAGAAATAAGCGATTATATGTTCTGAAATTTAATTTAATATCTACATCTTATGTATTTTTAAAATGTACATATAATTGTATATCTAGACAGTTATAATGTTATTCATTATAATACGTCTATACGGGTCTGTGGTTGAAAGTCGATGCCAGTCGCAGGCAAAACGATCCACATAAGCAACCCACGGGGTTGTGAGCATGGTGCGGCTTAGGTGTAAGTCCTGCCGGTAAAACCGAGAGAAGTAGTAGTGGGGAGTCTTGGACTTATGAGCGAACCTTCCAGCAGGCGAGTGTGGGGGCAAAGACCAGGTCAGCCGTATACGGGCACATGAGGCTTTTCTCATGTGCTTTTTTCTTTTATACATCTGTATATTTTAAAATCGTGAAAAGGGCGATGACTATGGGAAAGTTATTATACATAATTGTTATAAATATACAAAGTGTGTATAAAAATTAAGTATAAATATAGTGATTAATTGATATTTCAGATGATTCTATACAAAATTGTTGACATAATTATACTAAGTGTTATACTAGTGTAATAAAATAGTTAGTTTAATAAATGAGGGTGATTCGATGTTGAATAGCAAGTTAAAAAAATTAATCATTGGTGGTTGTCTGTTAGTAATGGCTGGTACTATAATTGGTGGTTGTGGATCTTCTACACAAACAACATCTAATAAACTAATAGTTGGTACTAATGCAACATTTGTACCATTTGAATTTAAAGATGAAAAAACTCAAGATTATACAGGCTTTGATATTGAATTGATTCGTGCAATTGGTAAACGTATCAATAAAGATGTAGAACTTAAGAATATTGCGTTTGATGCTTTGATTCCAGCATTAAACACTCGTGATATCGATGTAGCTGCATCAGGTATGACTATTACAAAAGCAAGAAGTGAAAAGGTATTGTTCTCTTCTCCATATTACGAAAATGCCCTTGCTGTAGTATTTAAAGATGGTACAAATATCACATCTCTTGATGATCTTAAAGGTAAAAAAATTGCTGCACAATTAGGTACTACGGGTGCGGATTTAGCCCATAAAATCGAAGGTACTACTGTAAAAGAGTTTGACCATAGTAATGAAGCTTTGTTAGAATTACAAAATGGTGGTGCTGATGCAACTGTTATTGACTTGCCTGTGGCTCAATATTACAGTACTAAACATCCAGACCAACATATTAAATTTATGGCATATCCAAATACAAAAGAATATTTGGGCTTAGCGATTAATAAAGATAATAAAGACTTACAAGAACAAATTAATAAAGCGATTGCTGATATGAAGGCTGATGGTGAATTTAATACATTATATAAAAAATGGTTTAATGTAGATGCACCTGCTGATATGCCGGTAGTTTTAGAATTAAAATAATAGGAGAGATTATGAGTTTTAATTGGGGGTTAATTGCGGACAATTTACCGCTTTTATTACAAGGTGCACTAGTAACCGTTGAAATTACAGCTATGTCTGTAGGCTGTGGGTTCTTTATTGGTCTATTAGTAGCTATAGCAAATTTATCTAAATTTTCTATAGTTAGATTGTTAGCAAAATGCTATGTAGATATCATTCGTGGTACACCGCTATTGGTACAAATCTTTTTGATTTATTTTGCATTGCCAATGATTACAGGACAACGTATTGATCCTTTTATTGCTGCTGTTACTGCATGTAGTATTAACTCTGGTGCTTATGTGTCTGAAATTTTTCGAGCTGGCATTCAGTCTATCGATAAAGGTCAAATGGAGGCAGGTAGATCTCTTGGCTTGAGTTGGGGCCAAACTATGCGGTATATTATTATGCCACAAGCTTTTAAGGCAATTATCCCACCATTGGGTAATGAATTTATTGCTATGTTGAAGGATTCTTCCTTAGTTTCTGTCATTGGTTTTGAGGAGTTAACACGTCGTGGTCAATTGATTATTGCTAAAACATATGCATCATTTGAAATCTGGGGCACAGTTGCTGTTATTTACCTTATTATGACAGTAACGATTTCACAACTAGTTGGTTACCTTGAAAGGAAATATAGCATTAAATGATTAAGTTAGAAAATGTACATAAATCCTTTGGTAAAAATGAAGTATTAAAGGGTATTGATTTACATATTGAAAAAGGTCAAGTTGTAGTAATTATTGGCCCTTCAGGTTCTGGTAAAAGTACAGTATTACGTACTATGAACTATCTAGAAGAGCCTACATCTGGTAAGGTAATTGTAGATGGTATGGATCTTTCCGATAAGTCTAAACTTAACCAAGTTCGTACCGAAGTAGGGATGGTATTCCAAAATTTTAATCTATTCCCACATATGACTGTAATGGAAAACCTAACGTTAGCTCAAACTAAGGTGCGTAAAACCTCTAATGAGGAAGCAAAAAAAATCGGACAAACTTTATTAGACCGCGTTGGGCTAGGAGATAAAGCTAACGCATATCCTGACTCTTTGTCTGGTGGTCAAAAGCAACGTGTAGCTATTGCTCGAGCTTTAGCGATGAAACCGAAAGTAATGCTATTTGATGAACCTACATCTGCACTCGATCCAGAGATGGTTCGTGAGGTACTGGATGTAATGAAGTCTCTTGCAGAAGAAGGAATGACGATGGTTATCGTTACTCATGAAATGGGTTTTGCCAAAGAAGTAGCTGACCGTGTATTATTTGTAGACGGTGGATTAATTTTGGAAGATGATACTCCTAAAAAAGTCTTTGATGATCCTACTAATGAGAGAACAAAACTGTTCTTGTCGAAAATCTTATAATAATATTTTCTAATATAAAAGGAAGTAATTTCTAGAATCAGAGGTTACTTCCTTTTTTCTATTTTTAAAGATAGCTAAATTTATCCATATTAAATTTTTTGATAGATAAATTGGTTTATACCTATTAATATATTTTATAACTGTTTTTGTTATACCCGTTAAACCCTTGTAAATAAGCTCTTTTAGGTATTTGATAATCTATAAAAAACGATTATTGCTATAAATATTTGTGATATGCAAATATTTTATACATATATATTTTAGATTAATAATTTTTAATTCGTATATTTTTATAATCATAAAAATATGCAATAATTTTATATGTTGTTCAAAAATATTAATAATATAGATAAATAAAAGCTTTTAACTGTTATTGATGGTTTGAACTCTAAAAAAACATATTTGTATATTCATTAAAAGTGTTACTGTTATTGTTTGAAATTTTATACATGCTGTGTTATGATACAAGTGTAGTGCAAGACAGTAAGACAATAAATATATTTTTAGGAGGATGTTACCATGTTAGGTAAAGTAAAATGGTTCAGTGCAGAAAAAGGTTATGGATTTATTGAACGTGAAGACGGTAGCGATGTATTTGTACATTACTCTGCGATCCAAGATGAAGGTTTTAAATCTTTGGCAGAAGGTCAAAATGTAGAGTTTGATATCGTTGATGGTAACCGTGGCCCTCAGGCAGCTAACGTTGTAAAAGCGTAATTACATACTAAAAAATACATAAAAGTAACATAAAATAAAACTCTGATATCGCATGATATCGGAGTTTTTTATTATTCTTAAAAATAAGATTTATATTTCTACAAAAAATATAAAAATGTTTCAATAAAAAAAGGAGTTTTATAGATTGATGTAGAACTAATAATATAACACGAAAAATAAGTGGAAATACTATACACTTATATTTTGTGGATGATATTTAGAAAGGGTGTTGACTTATGAAAGTAGCAATCAGAGGTAAAAACATTGAAGTGACAGATGCTTTAAGAGCATATATTGAAAAAAGATTGAGTAAATTAACTCGTTACTTCGATGATGAGTTAGATGCACAAGCGGTTTTATCCGTTGTAAAAGATAAATCTACTGTAGAATTTACATGTTTCATTGATAAGATTGTTCTTCGTGGTGTAGAAACAAATGATGATATGTATGCTGCTATTGATTTAGTAGTAGATAAGATTGTACGCCAAATTCACAAACATAAAACTCGTTTAGCAAAACGCTTTAAAAAACAAGAGGCTTTCCATCCAGAAGCTTTACCAGCTCCTGTAGAAGAAGAAACTATCGAGGTTGTAAAGCGCAAACACTTTGCAGTACGCCCTATGGATGTAGAAGAAGCTATCTTGCAAATGAATCTTATTGGTCATGACTTCTTTATGTTCTTTAATGCTGAAACAGAAGCCATGAACGTAGTATATCGCAGACATGATGGATTCTATGGGTTGATTGAACCAGAATTACAATAATTTATAATATCGGCTGACAATAATTCTAACTCCTTTCTACTTTTAAATCAGCCGATTATTATATAAAGGTGGATGATTGTTTTGAGTCATCCACCTTTTTTTATAAAACTCTGTAAATAATCGTGAAATGCCTTGAATTCTTTGACTATTCAAGGCATTTTCGTTATAATAAATTAGATAAAATAATGTAAGATTTCCTATAGAGGAGTGATTTGTTTGTTAAGCTTTTTACAAAGGCTATTAGGTAATAATAACGCAAAAGAAATAAAAAAAATGCGTGCTATTGCTGATCATATTAATGAAATTGAACCGAATTATGTTAAATTAAGTGATGCTAACTTAGTAGCAAAAACTGATGAGTTTAAACGTCGTTTGCAAAAAGGGGAAACGTTAGACGACATTTTACCAGAAGCGTTTGCTGTAGTTCGTGAAGCATCTAAACGCGTATTAGGCATGCGTCATTTCGATGTGCAGTTGATTGGTGGTATTTGCCTTCATAGGGGTAATATCGCTGAAATGCGTACTGGTGAAGGTAAAACATTAGTTGCTACATTGCCGGTATATCTAAATGCATTGACAGGTAATGGTGTACATGTTGTTACAGTAAATGATTACTTGGCAACTCGCGATAGCGAACAAATGGGTCGTTTATATAACTTCTTAGGCCTTTCTACGGGACTTATTGTAGCTAATCTCGATTTTAACCAACGTAAAGAAGCATATGCGTGCGACATTACATATGGTACAAACAATGAGTTTGGCTTTGATTATTTGCGCGATAACATGGTATCTGATGTATCTCAAATGGTACAACGTCCATTGAATTATGCAATTGTCGATGAAGTCGACTCTATCCTTATCGACGAAGCAAGAACTCCATTAATTATTTCTGGTCCTGGTCAACGTTCCACTGATAATTACTATAAGTTAGCTAGAATTGTTCCTCATCTTGTGAAAGATGAAGATTATACAATTGATGAAAAACAAAAAACTATTGCGCCTACAGATTCTGGTATTGCTAAAGTAGAGCAAATGCTTGGTGTTGAAAATTTGTATGATGCAGAAAATATTGAGTTAAATCATCTGCTTGGTGCATCTTTACGTGCATATGCTATGATGCATCGCGATACTGATTATGTAGTTAAAGATGGTGAAGTTGTTATCGTCGATGAATTTACAGGTCGTTTGATGTTTGGTCGTCGTTATTCCGATGGTTTACACCAAGCAATCGAAGCTAAAGAAGGCTTGAAGGTTGAACGTGAAAGTCAAACATTAGCTTCTGTTACATTCCAAAACTATTTCCGTATGTATAATAAGCTTGCTGGTATGACTGGTACAGCTAAAACAGAGGAAAAAGAGTTTATCGATATTTATGGTTTGGAAGTATTACCTATTCCGCCAAATAAACCTTTGGCCCGTGTAGATTTGCCTGATCAAATCTTTAAAACAAAAGCAGCTAAATATCGTGCCGTAGTACGTAATGCTGTAGAACGCCATCAAACTGGTCAACCGATTTTGATTGGTACTACATCTATTACACAATCTGAAGAACTTTCAGATATGTTATTACGTGCAGGCGTACCTCATAAAGTGTTGAATGCTAAACATCATGAGAAAGAAGCGGAAATTGTTGCAGATGCTGGTCAAATGGGCATGGTAACTATTGCTACAAACATGGCTGGTCGTGGTACTGATATTACATTAGGCGAAGGGGTACCTGAATTAGGTGGCTTGGCTATCCTAGGTACTGAACGTCATGAAAGTCGCCGTATCGATAATCAGTTGCGTGGTCGTGCTGGTCGTCAAGGTGATCCAGGTTCCTCCCAATTCTTCTTATCCTTAGAAGATGATTTAATGCGTATCTTTGGTGCTGATAATATTACAGGTATCATGGATAAACTTGGCATGGAAGAAGATGAACCTATCGAGCATTCTTTGATTACTAAATCTATTGAACGTGCTCAAAAGAAAGTAGAAGATCATAACTATAATATTCGTAAATATGTACTCGAATATGATGATGTTATGAATCAACAACGTGAAGTATTATACGAACAACGCCGTCGTATTTTACGTAATGAATCTTTACGTGACACAATCAATGAAATGATTGATAAACTTGTTACTGAATCTGTAGATGCTTATGCAGATGAAAAATTATATCCTGAAGAATGGGATTATGAAGGTCTTTATAAGCATTTAAGTCAATACTTCTTAACAGAAGAGATTATGTCCTCTCAAGATATGGAAGAATATAGTCGCCAAGAATTATTAGAACGATTACTTGAAATTGCTCATGCTGAGTATCAAGATCGCGTTGATATGCTTGGTGATGCTATGTTTGGCCAACTTGAAAAGGCTATTATGTTGCGCGTTGTTGATAATAAATGGATGGAGCATTTGGATAATATGGATATGTTGCGTGAAGGTATTGGCCTTCGTGCATATGGACAAAAAAATCCATTGGTGGAATATAAATTTGAAGCCTTTGATATGTTCCAAAATATGATTGCTGCTATTCAAGATGAAACAATCATGGCGTTATACAAAATTCGTGCACAATTGATTCAAGAAATTGAAGAACCAGTTGACCACTTAGAAGGTGCACAACCCCATCATGAAGATGTGTTGGAGCCACAAAACATAGATTAAGATTTGTGAATGGCACGTTGCTCAAGGGGAATTCCTTCTGGGCAACGGCCATTTTTCTATTTTATTAAGGTGAAAGTTTATCGATGTAATAAGCTAATAGGTTAAAGGTGGTGAACATAAATTGTTAGAAGATTTAAAACCAATTATTTCTAATCTAGAAGAACGAATTTATGGAATGAGGGATTCACTTTAACATCGCTCAGAAGGAAGATCGAATTTTTACACTAGATGTACAAATGAGCGATCCTACATTTTGGGATGATCCAGATAAGGCTCGTGAGATTTCTCAAGAAGCCACACAATTAAAGAATGCTGTAGAAAGCTATAAACAACTTGTTAGTGATATTGAAGATGCTAATGTAATGCTTGAAATGGCAATAGAGGAAGATGACCGCTCTCTGGAAGGAGAGATAAAGGATTATGTTCACCAAATAGATGAAACTGTAGAAAAACAAGAGGTTCTTTTGTTGCTTAGTGGTGAGTATGATGCTAATAATGCGATTTTAACATTCCATGCTGGAGCAGGTGGTACAGAAGCACAAGATTGGTGCTCCATGTTAATTCGTATGTACTTGCGTTGGGCTGAAAAAACAGGTTTCTCTATTGAGTTGATGGATGAACAACCAGGTGATGAGGCAGGTACAAAGTCTGCTACATTTTTAATTAAAGGTGAAAATGCTTTTGGTTATTTAAAATCTGAAAAAGGTGTACATCGCCTTGTACGTATATCACCATTTGATGCCGCTGCACGTCGTCATACATCTTTTGCAGCTGTTGATGTAATGCCAGAGATTGACGATACAGTAGAAATTAATATTGATATGAAGGATGTACAAGTAGATACGTATCGAGCGAGCGGAGCTGGTGGTCAGCATATTAATAAAACTGATTCTGCTGTACGTATGACACATAGACCAACAGGTATTGTAGTTCAATGTCAAACGCAACGTTCTCAAATGCAAAATAGGGAACAAGCTCTACGTTTATTGCGCGCTAAATTATTTGAATTAGAATTAGAAAAACAAGCAGAGCTTAAAGAACAAATTGGTGGCACATATCAAGCGATTGAGTGGGGGAGTCAAATTCGCTCGTACGTATTCCACCCTTATAATCTCGTTAAGGATCATCGTACAGGGGTTGAAACAGGGAATGTCCAATCCGTTATGGATGGTAATTTAGATCAATTTATGGAAGGTTTCTTGAAAAAAGAAGCAAATTTAACAATTTAGGAGTTCCTATGAAAAAGTTTTTACTATTCCTATTAGTGCTGATTATTGCTTTGGCAGCAGCAACTCAATTTTTATTACCTTCTTATATAAGCTCGCGTATCGAAAAACAGCTAAATGATTCTTTAAAACCATCTGCTCAAACTGTAAATGTTGAGTCTCAACCGGGCTTTAAACTGTTATATGGTGAAGCTGATCGTGTATATGGGTCTTTAGATGATGTAAAACTCGGTAAATTGAATTTTGCAAACTTCAAATATGATGCATCCAAAATTCTTGTTAATCCAATTTCTCTATTGGCAAGCCAAGAAATTGATGTTGTCAGTGTAGGAAATTCTAGTATTGATGGTACAGTGACTAATGAAGATTTAACAACATTTTTAAGTACTCAAGCGGGCAGTGAAATTCAAGATGTACAAGTAAATATTAGTAAAGACAATATTAGTTTAACTGGCAAGATGAATGTAGGGATGGTATTTAAAGGGTCTGTTAAATTAGATGGTAATTTAGAATTAAAAGATAATACTTTATTATTTGCACCTAAAAAGTTCACCATTAATGGTGCTACAATTCCAGGCTTAACATCTAATGTATTAGAGGCAACTGAAATTTATAATTTCAATAACTTCCCAATTCCTGTAAAAGCCGAAAGCTTAACTATTGATAATGGTGAAATTCACATTAAAGTTAAACCAGTGCTTAACTAGAAAGGATTTGTCGTGAATCATCGGAACACCCAAAAAAGTAAGTACTCTTGGATTCTTATATTATGTATTATTGTAGGACTTGTATCCTCTTTATACTTAGTATTTGAACGCCATCAGATAGAAAAATCTCAAAACCATATAGAGAATATCGTAGATTATGATGCTGTTTTACGAGCTAATGCGTTTGAAAAGCGTAGTCAGCAAGAGGCTTTTGATGCACTTCGTAATGCAGGTGTAACCGCATTTGCTATTTATGATCGCACCTTAGAAAAAGCGAAAGATGCAGGTCAGGTTAAGGTATTAACCTCCGAAGAAATGGATTCTGTTCGTGTCAATGGCGCGTCCGTTAAACACGGTGCAACTTATGTAGCTTTAATTTCTGGTAAAGAAGGCTATTATAAAGAGATTCGCGAGGATTTATATCATCGTATTGGTAAAGATAAAGTTAAAGAGCTTAATACTAGTATTGGTCCAGTTCTTGAACTATATGGTGCCACTGCAGATAGTTATTTAAAAATGAATCTTGGCATTTCCAAGTTACAAGCACAAGAAGTTGCTAATCGTGGGTTTAATATTATTGTTCGTCCTACAAATTATAGAAATGTAACGTCTGAAGACCTTCAATATGTATTTAAGCGTCTTGAAGGAATTCCACATGTAACTGGCATGATTTTTGCTGGGAAAGAGTCTCTTGGTGCACCTAATTTAACAGATGAGACTTTAGAACTTTTACATAAAAATCACATTCCTTTAGTTGGTATCGAAGCTGTTAACCAGCTACAATACGAGCCACAACAAGGTTTTTTGGAAATGGCTGCTAAGGAAAACTATAGTGTGGGCCGTGTATATACAATTGCTAAGGATGAATTAAAGAAAATTACGCCTGAAGAGGCATCACAACGTTTCTATATTAGTGATATGGAACGGAATATTCGTTTCAATTTATTCCCTATGTATGAAACAGGTGTAAATAATGAAACAGTATTACAAACTACCATTAACTATATTGGTATGACTACTGAAAAATTATCTACAAAAGGTTATGAATTTGGTCCTGCTGATATTTATCCAGCATATACACCTAATCCATTGTTAGTAGTTCTTACTATGATAGGTGCTATTGCACTTTTCGTTTACGTTGGTCAAATGCTAATTCCAATGAGTAAACATACACAATTGGTAGCATTTTTCGGCATTTCATTACTATCTATTGTATTGTTCATCATTACAAGTGGCACACTGATTACTCAAATTTGGGCATTATCTAGTGCTATCATGGCTCCTGTAGGTGCTATGATTCGTCTCATGGAAGAGTGGCGTCGTTATGATGGGGCTCGTCCATTAGGCGCTGTTAAATCCACATTACTTGCATTGCTATACCTTGTGATTGCTGCATTGTTTGCGGCTATAGGAGGTATGTATGTAGCATCCTTATTAGGTAATACAAAATTCTTTATGGAGTTTGCTATCTTTAGAGGTGTTAAATTAACCTTTGTATTGCCAATCATTCTTGTAATGATTGCATACTTACAACGCTTCCCACTTTGGAAAGGTCGTATGATTAACTCTAAAGAAGAAGCAAAGAAATTTGTAGTTGAATTTTTAACAATGGATGTTAAATTTTACGTATTCTTTGTAATGGCTGCTCTTGGTGGTGTAGCTTGGGTATTCGTAGGTCGTAGCGGTCATACTGCAGGTGTTCCTGTGCCAGGTTTTGAACTTATGCTACGTCGATTCCTAGAAAATACAATGTATGCAAGGCCTAGAGAAAAAGAGTTTATTATTGGACATCCTGCGTTAATGTTGGCTACATTTGCATTCTTACGTAAATGGCCTACTGTGATTCATTTTTTATTAACTATTGCTGGTGTTATCGGTATAGCTTCTATGGTCGAAACATTCTGTCACATTAGAACTCCTGTGTTCATGTCTATTAGTCGTGGATATGATGGTTTATTAATTGGTGCGCTCTTAGGTTTGCTTCTTATCATTGCTGTACGTTTTATGATGTATGTAACACAATGGTTCCAAGCTCGGGAGGTTGACCATGAGTAATATTGTTATCTCTGGTTATTATGGCTTTGGTAATGCTGGTGATGAAGCAATGCTTTGTGCTATTATTGATGCTATTCGTAAAGAGGAAGCAGATGCGCATATTACTGTTATTTCTGGTAATCCTACAGAGACGAGCAAAAAGCACAATATTCATGCGGTGGGAACCTTTTCTGCATTCGGTATTCTAAAGGCTATTTCAAATTCTGATTTAGTGATCAGTGGTGGAGGGAGTCTTTTACAAGATGCTACTAGTATTCGCAATACGTATTACTACTTAAGTATTATGGCTTTAGCAAAAATGATGGGGAAAAAGGTGATGCTGTACTCACAAGGTATTGGACCTTTAAATCGCCCTTCTACAAGGAAAGCTGTTAGCTTTGTTTTACGTTTTGTGGATACTATAACAGTTCGTGATTCTATTTCTAAATCTGAATTAGATTCTTTAGGAATTGAAGATGTAGAGGTTACGGCTGATGCTGTATTAGCAATGCAACCAGCTGATTTGTCTATTGGTAAACGCCTTCTAGACGGCTATACATCAAAGCTACCTATATCTACAGAAGCTCCAAAACGAATCGGAGTAGCTGTTCGTAGTTGGAAAGCTGATACAGAATACCGTGAATCACTAGCCAATGTGTTAAGTCGACTGCAAGAACAGGATAATGTAGAGATTATATTTATTCCTATGTCTCATCCAGAGGATACGAAAGAAGCTAAAATTATTGCTAGTTATATGCCAAAAGGAGCTATTGTTCTTGAAGGACCATTCTCTACAGAGGAACAAGTATCCTTGTCCGGTAATGTAGACCTTATGATTGGCATACGTCTTCATGCATTAGTATTCAGCTCTTTAATGGGGAAACCTGTAATTGGTATTTCCTACGATCCTAAAATTACTAGTTTCTTACATATGATTGGTCAAGAACCAATCGGTACAATGACTCATCTTAGAGAAGAGGCTTTATATCAGCGATGTCATAAGCTTTTAAATTCAAGAGAAGAGTACCAAGCATCTTATGATCGAATTGAAGCATTGCGGGTTAATTCTCAACGCAATGCAGAAATCGCTATTTCATTACTTAAAGATTATTAATATATTGGATCTGATCCAGAAAGTGAGGTCTCTATGGCTACATTAACACAAGATGTTAAACAACTAGTTCAAGAGAAGGCAAAAGCTATTCGCGTTAGTATTGTTCAGTCTGTAACGGCAGCGAAATCCGGTCACCCAGGTGGTTCTCTATCCATCGCCGATGTGATGGCCTTGTTGTACTATGTAGAAATGAATGTAGATCCAGCAAATCCAAAAGCTCCTAATAGAGATCGTTTTGTACTTTCTAAAGGTCATGCAGCGCCTGCTTTATATGCTACATTGGCTGAAAAAGGTTATTTCCCTAAAGAAGAACTTTTGAATTTACGTAAAATTGACCATATGTTACAAGGTCATCCTGATATGAAACATACACCAGGCGTAGATATGTCTACAGGTTCCTTGGGTCAAGGTATCTCTGCAGCATGCGGCATGGCATTAGCTGGTAAAATCGACAATGCAGATTACCGTGTTTACTCTATTCTTGGTGATGGTGAACTTGAAGAAGGTCAAGTATGGGAAGCTGCAATGTTTGCTGGCTATTATAAACTCAATAATTTGACTGCTTTTGTTGATTTCAATGGTCTTCAAATTGATGGGGATATTACTAAAGTTCTTTCTCCATTGCCTATTCCTGAGAAATTTAAAGCTTTTAACTGGAATGTTATTGAAGTAAATGGTCATGATCTTGATGAACTTCATAATGCTATTGAAGCAGCTAAAGCTTTCACAGCTGGTCCAACTTGTATTGTAATGCATACTGTAAAAGGTAAGGGCGTTGAAGAAATGGAAGGCCAAGCAGGTTGGCATGGTAAAGCACCAAGCGCTGAGCAAGGTGTAGCCTTTGTTAATGAAATTATGGGGGTACAATAATGGGTAAAGCAACACGTGAAGCATATGGTAATGCGTTAGCTCGCATTGGTAAAGAAAATACAAATATTATCGTATTAGATGCAGATTTATCAAAATCTACTAAAACTGATACATTTAAAAATGTTTGCCCTGAACGTTTCTTTAATGTAGGTATTGCAGAACAAAATTTAATTTCTGTTGGTGCTGGTCTTGCAGCAGCTGGTAAAATTCCATTTGTTTCTTCCTTTGCAATGTTTGCAACAGGTCGCGCATTTGAACAAATTCGCAATGCAGTATGTTATCCAAAATTAAATGTAAAAGTTTGTGCTACACATGCTGGTATTACAGTAGGTGAAGATGGTGCTACACATCAAAGTTTAGAAGACATTTCTTGTATGCGTACATTGCCTAATATGACTGTAGTAGTACCTGCAGATGAACGTGAAACAGAAGCAGTAGTTGAATGGGCTGCATCTTATAAGGGCCCTGTATACGTTCGTTTGGGCCGTGCGGGTGTAGATGATGTAACATCCGAAGGTTATACATTTGTACCTGGCCAATCTACTACATTGGTAGATGGTTCTGATGTAACAATCATCGCTTGTGGTGCTTTGGTTGGACCTGCTGTTGAGGCAGCTAAAACATTAGCTGAATCCAATGTATCTGCACGCGTTATTAATATGGCATCTATCAAGCCTATCGATGTAGATGCAATTGTAAAAGCAGCTACTGAAACAGGTGCTATCGTAACAGCAGAAGAACATAATATCATTGGTGGTCTAGGTTCTGCTGTGTCTGAAGTTGTTGTTGCTAATAAGCCTGTTCCTATGGAATTCGTTGGTGTCCAAGATACATTTGGGGAGAGTGGTACGCCAAAAGAATTAATGACTAAATATTGCTTAACAGCAAAAGACATTGTAGAAGCAGTAAAACGTGTAATCACTCGTAAATAATCAAAGGGGATCCCATGATTGAATTTAAGAATGTTAGTAAAGTCTATGATAATGGTTCTGTTGCATTAGACGATGTGTGTTTAACTATAAATGAGGGCGAATTTGTCCTTATTTGTGGTCACAGCGGTGCAGGGAAATCAACTCTATTTAAATTGTTAACTCATGAAGTAGTACCTGATTCTGGTACGGTTATAGTTGATGATTTTGATGTTACGCGTCTGAAGCGTAGTAAAATTCCAAAATTACGTAGAAAACTTGGTGTTGTATTCCAAGATTTTCGTTTATTACCAAATAAAACGGTATCAGAAAATATTGCCTTTGCTCTTGAAGTAATTGAAGAGAAACCAAAGATAATTAAGGAAAAGGTAAGTCATGTATTAGAACTTGTCGGTTTGGCCGATAAAGCAAATGATTTACCAGAGGATTTATCTGGTGGTGAACAACAACGTGTTGCTATTGCTCGCGCTATTGTAAATCGTCCATCTGTACTCATTGCTGATGAACCGACTGGTAACTTAGATCCTGATACAAGTAAAGGTATTGTAGATTTGTTTAAGCATATCAATAATTTTGGCACAACTGTTATTATGGTTACCCATAATATGGATCTTGTTTCGTATTTAAATAAACGTGTTATTCGTCTTAAAGATGGTCGCGTTCAAAGTGATAATATGAGAGGTGCAGAAATTAATGAAGCCTAGAACATTAAAATACTTTTTTAAAGAAGCCCTCAAATCTATGAAGCGTAACGGTCTCATGACGTTAGCATCTATTTCTACGGTGGCTTTATCTTTATTTATGCTTGGTGTTTTCCTATGCGGTGTTATCAATTTGAATAACATGGCATCTAGCTTAGAAAACCAAGTTCAATTGAGCATTTACTTAAAAGATGGTTTAACAACTGACCAAATCATGGCGGTAGGTAAGCAAATTAAAGCTATACCAAATCTCAAGCATTTAGAGTTTGTTAATAAAGAGCAAGCAATGAAGGAATTCAAAGCTCGCCTTGGGGATCAACAACAATTAGTAAATGCCTTAGGTGATGTAAATCCATTACCAAATTCTTATGTATTAACCTTTGATAATCCTAGTGATGTTAAGGCTACAGCTAAATTAGCTACTACATTCCAAGGTGTTGAAAGTACACATTATGGTCAAGATATTGTAGAAGAACTTTTCCGTATTACACAAGTTATCAGAATTGGTGGTATTGTATTAATCGCATTCTTGGCAGCAGCTACATTATTCATCATTTCTAATACAATTCGCTTGACTGTATTTGCTCGTCGTAAAGAAATTGCCATCATGAAATATGTTGGTGCAACCAATGGTTTTATTCGTTGGCCATTTTTAATTGAAGGCATGTTGTTGGGCTTAGTTGGGGCTATTATTGCCGTACTTTGTGTAGGTGAGTTTTATCATTTCATTACTATGGAAGTTTCTGAGTCTTTAGCATTCTTCCCATTAGTACCAATGTTCCCATTCTTCTATGATGTGGCTATCTATATATTAGGTGGCGGTATTATAGTCGGTGCTATTGGTAGTACAATTTCTTTAAAACAATACATGAAGGTGTAATGTTTATGAAATATAACACAATCAAATCCCGATTCGTAGCAACAATTTTAACAGGTATAGTAGTACTGGGAACACCACTATATATTGCTGCAGAAGATGAGGATTTAACGAATCAATTAGATTCGATTCAACAACAAGTTAATCAACAAAACTCTATTAAAGCTGATGCTGAAACTGTCATTGTAAGTGTATCTGAACAGTTGAGACAAATTGAAGAGCAATTGCGTCAAGCTCAACAACAGTTAGAGTCTATTCAACAGCAACGTGTAACCGTTGAAAATGATATTACTGTAAATGAAAAGTTATTAGCAGAAGCACAAAAACGTTTAGAAGGACGTGAGTCCGTATTTTATAAGCGTGTACGTGATATTTATATCAATGGTCGTCTAAGTTATTTAGATGTTGTTATTGGTTCTAAAGACTTTAGTGATTTTGCAAATCGACTAGAAATTTTAAAGCGCATTATTGATTCTGACATTAAATTAATCGATGAAATCAAAAAAGAGCGTGCTGAAATTACTGCACGTAAGCAAGCTCTTGAACAATCTCGAGCTAAATTAGTGGAGCTTGAAAAGGCAGCGGTAGCTAAACAAGCTGAAATCGAACAAAAGAAGAAAGAGCGGGAAGTCGTTCTTCAAAAAGCACAAAATGATCGTGCCACTGCAATGCAAGCTGTGGAAGAACTCAATGCTTCTTCCGCTCAAATTACTGCACTATTAAAAGCACGTCAAGCTGAACGTGCAGCGGCTCGCGCTGCTGCAGAAGCGGCGGCCGCAGCAGCAGCTCAACAGTCTGCACCAAGCTACTCTTGGGTGCAAGGTTCTGGTCAACTTGGGTGGCCTGTAAGTGGTGAAATTACTTCACCATTTGGTTATCGGACACATCCAATTTGGGGCACAACAATTTACCATTCTGGTATAGATATTGGTGTTGATGAAGGTACACCTGTTCATGCTGCTGATGGTGGTACTGTTGTTTGGTCTGGTTGGATGGGCGGCTATGGGTACGCCGTAGTTATCGACCATGGTAATGGTATGTCTACCCTTTATGGCCATAATTCTGAGCTTGCTGTTTCTGAAGGACAAGATGTATCTAAAGGTCAAGTTATTGCCTATGCTGGTAACACTGGGAATAGTACTGGACCACACGTACATTTTGAAGTTCGTATAAGTGGGGATCCTGTTGATCCTATGGGATATTTATAATATGAAATTTGATACACGTACGGTGTTGTGGAGCCTATTGAAATATATAGGTTCTGGCATCGTTATTATGTGGCTCACGTTTTGGTATTTATCTGGTTCATTCTGGGGATTACCAAGACTATTTGTAGCCTACTATGCTGCGAGTCAAGTCTTTATGACACCTATGTCTAAAACTACCCTTTATGATGGTATGTTAAAAGGTTTGATTGGCTCTTTGGGAGAGCCTCATAGTATTTATTTAGATGCTGATGAATTTAAATCCATGAAAATGCAAACATCTGGTACTTATGCAGGTGTGGGCATGGTTCTTGGGCATGATGATAAAGGTTTATATGCAGTTAGTATTATGGAAGATCAACCAGCTTTCAAAGCAGGCATTAAACCTGGTGACCATATTATTGCTATCGATGGTCAATCCACAAGTGAGATTTCTGTAGAAGAAGCATCCTCTCGAATTCGTGGTGAGGCTGGTACCGTTGTAGCTCTTGATATAGAGCGCAATGGTGAAATATTGCACTTTGATATCACTCGTGAATCCATTGTGTTACCAACTGTTAAAAGTAAAATGCTCACAAGTACAGTGGGGTACATTCGTATTAGTCAATTTGCAGAAAATACAGCTGATGATTTTGAAACACAGTTTAAAGAACTGCAATCTCAAGGTATGAAGGAACTAGTGTTAGATCTTCGAGATAATCCTGGTGGGTTGTTATCTACAACAGAAAAGATTTCTAACTATATTATGCCTCCAGGTACACTAGTAACGGTACAAAATCGAGCTGGTAAAAAAGATGTTTATAAGTCGAATGGTCCAGAAATGGCTATGCCATTAGTAGTTCTTGTTAATAAAGGATCTGCTAGTGCATCTGAAATCATAGCTGGTGCTATTCAAGACCGTAAACTAGGTACTATTTTAGGTACTAATACATATGGTAAAGGTACAGTTCAAACTATTTATCCTAGCCTTGATAATGAAGGCGTTAAGGTAACTATAGCTAAATACCATACACCAAATGACTGTGTTATTGATGGCATTGGTATTAAACCAGATGTAGAACTTGATCTACCAAAAGGTGTAAATCCATCTAGTACAGTAGATGATATTCAAATTAAAAAGGCATTAGAGTTATTACAACAATAATGCATAGGAGTTAAAGTATGTTTATAGATAGAGCGCGTGTCTTTGTTAAAGCTGGTGACGGTGGGGACGGTATGTCTAGCTTCCGCCGTGAGAAATACGTGCCAAATGGCGGCCCTAGTGGCGGCGATGGTGGTAAAGGGGCAGACGTTATTTTTAAAGCGGACAAGAATATTAATACTCTTGTGGACTTTAGATATAAACGTCAGTTTAAAGCACCTGCTGGTGGTAATGGTGAAAGCTCTAACAAGCATGGTCGCGGTTCTGAGCCACTTATAATCCCAGTTCCATTGGGCACTGTAATTAAAGAAGAAGAAACGGGTAAAATTTTCTGTGACCTCGTTAATGATGGTGATACATTTGTCATTGCTAAAGGTGGTCGTGGGGGCCGTGGTAATGCACGTTTCCAAACAAGTGCTAACCGGGCACCGACATTTGCAGAACAAGGTGAACCGGGCGAAGAGTTCTGGTTACAATTAGAATTGAAAGTATTGGCAGATGTAGGTTTATTAGGCTATCCATCTGTTGGTAAGTCTAGTATTTTGCGTAAGGTTTCTAAAGCTCAACCAGAGGTTGCAGCGTATCACTTTACTACATTGACACCTGTACTTGGGGTAGTAACCATTTCTGGGGATCGTAGCTTTGTATTAGCCGATATTCCAGGACTTATTGAAGGGGCTAGTGAAGGTGTTGGTTTAGGCCATAATTTCTTGCGTCATGTAGAACGGACTAATATTTTGATTCACGTCCTAGATGTATCTGGTATGGAAGGACGCGATCCAAAAGTTGATTTTGACGCTATTAACGAAGAGCTTCGTAAGTATTCTGAGAAATTAGCTAATAAAAAACAAATTGTTGCACTTAATAAGATTGATATGGTCTTTGACGATACAACAATTCCTGATACAAAAAAATATTTTGAAGATAAAGGCTACGAGGTATTTCTCATCAATGCATTAAGTGGTGAAGGTTTACCAGAGCTTATGGAACGAGCTTACTATTATGTAGAAAATTATGAGCCAGAACCGGAAGCAACTGATGATACAGTTGTATATGAAGCAAAACCAGATGTAGAATTCGTTATTACCCGTGGTGATGATGCTGCATTCTATATTACAGGTAAACGTATTGAACGCTTAGTAGCAATGACAAATTTAAGTGATGATCAATCTCTACGTAGATTCCAACGTATTTGGCGTTTTATGGAGCTTGATGATAAATTGAAAGAGAAAGGTTGTAAAGACGGTGATGAAGTTGTGATTGGTGATCAACGCTTTACATTCCAAGAGTAGGAGTAATAATGACAGGAAAACAAAAACGGTATTTACGTTCTTTGGCAGCAACAATGCCACCAGTAGTTCAAATTGGTAAAAATGGTTTAGAAAACAGCGTTATTGATAGTGCTCGTGCAGCATTAATGGCGCGTGAGTTAATCAAGGTGAAACTACATAATAATAGCCCTGAAGATAAGACGATTTTCCAAGAGTTAGCTGATATGCTTGGTGCTGAATTAGTCCAAGTCATTGGTTTTAACGGTGTTTTATATAAAGCTAAAAAAGAACCTAAAATTATTCTACCTAAGTAAATCGTCATATTACTCAATTTTATAATAGTGGGAACTTCATAACCTGTTTGCCTAGGAGGTTAGTCTATGCGCAGTGCTATCATCGACGCAAAAAGAATAGTAGTTAAAGTTGGCAGTAGTACGCTTTGTTACGCTAATGGTCATTTAAACTTAGAGCGTATTGAACGATTAGTGCGACAATTATCGGATTTGGCTAACCAAGGTAAAGAGGTTATCCTTGTTTCTTCTGGTGCAACAGGAGCTGGTCTTGCCCCTCTAGGATTCAAAGAAAAACCGAGAGATCTTGTATTGAAACAAGCTGCAGCCGCGGTAGGTCAAGGTATTCTTATTCATATGTACGAGCGTATGTTTCGTGAATATGGTCGTACAGTGGGACAAATTCTTTTAACAAAAGAGGATAGCACTGGTCGTCATAGTTATCTTAACTTGCGCAATACATTACATACATTATTGCAACTCAATGTTATTCCTATTATCAATGAAAATGATGTGGTTGCCATTGAGGAGTTTAAGATTGGTGATAATGATACCTTATCTGCTACTGTAGCAGGAATTGTAGATGCGGATTTACTCATTATTTTGTCCGATATAGAAGGATTATATACAGCTAATCCAGCTACGCATCCCAATGCAACATTGATAGATACAGTTTCTGAAATTACTGATGAGACCTATGCGATTGCCGGTGGAGCTGGATCTAATATGGGAACCGGTGGCATGTATACCAAGATAAAGGCAGCCCATATGGCTACCAATTCAGGTGTGCCAATGGTAATTACGTCTGGTGAAGTAGAGGACTCTGTTCGCCGGGTGTGTAAAGGTGAACAAATTGGTACTCTCTTTGAGGCTCATGATGCTGCATTATCAGGCAAACATCACTGGCTCGCTTTTGGTAAACGATTGAAAGGGTCAATCACTATTGATGATGGTTGTGCTCGCGCTGTATTGGATAAAGGGGCTAGTATATTACCTGCTGGTATCATTGATGTAGATGGAGCATTTGGGCCTGGTGATACAATTTCTATTTACTATGATGGAAAAGAAATTGGCCGTGGACTTATCAACTACGGCATTGAAGATATGAAGGCAATTAAAGGTCATAATACAAATGATATAGCTCAAATTTTAGGTATTAATACAACCTATGATGAAGCAGTACATCGTAATAATCTAGTTTTACTACATTGAGGATATCCTATGAACCAGTACGAAGAAATTTGTAAAGATATGGGTCAAAGAGCTAAAGCAGCATCTTTTGAATTAGCTCAAATTGATCAAGGTACTTTAGATTCTGCATTATTGGCAATTGCTGATGCAGTAGAAGCACAAACTGATGAAATCATGGCTGCCAATAAGTTAGACTTAGACAAATCTGGCGATTATAATGTGCCACAAACCATGATTGATCGATTAACATTAACACCTAGTCGTATTGCTCAAATGGCAGAAGGTGTTCGTCAAGTGGCGACTCTTGAAAGTCCAGTAGGCGCTATTATAGAAACAATTATACGTCCTAATGGTTTGACTATTGAAAAGAGAGCTGTACCTTTTGGTGTTATTGGCATTATTTTTGAGGCTCGCCCAAATGTAACCCTTGATGCTGGAGTACTCTGTTTAAAGACATCAAATGCTACTATATTGCGCGGTGGTAAGGAGGCATTCCATACCAATCAAACTATTGTATCTATTATGCGTAATACGCTCGAGTCTTTAGGCATTACACCAGATGCGATTCAATTGGTTGAAGTTTTAGATCGTGATATGGTTGGCGTATTACTACAACAACGTGAATATATTGATGTTGTTATTCCACGTGGTGGAGCAGGACTCATTCGTCGTGTTGTTGATGAAAGTAGTATTCCTGTAATTGAAACGGGCAGTGGTGTATGTCATACCTTTGTTGATGAATATGCTAATTTAGATATGGCGTTAAAAATTGCTATTAATGCAAAGGTACAGCGCCCATCTGTATGTAACTCTATGGAAACTTTATTAGTACATCAAGCTGTGGCTGCTGCATTTTTACCTTGTTTTGATGAGGCGTTACAAGAATATGGGGTACGAATTCACGGCGATAATACTGTAGCTCAATATATGGGTAATATAATTCCTTTAACAAATGATTCTTTCAGTACAGAATATAATGATATGGACTTAAATGTACGTGTTGTTGAAAATCTTGAGGAAGCTATTGAGCATATAAATCGATATTCTACACACCACTCAGAAGCTATCGTTACAGATGAACCAATGCGTGCAAAGATATTCATGAACTTAGTAGATTGCTCTACAGTTTATCATAATGCATCTACACGTTTTACAGATGGTTTTGAATTTGGTTTTGGTGCAGAAATCGGTATTAGTACTCAAAAGCTTCATGCTCGAGGACCAATGGGATTACAGGCATTAACATCCTATAAATACTTTGTATTTGGAGAAGGCCAAGTTCGAAAGTGAAGACAGTATATTACTTAATAAGGGCATACTACAGATATATTCAGACACCAAAAGGTCAATATGAATGGATATCCTATGGAAAAGCTCTGCTCTTATTTATCATTATTTGTGTCATTGTCATTAAGGGTGTGACATTATTATGGTAGAGAAACGTCGTATAGGTATCATAGGTGGAACATTTAATCCTATCCATTTAGGACATTTAATGATTGCAGAGGTAGCTTGTGAAAGCTTTAATCTAGAAAAGGTAATTTTTGTACCTGCCAGGATTCCGCCTCATAAACAACATGATGTAATAGATAGTCGTCATCGATATGCTATGGCGGCTGCAGCCGTATCAGATAATCCTAATTTTGAGATTTCTGATGTAGAGATGCACCGAGAAGGCCCTTCGTATACAGTTGATACTATTCAATATTTTAAAGTTCTTTATGGGCCAAATGTTGAATTTTACTTTATTGCTGGAACTGATACAATTCGTGCGTTACCAACGTGGAAGTTTATTGAGGAATTATTAGATGAAGTCCACTTTATTGGAGCTACAAGACCTGATGGATCAAGTGCAATTAACGAAACATTAGAGATTTTAGGTCCTAAAGCACGAGAAAAAATACATCTTATGGAGGTTCCTGAGATGAAATTATCTGCTACTTATTTACGAGAACGTTTACGCTCTGGTAAAACAGTTCGATATATGTTGCCAAAATGTGTAGTGGAATATATAGAGGAAAACCATATTTATGGGAAGGAATAAAGGATGTTATCGTTTGATGAAATACAACTTACAGTGAGTCAATGGCTGAGCAAGAAACGATTTAAGCATACTCTTGGCGTTGTGGAATCGGCTACTCATTTAGCTAAGCTTTATGATGTTGATGTTGAAAAGGCTAGATTAGCCGCATTACTACATGATTGCGCTAAAGAATTGTCTTTACAGGATATGCAAAATCTTGTAAAAAGTGAATCTTATGAGGTGGATCAAGAATTATTCAGTAATGGCAATCTTCTACATGGCTTAGCTGGTATGATTCGTGCAAAAAAAGAGTTTTCTATATCTGATGATGAGGTTTTAGAAGCTATTCGAGTTCATACGACTGGAAAGATTCATATGTCTACGCTAGATAAGGTGATATTTTTAGCTGACTATATTGAACCTAATCGAGATTTTCCCGGTGTGGATGAGTTGCGTAACGTTTCTGAGCTAGATATAGATAAGGCTGTATTGCTTGGTTTTGATAATACTATTATTCATCTTATAGATCAAAAATTATCGATTTATCCGTTGACCATTCTTGGTCGTAATGATGTGTTACAATCTTGTAAATAATGGAGTTTATATATGGAAGAACGTGAACGAGCAAGAGCTCGCCGTCGTAGAAGAAGACGTCAACAAAAGTCATCTGTTAAATGGCCTAGATTTATAGTAGCTATTATTGTAGTACTTGCTCTACTTGGCGGTATAGGCTATGGTCTGTACACTGGCGTATCTTATGCGTATAGAGCTATTACAGGTACTACTGAGACAACTGATACAGCTGTAGATAATGGAAATAAACAAGATGGTAATACTGTATCTGTAGAACAAAAAGGGTTAGATAAACCATTATACATTCTTGTTGTCGGTACTGATGATAATAACCCGAGTCAAAGTGATAGTTTATTCTTGTTATCCATTAATTTAGATCAAAAAACAATGGATGTTATTGGTATTCCTAGTAATAGTAAAATTGATAATCGAGATCAGACAGATGCAAGTATGCTTAACAGTATCTATGAAAAAGGTGGTATTGATTTAACAAAGGCTGTTATTGAAGATATGTTCCATATCTCAATACCATATTATATTGTGGTAAATCAAAATGCTTTCAAAAAGACTAACGATGTGTTAGGTAATCAACAAATCTATGTAGAACAAAATATGGAACACGTAGATGCAGATGGAAATAAAGATATTGATTTGCAACGAGGCTATCAAACATTAGATAGTGATAAAGCGTTATCCTATTTACGATATTCTGATCCAAAATATGATACATTTACACGTGTACAACGACAAGAACGCTTTTTAAAACTTTGGGTAGAAGAAGAGCATAATGCATTTTTCTTAACTAATGCATGGCATATTTGGCGAATTTGGGATCATTATGATAGTAATATTTCTACCTTAGACGCCATTAAGCTTGTATATAATGCGAGTAAAATTAATAAGGAAGAGATTCATTTCTATATTCTTCCTGGTGAAAAAGAGTTAGTTGGCGATATGACATATTGGAAGGTAAATCCTACAGAAGCACAACGATTAGTAGGCATTACGATGGGAAATTTACCAGCTAATGAAATGACACAATTTGTAACAGCTCCAACTAATAGTACAGCCAAGGTTGCACCTGAATCGGAACATAATGGCGGTACTATTACAAAGCCAACAGAGCCTGGTGATGAGAGTAGTAAAAAACGGTAAAAGGGGAATAGTATGAAAAATAAAGAAGAAATTAAAGAAATCGTATTACAATTAGCACAAGCTGCTTTTGATAAAAAAGGTAGAGATATCGAAATTCTCGATTTGGAAGGTGTATCTATGTTAGGGGATTACTTCCTAATTGCTAGTGCAAACAATATTAAGCAATCTCAAAGTATTGCTGATGAAATGGAAGATAAAGCAGCAGAATTGGGGATGACAGTAAATCATAGAGAAGGTTATCGCGAAGGTGAATGGATATTACTTGATTTCGGCGATGTTATTTGTCATGTCTTTGGTGGCGATGAGTTGCGTGAATTCTACGGTTTAGAAGAATTATGGAATGATGCAGTTCGAGTTCCATTTGAAGGAGTATAATATGGCTACAGAATTGTTGGAAAATACAATTGCCACATTAAAAGTATTGCGCACTAGTGACCAAGGGGCCTTTTTAGATGGTCAAACTGGCAATACAAATGATGATATTTTGCTTCATAAAGATCAACAAACATCTCCTATTGCCATTGAGGATGAAGTAGAGGTATTTTTATATCGCGATCCAAAGGGGCGTTTGACTGCTTCTATGCGACTACCTGCGATGAAAGTAGGTCAAATTGGTTATGTTGAGGTAATTAACACTACAAACTTTGGTTGCTTCGTTGAAGTAGGTACAGAACGTGGTATTTTTATGCCTCACGCTGAGATGCGTGGCCGTCCTCAAGTTGGAGAAAAAGTATGGGTTCGCCTATATACAGATAAATCTGGTCGATTTGCGGTATCTATGGATGTTGATGACGAGATGCGTCGTGCTTCCAAGGCCGCTACAGATGCTAAGGTAGGACAATTAGTAAAGGGTGCTATTTATAACCTAACTAGTGATGGGGCTTTCTTTATTACGCCAGAGCGGTGGATAGCTTTTTTGCATCGTTCAGAAATGACGAGAAAATTAAAGGTTGGGGAAATGGTGGAAGGTCGTGTTACCTTCAAACGTGATGATGGTCGTATTAATGTATCTATGCGTCCTACTAAGGAAAAGGCTCTCATTTCTGATGGAGACATTATAATGGAGTACCTTCTTAATCGTGGAGGTAAGATGCCATATAGCGATGAATCTTCTGCGATGCTGATTAAAGATAAATTTAATATCAGCAAAGCTGCTTTTAAACGTGCCTTAGGGCATTTAATGAAAGAGAAAAAGATTGTTCAAGATGATGGTTGGACACTGTTAACTGAAACAGGACGTCAATGGACACCTCCTGTTAGTAATGAATCACAAGAAGAGGAATAAAGACGATGAAGATTGTCATTGTAGGTGCTGGTAAGGTTGGCTACTCTTTGGCACAACGCTTGATACAAGATAATCATGATGTATATGTTATTGACCGGTCTTCAGAACGTATACAAAATCTTGAGAATACACTAGATGTTAGCCTTGTTCAAGGTAATGGTAGTGATATACAATTGCTCAATGAAATCGGTATGGATGATGTAGGAATGTTTATCGCTGTTACTGATTCTGATGAAGTAAATATGTTATCCTGTGCTGTAGCTAAAATTACAGGAGTTCCTACAACGATTGCTCGTGTTCGAGATAACACCGTAGCAGAACATCTGGATGATGAGATGCGTGCTAAATTAGGGGTTGATTTATTTATCAATCCTGAAATGGTTACGGCTCAAGAGCTTTTACAAATTCTAGAAACTCCATCAGCTATTGATGTAGAAGAATTTGGACAAGGGGCAGTTCGACTAATGGAATTTAAGATTACAGATGAAATTCCATTAATAGGTCAACCTTTGAAAGAAATAAGGTTCCCTGAAGGTGTTTTATTAGTAGGTATTTTACGCTATGGCGAAATGATTATTCCACATGGTGAAAGTATCCTACAAACTGATGATAGTGTATTTTTCTTGGGTTTAAAAGAGTCTGTTGAAGAAGTAGAAAATCTTTGGTTCCATAATCATAATACGTTTTATAAACGAGCTGTTATTATTGGGGCTGGTTTATTAGGTAGAAATTTAACAGTTCTTTTAGAACAGGCAGGATTCTCTGTTAAAGTCATTGAAAAGGATCTTGATCGCTGTGAAAAGCTTGCTAATCTTGTTGATAAATCTATGGTTATTAATGGTGATGCTACAGATTTTGATCTCTTAGAAGCAGAAGAAATTGCAGATAGTGATGTAATTATTGCAGTTACAGATGATGATAAGCTTAACTTGCTCGTTGCTCTTGTAGGTAAGCATATGGGCATACCAAAGACAGTTGTGCGCGTAGGTCGACCAGAATACATTATGCTTATGGAACAAGTGGGTATTGATGTTGTATTCTCGCCACGTTTATTTACAGCGAGTCAAATTTTACGTTTCGTGCGTAGTGGAGAAGGTGTTTTATCTATTTCGACCTTTGAAGGTGGAAAAGCGGAATCTATAGAGGTTGCCATTACAAGTGAATCACCTGTGGCTGGTAAACAATTAAAAGATATTCGTTTACCAGGGAAGGCTTTAGTTGGTGTAATTTTACGTGGTGATGAAGCCATCGTACCACGTGGTAATACTGAAATCTTGGATGGAGATCACATTGTTCTATTTGCGTTACCTGAATCTGTAAGTAAATTACTTAAATATCTTACCTAGTATGGAGGGACTATGCGCATTCAAATTGTCATGTCCTTAGTGGGGCGGTTATTATATATATTTGGGATTTTTACATTAGTTCCTTTTATATATGGTGTCGTATTTGAAACTGCATATTGGTCATTTTTGATTACTACTGGTATTTCATTTGGCTTAGGTGGACTTTTATCCTATTATGGTCATGAAAGTCAAAGCTTTAGTCTCCGTGATGGATTTTTAGTTGTATCAGCTACATGGATATTAACTGTTATCTTAGGTTCCTTACCATTTCTTCTTAGTGGCATATTAACCAATGTATTTGATGCTCTATTTGAGGCTACATCAGGGATTACAGCTACTGGTGCTACCATTATTAATAGTGTAGATGATTTACCTAAGACATTTGTTTTATGGCGTGGACTAATGCATTGGATTGGTGGGATGGGGATTATTGTTCTTATTTTATCGTTCTTAAAGAACTTAGGTGCGGATGCGGCTCATATGTTTAACGCAGAAGCATCTGTACCAAAACCTGGTGTTGTTATGCCTCGTATTCAATCAATGGCTACAAAACTTTGGCGGTTATATGTCGCTTTTACCGCTATTTGTTTCGTTATGTTATGGGCTGGTGGTATAGAGCCTTTTGACGCACTAAATTATGCATTTTCCATTATTGCTACAGGTGGCTTTGCACCTACATCTGCAGGCACATTTATTTATGAACCAAGTAACTATATCTGTTTTGTATTTATATTTTTTATGATACTTGCTGGTGGTAATTTTGCAGTATATTATAATGTACTACAAAAAGGTGTTCGTGTTTTAATTGATGATTTTGAAACACGTATGTATTGGCTAGTTATTTTTATTGGGATTGCTATAATAGCAATTTCGTTGGCAGTACAATCAAATATTAATGATCCAATTCAAATTTTTAGAGATGCTTCCTTTAATCTTGTATCGATTCAAACTGGCAGTGGTTTTGCTGTTAGTGATTATGATTTGTGGCCTGCAGCTGCTCAGATGATGTTATTTATTTCATCATTTTTTGGTGGTTGTAGTGGTTCTACAACAGGGGGCGTAAAAATTATACGTCTCATTATTTTAATTAAGAGCAGTATTATTTATCTAAGAAAATCAATTCATCCTGAAATGGTACAAGTGGTTCGTATCAATGGTAAACCAATGCCTACTAAATGGATACAGATGGCGCAGCAATTTTTATTTTTATACTTAATGATTTATGTTATATCTGTATTCCTTATGACTTGTTCAGGAATGTCCACGTATGATGCTATGCAAATTATAACAGCCTTTTTGAGTAATGTCGGAATTGGCTTCGGTGGTTTTGGTCCTACTGATACATTTGGTAGTATGTCTGATGGTGCAAAATGCGTTGCCATAGCAGACATGTTATTGGGACGTTTAGAGTTATTTACAATTCTTGTTATGCTTCATCCTCAATTCTGGGAAGGGTATTTTATAAAAAAACAATCTTCTAAACGGTATCGTATCCTATAGGAGGGCGAATAATATGGATATTATAAAACGCCCTCTAGGGCTTTATAAAGCAAATTGTTACGTATTAGTTAAAGATAGAAAATCTTTAATTATTGATCCTGGATTTCATAGTAAGCATATAATTGAAATGGTAGGAGATTCTGAACCAATAGCAGTATTATTGACACATGGCCATTGTGACCATGTGTCAGCTCTTGATGATGTTTGTGAGTATTATAATATTCCTGCTTATTTACATCCTTTAGATCAAGAGTTATTACAATTAATTCGTCGTAGACCTAGTGTATATAAAAAAAAGATGTACACGAACTGTATAGATTTAGTGCCTGGTAAGTTAGAAGTAGGACCATTTAAAATAATCGTTCATCACACACCTGGTCATAGTGCTGGCTCTGTTTGTTTGGAGATAGAGGGACATTTATTCTCTGGGGATACTGTATTTAAACAAAATGTTGGGAATACCGACAACTATAAGAGTAATTCTGAGGATTTAATCACTAGTTTGAAGCATATATTAAGGTTGTCAAAGAATTTAATTATCGAGCCAGGACATAGAGAATCTACAACATTAAAAGATGAAGAAGAATTCATCAAAAATATTGTAGGATAGTGTTGACAAAAGTCCTGATAACCGATATACTAAGCAAGTACTTTGGATACGGCCCCGTGGTGTAGCGGTTAACATGTCGCCCTGTCACGGCGAAGATCGTCAGTTCAAATCTGATCGGGGTCGCCATTTATGCCTCGGTAGCTCAGTTGGTAGAGCAACGGACTGAAAATCCGTGTGTCGACAGTTCGATTCTGTCCTGAGGCACCATGTACATGCGGGAATAGCTCAGCGGTAGAGCACCGCCTTGCCAAGGCGGGGGTCGCGAGTTCGAATCTCGTTTCCCGCTCCACTAATTTTATATGGCGGCATAGCCAAGCGGTAAGGCAGAGGTCTGCAAAACCTTTATTCCCCAGTTCGATTCTGGGTGCCGCCTCCACAAAATCGTTACCCATGCCGGGGTGGCGGAACAGGCAGACGCAACGGACTTAAAATCCGTCGGTTGGAAACAACCGTACCGGTTCGATTCCGGTCCTCGGCACCAATTAAGACTAACTTCGGTTAGTCTTTTTTCTTATGTAAATCTAAATTTTAAATATGTATAATCTAAAATATGAGTGTGAGTTTCTTATTAGAATGGTATATCTAAATACGATTCCCTATGTTTAATAAAGTTATGAATAATAAACCAAAATTGTTAATTAGTGAATGTTTATGTGGTGTATCCTGTCGTTATGATGGAAAAGATAATCTTATAGAACAGTTACCGTTGTTAAAGGATGATTTTGATCTGGTAACCGTATGTCCAGAAGTATTAGGTGGACTTAGCTCACCTCGTAATCCGGCGGAACGACAAGGTAAACGTGTATGTACAGCTAATGGAACTGATGTAACCACAGAATTTTATAAAGGAGCTCAAATTGCATTGCATAAAGCAATTCAACAGGGGTGTAAGCAGGCTCTAATGAAAGCAAAAAGTCCTAGTTGCGGTTATAAGCGTATTTATGATGGTACCTTTAGTAAAACCCTACGAGAGGGTCATGGATGTACTGTAGAGGCCCTTTTAATGAATAATATAGAGGTTTATACGGAAGAAGATATTGAACTATTAATGGAACAAAAAAAGAGATGAGTTGTTAACTCATCTCTTTTTTCATGTTAGTGAAACCTAAACTACATTATACTAACATAATAAAATGCTTTTGTATTACTAGAAATATTAAAGTTTATTTTCCTGCGTTTACAGGATCATTAATTAATGGTTGTTCCCCTAGTAAGGTAGTAAGGTTATGTAAATTAAATCTATATTTACCATTACTAAAGTCTCTTGTTGCATCATACCGTTGATTAGGTGCGTGCATGAGACCAATCAATGTGTCATATAGTAAATCATTTGTAAAGTATTGATGTTCGTGTTTAGAAAGTTCTTCTGCTGTTTGAGGATACTCAGCACGATATTGAGGTGATAAATATATCCAGAATGGAATATGAGTCATAACAAAGTCAAATGTATCTGGATTATGAGATTTATCCAAGCTTTCACCATGGTCAGAGAAATACACCATGGCTTGCAAGTTTAATTTTTCCTTACCATAAGTATAAATCTGTTGTAATAACCAGTCTGTATATAATTGGCTATTAGCATATGCTTCTTTGCCATCTGGATATGGACCTTGTTTCCATTTACTAAATTCATGTGGGTAACGGTCATTGTAGTAAATATGACTACCCATAATATGAATGACAATAAAGTTATTTTTACTTGGATCAACAGACTTTAATAATGGTAAGAGTGATTCATCATAACGATCAGAGAAAGCATAGGATTCATGTGACCATTTAGTGGTGTCTGCTGTTTTAGCCATTAATGAAATAGCTGTATCATATTCGCCAAATACACCTTGGTTACTAAACCAAGAAGTAGTATATCCTGCTTTTTTAGCAACATCTAAAATATTTGCAGAATCGAGGAATGGTTTATCATCATATTGATTACGTTCAGATAAAGCACGTTCGAGGGTAGGTACTGTTTGTACGTATGATGAATATGCGTTATCAAAGAAGATAAAATCTTTATTATCTGTACGCATATTGCCTTGCCATGGCGTATCGTCATAAGAGAAGTTTGGATTATATACCTTCATATAATCACGAGAACTAGATTCACCAATAACTAATATGATAGTCCCTGGTGTTTTATTCGCAGAGGTTTCCTTTGTATCCAAATTGAAGGAATCAAATACTAAATGATGGTTATCATTATATTGTTGCATTTGTTTTACATAGTCACCAGCTGCAATCCAGTTTGCTACAATACATGTTTTTGGGAATAAGAAGAATGGTACGTATACTAAGAATGCTACTATGGATACAATGAGCAATGTGGAGCGCATAGGTCGTGTAGTATTTAAGTTTACTACTGCTTTCATTCCAAGATTAGACCAGTAGAGTAGATAAGTCCATAGTACAAGGCCAATACCAACAGCAATAAGACCAGGAATACCAGCAGCGTTTTTTAAGAAACCAAATGCTTCTTCAGGATTTGTCATATATACTGCTAGTAAACTAGCTGGCGTTAAACAATGCCATGTAGTTAGATAGTATCCTATTTGTAAGAATGGAATAAGGCTCAATATCATGGTAATGATAGCCATGATTAATGATGTGGTTTTATGTAGACGATTCGTTTGGTTTAATAAAAATTGAATCCCTGATAAACCCATAAAGATTAATAAGCCAAATAAAAAGTCATTAGCGAACTCATAAAAATATAGAGGTTTTACATAGGACCAGTGGAACAGAAGTGGGAATGTAAGGGCCCAAAGAATACCGACTAAGCCATATCCCAAAAATGGTCTATGAAAAACGGTACATCCCATAAAGTATTGAAATAAAAAAGTGCCTACAATTGTTGGTACTGCTAAAATCGTTATATCTTCCACATCTAAACCTAGTGTAATAGGTTCATAGATGAAAAATAGAGCTATATATAAAACAATACCAATGATACCAAATCGAAAGATGGGGTTTCTCCCAATTTGCTTTAAACTAGATGACATAATAAATCCCCTCTTGAAGGAATACACAATAATTTATTTCTATAATATATAATAATTACTATAATAAAGATAGCAGATGACTGTAAAAAAAACAATTATTTGAAAGTACTACTATAAATGCTTTATAATTATATAGTTAAAGTATATTTTCTAAGGATTGGGGTTTATGGGAGATTATAATTACAAGTTGGATGTCTTTGAAGGTCCTTTGGACTTGCTTTTACATCTTATTGAAAAACATAAAATAGAAATCACCGATATTCCTATCGTTGAAATTACGAGTCAATACTTGGAATATTTAGATAATTGGAATTATTTTGATATTCATTATAGTAGTGAATTTCTTGTAATGGCTTCTACTTTGTTACAGATTAAATCGCGTATGTTATTACCTAAAGCTGAACCTGAGCCAGAGGATTCTGAAGATCCACGTGATGAATTAGTAGCAAAATTAGTAGAGTTTAAAAAAATCAAAGATTTTACAGCTTTACTAATGGAACGTACGGCTGTATCCACCAATATATTTAGTAGACCTGAAGAAACAAGCGTACTTGGGTTAGATAATGTATATAATTTAGAACTTTCCCGATTATATGAGATTTTTTATCAGACTATAAAACGCGCTAAGGAGTTACCTGAAGAGGAGCCTATTCGCGAGGTTAAGGTTGAAAAAGACAGTTATAGTCTAGAGGATATGATTTTGTCTTTATCTAGTCGTGTTCGACGTGGTGAAAGTTTATATTTTAGGGAGTTATTAGTAGCAATTGAAACAAAAAGTGGTATGGTTACGATCTTTATGGCTGTTTTAGAATTGTTGAAGCAACAAGTTATGGAAATGCGCTATGAAGAGGATGATATTATGTTCACTGCAGCTTTAGAAGGTACCGTATAGAAAGGGGGGCTATATGAGCTTACCAACAATGCATTTAGAGGCCGTACTGTTCTCATCGGCAAAACCTATATCAATAGAAATGCTGGAAGAAGTATTTGAACTTTCAAAAGAGGAAGTACAAGATTATATAGATACATTATATCGTGAACTAGAAGAGCAAAATCGCGGCATCCGTTTGAGAGTATCTGGAGCTGGTATTGAGTTAGTTAGTGCCATGGAAAGTGCTGATTATGTAGGTCATATCCGTAAGAGAGAAGATAAATTATCTAATGCAGCGATGGAAACATTAGCTGTTATAGCCTATAAACAACCTATAACTAAAGCTGAAATCGAAGAAATCCGCGGTGTAAATAGCGATAAGATTATTAAACAATTACTCAATCGCTCTCTTATTGCGGAACTAGGTCATAAAGATACTGTAGGAAGACCTATTCTTTATGGAACAACTGATGAGTTTTTAAGAAGTGCTGGTGTAGAATCTATTGAAGCTTTACATCAAGAAGTTTTAGAAACAGAAGGATAATATGGAACGTTTACAAAAATTTATTGCTAGTTGTGGTATAGCATCACGACGTAAGGCAGAAGAATTGATTACAGAGGGAAAAGTTCAGGTTAATGGTCGTAGAATCACTGAATTAGGTGTAAAAGTTGACCCTCAAAAAGATAAAGTTAAGGTTAATGGTCAATTATTAGCCCAAGAGAAACCAGTTTATTACTTGTTAAATAAACCAAAGGGGGTTATTACATCTGTTTCTGACCCTCAAGGTCGTGAGACTGTTTTAGATTATATAAAAAATGAATCAAAACGAATCTATCCAATAGGTCGCCTTGACTTATATACAGAAGGGTTATTGTTATTGACTAATGATGGTGAGTTGGCTCAAAACTTAACTCATCCGTCTAAGGGCGTAGAAAAAACATATGAAGTGCGTATTAAAGGGCGTGTTCGTGATGAAGATTTACAGGTTATTGCCAATGGTGTAGAACTGGAAGATGGTATAACAGCTCCTGCAACAATTGTAGATCTTGGTTTTGATGATCATAATGGTGTTCATGAAGTAGAAATTACAATCCATGAAGGTCGTAATCGTCAAGTTCGTCGTATGTTTGAACACTTTGGATACCGTATTCATAACTTAAAACGAATTGCTTATGCTGGACTTACCTTAGGTGGTGTTAAACGCGGTGGTTCTCGCCAACTTACAATTCGTGAAGTGAAAGCTCTAAAAGAGTTAGGAGCAGGTAAGAAATGAAGCAAATCGTAGTCATTGGCGGTGGTGCAGCAGGTCTTATGGCAGCTGTTATAGCTGGTCGTGAAGGGGCACGTGTCATCTTACTCGAAAAAATGAATATGGTTGGTAAGAAGATGGGCATTACTGGTAAAGGTCGCTGTAATATTACAAATAGTGCGGATATGGCCGAGTTTATTAAAAATACGCCTGGTAATGGTAAGTTCCTATATGGCGCTTATGAACGCTTTAGTAATGAAGACCTGCTTGAATTATTACATAGTTGGGGATTGAAAACTAAAGTAGAACGAGGGGGCCGTGTATTCCCAGAATCTGATTCTGCCTTAGAAGTACGCAATACCTTCATGAAAATCCTTAAAAAGTATAAAGTGCAAGTTCATTTAAATGAACCTGTTACATCTATTACTGTTGAGGATGGTCGTGTTGTAGGAGTTACAACAGATAAGGAACAATATGCTTGTGATGCCGCCATCATTTGTACAGGTGGTGCCTCTTATCCGTTAACTGGTTCTACTGGTGATGGATATGCTTTAGCTAAAAAAGTTGGTCATACCATTACAGATATAAGACCATCATTGGTACCAATTGTAACAGGGGAATCTTGGGTAAAAGATATTATGGGGCTTAGTCTTCGTAATGTTGAGGTATCCGTTATTTCTAAAAATAAGTTACAAGCGAAACAATTTGGGGAAATGATGTTCACTCATTTCGGCCTTACGGGTCCTACAATCTTGTCTTTAAGTCATACAGTAGGTAAATTGTTGCGTAAGAAAAATCCACAAATCACTATTGAAATAAATCTTAAGCCTGCATTAACTGCAGAAGTTTTAGACAAACGCTTACAGAAGGATTTTGATTTATATTCAAAAAAACAATTAGCTAATGGAATGAAAGATTTGTTACCTGTCAATCTGATTCCGATTGTGATAAACCTTGCTGAATTAGATCCAAGCAAACCAATTAATCAAATTACAAAAGAAGAACGTATGGGCTTATGTCATGTATTACAACATATGACATTAACTGTAAAGGAGTTACGCCCTGTAGCAGAAGCAATTGTTACAGCCGGTGGTATTTCGTTAAAAGAGTTTAGTCCCAAAACCATGGAATCTAAATTGGTGAAAGGTTTATATGGTGCTGGTGAGGTTTTGGATATTGATGCCTTTACGGGCGGCTATAATTTACAAGCAGCTTTTTCTACTGGTTATGTGGCGGCTATGCATGCTGTACATGGTGATGAAGAATAGAGGTTATTATGAATACTAGAAAAATTGCCATTGCTATTGATGGTCCTGCAGGGGCTGGTAAAAGTAGTATTTCAAAAGTAGTGGCCAATGAATTGGGTTATTTATATATCGATACAGGCGCTATGTATCGAGGTGTAACATGGGCAGTTCTCGATAGCCATATTGATGTGAAAAACCAAAAAGATGTAGAGGAATTGCTCCCTTCATTAGATTTAACATTAGAGCCTACTGCAAATGCTTGCAAAGTATTTGTAAAAGGTCAAGACGTGACGAATCTAATTCGACAACAACAAATCAATGAGAATGTATCAACCATTGCTTCTTATAAAGGTGTTCGTGAATACTTAGTTGAACGTCAACAAGCTATGGCTGCTGTTGGTGGTGTTATTTTAGATGGTCGCGATATAGGTTCTGTTGTACTACCAAAGGCTGAGTTGAAGATATACTTAACAGCATCTGTAGATGCACGAGCAAAACGTAGATGGCTTGAAGTTCAAGGCACTTCTAATGAACAATCATTAGAAGACATCAAAAAGAATGTTGAAAGTCGCGATGAAATGGATAAAAATCGCGATGAATCTCCACTGGTGTGCGTTGAGGATGCTATTGTTGTGGATTCTAGTAACATGACGTTTGATGAAACAGTGGAACATATATTACATCTTGTACAGGAGCGAATCTAAAATGAATAAATTTTCTACATGGCTTTGGCGTACTGCCTTTTGGTTGCGCTATAAAGTCGGCTATGGACTAAAGGTGTATGGGCGTGATAATTTTCCTATGGAAGGTCCCGTTATTGTTGTACCGAACCATTTGAGTAATAATGATCCACCTATTTGTGGATATGCATTACCTAGACATGTACACTTTATGGCGAAACAGGAATTATTTGTGAATCCCATTTCTCGATTCTTTTGCACTTGGCTTGGTGCGTTTCCGCTAAATCGCGGTGCTATCGACAAAGTAGCTATACGTCATGCCTTAGGATTATTGAAAGATAAGAAGGTACTGGGGATATTTGCTGAAGGAAACCGTCAAAAGAGCGGTAAGCTTGGAAGATTTCATGATGGTGCAGCATCAATTGCATTGCGTACAGGTATTGGTATCACACCAGTTGCTATTATTGGATCTCATAATATGAAGAAAAATCAAGTGGCTTGTATTATTGGAAAACAAGTTCCTGTAAGTAAAGCTAAACCAACACCTGAAGCAATCACAGAGGTTAATGACCGTGTTAAAGGTGAAATTCAACGCATGATAGATTCGTATCATGAAAATCGTATAGAGGAGACTTTATGGAAATAATTTTGGCTGAAAACCATGGTTTTTGTTATGGTGTTAAACGAGCCGTTGAAATGGCTAATGAAGCTGCCGATGGTAAGGGTAAAAGTTATACATTAGGCCCTATCATTCATAATCCTCAAGTTGTAGGACGCCTTGAAAGTAAAGGTGTCAGCCCTATTCAAGAGGTAGCAGATATTGACGAAGGGACAATGATTATTCGATCTCATGGTGTAGGCCCTGCTATTTATGCAGAAGCTGAAGAAAAGGGATTACATATTTTAGATGCAACATGTCCTCATGTTAAAAAAGCGCAACAAGATGCTAAGTCTGTCATAGAAGATGGAATGACTTTGGTGATTTTGGGCGAAAAAAACCACCCTGAGGTCAAAAGTATAAATTTATGGGCAAATAATAAGGGGATAATCATCGAAGATGAAGAATCCGCTGAAAAACTACAAATTGTGGAAAAAATGGGTGTAGTTGTACAAACTACCTTTTCACAATTCAAATTTAACAGTATAATAGAGATATTAGAGAAAAAATCTAAGAATCTTAAGGTTTTCAAAACGATATGCAATGCAACGCAAGAACGACAGAACTCTGCCGTTGACTTAGCACGTAATGTAGATCTTATGATAGTGATAGGCGGTAAGAACAGCGGCAATACAAACCGATTGGCAGAGGTTTGTCGCGACGTTGGATGTACAACATATCACATTGAAACTTCTACTGAATTACAACTGGAATGGTTTAACCGAGTACAGACGGTAGGAGTAACAGCAGGAGCATCGACTCCCGACTGGATTATTAAGGAGGTCATTGAGACAATGAAAGATTTTGCAGAATTATTAGCAGCCGAAGGTCAAGAAGAATTTAAGAAAGGGAACGTTGTAGAAGGTACAGTAGTTCAAGTTGAAGATGAACGTGCTTATGTATCTTTTGGCTACAAAACTGAAGCCATTTTGAACAGAACTGAAATTTCTTATCCAGCACCAGAATCTGCCAAAGATGTGTTGAAGAATGGTGATGAAATTAAAGCAGTTATCATGAACCACATCAAAGAAGATAATCCTATTTATCTTTCCATGACTCGCTTGGCTAAAGATGAAGATTGGCAATATGTTATCGAAGCACAAGAAAAAGATGAAGCTATCGTTTGTAAAGGTATTGATGCTATCCCAGCAGGTTTGGTAGTAACAGTTAAATCCCTTCGTGGTTTCATTCCATTGTCCCAAGGCGATGTACATTTCGTAAAATCCTTGGACAATTTGGTTGGTACAGAATTCGAAGCTAAAGTACTTGAAATCGATGAAAAGAAAAACCGTTTGGTTCTTTCTCGTCGTGCAGTATTGGAAGTAGAACGTCAAGCTAAATTAGCTGAAGCATTGAAAAACATCAACGTTGGCGACAACTATAAAGGTATTGTTCGTAAAATCATGCCTTATGGTGCTTTCGTAGATATCGGTGGTATTGAAGGTTTACTTCACATTTCTGATATTTCTTGGCAAAAAATTAAAAAAGTGGAAGATGTTCTTTCCGTTGGTCAAGAAATCGAAGTTAAATTACAATCCTTCGACGCTGAAAGCAACAAATTATCCTTGTCCTTAAAAGCTTTATCTAAGAGCCCATGGGACGTAGCTGAAGAAACATTGCATGTTGGCGATGTTATCAACGGTAAAGTTGTTCGTTTGGTAGCTTACGGTGCATTCGTAGCTGTTAACGACGACATCCAAGGTTTACTTCACATTTCTCAAATTACAAAACAACGTAATGCGAAAGTTGAAGATTACTTGAACCGCGGTCAAGAAGTTGAAGTAAAAATCATTTCTCTTAACAAAGATGAAAAGAAATTGGGTTTGGCTTTAACTGAATTGATGGAAGCAAAAGAATCTACAGAAGACGCTGAATAATTCATTGTCTAATATAAGGCTAACCAAGGTTTTCTTGGTTAGCCTTTTTGCGTACTATACGTAGAATATGATAAAATATAACAATGTATTAGATTAGATAATGAGGTGAGACCATGGCAAAACCATTAGTGGCCGTTGTAGGTCGTCCAAATGTAGGTAAATCTACACTTTTTAATGCCATTGTTAATAAACGGATCTCTATTGTTGAAGATATTCCTGGTGTAACACGGGATCGCATTTACTTTGACGCAGAGTGGTTAAATCGTGAATTTACAATGATAGATACAGGTGGTATCGAATTCATAACAGATAATAGTCATGTTATTCCTAAGATGATGCGTTTACAAGCTGAATTAGCAATTGAAGAAGCGGATGTAATTTTATTTGTTGTTGATGGTAAACAAGGGATTGTTCCTGCCGATGAAGAAGTTGCAAATATATTACGTGCTAGCGGCAAACCTGTAGTTTTAGTTGTTAATAAAATTGACAGTGTTAATCAAGAACCTAATATTTATGAATTCTATAATCTTGGCTTAGGTGATCCAATTGGTATTTCCGCTAAGAATTTAATGAATTTAGGTGACTTGCTAGATGATACGGTTAAACATTTCCCTCCAGTTGGTACAAATGTTGATGATGAAGATACTATTCATGTAGCTGTTATTGGCCGTCCTAATGTAGGTAAGTCTTCATTGACTAATGCCTTATTAGGTCAAGACCGTGTAATCGTATCTGATGTAGCAGGTACAACACGCGATTCTATCGATACATATTGGACTCATGGTGATCAAAAGTTTGTTCTTATAGACACCGCAGGCATGCGTCGTAAGTCTAAAATTGAAGAAGCAGTTGAGCGCTATAGCATTGTTCGTTCCTTACGTTCTGTAGATCGTTCGGATATTGTTGTTCTTGTGCTTGATGCTCAAGATGGTGTTACAGAACAAGATAAAAAAATTGCTGGTTATGCCTATGAAGCAGGCAAGGGTGTAATTATTGTTGTAAATAAATGGGATCTTGTTGAAAAAGATGATAAAACAACATTGCGCTTTACTGAAGATATTTATGATGAATTAGGGTTCTTACAATTTGCACCGATTCTTTTTGCATCTGCATTGACTAAGCAACGTATTCATCGATTGGCGGATATGTTGAAATTCGTATCCGAACAACAGTATCGCCGTGTATCTACAGGTACGTTAAATCAATTGTTACAAGATGCGCAAACAGTAAATCCAGTACCATCTCGCAATGGTAGAATTCCTAAGATTTACTATATGACACAAGCAAGTGTTAAGCCACCGACATTCATTTTGTTTGTCAATGAGCCAGAGTTGATTCACTTCTCTTATATGCGCTTCTTGGAAAATAGATTACGTGAGTCTTTTGGCTTTGAAGGAACACCAATTCGTTTAGTGTTGCGTGGTAAGAAACGGGATGATGAAGACTAATGGATATTATGGTTATCGTATATGCTGTATTGGCATATCTTATTGGTTCAATTCCTAGTGGTTTAATTATTGGTAAGACCTTCTTTAATACAGATGTCAGACAATATGGTTCTAAAAATATAGGTGCCACTAACACATATCGTGTTATAGGTCTCAAAGCTGCATTACCTGTATTTCTTTGTGATGCCTTAAAAGGGGCTGCTGGGGTAGTATTATTATCCTCTTATGGACCTATGTATATGATTTTAGGTGGTATCCTTGCTATGATGGGCCATAACTGGTCTATATTCTTATGCTTTAAAGGTGGTCGTGGCGTGGCTACAGGACTAGGTGTTTTAATTGCTTTATCACCTTTAGTGGCGTTAATTGCTTTCTTGGTATGGGGCATTATTGTGTATTTCACTAAACTCGTATCTTTAGGATCAATTATAGCCGCTGCTTTAGTACCAATTTTGATGTACTTTATAGGCGAATCTTATTGGTTCGTTGGCTTTGGCGCTTTGGCCGCTTTATTTGTCATTATTCGCCATTGGGATAATATTAAACGTTTACTTGCAGGTAATGAGTTAAAAGTAGAACGTATCAAAAAGGATTAATATATGAATGTTGTTGTTGTCGGCTCTGGTAGCTGGGGTACTGCTCTTGCTATTAAATCCGTATTAGCTGGAAATACTACAACTTTATATTGTCGTCGCCCAGAATTTGCAGATCAATTAGCTAAAGATTTAGAGAATAAAGAGTATTTACCTGGCGTAACATTGCCAAAGGAATTAGTATATAGTTCAGATCTTGCTACCTCTATTAAAGGGGCTGATATCATTCTCATGGTTACGCCATCTGTACATGTACGTACTAGTTTAGAATCTATTAAACCATATGCTCATAAAGAACAATCATATATACTTTGTTCAAAAGGTATAGAGCGTACTACTGGCAAATTGCTGACTATAGTTATGAGAGATGTTCTAGGAACGGTTGGATGTAATCTCGCTGTTTTATCTGGTCCAAATCATGCGGAGGAAATTGGACGAGATTTACCGGCTGCATCTGTTTTAAGCACAGAAGATCTTGATGTGGCTATGATGTTACAGAAATCATTATGTAGTCAAAACTTTAGAATTTATGCAAATACTGATATTACTGGGGTTGAGTTAGCGGGGGCTACAAAGAATATTATTGCTCTCGCTGCTGGTATTGTAGACGGTCTAAAGTTAGGGGATAACTGTAAAGCATTGCTCTTAACACGCGGATTACATGAGATGACCCGTTTTGGTGTAGCTTTGGGAGCGAAAAAGGAAACTTATGCGGGCCTAGCTGGTATGGGAGATTTGATTGCCACTTGTATGAGTCCCCATGGTCGCAACCGGGCTGCTGGACAACAATTAGCAGATGGTAAAACAATGGACTATATTATTAATCATACGAATATGGTTGTCGAAGGTTTCTTTGCTACGGACATTGTTTATAAAATGGCTTGTGAACATCATATTGAAATGCCAATAACAAAGGCTTTATATGAAGTTTTATATGAAAAAAAATCTCCTGCTTTGGCATTAGCAGAATTGATGGGACGAGATATTAAAATTGAAGTATCATAAATAAAAGATACTTTTAATTTGGTTATTTATATACTATAATTAATGAGTATAATCTTGTGAGGGTTGTATGCGAATTATTGGCGGAACTGCAAAGGGACATACTATAAAAGCACCTAAAGGGGTAGATACTAGACCTACACTTGATCGTGTTCGTGAAAGTGTGTTTAATGTATTATCTAATAGAGGTATATTTGGTACTCATGTATTAGATATATTTTCTGGTACTGGTGCAGTAGCTATTGAAGCCTTAAGTCGTGGTGCAGCACATGCAGTAGCGGTAGACTTTAAAACAGGAAAATTGATTTTGGAGAATGCCAAACATTGTCATGTGGAAGATCGGTTAGAAATCATTCCGAGGAAACTTTCACAATTAAAAAACTATATAATGGGACAACAGTTCGATTATATTTTTTCTGATCCACCATATGAAAATGGATTTATACAAGACACCATAGATTTAGTGGTATCCTATGATTTATTAAAACCTGAAGGTGTTTTACTATTAGAACACCATAAGGACGAGGTATTTACCTTGCCTGAGTCATGGGAATGTATAAAAGAACAGAAATTTGGTTATACGATGGTTTCCTATTTTGTAAACACAGCTGAAAGGAGCTAAACCTGTGCGTATAGGTGTGTGTCCGGGTAGTTTTGACCCAGTTACAAATGGACATGTTGATATTTTTGAACGGGGCAGTCGATTAGTTGATAAATTAATCATTGCTGTCAGCTCTAATCCGAATAAAAATTCCTTGTTTACCATGGAAGAACGGGTTGAGATGATTCGAAATTCTGTCAAACATATTCCTAATGTTGAAATTGATTGTACAGGCGGCTTGCTTAATCAATATGTTAAATCTAAGAATGCGACTATAATCATTCGAGGATTGCGAGCTTTAAGTGACTTTGAATATGAATTTCAACGTGCGTTGTTTGCAAAATATTTGGATGATGATATTGAAACTGTATTTATTATGACAAATAACAAATACTCTTTCGTCAGCTCCACAGGTATTCGTGAACTTGCAAAATTTGGCGGTAAGCTAGATGGTTTAGTTCCGAATGATGTTAAGGAAAAACTTGAAGAACGCTTTAATACGGTCCATAATAAATAGGGGTGAAATGTATGAAAACAGAAAAATTATTAGAAGATTTAGAGGTTCTTATTGAATCTAGCAGCCGTATTCCTATGACTACAAAACGTATGGTTGAGGAAGACGAAATTATGCGTATTATTGATTCCATTCAAGAGTCCTTACCATTGGAACTTGAAGAGTCTCGTCGTATTGTAGCTGATAAAGATAAAGTACTAGCTGATGCTCAACGTCAAGCTGAAACTTTGATTGATCAAGCTAAAGATTACATTGCTAAATTAACTGCTGAAAGTGAACTTGTTAAACAAGCTCAAGAACAAGCTAATCAAATTATCAATGCAGCTAACCAATCCTCTGAAGAATTGAAATCTAGCTCTATTCAATATGCTGGCGATGTTCTTAAATATGTGGAAAACAACTTAGAGAAAACATTGGAAAGCTTACGTCAAAATCGTGAAAGTTTGAAACAAACTGAACAACGTACAGAAGAAAACCAATAATATAAATAAAAAGAAGCGAAGGAAATCCTTCGCTTCTTTTTTATTCCTTATAATTAGCTGGTTTTTTAGGTTCTACAATCATCGTTTGATGAGTATTAAAAATAACGAATCCTAGAGGAGACCCAGGTGGCTTTTTGATATTTTTAATATATGTATAGTCCACAGGCACTTTACTAGTTTCGCGAGCCTTACTAAAATATGCTGCGTATTGAGCAACTTTAGATAAAATCATATCATCTGGCTCTACATTAAGTCTTAATATGAGATGGGAACCTTGAATATCTTGTGTATGGAACCAAATATCTGTTGGTTTGGCAAATCGATGAGTTAAATATTCATTTTGTTGATTGTTACGGCCAATAAATATTTCACCTTCATCAATGGTTAAATGAATGTAGTTTGATTTACCTAACTTATAAGAGAGAGGTTTTTTAGATTTTTTTATGATGCCAGCATCCATACATTCTTTACGAATTTCTTCTAAGCTTTCGCGGGTGGAAGCTAGTGAAATACTATACAAAATCGATTTGAGATATTCCAGTTTTGTAGTACTAGCATTAAGTTGATATTCACCACTGACCATACGATTTTTCAATTTCGTATAGAGTTTATAATACCATTGACCGTTTTCTACAATTGTAAGATTTGGCTTTAGAGGAATTGTTAATAATTCTCCATCTTCAGAAAGAAGATTTGGTAATTGGATAGAAGGTTCATATTGAACTTGTAAGTGAGCATTAATCATTAAGATATCACCATATAGTTTATATGTATCCATTTTATTGGTGTCATCTAATTCATCTTTAATCTTTTGATGACGACCTTCTTCTTTTTTTATGGCTGCTGTTAAGATCTTTTCTAGTTCTTTATCTGCAGTGTGAATAGATTTTGTATTATGAATCGATTCTTCTAAGGCTTCTGAAATCGTACTATATTCTTTAAGTACTTTATAATTTTGTAGGATAAAAGTGGCGTGTGCTTTTTTATTACTATCATTAATTAAAGTAAGCAAACCATTACTTTCATTGAGCTTAATTTTTAACTCATATAACGCCTTAGCTAAGGCATCAACTTGCGTGGGAATTAAGTCACTTATGATTTCATTACCACTAAGATTTGAAGTCAATAATACTTCATCCAACAAAGGTTTACCAAAACCGTTAAAGATGGCACGTATAGATTGTTGTACAGTGCCATCACCGAAGGAGATAAGTAAATTTTTGATTTCGTTATAATCAAAATCCATTAAACTTACACGATTAGCATTAGGTGGTAATTCATAGTGTAGTTTAGGACTTATAGAACGTTCACGATTCATTAAAGGTGATACATGAATTAATGATTCTAGAATAACTCCATCTTGAACAAAGATACAGTTTGAATACTTGCCCATTAGTTCCACATAGATAAATGTACTCGTAATAGAACCATCCATTTCAAGCTTATCCGTTTGGATACACATGATTCGGTCACCATTGATTTGTTCAACCTTTACAATACGGCTACCTTCAATATGTTTGCGAAGAAACATACATAAAGAGCTAGGTTCCTTTGGTAAGTCTTGGAGTGGTTTACTGAGATACATCGCAGGGGTTGCACCAACAGTGATAATCAAGTTTTGGTCATCGTTAAGTGCACGAATCTTAAATAGTAATGTGGTTTTATCTATTTGATATAATTTTTGTATTTGACCCGTTTGTAATCGCTCGTTTAGTTCTTTAGCGAGAACAGACATGGTAAGTCCGTCTAAATTCATGGTACTCCTTTCATTTCTATTTAGAAGTATAGTTTAGTATAACATAATGTACATATAATTCTCAGTATTTAAACACGGAATGTATAATTCGTGGTACAATAATAAAAACTGCTAAGGAGGATATTACATGAAAAGTATGACCGGTTTTGGTTCTGGCACGGCAACCAAAGATGGCATTACCTGTACGGTAGAAATTAAGTCCGTAAATGCGCGATTTTTGGATTTATTTATACGTAGTCCAAAGCAAATAAATCCTTTTGAAAGTATTATTCGAGGATTGGTACAAGATCGAATTGCTCGAGGTAAGGTTGAAGTATCTGTTTCTATTCAGGATGCAGGGGAGAGACTTAAAACTTTTACAATAAATAGTGCATTGAGAAAGCAGATACAAGAATTGCTTGTTCAAGAAGAATTTTATGATGATCCGAAAAAGGTTCCTTTACAAGCGGTCAATTCTATCTCTAATGATTGGATTCAGCAGCAAGATACACCAATTGCAGAAGAAGTGCTTTCAGATATAGTGAAAGAATCTACAAGTTTCGCATTAGATGCATTGATTGCTATGAGAACCGTAGAAGGTCAACATATTAAACAGGATTTATTGGAGCGTATCACTACATTAGAAGAAATCATCAAAAATATTGATGAGAATAAGGCGGGGGCTGTAGAGTCCTATCGTGAGCATATAAAAGGTAAAATCCAAGAATACTTAGTTTCTTTGGATGCTAGTATAAGCGAAGATCGTTTTTTGCAGGAAATTGCTTTATTGGCTGATAAGACTGATATTACGGAAGAGATTGTCCGATTTACCTCACATGTGGTACAATTAAAAAACACACTTGTAGATGAGAATTCCATCGGACGTAAGGTGGATTTTATTTTGCAAGAAATGAATCGTGAAGTAAATACAATTGGTTCCAAAGCTATGGATTCAAGTATTACAGAATTTGTGGTTCAACTGAAATGTGAGTTAGAAAAAATTAGAGAACAAGTACAGAATGTAGAGTAATAGGAGGTCCATAAATGAGTATTCAATTATTGAATATAGGCTTTGGTAATATGGTATCTGCTAATCGTGTTATGGCTATTATTAGTCCTGAATCTGCACCAATTAAACGCATGGTTCAAGATGCACGTGATAAGGGCCTGCTTATTGATGCTACATATGGTCGTAAGACTCGTGCTGTATTAGTTATGGATAGTGGTCAAATTGTATTATCTGCAATTCAACCAGAAACCGTAGCACATCGACTTGTGCAATATGATGTAGACGAAGATACAGTAGAATCATAGGAGTACATATGTCAGACAGAGGATTATTAATCGTTATATCCGGGCCATCTGGCGCAGGTAAAGGTACGATTTGTGCGAATATTCGAAAGGAAATGCCCAATTTAGTTTATTCCGTGTCTATGACTACACGGGCACCACGTGTTGGTGAAGTGGAAGGGGTTAACTATTTCTTTCGCTCTAAAGAAGAGTTTGAGACTTTATTAAGTGAAGAGGCATTTTTAGAATATGCAAAGGTATATGATAATTACTACGGTACACCAAAACAACATGTAATGAATTTATTAGATGATGGTAAAAGTGTACTGTTAGAGATTGATATTCAAGGTGCAATGCAAGTAAAAGAACGTTTTAGTGATGCTGTATTTATTTATATAGTGCCACCGTCTTTAACTGAATTGTCTGAGCGATTACATAATCGTGGTACAGATGCAAAAGAGGTTATAGACAAACGGTTGTCATTAGCTTGCTCTGAATTGGCATTAGCTCATCGATATGACTATATAGTTGTTAATGATGATCTAGAAGAGGCATCGGAGAAGGTTGCTTCTATTTTACGAGCTGAAGCGTGTAAAATAAGTCGTAATAAAGAACAAATTCAATTTATTTATAAACAATATCAAGAGTCTAAGGAGAAGTGATAGTATGATGGTAAAACCTCCATTAAAAACATTGGAAAAACAAGTTGATAGCAAATATACTTTGGTAACATTAGCAGCTAAACGCGCTCGAGAATTAACAGATGGTGAGTCTTGTTTAGCTGAATCTACACATCCAACTGACAAGCCTGTATCCTTGGCATTCTATGAAATTGCTGAAGGTGAAGTGACTTATAAGCGCACTAAAGAAGGCATTAAATAAGAACAAAAATTCCTTGTATCCTAGATACAAGGAATTTTTAAAAGGAGAAGAAAATGCGAGGAAAACATATCATTGTCGCTGTATCCGCAGGTATTGCTGCATATAAGGCAATTGAAGTAGTTAGCAGACTTCGTAAAAAAGGTGCTGAAGTGAAGGTTGTTATGACTCAAAATTCCACTCATATAGCTTCACCTCTAACATTTGGTGAAATTAGTGGGCATCCTGTAGCTATCGACATGTTTGAACAAGTACATCAATGGGATGTGGAGCATATTGCATTAGCAACCTGGGCAGATGCATATGTGGTTGTACCAGCAACAGCTAATGTAATTGGCAAAATATATGCAGGCATTGCAGATGACATGCTAACAACAACGATAATGGCTACTACAGCACCTAAATATCTCTGTCCTGCTATGAATACAGAAATGTATAGAAATCCTATTACACAACGAAATTTAGAAGGATTACGGAGTTTAGGTTATCATATTATGGAACCGGCTGAAGGATGGCTTGCTTGTGGTGTTACTGGTGTTGGACGCTTACCAGAGCCTGAGGCTATTGTAGAATGGCTTGAAGCTCAAATGTGTAGTTCTAAGGAGCTAGAAGGTACTACAGTACTTGTTACAGCTGGTGGTACGCAAGAGAATATCGATCCTGTTCGTTATATTGGTAATAGATCTAGCGGTAAGATGGGGTATGCTATTGCTGAACAAGCGGCACAAATGGGTGCTAATGTAATTCTAGTGAGTGCTCCTACATCCTTACATGTACCAAGTGGAGTAAATTTTATTTCTGTTGATTCTGCTTTATCTATGCAACATGCTGTGGAATCTCGATATGATGAGGTAGATGTTGTTATTATGGCCGCAGCAGTGTCTGATTTTAGAGTTCTTCATAAGGCAGAACAAAAAATCAAAAAAATGGAGGCTATGACATTAGAACTTGTTAAAAATCCAGATATTCTACAAGATTTAGGCAAGAAGAAGCAGCATCAAATACTTGTGGGCTTTGCTGCAGAAACTGAACATATTATTAAATATGGTCAAGATAAAGTGGTTCGAAAGAATTTAGATATGCTTGTAGCAAACGATGTTAGTAAATCTAATGCAGGCTTTAATGTAGATACAAATGAAGGCTACTTTTTATATCCTCATAAGGAGCCAAAAGAAATGCCTAACATGAAAAAATCTGAACTAGCTCATAATATTATGAAAGAAGTTGTAGAATTAGTAAAAAATAAATAATTTCAATTCATGTTAATATTTTACATTACAAGTATTGTAAATTTTATACTGATATTAATAAGATTAAATATGATTTGATTTTATTAAAAGTGAAAGAAATATAATAATGACTTGCTTTATCAATGTAAATACACTATAATGTTTTTGTAACTCATCAAGAGTAGTGGAGGGATAGGCCCTGTGAAGCTACAGCAACCATTCCAAGAGGAAAAGGTGCTAATTCCTATGACAAATGTCGTTAGATGGGAGGGTCTCTCATGAGTACATGAGAGGCTTTTTTTTGTATTAGGAGGATTAAATAAATGGCTGAAAAACATATGTTTTTTACTTCTGAATCTGTTACTGAAGGCCATCCAGATAAAATAGCTGACCAAATTTCTGATGCTGTTTTGGATGCAATTATTGAAAAAGATACGACTGCTCGTGTTGCTTGTGAAACTTTAGTTACTACCGGTCTAGTGCATGTAGTAGGTGAAATCTCTACAAATACATATGTGGATATTCCTCGTATTGTACGTGATACTATTAGAGATATTGGCTATACACGTGCTAAATTTGGTTTTGACTGCGATACTTGTGGTGTACTAGTTTCTATCGATGAACAGTCTGCTGATATCGCTATGGGGGTTGATGAAGCACTTGAATCAAAAGACGGTAATGGTGAAGTACTAGATAAAATTGGTGCTGGTGACCAAGGTATGATGTTTGGTTATGCAACTAATGAAACACCTGAACTTATGCCTATGCCTATTTCTTTGGCTCATCGTTTATCCCGTCGTCTTACTGAAGTTCGTAAAGATGGCACTTTAACTTACCTTCGTCCAGATGGTAAAACTCAAGTTACTGTTGAATATGTTGATGGTAAACCAAAACGTATTGATACAATTGTTATCTCTACACAACATAGCCCTGAAGTTACGCAAGAACAAATTAAAGCAGACTTGAAACGCTTTGTTATCGATGCAGCATTGCCTGCTGAATTTGTTGATGAAAATACAAAATATTTCATTAACCCAACTGGCCGTTTCGTAATCGGTGGCCCTCATGGTGATGCTGGTTTAACTGGTCGCAAAATCATTGTAGATACTTATGGCGGGATGGCTCGTCATGGCGGCGGTGCTTTTTCTGGTAAAGATCCATCCAAAGTTGACAGATCTGCAGCATATGCAGCTCGTTATGTAGCTAAAAATGTTGTTGCTGCAGGTTTAGCAGATAAATGTGAAGTGCAAGTAGCCTATGCTATTGGTGTTGCGAAACCTGTATCTATCTTAGTTGATACTTTTGGTACAGGTAAGATTGAGGAAACTAAAATTCAAGAACTCGTTAAGAAACATTTCGACCTTCGTCCAGCAGGTATTATTGAAATGCTTGATTTGTTAAAACCTCATTATCGCAAAACTGCAGCATATGGTCATTTTGGTAGAACTGATGTAGATTTACCTTGGGAACGTACTGACAAAGCAGAAATTTTAAAAGCTGAAGCTGGCTTATAATACAAAAGGTCTTAGTAGAATTTCTACTGAGACCTTTTATAGTAAATGAAAGGATATAGTATGCGTGTCGCAAAAGTTATAATTAATAGACCGGCTAAACAACTTCATAAACCATTAAGCTACTTAATGCCTGAAAAGTTTGGTAATGTCTTACCTGGTACACGTGTACTTATTCCGTTAGGCAATAGTCGTGAAGAGGGGATTCTGATTGGTTATGAAGAATTATTGGAACCCCCAGATTTCACTTTGCGAAATATAGTTCAAGTATTAGATAATGAACCTTGGTTTACACCTGAAATGATGGACACTGCTCGTCGGTTAAATGAATATTATTTATTTTCTTATGGCGATGCATTACGCTTGTTTACAGTTAATAAAACTTTAAAATCTTACGAGGCTCCTAAGGAAGAATGGCTTGTCGTTACGCCTGCTTTCACCGTAAAACAATTTAGTGAGCGAAAAAAGAAACAACGAGAATTGGCAAAATATTTACTTGACGTAGGGGGTGCATCAAAAGCTATATTATTGGCTAAAGGTTTTTCACGAATGGTAATTAAACAAGTTAGTGAAGCTAAGGGGATTACTATTGAAGCAAGATTTAAAGCTACAAAAACCTCTTTTGATGAACTATTTACAGAAGAAGTAAATATACCATTAACTGATGCCCAACAAGCTGTGTATAAACCCATACAAGAGGTGATGAATACACATCAGCATAAAACTTTTTTGTTGCATGGTGTAACAGGTAGTGGTAAAACTCAGCTGTATTTAAAAGCTACAGCAAAATGTATTAGCCAAGATAAGACTGCTATTATACTTGTTCCTGAAATTATTCTTACCGATCAAATTGTACGGCGCTTTGTAGAAACATTTGGTGATGAAGTCGTTGTCTTTCATAGCAAATTAACGGTACAACAACGCAATAATAACTGGGAGCGTTTACGTCGTAAGGACAGTCATATTATTATTGGTGCACGATCAGCAGTATTTGCTCCAGCTGAAGATATTGGGCTTATTGTAGTCGATGAAGAGCATGATACGTCTTATAAGCAAGAGGATATGGTTCGTTACCATGCTAGAAATGTTGCATTATGGCGTGGGGAAGCACATAGTTGCCCTGTAATACTAGGTTCTGCAACACCATCTGTTACTTCCTATTATAAAGCTAAGCAAGGGGAGTATCATTTGCTTGAACTACCACATCGAATTTTTGAACAACCAATGCCAAAAGTAACTATTGTTGATATGAAGGAAGAAATTCTTCATGGAAACTATTCTGTTTTTTCTGATGCTATGAGTAGCTTAATCCAAAAAACATTGAATGACCATAATCAAATGATTATTCTTTTAAATAGACGTGGGTATAATACATTTGTTATGTGTAGAGATTGCGGGGAAACTATTATGTGTCCTCATTGTGATGTGGCTATGGTATATCACCAAGCGGGTGAAGAATTACGTTGTCATTATTGTGAACATCATGAATTAATTCCTACTATATGTCCTAATTGTAATAGTAAACGTATTAAGTTCTTTGGATCAGGTACACAAAAGGTGGAAGAAGAGTTACGACGACACTTTAAGTCTGCTCGTATAGCACGCCTAGATCAAGATGTAACGAAAAACAAACAATTAGCAGAAGATATTTTACATGACTTTGGAGTTCATAAATATGATATCTTGTTGGGAACTCAAATGGTATCAAAGGGGCATGACTTTAAAGATGTAACGGCTGTTGGTATTTTAACAGCCGATTCAGTTTTAAATATTCCTGTCTACACTGCATCTGAACGAACTTTTGACTTACTTACCCAAACATCTGGTAGGGCCGGCCGAGGTGATAAAACTGGCAGTGTAGTAATACAAACATATAATCCTTTAAATTATGCTATAATAAAGAGTAAGGCTCATGACTATGTAGGCTTTTACAATGAAGAAATTCAAAATCGTAAAGCCCTAGGATATCCTCCGTTTAGAGAGATGATTCATATGGTAGTGCGTCATCAAAACATGGAAACCTTAGACGCCACTGCTAATCGTATTGTAAGCGACTTAGAGGCTCATAAAGGTGATACTGATATCCTCATTAATGGACCTTATGAAGCGAGTATCAAAAAGATACGGGATATGTATCGCTTAGCAATTATGATTCGCGGTACTAATTTATCAAATTTAAAAGAATATATATATAATTCATGGATTTTCACACAAGAAGGACTTTTGATTGATGTAGATCCTGTTTAGTATAGGAGTATAAATGGCAGTATTAGATGTTGTAAAAGCAGGTCATCCCGTTTTAAAACAAATTGCAGAACCTGTAGAACATGTGAATAAAAAACTTAGAGCCCTTATCGATGATATGGCGGAAACAATGTATGAGACTGAGGGTGTTGGACTTGCTGCACCTCAAGTAGCGGTGTCAAAACGAATTATCGTCGTAGATGATCATGCCGGTAGTGGTCTCATTGCATTAATTAATCCTGAAATTACGCATGCTGAGGGATCTCAAGTGGGACCAGAGGGTTGTTTAAGTGTACCAGGGTATTTTGGCGATGTGGAAAGATTCGACAAAATTACCGTTAAAGGTATAGACCCTCATAATAAAAAGGTAACAATTAAAGCTGAAGGATTTTTAGCGCGCATTTTTCAACATGAGATTGATCATTTAGAAGGTCATTTGTTTATTGAAAAAGCAACTAACTTACGATTGATTACTGATCACCCAGAGGAGAAAGAAATTGTCTAATCAAAAACAATTGCGCGTCGTATTTATGGGGACGCCTGACTTTTCGGTTCCTACTTTGGAAGCATTAATAAAGGCTGGTCACTCTATTGTTGGTGTATACTGTCAGCCAGATAAACAAAAAGGTCGCGGTAAACAAGTTCAAATGCCACCTGTAAAAGTGGCAGCTTTAAAACATAATTTACCTGTATTCCAACCGGTAACATTACGTGATGAACAAGTACAAGCAGAACTTGAAAATCTAAATCCCGATGTAGTAGTAGTTATTGCATACGGTAAAATTTTGCCGCCATGGCTTATTCGTTTACCACAATATGGATGTATTAATGTACATGCATCTATTTTACCTAAGTATAGAGGTGCTGCACCAATTCATTATGCCATATTAAATGGTGATAATAAGACAGGTGTTACAATTATGCATATGGATGATGGCCTTGATACAGGCGATATTATTGACATAGTTGAGACTGATATTTTGTGTGGTGAAACAACAGGGGAACTATTTGAACGTATGGCATTACTAGGGGGAAAAACAATCGTTCCAGTATTAACTCGGTGGATTAATGGAGAAATTGTGGCTACGCCACAAGATAATACAATGGCTACACATACTGCTAAGATTACAAAGGAAATGGGTCAGATTGACTGGTCTAAGTCAGCCCATGAAATTGTAAATCTTATTAGAGGTCTTAATCCAGCTCCTGGATGTTATACGTATCTTAATGGAAAACGTTTAAAAGTATGGTCTGGTGAAGTGGTTCCAAGTGATTCGACTCACGGTTTGATAGATATCCATGGTAAACATGTACCAATTGCTATATCAGCCACAACTATACCTGGTACAATCGTATCTAAAATAGCCGGGTTAGGTGTTTTTTGTGGTGATGGAAATATAATTCTATTGACAGAAGTCCAACCAGAAAATAAAAAACGCATTTCTGCTATTGATTTTATTAATGGACATCAGATAAAGGAAGGTATCGTTTTTGGAGACTCAATATAAGCAGTACGAAACGTATCCGTTATACCTGATATTATCATCAATTACATGTGCCATAATTACTGTAATTATGGGATTTCTGATGTATATATTAGAGCCTGGACTTTCACAATTACATCCTATTGCATCCATAATAAGTACAGTGATTTTTTCTGTATGCATTTGTGTTATATGGTTATTGTGCGCATCCTTGATTATTGCTAGTTTCGGTATACTACGGTTACATCCTATTGTTTTAAGGCTTGCTAACCAGTTTATATATGGACTGTTTCCACTATCCCTATTGATTGGTAAAGTGAGAGGGGTTACTAAGGATCAATTGCGTCAGTCTATGATTGACTTGATTAATCATCTAGTGATGCTTGATATGTATACAGTTGATCCAGAACGTATATTGTTATTGACACCTCATTGTTTACAAGAAAGTTCATGTGTTCATAAGGTTACACATGATGTATACAATTGTAAGCAATGTGGTAGATGCCAAGTTGGAAGTTTATTGCAAATTGCTAAAGAGTATGGCTGTCAATTTATAGTGGTAACAGGTGGTACATTAGCGCGAATGAAGGTAAAAGAAGCACGACCAAAGGCTATTGTAGCTATTGCTTGTGAACGTGATTTAGCAAGTGGCATGGCTGATGTATTTCCCATACCTGTCATTGGCGTTTTAAATGAAAGACCTAATGGACCTTGTTGCAATACTACAGTAGATCCTGAACGTGTTCGAGCAGCAGTTGAACAATTAATTGGTAGGAAAAACGATGACTGAAGTTAAAACGAATCAACAACTAAATATTCGATTGCTCGCAGTGAAGGCTTTGAGTGATATTAATCGTAATGGTGCTTATGCCAATATCAAGTTACAAGAGTATTTACAAAAATATCATTTATCCGATTTAGATCGAAGATTTTTCACGGAGTTGGTCTATGGTGTCATCCGTAGAAAAAATTATTTAGATGCCATTATTGTTCATTTCGCGAAAAGACCATTAAAGAAATTATCGTCCATGGTTGTAGAAATTCTTAGACTTGGCATTTATCAAATTATCTATATGGATAAAGTCCCTGAAAGTGCAGCGGTCAATGAATCTGTAAAACTTGCAAAAAAGTTAACTAGAGGATTATCTGGTTTTGTAAATGCCGTATTACGTTCAGTATTACGTGAAAGTGATAGTATTTCTATTGGTGAACTTGCCAAGTCTGAGGCTGAAGAAATTTCTTTCATTTATAATCAACCTTTATGGTTAGTTAATTTATGGATGAATGAAATGGGGAAGGATAAGACTATAGATCTTTGTGCTTGGTTTAATGAACAACCTCGGTTGACAGCACGTATAAATACTGTAAAAGTATCTATTGAGGATTGTTTAAAAGAACTGCGAGATTTAGGTTGGACTGTTGAACAGGACAATGATATTCCAGAAGTAGTTTATATTGATGCACATCAAGGGCACTTGGAAAAAGCAAAACCTGTTATGGAAGGTCATATTACCTTCATGGATAAAGCCTCTATGTTAGTTGCTCATGTAGTTGATCCTCAGCCAGGAGAGCGCATATTAGATTGTTGTGCTGCACCAGGTGGTAAGTCTATGCATATGGCAAGTCTCATGAATAATACGGGTGCTATTATGAGTTGTGATATATACGATCATAAATTAGAGCTTATGAATCAAAATGCTGAACGACTTGGAGTATCCATAGTTTCAACTAAGCTACAAGATAGTCGTAATTTACCCGATAATTGGAAAGAACAATTCGATCGCGTCTTAGTAGATGCACCGTGTTCTGGACTTGGCATATTACAAAAAAAATTGGATATGCGTTGGCGTAAAACACCATCTTTACTTACTGACTTGCCTCCATTACAGCTTGAAATATTAGAAAAAGCTGCTGAAATGGTTAAAGTTGATGGATATTTAGTATACTCTACTTGTACTATCAATAGTGGGGAAAATGAGGATGTACTAGAAAAATTCCTAGCAACTCATAAAAACTTTATCATTGATCCTGTATCATTTGATGAGTTGCCACAAGCTGTAGAGGGTATGATTACAACATATCCGCCACGAGATCAGATGGATGGATTCTTTATGGCTCGTGTAAAACGCATATCATAATAATAGAAATGGAGTACCATGATAGAATTATTGGGTAAGTCTTTAGAAGAGTTACAATCTATCTTTAAGACCCATAATATACAAAAGTTTCGAGCGAAACAGTTGATAGACTATATTTATCATAGATATATATTTGATTTTGAAGAGATGACGCAGTTTCCTAAAGAGTTGCGTCAATGGTTAAGTGATAACTGTGTTATTTCTTTACCAACATTAATTGCTGAGTCTATATCTCCAGATGGGAAGACTCGTAAAATCCTTGTTGAGATGACTGATCAAAGCCGGGTAGAAGCCGTTTTAATGGAGCAACATTATGGATACTCTGTATGTGTTTCTTCTCAAGTTGGCTGTGCCATGGGCTGTGTATTCTGTGCCTCTACACAGGGTGGTTTATATCGTGACTTAACAGTGTCTGAAATCATTGGACAAGTCGTTATTTTCGGAGCTCTTACAAAAGAGCAAATCCACTCTGTTGTAGTTATGGGGGCAGGTGAACCATTACAAAACTATGATAATGTTCTTCAGTCACTGCAGCTATTACATGATCCTATGATTTGTAATATTAGTTATCGTAAGATGACCATTTCTACTTGTGGGTGGGTTCCTAACATCTATAAATTGGCTGATGAAGGGTTACCTATAACATTAGCACTTTCGTTACATGCTACAAATAATGAAGTGCGTCGTAGTATTATGCCTGTTGGGGCTCGTTATGAATTGACGGAAGTCTTAGATGCGGTAAAATATTATTATGATAGGACTCAACGTCGTATCACCTTTGAGTATATTCTTATAGATTCGGTGAACGCATCTATGGAAGAGGCTCATGCATTGGGGAAAATCTGTAAAGATTTTCCAAATTGCCATGTTAACTTAATACCTGTTAATGGCAATGAACATATAGAATTATATAAACCATCTATTACGAATATGAATACATTTAAAGACATTGTTGCTTCTTATGGCGTATCGGTAACAGTACGTAAAGAGATGGGCGATGCCATCCAAGCCGCATGTGGGCAGTTAAAAGCCGCTCATGGTCGGAAAAAGGAGAATCATGAATAATTTTGTTGGTTTAAGTAAAATTGGACTTGTGCGTCAGCGCAATGAAGATCGATTTTTTATAGACGGTCCTATTTGTGCTGTCACTGATGGCATGGGTGGTTATAGTGGTGGTGAAATCGCTAGTACCTATGCGGTCGATGAAATAAAAGAATATTTGACCTCTCTTGAAACGGTTGGTCAACAAGACTTGTGTGATGCTATTATTCATGCAAATGAACGTATAGTCAATCGCGTAGCTCATGAAGAGCGTCTTGCGGGTATGGGGACCACTGCTGTTGTTACGGCTATTAATGGTAATCAATTATACTGGGCAAGTGTTGGGGATAGTCGTTTGTATGTATATAGAGATGGTCTTTTACGACAAATTACTACAGATCATTCTATGGTACAAGAATTATTAGCTGCTGGAGAGATTACTAAGGATGAAATGCTAAATCATCCTCAAAGAAACTTATTAACCCGTGCAGTCGGTGTTGATGATACTTTAGAGGTAGATAGTGGTGTAGAATCTATTCTTCCAGGTGATCGTATTTTACTTTGCACTGATGGATTATGCGGTTATGTATCAGATGATGTTATTGCTAGTGCATTACAATCTACTGATGATGATATGAAAGTTGTAGAATCATTAATGGAATCCGTATATGATGTGGGAGCAGGAGATAATGTGACCATTGTGGTAGGAACAATCTAATCTAGAAATGGAGAAATAATGAGTACTATGAATATAAAAGGTATACTTCTAGATAACCGCTACCGAATTGTTGATAAAATTGGTGTTGGCGGGATGGCTGACGTATATCTTGGAGAAGATACCTTACTAGGTAGACAAGTAGCAATTAAAGTATTGCATGCTAACTTTGCAAATGATGATGAGTTTGTTACGCGGTTCAAACGAGAAGCACAAGCGGCAGGTAAACTAAATCATCCTAATATTGTAAATATGTATGATGTAGGGTTTGATCAAGACTTACACTATATCATTATGGAATATGTAGATGGTGAAACACTAAAAGAATACATTACTCGTCATGGCAGACTATCCATAGATGAGGCTGTAAAGTTCACTATTGCTATTGCTGAGGGCTTAGAACACGCACATACAATGGGTATAGTACATTGTGATATTAAACCACATAATGTGATTATCACACGTACTGGTCGTGTAAAAGTAACTGACTTTGGTATTGCTCGAGCTATGAATGCAACTAATACAGTGATGTATACGAATTCCATTTTGGGATCAGCTCATTATTTATCACCTGAACAAGCTAGTGGTAAACCAGTTGATGGTAATACTGATATTTACTCTTTAGGGGTTGTTTTATATGAGATGCTTACTGGAAGGGTTCCTTTTGAAGGTGAAACACCAATTGCAGTTGCATTAAAACATGTACGTGAAAAAGTAGCTCCTCCTACTCGATATAATCCGTCAATTCCACCGCTTCTAGAAGCTGTTGTAATGAAGGCCCTATCGAAAAATCCTGCGGATCGATTTGATTCTATTTCTGATATGATTAGTGACTTACGATTATCCCAAGGTTTTACAATGGGAAAAACACAACGTCATGAACCATATGATTTTGCAACACAAATGATTCCAGCTGTAGATCCTGAAGCAATGGAGGATTTTAGCACCATTCAAGAAGAGCAAGAAGATGAGAGTAAAAAGAAGAGTATGTTAAGTAAAATAGCATCTATTCCGCAAAAATATATTGTTCTTGGTGCAGCGGTTATTTTTTTAGTAGCCTTTTTAGGTGCTTTTTTGAGTTATGGTAATTTTTGGAGTAATACTACGGTAGACGTACCTAATGTTGTGGGTAAGCAAGTATCTGTAGCTAAAAATATTTTAGAAGACAAGCATTTGCGCGTATCTACAAGTGAAGTTACTAATCCTGATGTACCAGCGGGTCAAGTTATTTCACAGACTCCAGGTGCTGGGGAAAAGGTAAAAGAACAACGTACAATACATCTTGTTGTTTCTAGAGGTGTTGGTGATATTACAGTGCCGGATTTATCTGGATTAACTGTAGAGCAAGCGCGACAACGACTTAAAGATGTGGGGTTAGTTGTAGGAAAAGTAACTCAACAATCCGTTGATAATAAGCCTGATGGCGTTATCATTGCTCAAAGTCCATCTGGTGATTCTAAAGTTTCCAAGGGAACTACTATCGATCTTGTTGTAAATAAAGCAAAAGCTAAGAAAATTCAAATGCCAAATGTTATTGGTTTGATGTTAAAAGATGCTCGTGATACATTGAGTAGTGCTCATCTTGGTGTTAATCAAGTTGCTGGTTCTGTAGATGAAAAATCTATAGTAACAGAGCAAAGCATTAAAGCCGGGGACGAACTTGATGAAGGCTCTACTGTAAATTTAACTACCGAATATAAAGATGATAAGAAGAAATCTGATAAAAAATCAGATAGTAGCGGTAATAAAACAACTGGTACAGTAGACATTACAGTTCCACCGGGCTCTAAAAATCAAGAGCTTAAGATTGTTGTAAAAGATAATGAAGGTTCTGCTGTTATTTACGATGATACAAATAAACCTGGGGATCGTATTGTTAAAAAAGTGTCTGGTGTAGGTAATGTTCGTATTGAGGTTTACCTCAATGGTGCATTAGTACAAGAAACTGCATTATAGGGGAATTATGATTACAGGTATTGTTGTCAAAAATATGAATGGTTATTTTTACGTACAAGATGACACAAGTACTATTCATGAATGTAAAGTACGAGGACGACTAAAAAAGGGACGTTATAGTTTACTCGTTGGTGATCGTGTTACGATTTCGGAAGATGGATTCGTTGAGTTCATTTTCAATCGTCATAATGCCATGGTTAGACCTGCGGTAGCTAATATTGATCAAGTTGTATTGGTTGTAGCTGCTCATGAACCAGATATTAATGAGCTTTTACTAAATAAAATGCTTGTCATGATTGAACATGCAGATATCCCGATTGTATTATGTATTAACAAATGTGATTTGATGGGTCCAGATACAGAAGCCATAGTAAAGCTTTATAAATCTATCGGTTATGAAGTATTGATGACATCTACATATAATATGACAGGTATTGATGAGTTACGTCATGTGTTAGAGCATAAGGTAACTGCCTTTGCAGGTCCTTCTGGTGTTGGTAAAAGTAGTCTATTAAATGCTGTTGATCCTAAGTTTGCATTCCAAACGGGTGAGGTTAGTGACAAAATAAAGCGTGGTAAACATACTACCCGTCATGCTTCTTTATATAGTTTGGATTCAGATTCTTTTATTATGGATACACCAGGATTTAGTGCGATTGAGTTTAACGATGTTTCATTAGAACGGTTACCTACGTTATTCCCTGAATTTAGTAATTATGTTGATACATGTAAATTTAATCCTTGTTATCATGAACATGAACCTATTTGTGGCATAAAAGATGCTTTAGATGCAGGCCATATTCATCAAGGACGATATGATGCATATATGTCTATACGTAATGACATAGAAAGTCAACGAAAGAGGTTTTAAAATGATTAAAATTGCACCATCTATGCTGTCTGCAAATTTTGCAACATTAAGCGAAGAAATAAAATCTATTGAATTAGCTGGAGCTGATTTATTGCATATTGATATTATGGATGGTCATTTTGTACCAAACCTAACATTTGGTGCACCTATTGTGAAAGCAATCCGTCCTTATACACAATTACCATTTGATGTTCACTTAATGGTTACAAATCCTGGTGACTATGTAGAAGAATTTACAAAGATTGGTGTAGAGTATTTTACATTCCATCAAGAAACAGTACCTCATATGCATCGTTTGATTCAACATATTAAACAATGTGGTATGAAAGCTGGTGTGGCTCTTAACCCAGGAACCCCAGTATCCTTCCTTGAAGATGTTGCAGCAGATATTGATATGATTTTAATTATGTCTGTAAATCCTGGATTTGGTGGGCAATCCTTTATACCAAATGCCATTAAAAAGGTTAAACAAGCAAAATTACTATTAGAAGAAGTAGATAATACAACAGCTGTAATAGAAGTTGATGGTGGTATCAATGATATTACATGTGTACCTATAAAACGGGCTGGCGCCACAGTTTTAGTTGCTGGGTCTGCGGTCTTTGGGGCTGATGATCGAGCACATATGATTGAAGCTATTCGAAATAACTAATATTACTATTTATATATTAGAGATATATAAATAGTATATAGTAATAGTAGATAGCAAGATATTATAGTTAGCTCTATAAATTTGGTAAATTCAAGGAGTGAGGAATTCTTTAAGAATTCCTCACTCCTTGCTTGCTTTTACCATAAATTTTTGTTAAAATTATCAAGTATGAAAAATATGCACGTCAGTGGACTTCGGTACTGTGCCTAATTTTGGGTGACCCGAAGGATGAAGCGGCGGAGGTTAATTAACAGGAGGTGCCACAATGGCAGTAGTATCAATGAAACAATTATTAGAGGCTGGTGTACACTTTGGTCATCAGACTAGAAGATGGAACCCTAAAATGGCAAAATTCATCTTCACTGAACGCAATGGTATTTATATCATTGACTTGTCTAAAACAGTTAAAAAAGTAGAAGAAGCTTACTCTTTCTTGCGTGAAGTTGCTTCCCAAGGCGAAGTAATCTTATTCGTAGGTACTAAAAAACAAGCTCAAGAAGCTATTAAAGAAGAAGCTATCCGTGCTAACATGTTCTTCGTTAACGAACGTTGGTTGGGCGGTATGTTGACTAACTTCAAAACAATTGAAACTCGTATTAAACGTTTAAAACAATTGGAAGCTATGGCTGAAGACGGTACTTTCGAAGTATTGCCTAAAAAAGAAGTTATCGGTCTTCGTCATGAAATGGAAAAATTGGAAAAATACCTTGGCGGTATCAAAGATATGCCTAAAATGCCAGGTGCTCTTTTCGTAGTTGATCCTAAAAAAGAAAAAATCGCTATTGCAGAAGCTAAAAAATTGGGTATTCCTGTAGTTGCAACAGTTGACACTAACTGCGATCCAGACGAAGTTGATTTCCCAATCCCAGCAAATGATGATGCTATCCGCGCTGTAAAATTATTGGCTGGTAAAATGGCTGACGCTGTTCTTGAAGGTCGTCAAGGCGAATCTTTGGACGGTGCTGAAGCTGCAGAATAATTCTGTTAAGCTACTCAATCATTTCTGATTAGCATTTGAAAGATAAATCTATAACATATATAATTAGGGTAAGGACTATATCCTTACCTTAATTAGTACTAGGAGGAACAAAATAATGGCAATTACTGCTGCTTTGGTAAAAGAATTGCGCGACATGACTGGCGCAGGTATGATGGACGCTAAAAAAGCATTGGTTGAAACTGACGGTAATATCGAAAAAGCGGTTGACCTTCTTCGTGAAAAAGGTTTGGCTGCTGCTGCTAAAAAAGCAGGTCGTATCGCAGCTGAAGGTGTAGTACAATCTTACATCCATGCTGGTGGTCGTATCGGCGTATTGGTAGAAGTTAACTGCGAAACTGATTTCGTTGCTAAAACTGATGACTTCCAAAACTTGGCACGCGATATCGCTATGCAAATCGCAGCTGTAAATCCTACATACTTGAATCGTGAAGAAGTTCCTGCTGAAATAATCGAACACGAAAAACAAGTATTGTTGGAACAAGCTAAAGTAGAAGCTGAAGAAGACGTAAAAGCTGGCCGTAAACCAAAACCTGAAGCTGTTTTGGAAAAAATGGTTGCTGGTCGTATTGAAAAATTCTATAAAGAAAACTGCCTATTAGAACAAGTATTCATTAAAGATGGTGACAAAACAGTTACAGACATCATTAATGAAAATATTGCAAAAATCGGTGAAAACATCAACGTACGTCGTTTTGTTCGCTACGGTTTGGGCGAAGGCATTGAAAAACGCCAAGATGACTTCGTAGCTGAAGTAATGGCATCTGTTGGTAAATAATTAAGAAACAATAAGAGAACACCGTACAGTGTTCTCTTATTTTGCAATAGAGGAGTAAACACATGGCAAAGAGAAACTTTAGACGTATTGTTTTGAAGTTGAGTGGTGAAGCATTAGCGGGTGAACAAGGTTTTGGTATTAACCCTGATGTTGTTGAAGAATTTGCAAAAGAAATTGCTGCTTTAGCAAAATCCACTGATTTAGAAATCGCAATTGTTGTTGGTGGCGGTAACTTGTGGAGAGGGTTAGCTGGTAGTAACCAAGGTATGGATCGTGCTACAGCTGACTATATGGGTATGCTAGCAACAGTAATGAACTCCTTGGCATTGCAAGATGCATTAGAACAAGCAGGCGTAGATACTCGCGTTCAAACTGCTATTGAAATGCAAGAAATTGCAGAACCTTATATTCGCCGACGTGCCATTCGTCACTTAGAGAAAAAACGTATCGTAATCTTTGGTGCTGGTCTTGGTAAACCATATTTCTCTACAGATACAACGGCTGCATTACGCGCTGCTGAAATTGAAGCAGATGCAATTTTGATGGCGAAGAAGTTTGCTGATGGTGTATATGATTCCGATCCTAAGACGAATCCTAATGCCGTTAAATTTGATGAATTAACATATAATGATATCATCACAAAAGAATTAAAAGTTATGGATGCAACATCTACAACTTTATGTAAAGATAATAATATCCCTATCATTGTATTTAGCATGGACATTCCTGGTAACATCACTAAAGCCGCTAAAGGTGAAGAGATTGGTACCATAGTTCGAGGAGAATAATTCAAATGGAAATTAAAGAATTGTTGCAGCAAGCAGAAGAGCGCATGAATAAGTCTATTGAGGCTTTAAAACATGAATTCGCATCTATCCGTACAGGTCGTGCTAGTGTAGCATTGCTTGATAAAGTAATGGTGGATTATTATGGTAGCCCATCTCCAATTAACCAAGTTGCGAATATCTCCGTGCCTGAGCCTCGTATGATCGTGATTGCTCCTTGGGATAAAACTATGATTGGCGCAATTGAAAAAGCAATCTTACAATCTGATCTTGGTTTAAATCCTGGTAATGATGGTGCTCAAATTCGTTTGACTATTCCTCAATTAACTGAGGAACGCCGTAAAGAAATCGTTAAAGTAGTACATAAAAAAGCAGAAGATGCAAAAGTTGCAGTACGTAACATTCGTCGTGATGTAAATGATGCATTGAAAAAAGAAGAAAAAGCTAAAACTATTACTGAAGATGATGCTAAAGACGGTTTAGATCAAATCCAAAAACTTACAGATGCTAAAATTAAGCAGATTGATGAGTTAAAAGCAGTAAAAGAAAAGGACGTATTAGAAGTATAATGTTAGATTCTAATAGCCTTATTGGAATGCCATGGCAGCTTGCAAAGTCTCGTTTGCAAGCTGCCCATATTCCTTTTAAGGTAATGATTGGAGGATCCTTTAATCGCTTTTTTGATATTGCTGATAAGGGACTTTATGTAGCACGTATTACCAAGATTGATGAGTGTTTACATATACTAGTATATAGACCAATGATTGCCAGCGACTTCGGAAACTATATCGAGGTAGACTATGCTAAAGAAATTATTTAACCGTAAATCATCTGATACACCTATTATTGATAGTAATGCAATACCTAAACATGTTGCTATTATTATGGATGGCAATGGTCGTTGGGCTAAGCGAAGAGGGATGCCACGATCCATGGGGCACCGTGCAGGGGCCGACGTATTAAAGCAGATTGTTATTTCTGCAGATGAGATTGGAATTAGAGCTCTTACGGTATATGGTTTCTCTACAGAGAACTGGAAGCGTCCGGAACAGGAAGTTTCTTTACTTATGGCTCTCATAAAAGAATACTTAAACAATAATGTTAAGTATATGCATGAACATAATGTACGTATTCGCTTTATTGGATATATTGGTGCTCTTTCTGAGGAGCTACAAAAAATCATTCGCGATGCAGAATTATTAACTCAGAATAATACAGGCCTTACCTTACAGTTAGCTATTAACTATGGTGGGCGTGATGAAATAGTTAGGACTATCCGCAACATCACCAATTCTGTTGTAGATGGATCTATTACTACAGAGGATATTACAGAAGACTATGTTAGTTCTCAACTTTTCACTAAAGAGTTTAGCGACGTAGACTTATTAATTCGCCCAAGTAGTGATTTTAGAATTAGTAACTTTTTATTGTGGCAGCTAGCTTATGCTGAATTCTGGTTTACTGATTTACATTGGCCAGAATTCACTAAAGAAACATTATTAGAGGCTGTTGCAGCATATCAAAAACGAGAACGCCGATTTGGTGGCTTACGTGATGAGGAATAAAAAATGTTAAAAACACGTGTTATAACCGCGGTTATAGGTTTTATTATTGCCTTGGGGGCCATTACATTAGGCGAACCTGTGTATGATGTTCTTATTACATTATTAGCTCTATTGGGGTGGCGTGAGTTTGTTTTACTAGGTAAAGCTAAACATGTGCGCATGTCCATTTTATGGGGTTATATCAGTATCTTATTGTTGATAATTGCCTTTGCATGTCATCAGTATATTTTAACACTAGCTATATTAGTATTGAGTTTATCAGCCAATTATATGTTATGTACGTTTGGTGAAAATAAATATTCCTTAGCTAGCATTTCTTTTAGTGTATTTGGTTTATTGTATGTTGGTATTGGCATGACTTCTTTGCTTATGATTCGTCATGACTCTATTTATATGTCTTTATCAATGCCATTTGAATTATATAATTGGGGAACAATTATTCTATGGTTGTTATTGTTTACTACCTGGGCTAGTGATACTTTTGCGTACTTTGCTGGTCGTGCTTTTGGTAAACGTAAAATTGTTCCATCCATTAGTCCTAATAAAACATTAGAAGGTTTTATTGGTGGCTTTATTGGCTGTATTATTACAGGCGCTGTATTTTCGTATATCGTAGGCATTCCATGGTGGATGGGTATTCATGTTGGTATGATTAGCGGTATACTTGCACCATTAGGTGATTTATTTGAATCAAAGATTAAACGATTATGTAATGTGAAAGATTCTGGGACTTTACTACCAGGTCATGGTGGTGTATTGGATCGTTTTGATAGCTTATTATTTACGGCTCCTATTACATTGATTTATATATTACTATTCTCGTTCTAATCTAATAGAGGTAAGCTTATGAAATACCTAAGTATTATTGGCAGTACTGGTTCAATCGGTACTCAGACACTAGATGTAGTGTCTCAACATCCAGATCAATTCAAGGTGGTTGCCCTAGTGGCACATCATAATATTGACCTCTTAGAACAACAAATTAAAGAATATCAGCCGTTAGTAGCTGGTCTAGTTGATGAAAGTGCTTTTAAAGAATTACAATGTCGTTATACAGGTACTGCAAAACTTGTGGGCGGTAATGAAGCGCTCATAGCCGCTGCTACGATTCAAGAAGCAACTATGGTTGTAACTGCTATTGTTGGTGCCGCAGGTATTGAACCAACAGTAGAAGCTATTAAAAAAGGCAAAACTATTGGTCTTGCTAATAAGGAAACACTAGTCGCTGGTGGTCCACTAATTACTTCGCTTGCTAAAGCGTATGATGTTCAGATATTACCAATCGATAGTGAACATAGCGCTATATTCCAGTGTTTAGAAGGGCAAGAACGGGAGAATGTTGATTCCTTAATAGTTACTGCTTCTGGTGGGCCGTTACGTACTTGGGATTCTGATAAGATTCAAACTGCTACCGCTGCTGATTGCCTGCGTCATCCCACTTGGAATATGGGCAACAAGATTACGATTGACTCTGCATCTCTATTTAATAAAGGGTTAGAAGTAATCGAAGCTCACTGGCTATTTGGTTTTGATTTTGATCATATTGACGTAGTGGTACATCCACAAAGTATTGTTCATTCAATGATACGAATGAAAGATGGGGCTATCTTAGCACAAATGGGGAATCCTGATATGAGAGAGCCTATTCAGTATGCTTTGACATATCCAAAACGTGAAGTTTTAAGGATGAATCATCTTGATTTTACTAAAGCCTTACATTTAGAGTTTTTACCACCACGATATGATGATTTTCCTGCCCTTCGTCTTGCTTATGAAGTAGGACGAGAAAGTGGCTTTAAACCAGCTGTCTTTAATGCTGCAAATGAAACAGCAGTTTATGCATTTTTAGATGATAAAATTGCCTTTGGTGATATTTATAAAGTCGTTACATTAGTCCTTGAATCTATGGGACCTGAAGATGACTTTACGTTAGACAATTTATTGGCCATTGATAGATGGGCTCGTGAAAAGGCTACATCATTGATGATATAGGAGTATATATGACAACGGCATTAGCCACAATATTTGTATTTGGTTTAATCGTGTTTATTCATGAATTAGGCCACTTTATTACAGCAAAAATGTCAGGTATGCAAGTAGATGAATTTGCCATTGGTTTTGGACCTGCCATTTTCAAGGTTCAAAAAGGGGAAACTTTATACTCAATTCGTATCATTCCTCTTGGTGGCTTTAATCGTATTGCAGGTATGACACCTGAAGAGCCTCTTAATGAGCGCTCATTTTATACTAAACCTGCATGGAAGAAATTTATTGTTATTTCTGCAGGGGCTATATTCAATTTTTTATTGGCCATCGTTTTATTCTTTGGCCTCAATGCAACAGTAGGTAATCTTACGTATACAAATGATCCTGTTATTGGTAATATCATCCCTGGTAGTGCTGCTGAACAGGCTCACTTACAATCTAATGATAGAATTCTAACTATCGATGGTAAAAAGATTTCTACATGGGATGAAATCCGTCCTAGCCTACAAGGTACTGCCAATCATGGCGTTACTGTTGTAGTAGATAGAGATGGGCAAAATTTAGAAACTACAGTGATTCCCAAAATGGAACAGGATAGTCCTAAAATTGGTATTTATCCTAGTTTTACTCGAGAAACTTATAGTATTGGTGAATCATTTAGTTTAGCCGTTACTCGTACAGGTCAAACCATTGTAGCCATGTTAAGTGGCTTATACGATATGATTCGAGGCACACAGGCAGCAGAGTTATCTGGCCCCGTAGGTATTTCACAAATGGCTGGTACTATTGCACAATCTGGCTTTGCGCCGCTATTAAGTTTTGCAGCATTTTTAAGTATTAACTTAGGGGTTATTAATCTTTTGCCATTACCTGTATTAGATGGTGGTCATTTAATTATTATTTTGGCTGAAGCTATCACAGGTCGTAAGTTACCTGCTAAGGCACTTATGTATATTCAAATGATTGGTGTTGCTTTGATGGTAGCATTATTCTTATATGTAACAACTCAGGATATATTCCGATTACTATAAGATAGATGGGAGATTAGAATGATTGTACGTAAACCAACAAATGGTATCTATGTAGGTACAGTTAAAATAGGTGATTATGCACCGGTAAGCATTCAATCTATGATTACCACTGATCCGGTTCACACAGAAAAGGCTATAGTTGAAATAAACCATTTAGCTGAGGCTGGCTGTGAATTAGTTCGCGTTGCTGTTCCTACAATGGAATCTGCAAAAGCGTTAAAAGCGGTTCGTGCGGGTATTAATATTCCTTTAATTGCTGATATTCATTTCGACTATAAATTAGCTTTAGAAGCTATCGAGAATAATGTTGATGGATTACGTATTAACCCGGGTAATATTGGCGGAGAAGATAAGGTTTTAGCTGTTATTGAAAAAGCTAAACCTAAACAGATTCCAATTCGTATAGGTGTTAATGCTGGTTCTTTACCTAAGCATATCCTCGATGCTTATGGTGGTCATCCTACAGCAGACGGCATGGTAGAGACTGCACTAGAACATGTAAGAATTCTTGAAAAGCTTGACTATCGCCAAATGAAATTATCTATTAAAGCGACAGAAGTTCCTTTAATGGTAGAAGCCTATCGTAAGTTATCCGATAAGATTCCGTATCCTTTGCATTTAGGTGTTACTGAAGCTGGGACGATAAAACAAGGTACCATTAAGTCTGCTATGGGCATTGGTGCTTTATTATTGGACGGCATTGGTGATACATTACGGGTATCTTTAACGGGTGATCCAATACATGAAATAGAAGTAGGTCGGAGTATTTTAAGTAACTTGGGATTACGCAACTTTGGTGCTACAATGATTTCCTGTCCTACATGTGGACGATGCCAAGTCAACCTATTTGATATGGCGGGGATTGTAGAGGAGCGCTTAGCATCAATTAAAGCACCTATTAAAGTTGCTGTTATGGGATGTGTTGTAAATGGGCCAGGAGAGGCTCGTGAAGCTGATTTTGGCATTGCTGGTGGTAATGGTCAAGGTATTGTTTTCCGTAAGGGGGAAGTTATCAAGACTGTACCAGAAGCTGAATTAGTAGATACATTATTTAGAGAAATTGATCAATATTTAGAAAACTTAAATGAGGAGTCTTTATGTTAGCCACTAAATTATATGCACCTACATTGCGCGAGGTTCCTTCTGACGCTGATGTAGTTAGCCAACAGCTTATGCTTCGCGCGGGTTTTATGCGTAAAACTGCAAATGGTTTATATAGCTTTTTGCCATTAGGATGGAGAAGTATCAAAAAAATTGAAGCTATTGTACGTGAAGAAATGGATCGTGCTAGTGCTCAAGAAATCATGATGCCTATCTTACAACCTGCAGAAATTTGGAAAGAGTCTGGCCGTTGGAACGCATATGGCGCAGAAATGATGCGTATTAATGATCGTCATGATAATGAATTCTGCTTGGGACCAACTCATGAAGAGATGATTACAACTCTTGTAAAAAATGAGATTAACTCCTACCGTCAATTACCAGTAAATTTATATCAAATCCAAAGTAAATTCCGTGATGAACGTCGTCCACGTTATGGTTTAATGCGTAGCCGCGAATTTATTATGAAGGACGCTTATTCCTTTGATATAGATGAAGCTGGTTTAGACGAATCTTATAAATCTATGTATGATGCATATACACGTATTTTTACACGTTGTGGTCTTACATTCCGTCCTGTAGAAGCTGATAGTGGTGCCATCGGCGGTAGTGGAACACATGAATTTATGGCAATCGCTGAAGCTGGTGAAGCTGATATTGTATATTGCACAAAATGTGACTATGCTGCCAACATTGAAATTGGTAAACCTGGTATTATGAAACAGGAAGAAGAAGCACTGCAAGAGTTATCCGTTGTAGATACTCCTAATGCTAGTACTATTGAAGCTGTGGCGAAAATGTTGAATTTACCACTACATAAAACTATTAAAGCTGTAGTATTCTCCATTGATGGTAAAGTGGTATTAGCAATTGTTCGTGGTGATCATGAAGTCAATGAAGTGGCAGTACAACATGCAGTCCTTGGTTCTGTAGAACCTGAAATGGCTACACCTGAAGAATTAGAAAAAGTTGGCTTAACAGCTGGTTTCATCAGTCCAGTAGGATTAAAACAAACAGAGGAGTTTGCTATTGTTGTGGATGAATCTGTTATGGAAACTTATAATGTTTGTGGCGGTGCCAATAAGAAAGATGCGCACTATATTAATATCAATCCTAAACGTGACTTTAATGTAGAAGATATTATTGTTGCACCAATTCGTTTAATTACAGATGACGATGTTTGCCCAACTTGTGGTGGTGTATTAGAACATGCTAAAGGTATTGAAGTTGGTCAAGTATTTAAATTAGGCACAAAATATTCTGAAGCATTACAAGCTACATTCTTAGACCAAAATGGTCGTCCTAATCCTATGATTATGGGCTGTTATGGTATTGGTGTATCTCGTACATTAGCTGCAGCCATTGAGCAATATCACGATGAAAATGGAATTATTTGGCCACGTTCTATTGCTCCATTCGAAGCAGTTATTGTACCTATTAATGCAAAAGATGAAGCTTTGATGTCTACTAGTCAATCCATTTACACTGCTTTACAAGAGTCTGGTGTAGATGTATTGTTAGATGATCGTAAAGATCGTGCAGGCGTTAAGTTTAAAGATGCTGATTTAATTGGCTACCCACTTCGTATTACAGTAAGTAAAAATACTCTCGAAAATAATGAAGTAGAAATTCAAATCCGAAAAACGGGTGAAGCACTTCCATGTGCTATTGATTCTGTAGCTACTAAAGTAACAGAATTACTTCGAGATTTATAATATAATTGCGATTCTAGTGAATGCTCATTAGGATCGCAATTTTTCTTTATAAACTTGAATTAATGGACTAAATCAGTCATAATTAAAAAATAAGATATTTGTAATGGGAGGTATCATATGCTCGTTGATTTTCATATGCATTCTATTTATTCAGATGGAATTAATGCACCTAAAGAATTACTTCAATTTGCATTGAACTGTAATGTATCTATGATGTCATTAACTGATCATGATGAAATTGACGGTATTAAGGCATTACGTACTGCTCAACAAGAACTAGATCCTAAAAAAACTATTAAAATTGTTAATGGTTGTGAATTTAGTGCTGATTACAAAGATAAATCAATTCATATTTTAGGCTATCGTTTTAATGAGCATAATAAAGACCTAATTGACTTTATTACGTACTTTAAAACAAAACGGGAAGAACGTATAGATGAAATTATAAGACGTTGTAATAATGAAGGATATCATATTACAAAAGAAGAGCTTATTAAACAGTTTCCTCACACTAAAGCCTATGGACGTCCTCATATTGGTGCACTTTTAATTGATGGTGGTTATGCTAAGGATATTAATGAGGTGTTTAAAGGGATATTGCGTAAGGATAGCCCATGCTATGTGCCTAAAGTAAAGGTAGAGGTACCATATATTATTGATATCATTCACAAAGCAGGTGGTCTTGCTGTTATGGCTCATCCTAAATTGGTTACAAGTGATGAATATGTGGTAGAAATGTTGGATTATGATTTTGATGGTATGGAGGTATATCATTCGAAACATAATGATGAAGATGTAGCAAGATACAAAGCATTAGCGAAAAAACATAACCTATTTATTACTGGTGGTTCTGATTATCATGGTATTCCAGGTAAGAAACCTGATAATTTTGGAGATTATTTAGTTTCAAGCCAAGATGTATCAGAATTTATTAGTTTGTTATAAACGATGAGGTAAACTATGGAAGTTGTTGCATTTGTAGGCAGTAGTGGTACTGGTAAAAGCCATCGTGCGCTTGTAGTGGCTCATGAAAATCAAATTGAATGTATTATCGATGATGGTATTTTAATTCATGATAATAAAATCGTAGCAGGCTTTTCTGCTAAAAAAGAATCTAGTCGCCTAAAAGCGGTAAGACGTGCTATCTTTCAAGACGAAGTACAAGTAAAATCCGTACGTGAACAATTAGATAAAATCAATCCTAATAAGCTTATGATTATTGGTACATCCGATAATATGGTTAAGAAAATTACTAAAGCATTAGGATTGCAAGATCCTGATCGATATATTCGCATTGAAGATATTGCTACACCTAAAGAAATTGAAAAGGCGCAACATGCACGTCTAAAAGAAGGTAAACATATTATTCCGGTTCCAACGATGGAATTGAAACCTCATTTTAGAGGTTATCTAATTGATCCAATTAAAACCATGTGGCGTCGACGTACGTTAAAAAAACAGGATCAATCTACATTGGGACAAATTGGGTCAGAAGGATTTGAACGGTCTGTTGTTCGACCTGCTTTCAGTTATTATGGACGACTTACCTTTGATGATGCTGTAATAATTAAATTGATTCGTAATGGCTTAAAAAAAGTTGTAGGTGTTGATGAATCAAGCGTCATTTCTTTTAAAAAGAGTGATAAAGGTCAAAATGGTCTCATCGTCGATATGGCTGTTGTGATTGAACATGGTTATCCTGTTAAAGCATTAATGCAACAGGTACAAAAGTCTGTTCGTAATGAAATAGAATATATTACGGGTATGTCTATTGAACGAATATCTATTAAAGTTAAAAGTATTGTGGAAACAAAACGTAAGATTGTTAAAGTATAGGAGTTAGAATGAAGTCTTATTATATTTACACCTATGGTTGTCAAATGAATACCGCTGATTCTGAGCGCTTATCGCATCAGTTAGAATCCGTAGGTTATATTCCTACAGAGGACGTAGAAACTGCAGATTTAATTTTATTAAACACTTGTGCAGTGCGTGAGAACGCAGAAAATAAAGTCTATGGCCGCATAGGTGAGCTAATGAGACTAAAACGTAAAAATAAAAATTTGATTCTTGCCGTAACTGGATGTATGGCTCAGAAGAATCAAGCTGAAATGTTTAAACGAGCCCCTCATATTGATATTGTGTTAGGTACTCATAATATTCAGCATATTAATGAAATGATTGAAGAGGTGCAACGAGGTCATACACACCAAATCAATGTAGATATGGATAATTCCGTGTTACCTGAATTGGAAGCAAAACCTAATGGCTCTTTTTATGCGTGGGTACCTATTATGAATGGATGCAATAAGTTCTGCACGTATTGTATTGTTCCTCACGTTCGTGGTAGAGAAATTAGTCGCCCTGTAGAGGCCATTGTAAAAGAGGTAACTGAACTAGGTGCAAAAGGATTTAAAGAAATCACTTTATTAGGGCAAAATGTAAACTCCTATGGCTTAGATTTTAAAGATGGTACAGATTTTGGTACATTAGTGGATGCTATTGATGGTATTCCAGGTATTGAACGTATTCGCTATATGACAAGTCATCCGCAAGATATGACAAAATCCATGATTGATGCACTCGGTCGTTCTTCTAATATCGTTACTCATTTACATTTACCAATTCAATCGGGATCTGACCGCATCTTGAAAAAAATGAACCGTCATTATACGGTAGAGCATTATAAAGAACTACTTTCTTACTGTCGTAAGAAAATTAAAGATATAGTTCTCACTACAGATATTATTGTCGGTTTTCCAGGGGAAACAGAGGAAGATTTCCAAGCTACGTTACAACTCTTAAAAGATGTACGTTATGATATGGCATATACGTTTATCTATTCAAAACGCTCTGGAACGCCAGCTGCAACTATGGATGATCAAATTCCAGAAGAGGTTAAACGCGTACGTCTGCAAACGTTGATGGATGTACAAAATGAAATCTCTTATGAGCTAAATAAACCTATGGAAGGGCAAGTGTTTGATATTATTGTAGAGGGGCCAAGTCCTCGAGATGAAGATATGTGGTTTGGTCGGACATCGGGTAATAAAATGGTTTTATTCCCGAAAGACGATTCTTTATCAATTGGAGAAACTGTACCGGCTTATATTGATAAAGCACAAACTTGGGTTTGCTACGGTACAATACAAAAGGGGTAAGTATGGCAAAAAAGCAAACACCTATGATGGAGCAGTATTTAGATATTAAATCTAGATATTCTGAAGAATTACTGTTCTTTCGTTTAGGTGACTTTTATGAATTATTTAATGATGATGCATTAATTGCATCTCGTGAACTGAATATAACCTTAACCGGTCGCCCAACAGGAGATGAGGAACGCACACCAATGTGTGGCGTTCCTTTTCATGCTGCTGAAAGTTATATAGAAACATTGGTAAAAAAAGGCTATAAAGTTGCTATTTGTGAACAATTAGAAGACCCTAAAGCTGTTAAAGGCATTGTTAAGCGTGATGTTATTAAAGTCATTACACCAGGCACCGTAATGACTGAAAATGGTAATGATGCTCGGTCAAATAACTTTTTATCATTATTTTATATGGTAAAAGATGCATGGATACTTGTATTTTCTGATGTATCTACTGGGGAAGTTATTTGGCATCGCATTACTGATTGTGAAAAACGAAGTGATATGTTTGATGCACTTAGCATGTATCGACCGTCTGAAATTATATTGCCTGAGGGAACTGTACTACCACAAGATATAAAAGATTTTATGGATAATCAATTTAGTAATATTGTATTATCTCCTTTTAGTACACATCATACGCAGCGTGAGGTAGCGGAGAAAGCTATTACCCACTTTGGTAGCCTAGGCCTCATGGAAGAGGACGTATGGGAAGCATTAGGCTATATGCTTTTATATTTAGAGGATATTATTAAGTCTGAAATTTCTCATATTAATTATGTTCATCAATTAAGTGTAGGTAATCGCCTTATTTTAGATACATCTTCTTTACGCCATTTAGAGATAACTCATAACTTACGTGATGGTGGTCAAAAAGGTACATTACTTGATGTACTTGATCGTACACTGACACCTATGGGTGCACGTCTATTAAAACAATGGCTTGAAAGTCCATTGACTGATGTTAATCAAATTCAGCGTAGACAAGCTGCTGTAGCTGAACTTATTACACGTAGCGCAGAACGTTCTCATATCCGTAGCTTACTAGATTGTATTTATGATTTTGAACGTATTGTAGGTCGTGTAGAAACTGGTTCTGTTTCACCTAGAGATTTAACAGCACTTCGCGAATCATTAGCTGTTTTACCTGATATTAAAAATCTTTTAAGTACATGTGCAAGTTTATCATTAACATCTATTAATGACCGCATTCAAGACCATAAAGATATATATGATCTGTTATGTCGTGCTATTGCAGATCAACCAGCATTGACATTAAAGGAAGGTCGAGTTATTAAGGATGGTTTTAATGCAGATCTTGATGAACTGCGTTCATTAGCTACTAATAGTGAACAATGGCTAGCCAAGATGGAAGTAGACATTAAAGAAGCTACTGGTTTATCTAAAATTAAAACTGGCTATAATAAGGTGTTTGGTTACTATTTTGAAGTATCTCATAATAAATCTGAACAAGTACCAGATTACTTTATTCGAAAACAAACCTTAGCTAATGCAGAGCGTTATATTACACCGGAATTAAAAGAGTTTGAAATCAAAATTCTTAGCGCTAAAGACAAGATAATCGCTTTAGAGCATGAATTATATCAACAATTACGGAATGATATAAAACTTGTTATTAAAGATGTACAAGAAACAGCACGTGCTCTTGCTGAGCTTGATGTATTGTGTTCTTTGGCACTAGTAGGTTACGAAGAGAATTATATTTCTCCTACCATTGTAATGAATGGTCAAATTAATATTCGTGATGGTCGTCATCCTGTAATTGAAAAATTCTTAAAACGAGAGGTATTTGTACCGAATGATATTGTTTTAAATCACGATGATGAGGAGTTCTTACTCATTACAGGTCCTAATATGGCAGGTAAATCGACTTACATGCGTCAGGCTGCTATTTTGATGATTATGGCTCAAATTGGTTCCTTTATTCCTGCTCGTGAAGCCTCTATCTCTCCAGTAGATCGTATTTTTACACGTGTAGGTGCTAGTGATGATATTTCTACTGGTCAAAGTACTTTTATGGTGGAAATGAAAGAGGTAGCCTATATCTTAGAAAATGCTACTCATAATAGCTTGATTATTCTCGACGAAATTGGTCGTGGCACGAGTACATTTGATGGTTTAAGTATTGCCCAAGCCGTAGTTGAGTATATTTGTAAGCATATTCACGGTAAGACATTATTTGCTACCCATTACCATGAGCTAATTGGTTTAGAAGAAAGCTATAGTAAATTAAAGAATTACACTGTGGCTGTAAAAGAAAAAGGTAAGGATGTTGCATTCTTGCGCCGCATCATCAGAGGTGGTGCAGACCGTAGTTATGGTATTCATGTAGCAAGATTGGCAGGACTACCGAACTCCGTATTAAAACGGGCAGAAGTAATTTTGGAATCTTTGGAAGATCAAAGTCATGATGCTAGTGATTTAAATAACCGTGTCATTGGCGGTCAACCTAATAATGTACTTAAACAATCTGTTAAACAAGTGAATGATTCCCCACTGGGCAATCTGTTTACTCATTCAGTAGTTGATAGCTTGCTAGAAGTAGATGTAATGAGCATGACACCGATTGAAGCATTAAATAAATTATATGAACTACAAGAGGAGGCTCGTAAAGGAGGCGGGAAATAATGGCTACCATTCATGTTTTGGATGAAACTACAATCAATAAGATAGCTGCTGGTGAAGTCGTTGAGCGCCCCGCATCAGTTATTAAAGAGCTCATTGAAAATTCCATTGACGCTTCTGCTACTAATATAGAGGTAGAAATTGGAGATGGTGGTGTAGCGTATATGCGTATTACTGATAATGGTATTGGTATGACTGAAGAGGATGCACGGTTAGCAATCTTACGCCATGCTACATCTAAAATTCAGCATGTAGAGGATTTATTTGATATTGCATCCTTAGGGTTCCGTGGAGAGGCTTTAGCTAGTATTGCCTCTGTATCTCATTTTTCTTTGACTACACGTAAAGCAAACTTTGATTTGGGCACACGCATTATCGTAGATGGTGGTACTTTTACCGATTGTATTCCCTACGGCGCGGCACCTGGTACAACAATTGAGATTAGAGATTTGTTCTATAATACGCCAGCGCGTCGTAAATTCTTGAAAACAGAACGTACAGAATCTTCTAAGATTCAAGATATTGTTGGAAAGTTAGCCCTTAGTAATCCGCACATATCTTTTAAACTCATCGTAGATAACCGTGTGGCTATTATTACTCCTGGCAACGGCAATATTGGTGATACAGTAGCTGCATTATATGGCTATAAAACAAAAGATGATATTTTCTCTGTTGCATATGAAAGTGACTCTATCTATATTGATGGTGTAGTAAGCAAACCGACACTTCTTAAAAGTACGAGAATTTGGCAGACTATTATCGTCAATAATCGAGTGATTTCAGATAAAACTATTATGAAAGCTATAGATAATGCTTACCATGCATTATTACCTAAAAACGGTCATCCTTTAGTGGTACTTAATATTACTGTACCTGCTGGTATGGTTGATATTAACGTTCATCCACGGAAGAGTGAAGTAAAATTCTCTGATGATAAGATTATATTTAAAGCAGTTTATCATGGTATTTTAAACGCCTTAAATAATCCACTATATGAGCGATACGAACGAGAATCATCCTCTTATATGAATTGCACAATTAATTATGGAGCTGATTTCCGTAATAATGAAACCAATAGTAATGACGTAAATACTAAGATTAATGCTACAGTTACTAATTCTAGTTCTTATGGTAGTTTATCTCATCATGGCAGTAGTACGTATGATTCGTATAGAATACCTTCTGTCGTACAAGATGAGATGCAGTCTGCTGAGCATATAGCTACTGCTGTAGATTATGACAAAGTATTTGGTAGTCGCCGTACTAAAGGATATGAAGTCATGCGCGGTGAGACTACACAGTTTGTAGAGAGTCTTAAAACTAAGGGTTTTACACCACCTCTACCAAAGGCTACTTATGAACAGTCGTCCTTTACAGACGAAAGCTTCGATGCTGTTCCTACTGAATATACTAGTTATACGAAGGAAGACGTTGAGAAATTTAAGTCTTTAGCTCAAGATATTCGTGAAGAAAATACAGAGGAGCGTACCATTCAAAATTCTGGATTCTTACCTATGGGGCAAGTCGCTTCTTGTTATATTTTGGCTAAAAAGGGTGATGACCTCTATATAATAGACCAACACGCGGCTCATGAACGTGTACGTTATGATAAGCTTTGTAAGTCTTCTGAATCCATTCCTATGCAATCTATCCTTGTGCCTCAATATAATGAGGCTACAGATGATGAAATGAATTTGGTAGAAGAAGAACGAGATACCTTACTTGATCTTGGATTTGATGTAGAGCTAGGTGGCCCTACTAAGATAAAACTTGTAGGCGCTCCTGTAGATTTAGTTGAATCGAAAGCTTTTGAAATTCTCCAATATGTATTTTCTTACTTACATGATCATCAACATCCTACTAAGGCTCAGTTGCGACATGAAATGCTAGCGTATGCATCTTGTAGAGGGGCCATCAAGGCAGGTCATAATTTAAATATGTATCAAATGACTACCTTAATTGAGGATCTCTTTAGTACTGAGAAGCCGTACGTATGTCCTCATGGTCGTCCAACGATAATCAAGTTTACACCTGATGAATTAGGTAAATTATTCTTACGGTCTTAATATGAATATACTAACCACATCTCAAAAATCTAATGAGGCCATTCAGGAGGAAGCCAAAGCACTGGCTTCCTCTATGCATATGATATATATTAAACGAGGTAAAACATCGATACCAGCCTTATTCGGTAAGTATCAATGCGAATATATTGCGGTTCTTGCTGGTTCAGGATTAACGATTCATTTCCCAGAAAATCAACAACATACCTTTCATTTGTCTATGGCTCAATTACGTATATTACGTTTACAACGCGGTGAAGGTGATCATCTAGTTAATGCGGTACAAGTCATATTAGATAAAAAAGGATTATCTAATAGAGATAGATTTACGTTTTTAGACTGTACAATTGGTCTTTGTAGTGACAGTATTGTAGTGAGTTATGGTTATCCACAGGCTCAAATAACTGGCCTAGAAGGGTCTTTACCTATATGGCTTGCCACTAGTCATGGTTTAGCTCATTATATTCATAGTGATGATAGTGTAACAAATGCATTGCGACGTATTAAAGTAAATCATGATACCTTTGAGCACTATTTACCAAACCTACCTGACAATAGTATTGATATTATTTATTTTGATCCTATGTTTGAAGTTCCTGTAGAGGAAAGTCCTCAATTCAAACCTCTTCGGGGACATACTGTGGAAAGTCATATAGATGATATAATTTTGTCACAGGCTATGCGTGTTGCCACGTATGGTGTTATTATTAAAGAACGACCATTTAGTTCGGTCTTTCAAAACTATCCACCGCATCAATGGGTGGGCGGAAAATATAGTCGTATAGGCTATGGTGTATATATGAAGGAGTTAATGTGAATCCCTTAATTACCATTGTTGGACCAACGGCAGTAGGCAAAACAGATCTTACCTTGGACTTAGCAGAACAGCTACATGCTGAGGTTATTTCTGGTGATGCTTACCAAGTATATAAACAACTCAATATTGGTACCGCTAAACCATCGGTGGATGAACTTAACCGTGTTAAACATCATCTTATCGATATATTAGAACCAAATGATTCATATTCAGTGTCTATTTTCCAAAATCAAGCTAAAGAGATAATTGGTAGACTAAATGACAGGAATATTCTACCTATTCTGTCTGGTGGTACTGGGTTATATGTTCAATCGTTATTAGAGAACTATAACTTTAATGATGTTAAGCCTGATGAAAGTTTACGATCAGAACTAGATGAGCTATTTAATACTAAAGGTATTGATGGATTACGAGAATATGCTTTCACATTAGGAAGAAAACATAATATAGAAATTCAATATAATGATAAGCATCGTTTGTTCCGAGCTATTGAAATATTGCATCATGGTGATGTAGATTCGTTACGTAATCAGACAAAAGATGGTGTATCTTATCAAGGGCCTGTTATTGGTCTTATGAGAGATCGTGATCAGTTATATGAACGCATTAATTTACGCGTTGATATGATGTTTGATGCAGGTTTGATTGAAGAAGTAGAAGAACTTGTTAAGTCTGGTGTAAATCCTGATTGCCAAGCCTTTAAGGGGATTGGTTATAAAGAGGTTGTAGACTATATAAATGGTACTATTAACCTTGATGAATGTAGAGATTTGATTAAGAAAAACACTCGTCATTTTGCAAAGCGCCAAATTACTTGGTATAAGCGCATGCCATATATTGAATGGATTCATATTGATAATAATACATCTAAAGATTTTATATTTAATAAAGCTATGGAATTAATTCGTAGAGAAGGATTAGCATGACATTAGAAGAAATACGTAGTAAAGCCCTTGAGATGGCTGAACCTGAATTTAAAAAGTTTGAACCTATTGCGTTAGCCAATACTAAAAAAGTACTAGAAGCATTTAAAGAGTGCCAAGTATCTGATTATCATTTTACAGGTACTACTGGTTATGGTTATAACGATGTGGGCCGCGAGAAGTTAGATGAAGTATTCGCCTATGTATTTAAAGGTGAAAAGGCTATTGTTCGTCCTCATTTCGTATCTGGCACTCATGCATTAGCAACAACTCTTATTGCATTAATGGGTAATGGATCTAAGGGTACTGAGTTTATCTATGCAGTAGGGGCTCCTTACGACACGATGCAATCTGTTATCGGTGCATCTCGTGAGGTCCGTGGATCTCTCGTAGAAAAGGGGTTTACCTACACTGAGGTGCCTTTAAAAGATAATACGTATGATGTAGAAGCCATCGCTAATGCTGTTAATGACAATACGCGAGTAGTAGTGATTCAACGCTCTCGTGGTTATAGTACACGTGAACCGTTATCTATTGCAGATATTAAGATTATTGTAGATGCTGTAAAAGCTAAAAACTCGAATACTATTTGTTTTGTAGATAATTGTTATGGTGAATTTACAGAACTGCAAGAACCTTTAGAAGCTGGTGCAGATATTATGGCTGGTTCGCTCATTAAAAATGCAGGGGGCGGTTTAGCACCAACAGGTGGCTATATCGTAGGTCGTGAAGACTTAGTTGAAGATGCAGCGTATCAACTAACTGCTCCAGGACTTGGTGATCATATGGGCTCTTATGCGCCTGGTTACCGTTTATTCTTCCAAGGCTTGTTTATGGCTCCTCATGTAGTATTACAAGCTCTTAAAGGGGCTGTATATACAGCTGCAGTAGGTGAATTGTTAGGATATGATGTCTTCCCTAAGGTAAATGCTGATCGCTATGATTTAATTCAAGCTATTAATCTAAAAAATGGAGAAGAAATGGAGCACTTCTGTGTAGGTATGCAAGCATATTCTCCCGTAGACGCTCACGTACATCCTATTCCTGGTGATATGCCTGGGTACGAAGATAAAATCATCATGGCCGGTGGTACCTTTGTTCAAGGCTCTTCTATTGAATTAAGTGCAGATGGTCCTGTTCGTTCTCCGTATACGATTTTCATGCAAGGTGGACTTGTATTTGAACATTCTATGCTAGGTATTTTAGGTGCTGCAGAAGAATTACTAAAACATAGATAATAAAAAGGATCTCTTTCTTTTAATGAAAGGGATTCTTTTTATTTCAAATCTTTTCAATATACCTAATTCTAGGCTATAATATAAGTTGCTATAATTTCATAGCAATACTACTCGGACTTTTACACCGAACTAGTGTTTTACACGTCAGGCTTTCACCCTGATTAGTTTTATGATCAAGAGATCATTAAAAGGAGAAAGTATGGAAAAAGTTATCGCTGTAGCTATGAGTGGCGGCGTAGATAGTTCTTTAACTGCTGCAATGCTACTAAAACAAGGCTATAAAGTATTTGGTATTACCCTATGGTTGTGGGTGAGTGGTACACCTTATGATTCAGTGCCTCTTGCTGTAACAGATGCTAAGAAGATGTGTGATTTTCTTGGTATTGAGCATCATGTTATTGATGCTCGTGATGTATTCTACGATAATGTAGTAGATTATTTTGTAAAAGAATATGCCTATGGTCGTACACCAAATCCTTGTGTATTCTGTAATAAAAATATCAAATTTGATTTGATGCTCAATCGAGCCCTTGAACTTGGTGCAACACATATGGTTACTGGCCATTATGCACAGGTTAATTATAATGAAGAAACAGGTTTATATGAATTACATAAAGGCGTTGATCCTACCAAAGACCAAAGTTATGTTATGTACAATATGAACCAACGCATTTTGAGTCACCTCATGTTCCCACTAGGTGGCCAATGTAAGACTGAAACACGTAAATTAGCTGCTGAATATGATTTGCCAGTAGCTAAAAAACCAGATAGTGTAGATATTTGCTTCTTGCCTCATGGGAACTATCAAAAGCTTGTAGTAGAAGAAATGAAAGATAAACCAAAGTCTGGTAATATCGTTACTGAAGATGGTGAGGTATTAGGTAAGCATAATGGTTTATTTAACTACACTATAGGTCAACGTAAGGGGCTTGGGATTGCATATAAGCATCCATTATATGTAATTGGTTTTAATGGTGAACGCAATGAAGTCATTGTAGGTCCTAATGATCGACTTTTTACGAATCGTATGATTTGTAAGTTCTATAATTTCCTGGATGATACAATTCATAAAGAATTAAAAGCAGAAGGTAAAATTCGCTATGCAGCAAATCCTTCACCTTGTACTGCACGTATCTTAGATGATGATACGATGGAAGTTATCTTCGAAGAACCACAACGGGCTATTACACCAGGTCAGTCCGTAGCCTTTTATAATGGCACTCAACTATTAGGAGGTGCTGTTATCGATCGCGTATGTTAGAAAGGAGAATACAAGTTCCTTGAACTTGTTTACATAGTATGTCAACGAAAAAGATTAGAAACTTCTGTATTATAGCTCATATTGACCATGGTAAATCTACCATTGCCGACAGATTAATTGAATATACTGGCACATTACAAAAACGAGAAATGGAAGCGCAAGTTCTAGACTCCATGGATTTGGAACGAGAACGCGGTATTACTATTAAGGCGCAATCTGTTCGAATTTTGTATAAAGCACAAGATGGAGAAGAGTATACTTTAAACCTTATCGATACTCCTGGCCATGTGGATTTCAGCTATGAAGTATCTCGTTCTCTTGCAGCTTGTGAAGGTGCATTACTGGTAGTAGATGCTGCACAAGGTGTAGAGGCTCAAACGTTGGCGAATGTATATCTCGCTTTAGAACATGATCTTGAAATTATTCCCGTCATCAATAAAATAGATTTGCCTTCTGCCGATCCTGATCGGGTTAAACATGAAATTGAAGATATCATTGGTTTAGACGCATCAGAAGCAGTATTATGTTCTGCTAAATCTGGTATTGGTATTCCTGATATTTTGGAAGCCATCGTAAATAAAGTTCCATCTCCACCAGATAAATCTCATGAACCTACACGAGCACTAATCTTTGATAGTCGTTTTGATGCCTATAAAGGTGCTATTGCGTACGTTCGTGTAAAAGAAGGGTCTATAAAGGCTAAAGATACGATTCGTATGATGCACGACAAAAAGGATTTTGATGTAACAGAGCTCGGTATCTTTACACCAAATCTTGTGCCTGTTCAGGAATTACCATGTGGTTCTGTAGGATGTATTGCGGCAAGTATTAAGAATGTAGCAGACTGTCACGTAGGTGATACGGTAACATTAGCTGATAATCCTGCACCAGAACCATTACCAGGCTATCGCAAAGCCGTATCCATGGTATATTGTGGCTTGTATCCAACAGATTCTAAAGACTATGAAAATCTTCGTGATGCATTAGAAAAGTTACAGCTTAATGATGCTGCTTTAGAATATGAAGCTGAAACATCTTTAGCATTGGGTTTTGGTTTCCGTTGTGGCTTCCTTGGTCTGTTACATATGGATGTAATTCAAGAACGATTAGAGCGTGAATATAACTTATCCCTTATTACAACAGCTCCATCTGTAAACTACAAGGTTTATAAGACGAATGGGGAAATGTTTGAAGTGGATAACCCTGCTAAATTACCACCACCTACTGAAATCGATTACATTGAAGAACCATATGTTAAAGCTACTACAATTGTGCCTAAAGACTTTGTTGGTACTATTATGGAGTTATCCCAAGATAAACGTGGTGAATATCAATCCATGGAATATTTGGATGAAACACGTGTATCGGTTGTGTATCACTTGCCTTTGAGTGAAATTATTTACGACTACTTTGATAAATTGAAATCTGCTACCAAGGGTTATGCATCTCTTGACTATGAGTTAATTGGGTATAAACAATCTCCAATGGTTAAGATGGATATTCTATTAAATGGTGATCCTGTGGATGCATTGTCTATTATCGTACATAAGGACCGTGCTGCTGCACGTGGTCGTGCGTTAGCTGAAAAATTAAAAGAATTGATTCCTCGTCAAATGTTTGAAATTCCAATTCAAGCAGCGGTGGGCACGAAAATTGTGGCTCGTGAAACCGTAAAGGCTTGGCGTAAAGACGTTTTAGCAAAATGTTATGGTGGCGATATCTCTCGTAAACGTAAACTCTTAGAAAAACAAAAAGCCGGTAAGAAACGCATGAAATCAGTGGGCTCTGTAGAGATTCCACAAGAAGCATTCATGGCTATTCTCAAGGTTGAGGACTAATATAATGAAAACAGATTTTAATGCTTTGAATCTGTCTACACTTGGGGATATGGGCTTGTATGTCCATATCCCTTTTTGTAAACAGAAATGTATGTACTGTGATTTTCCTGCCTATCAAAATTTACAAGATTATTACGAAACCTATGTATATGCATTAGTACAAGAAATGGATCTCTGGGCCTCGGAACATCCAGAATCCACATCTAAATCGATTGATACAATTTACTTTGGTGGCGGTACACCTACAGAATTATCGTTTCAACAGCTACAGATGATTATTGATAAAATAAAAAGTACATTTACCATCAGTGAAAACTGTCATATGACAATCGAGTCCAATCCTGGTGAAGTTGATCTAGATTACTTAACTAAATTAGTTATACTGGGCTTTAATCGCATTAGTTTTGGTGTTCAAACCTTTGATGATAAGGCGCTTACCATGCTACATCGTAGTCATAATGGAGAAAAGGCTAAACAAGCTGTATATGATGCTAAAGAGGCAGGTTTTACAGATATTAATATTGATTTGATTTATGGTTTGCCACGACAAACTTTAGACGATATTCAACATAATTTAAATATCTTGAAAGACTTACCAATTAATCATATTTCTACGTATGGTTTGCAAGTTGAGGAAGGCACATATTTATATCATTTAGTTAAAAAGAACCTCATTTCTATTCCTAGTGAAAGCATTGATGAATCCATGTATGACACGATGATGGAAGGTTTAAAAGAACTAGGTTTTGAACGATATGAAATCTCCAATTTCGCTAAGGATAATTCTTATAGTCGTCATAATTTAAAATATTGGCACTATGTAGACTATTTAGGCTTTGGTGCAGGTGCGCATTCCTTCTATGATGGAGTTCGTCGTAGTAACAACCGCAATGTAATGCCTTATATACAGTCCGTTGATCGATATATTATGCCCACTATCGATACAGAGACGATTACTGTAGAGCGGTCTCAAGAAGACTTTTGTTTCTTAGCACTTCGTACTAAATGGGGACTTAATGAGTTACAGTTTGAAAATAGATTTGGTATATCTGTTCATGATTTATTTGGTACTGCCATAAAAGATTTAGTTGCTAAAGGTCTATTGGAGTATCAAAATGGTAGTTATCATTTAACCTTTGAAGGTGCCAAGCATGGGAATTATGTTTTTAGTCAATTTATTGCTGAGTAATTTCTCACAGTTTCTCAAAATCTAATATGTTAGTATAAATAGGATGATGATGAATAAGCATGCTAGATTTGAGGAGGAACGATGAAGACATCTGTAATATTACACGGTTTACATAATGAATTTACATTAGATCAAATGAAAGCATGCATAGAACTGGCTGAAAAATATGGTGGATCCTTCCGTCATGTTGTAACAGGTATTCAAATTACAGGTATAGAAAAAGATGATAAAGAACAGCTTATCTCTGAACTGCCTGAAGGGGTAACTACTGTTATTCATAGAGGTGTTAATTCCTTAATCGCCTGTGTAGGTAAAGGTTATTGTAAAAATGGCCAAATGGAAACTAAAGAATTGGCTGATTATGTAGAGAGAAAACATTACGGCCGCAAAACATCTCACAAGTGTAAAATCGGCATTAGTGGCTGTGGTCGAAATTGTCCAGATGCAATGGTAAAAGATATTGCCTTTATTGGTACATCCCAAGGTTTTATGCTGGCTGTTGGAGGTAATACGGGCATGAGACCAGAGGCTGGTAAAATTTTGGCCAGAAAGCTTACTGTTGAGCAATCCAAAAAAGCTGTAGATATCTTAGTAGATTGGTATGCGGAACATGGAGAGCCCCGTGAGCGTATGGGAAAACTATTAGAACGACTAGGTAATCCATTAGAAGGTGTAGAACTATAAGTTGCTATTTTTTAAGTGCTAATTGTTTTATAGATTCTTAATCTGTGTGTTTATCTAGAGAGTCATTTGTTTTTTCTGGATTTTAGTAACAATAAAATTATTACATATATAAACACTTATACTGTTTTATGGGTTTAATAATAAAAATTTTATTAGACTATCATATTCTACATTTAGATTTTATGATATGACATAAATGTAGATAGTATAAGTGTTTTTTTATTATTACACTTTGATTTTTTGACTAATTAATTAAAAATATTCAATTGTCTTTTTGACTAAATAGATATTATTTGGCTTTTTAAGGATTTTTTCGCTTGACAATTTTTTCAAATGTGATAATATTATACATGCGATTAGCACTCAAAGTTTATGAGTGCTAACAAGAGGTGTCATTATGGATGAAAGAAAACAGCGCATCTTGCGAGCCATAATTGAGGACTACGTTAAATCTGCTGAACCGGTAGGTTCTAGGACGATTGCAAAGAATTATAATCTTGGTATTAGTCCAGCAACAGTAAGAAATGAAATGTCCGATTTAGAGGAGTTAGGCTATTTGGAGCAACCTCATACATCGGCGGGACGTATTCCTTCAGCTAAAGGCTATCGCTTATATGTTGACTCTATGTTGTGTCGACAACCTGTTCCATTACAGGATGCTGAAAAAATTGAAATGTTATGGAAACATTCCAATGGATCGACGAGTGAACTTTTCTTAAACATGGCTAAATTATTATCACAAGTTAGCCATAGCATGAGTTTATTCTTAGCTCCAGCCCATGATAGAGCATTAATTAAATACATTCATGTATTGCCGCTCGATTCACATCAAGCTGTCATGGTTGTCATTACTGAAACTGGTGCTCTTGATAATGAATTAATGTACTTTAGTGAAGGTGTTTCGCCTGATATATTACAAAGTTTAGCTATACAATTTAGCAATGCTTTACAGAATATAAGTATTGGTCATGTAACGGCTGAAGCATTAGGAACACTTTTGATTCATATGGAAGGTCCCCAAGGGATTCTGATGATCCTTTCAGAAACATTATTACGAGCAATTAATAAACGTAAGTTGTTCTATTCTGTAGGTACCACAGAGTTGTTAAATCAACCAGAGTTTAAGTCTGTTGAAAAGGTACAACCCTTGCTTTCATTAGTGGAAGAACAAAATCAATTGGGACAACTATTAAAAGATGATTCACCTACACCTGTAAAGGTAAAGATTGGCAATGAAAATGATACCGAAGCACTTCAATCAATGAGTGTGGTACAAGCTGATTTTACAAATCAAGATCAGCCTATCGGTACTCTTGCTATTCTTGGTCCAACACGAATGGAGTATGGTCGTATTATTGGTATGTTGTCTCATATGAAACATATGATGGAATCTATGGTAAAAGAACAAAAATAGAAAGGGCATATAATGGCTGAAGAACAAGACATTAAACAAGAAACAGTGGACGAAACAGTGGAAGCTACGAATGTAGAGGAACCAACTGTTGAGGAAGCTGAAGAAGTTGTGGCAGATGCAGCTCAAGTATTAGAGGAGCTCAAAGCAGACTTTGATAATCGCTATAAGCGTTTACAAGCGGATTTCGATAACTTCAAACGTCGTACTAATCAAGAAAAAGAGCAACTTGCAGGATATGTTAAAGGGGATGTACTTACAGATTTACTTCCTGTATTAGATAACTTTGAACGAGCTGTTCAAAGTCCAGTAGAAGGTGATGCAAAGGTATTCCTTGATGGATTTATCATGATTCATCAAAACTTGATGGCTATGTTATCTAAACACGGTTTAGCCGTTATCGATGCGGTGGGCAAACCATTTGATCCAAATTTCCATCAAGCGATTATGCGAGTGCCGTCAGATGAATATGAATCTGATACGGTATGTGAAGTATTGCAAACTGGCTATACTGTTGATGGTCGTTGTATTCGTCCAGCAATGGTAAAAGTTGTTGAATAGATTATAAAGGTTTTAGGAGGCATATATTATGGCAAAGGTAATTGGTATTGATTTAGGTACTACAAACTCTTGTGTTGCGGTTATGGAAGGCGGCGAACCTACGGTTATCACTAACCAAGAAGGCGCTCGTACAACTCCTTCCGTTGTTGGTTTTGCAAAAAATGGCGAACGTTTAGTTGGTCAATTGGCTAAACGTCAAGCTGTATCTAACCCTGAGAACACAATCATTTCTATTAAACGTCACATGGGTACAGACTACAAAGTAACTGTAGAAGGTAAGTCTTATACTCCTCAAGAAATTTCTGCCATGATTCTTCAAAAAATCAAAGCTGATGCAGAAGCATATTTGGGTGAACCTGTTAAACAAGCAGTTATCACAGTTCCTGCATACTTTACAGATGCTCAACGTCAAGCTACTAAAGACGCTGGTTCTATTGCAGGCCTTGAAGTACTTCGTATCATCAACGAACCTACAGCAGCTGCTCTTGCATATGGCGTAGATAAAGATGAAGATGGTAAAGTTCTTGTATTTGACCTTGGTGGTGGTACATTCGACGTATCCATTCTTGAACTTGGCGATGGCGTATTCGAAGTATTAGCAACATCTGGTAATAACCATCTTGGTGGTGATGACTTCGACCAACGTATCATGAACTATCTTATCGAAGAGTTCAAAAAAGAAACAGGTATCGATTTATCCAATGATAAATTAGCTGATCAACGTTTAAAAGAAGCTGCTGAAAAAGCAAAAATTGAATTGTCTGGCGTGGCTAGCACAAATATTAACTTGCCATTCATTACAGCTGATGCTACTGGTCCTAAACACTTGGATGTAACATTGACTCGTGCTAAATTCGAAGAGTTAACTGCTGATTTGGTACAAGCTACAATTGAACCTACTCGTAAAGCTATGAACGATGCTGGTTTATCTGCATCCGATATCGATAAAGTATTGTTAGTTGGTGGTTCTAGCCGTATCCCAGCTGTACAAGAAGCTATTAAAAAAGTATTGGGTAAAGAACCAACTAAAAACGTTAACCCAGATGAATGTGTAGCTATCGGTGCTGCTATTCAAGGTGGTGTATTAGTAGGTGAAGTTAAAGATGTATTGTTACTTGACGTAACTCCATTGTCTCTTGGTATCGAAACAATGGGCGGTGTATTTACTCGTATCATTGATCGTAACACTACAATTCCTACATCTAAATCTCAAGTATTCTCCACTGCAGCAGATAACCAACCATCTGTAGATATTCATGTATTACAAGGTGAACGTGAGTTCGCAGCAGATAATAAAACATTGGGTCGCTTTAACTTGGATGGTATTCCAGCAGCTCCTCGTGGGGTCCCTCAAATCGAAGTAACATTCGACATCGATGCTAACGGTATCGTACATGTAAAAGCAAAAGACTTGGGTACTCAAAAAGAACAAAAAATTACAATCACTTCTTCTAGTGGATTAAAAGAAGACGAAATCGATCGCATGGTTAAAGAAGCTGAAGCACATGCAGCAGAAGATAAAGCTAGAAAAGAAGAATTAGATGTTAAAAATAATGCAGATTCCTTGGTATACCAAGCTGAAAAAGCATTGAAAGAACTTGATGGTAAAGGCGACACAGCTTTGTTGAAAGAAGTTGAAGAAGCAAAAGATAAATTGAAAAAATCTATCGAAGCAGGTAACATCGAAGATATCAAAAAAGACAGTGAAGCTTTGGAACAACCATTACATAAATTAGCTGAACAAATGTATGCAGCAGCACAACAAGCTCAACAAGCAGCTGGTGGTGCAGAACAAGGTCAACAACAAACAAAAGCTGACGACAATGTAGTTGATGCTGATTACACAGTAGTGGATGACGATAAGAAATAAGAAGGGTTGGTAACTAATGGCACGTGATTATTATGACATCTTAGGGGTCAGTAAAAATGCCTCTCAAGATGAAATCAAAAAGGCCTTCCGTAAAAAGGCACGCCAATACCATCCAGATGTAAATAAAGATAATCCAAAGGAAGCGGAAGCAAAGTTTAAAGAAGCTAACGAAGCTTACGAAGTATTGTCTGATGAAACTAAAAAAGCTCAATATGACCAATTCGGCCACGACGCTTTCAAACAAGGAGGCGGCGCTGGCGCCGGTGGCTTCCAAGGTGGCTTTGGCGGTTTCGGTGGTCAAGCTGGGGGCTTTGGTGATATCTTTGGCGATATTTTCGGTGGAATGTTTGGCGGTGGACGCCAACAACAAGGCCCTCAAAAAGGTAATGACTTGCGCGAAGATATCGATATTTCCTTTGAAGATGCGGCCTTTGGTAAATCTATGGAAATAGAAGTGCATCGTCATGAAGAATGTGATCATTGTCATGGTACTGGTGGTGAACCAGGATCTCGTGTCGATACTTGTCCAAATTGTCATGGTTCTGGTCAAGAAGCGGTTATTCAAAATACTCCATTTGGACGTATGCAGTCCGTTCGCACTTGTTCTCGCTGTCATGGTACTGGTAAAAGTATTGAAAAACCTTGTTCTAAATGCCGTGGTACAGGTGAAATGCTTGCAAAACGCAAGATTTCTATTAAAATTCCAGCAGGTGTAGATAGTGGTTCTCGCTTACGCGTTGCTAATGAAGGTGAACCAGGTATTTTAGGTGGCCCTAAAGGCGATCTTTATGTATATATTTTTGTTCGTCCTCATAAGGAATTTGAACGAAATGGTAATGACGTTATTAGCCGTGTAAATATTAGCTTTGCTCAAGCTGCATTAGGTGCGACTATACAAGTTAACACCTTAGATGGTAAAGTAGAGTTAAAGATTCCGGAAGGTACTCAAACGGGAACGGCATTCCGCGTAAAGGGCAAAGGTATTCCATATTTGCGTAACCCTAAACAACGAGGGGACCAACATATTGTGGTAACTGTCCAAACGCCTAAGAAGTTGACAGATACTCAACGTGAATTGTTATTACGCTTTGCAAATGAAAGTAACGAAGATGTAAATAACTTACAAGTGAGCAAAAGTCTTTTTGAAAAAATTAAGGACGTTTTGACTAAATGAACAGCTCATGTGAAGGAATGGTTTGTTCCGTCACATTCCCTATAAAGGAGCATATATGCAGTGGATAGAAGTATCCATTGTCTGTGAAAGAGTAGCCACCGATGAGGTGACTACTCTTTTTGACGATTATGCAGACAATGGAATTATAGAAGAAGATGTAGAAAATCATCCAAATTTAATTAAATTTACTATGTATGCAGATCCATCATTGGACTCTAATACAATTAAGTTAGACTTAGAAAATCGTCTTACAGAAGCAAATATTAGTGTCACATCCGTTGATACAAATATATTAGATGAATCTACATGGCTTAATTCTTGGCAGCAATATATTGAACCTACAGAAATTTTACCTAATTTGATTATTAAACCTGCTTGGCAAGAATATGATAACGTCGACAATAAAACGATTATAGAAATTGATTCCGATATTTCCTTTGGTACTGGCTCTCATGATACAACGCGTACATGTGCCGAACTATTGAAATCTTATAGTGAATCCATGGATCTTAATCAAGTTACTTGTTTAGATATTGGTACAGGAACGGGTATTCTCTTATTGGTAGCAGCACATTTAGGGATCAAGCATTTGGTTGGGATTGATATTGAGGAATATGCTGCCAATCAAGCTCATATTAACTGTGATAATAATCATGTATCTGCAGAGATTATTTGTGGTAATTTGGATAGTGTTTTTAATGGTACTGCCCAATTAATTTTAGCTAACTTAACAGTGGATCCACTTAAAATACTACTACCTCAAATTGGTAAAAAACTAGAGGATAAGGGGATTTTAATTATAAGTGGCATTATAGATGATCGGTATGATGAGATTATGCCATATATTGAGGCAAATTGGCATATTATTGAGGAGCGCATTGCAGGGCCTTGGCATACATTTGCGCTAGAAAAGCGATGAAAAAGATTTTTATTCCTACACCATTAGATGAAAGAATAGAATTACCGAAAGATGTGACGCATCATGTGTTACATGTATTTCGTCATAATATGGAGAAACCCATTACTGTAACAGGCAGTGATAATCGATGTGGTACATATCAAATTACAGAAGAAGTAGATGGTAAAGCTCAAGCTAAACTTATTGAATATTTAGATTCAAACGTATCATCATATCGTACTATTCTTGTTCAATCTTTATTAAAAGGTGAAAAACTAGAGTGGGTATTACAGAAGGCCACAGAATTAAATGTAGATACCATTTATCTTGTATCTACCGCCAATTGTGTTACTAAATATGATAACAAGAAATTACAAACAAAAGCTACTCGCTGGGAAAAAATCATGCTAGAAGCAGCTCAACAGTGTGGTCGTAATCAACTGCCAACGCTTGTAGTAGGTGAAACGCTTTCACAAGTATTAGCAATCGAAGCTGATACATTAAAATTGGTAGCCTATGAAAATGAAGATGGTCATACTATTAAGAATGCACTACAATCAGTACAAAATAATCAAACTATAACTGATATTCTTATCTGTATTGGTCCAGAGGGGGGCTATCAAGAGAAGGAAATCAATGCTATCATAGATAGTGGTGGCAAATCAGTATCGCTAGGCAATACTATTTTGCGTGCTGAAACAGCCGCTATTGGATCATTAGCAATGATTCAGTATGAATTAGAACTTTAAATTAAACAAGAATAGAGAGGTGCAATGAAAACCGTTGCTTTTACAACCTTGGGCTGCCGTGTTAATCAGTATGACACTGATGCCATGAAAGGTTTATTTCTACAAAATAATTACGAAGCTGTAGACTTCGATGAAAAAGCTGATATATATGTTATTAATACATGTTCTGTTACGAATATGGGGGAAAAGAAATCCCGTCAATTGATTCGTAAGGCAAAGCGTCAAAATGAAAAGGCTTATGTTATTGTAACTGGTTGTTATGCTCAACTTGATCCAGATGCGATTGCTGCTATCGATGGTGTTAATCTTGTTATCGGTACAAATAATCGCTCTAAAATTGTTGAGCTAGTAGAACAATTAGAATCTACAGAACGTCAAATCAATGCTGTACGGGATATCATGAATGAGTCTAACTTTGAAGAAATGCCATTATATGGCAATGAGTCTGATAAAGCTCGTGCTTTCATGAAAATTCAAGAAGGCTGTAATAACTATTGCGCCTTTTGTATCATTCCTTATACTCGAGGAAAATTGAAATCTCGTAAAGTGGATGATATTGTACAAGAAGCGAAACGCTTAGTAGAACATGGATTCCACGAAATCGTATTAACAGGTATACATTTAGGAAATTACGGTGTAGAATTACCAGGTCGCCCTACATTGGCCGATGTAGTAAAAGCCTTGTTAGAAATACCTAATTTATACCGTATTCGTTTCGGCTCTATTGAATCAGTAGAGGTTTCTGATGAGTTAGTAGAATTAATGGCTACTAATAAACGTGTATGTCCACACTTGCATTTACCGCTACAAGCTGGTTCTGATCACGTTTTAAAGTTGATGAAACGCCACTATACATTACAAGAATATAAAGACTTGATTGCAAGTTTACGTTCTCGTATTAAAGATTTATCAATTACAACTGATATTATTGCAGGTTTCCCTCAAGAAACAGATGAAGACTTTGAAGAAACATTAAATACAGTACGCGAAATTGGATTTACCCATATTCATGCCTTCCCATACTCTATTCGTGAGGGTACACCTGCAGCTACTATGACTGATCAAGTACCAGAAGCCGTTAAAAAAACTCGTGTAGCACTTTTGAATGGTCTTAGCCAATCTGGTTATGAAGCATACGCAAAATCTCGCATTGGTAAGCCTGGTGAGATTCTCATCGAAAAAGAAGAGAATGGATACTATATGGGCTTAACAAATGAGTATGTAAATGGTAAAGTTAAATCTGATGGGGTACATAATATTGGTGATCTTATCGGAGGCACTGTTGTAGGTTTAGAAGATAATTATTTAATTATTGAATAAGGAGTTATCGTATGAGTGACTGCATTTTCTGTAAAATTATTAATGGTGAAATTCCATCTAAAAAAGTATTAGAAAACGATAAATTTTATGCATTTTATGATATTGAACCAGTGAAAAAAGTACATGTTCTTATTGTGCCAAAAAATCACGTAGCTAACATTGCTCATCTTACTGAAAAAAATGAAGACTATGTAGAAGGTTTATTGCCATTTGTACGTGATGTAGCAAAAGAACTAGGTATTTCTAAAGATGGTTATCGTTTGATCTTTAATACTGGCGCAAAAGCAGGTCAAACGGTATTCCATATGCATGCACATCTTTTAGGTGGCGAAGAAATGGGCTGGCCAGAAGCTTAAAATTGAGTATAATATATTCTTTTCATAATACTTATTAAAATTCCTATAAAATATACCGGAAAATATTGACAACATCTATACCTATACATATAATATTATATGTGCGTATGTAAATTATCAGCACTTCCCGAGATTATTTTTGGAGGGAGGGATATAGATGTCTGAAATCAAAGTCGGTAAAAACGAAACGCTTGAAAGTGCTCTTCGTCGATTCAAACGCTCCTGCCAAAAAGCGGGTGTTTTGTCTGAAGTAAGAAAACGCGAACACTACGAAAAACCAAGCGTAAAAAGAAAGAAAAAATCTGAAGCAGCAAGAAAACGCAAATTCAGAGCATAAGATGATTACCCTAATTCTGCCTTTTCATGGCTTCATGAAATCCAGAATTAGGGTTTCTTTATATATAAAATAGGAGGAACTATGAGCTTAAAAGATCAATTAAAAGAAGATATGAAAGCTGCTATGAAAGCGCGTGAAGAAGGTAAAACGGCTCTATCTGTAATTCGAATGGTTAATAGTGCTATTAAGAATACAGAAATTAATGATAAAGTGGAGCTTGATGATAATGGTATTCTTGGTATATTGGCGAAAGAAATGAAAACTCGTCAAGATTCTTTAACTGAGTTTGAAAAAGCAGGCCGTGAAGATTTAGTAACACATGTTAAAGAGGAAATGGCAGTTTTACAAAAATATATGCCTGCACAATTAACAGAAGACGAAATTCGTACAGTTGTAAAAGAAGCGATTGCTGCATGTGGCGATGCTGTAAATATGGGGAATGTTATGAAACATGTAATGCCAAAAACTAAAGGTCGTGCTGATGGTAAGGTAGTAAATAACATCGTGAAAGAATTACTTAGTTAATAGTTTTATAAGTACTAAGTATTATATAAGATTGATATGCACATATAATTTTATATAAAATTTTAAGAGATTAATGAAATTCTATAGAAAGTTATTGACACATATTTTTAACATATGATACTATGAATTCAACAAAATAATTAGTCAATGAAGACTCCGCAATAGATATATGAATACATATGTCTATTTGTTGGAGTCTTTTTTATAAGTTTTAGGAGGAACTCAAATGTCTACTACTAATGAATTATTGTATTACATCCCTGCAGGCCAATATGGTAAAGAAGGTGTCCTAGCGTTACTAGAACAACATCCAGAAATTAAATTCGTATCTCTTGTAGGTATCGATTTAGCAGGTAATGATACAGACGAAAAAATTCCTATGTCTGCATTTTTTGATGATTATGAAGCATTCTTTGAAGGTCGTGCAGTACAAACTGACGGTTCCTCTGTAGTACTTACAAACATCGCCACTTTGAACAATGCGCGCGTTGATATGTGGGGTGACCCAAGTGTAAACTGGTTCGTTGATTATAACTATGAAAACATCGATGAAGAAACAGGTTTACCAACTGGTACACTTCGTATTCCTGCATTCTTGATGCATAACTACCGTTATGTTGACTCTCGTTCTATCTTAAAAAATAGTTGTGATTATGTTCGCACAGAACTATTATCCTTGATTAAAGAACATGGTCTACCTGGTATGCCTCATGTGAAAGCTGATGACGTTGTAGATATTATCTTTACATCTGCTACAGAATTGGAATTCTGGGTAAAAACTCCATCTAGAACAGTTACTAAAAAAGAATTGTCCGTATCTCAAAAATTACAAGAACAATACTGGCAACGTACTCATGGTACAGTTCGTACTGCATTAGAACAAGCAGTAGAACGTCTTGATCAATATGGTATGGAAGCAGAAATGGGCCATAAAGAAGTAGGTGGCGTTAAAGCTAAACTTGATGAAGATGGTCATGAAGCAGTTGTATTAGAACAATTAGAAATCGACTGGAAATTCTCTGGCAACCCATTACAAACAGCAGATAATGAATTACAAGCTCGTATTATCGTTCGTGAAGTGTTCCGTGAAAATGGTCTTGATGTAACATTCAATGCAAAACCTATTATTGGCGTAGCTGGTTCTGGTGAACATACACACTTTGGTGTTATGGCTAAATTAAAATCTGGTAAACTTGTAAACTTGTTTAGCCCAGAAGATATGCGTAAAGAATCTGCTAGCTCCTTGGGTATTGGTGCTATCATGGGGCTATTAAAACATTATGAAGCAATCAATCCATTTATCAGTTCTACAACAGACTCCTTAAATCGTTTAAAACCAGGTTTTGAAGCTCCAGTATGTATCGTTACATCTTTAGGTACTGATCCTTCCGAACCTAGTCGTAACCGTACAATCCTTTGTGGTTTGATTCGAGATATCGATAATCCTATGGCTACACGTTACGAATTGCGTTCTCCAAACCCTTATACAAATACATATACTGCATTGGCATTGATTTTTATCTCTGCATTTGATGGTATGAAATATGCTATTACATCTGGTAAAACACAAGCTCAATTGGAAGCAGAACTTTCCAAAGATGTTGGTGAACCAGCTGATTACCTTGCTACAAACCGTGCTTATCGTTCTGAAAAAGATGTATTTGAAGATTTCACTCAAGAAGAACGTAATCAAATGTTTGGCATAGCACCTGCGACCGTTTGGGAAAATATTAAAGGTTATCAAAACCATCCTGAATTAGTAGAAACCTTGGCACAAGGTAATGCGTTTGCTAAGGACTTAATGGATTCCTTCATTGCTTCCATCTTGAAACGTTGGAAACTTGTTTTAGCAAACCGCTTAATTCCTAACAACCTTGAAACTGTACGTAAAATGGTTGCTATTCATACAGATAGCCGCAATAGCGTAGATGATAAACGTTTTGCAGAAGTTAACGACTTACGTTTCTATCTTGCTAAAGATAGTGAAGATCGTAAATCTTTATTTACTCGTTTAATTGATGCACTTAATGCTGGTGAATATGACTTAGCATCTCAACTACAAATTGAAATGAATGATAAAATGGAAGAATTAGAAACTAAATATGCTAACTATAGCAAAAATATTTTCTAATACTTTTAATTTTACTAATATAAATGGCCTCTACTACAGTAGAGGCCATTTATCATTTTAATATATTTAAATTTAATTATTTAAAAATTATTCGTTATGTCCAATAAACTTTTCTACTAATACTAAACTGCATACAAGCACAAAAATAGCAAGAGACCAAATTAAATTATCAAATGCAGATTCATGGTCAATAATTAGAAGTCTTACAATTGCTGTAATCCCAATATACAAAAAGAAATCAAGAGGAAAGTGGAAGTTATTTTTAAAGTATTTTACGATGAGTGCAATAAATTCAAAGTATAGGAAGAAAGTAATTAATTCTTCTATTAATAAAGAGTATGTACTATAACCATGAATATTAGCCCACGTAACATAGCCAAGGCTAATTAATGTATTGATAAGAGCAATACAAAGTGCAATGCCTACACCTACAAGCGCTATATTTTTTATAGCTAATAATAGTTTAGAAATACGAAGCCACATATATTATTCACCTACAATAAAAATCTAAATACTCTATCACATAAAAAAGACCGTACACCGTACGGTCTTTTTTTAATTACAACATAATATAATCAAGAGGACATCTACAAATTAGATATCAGCTTTAATTGCTTCTAATGCAGCATCGAAGTTAACAGCTTGTGTTACTTCAGGTACGTATTCAACATAAGTTACTTTATCTTCTTTGTTGATTACTACTACGCCACGAGTTAAAAGACGAAGTTCTTCAATCAAGAAACCATAGTTTTCACCGAAGGAAGCATCTTTGTGGTCAGATAATGTAATCACTTTATCTACACCTGCAGCACCACACCAACGTTTTTGAGCGAAAGGCAAGTCCATAGAAATTGTTAATACTACTACATCATCAGAAAGTGCTGTTGCATCTTGGTTGAACCAACGAGTTTGAGCGTCGCAAACGCCTGTATCAAGGGAAGGAACAACAGAGATAACCTTAACCTTACCTTCAAAATCTTTTAATGTTTTAGCTTGTAAGTCGTTGCTTAAAACTGTGAAGTTAGGAGCTTGTTGACCCACTTTAATTTCTGGACCTACCAAAGTGATAGGGCCACCTGCAAATGTTACTACGCCAGTACGTTTTTCCATGTTGTATTCCTCCTAAGAGTTTTAATTCTAATGTTCGTAAGGATACGTTTTGTATCTATGCATAGTATAACATTTACATTACCATAAGTAAACTAAAAAATTCGATATAGTGTTTTTAAGGAAATAAATAGTATATTATTGGCTTCATAATCAAGAAAATATCTTATAACTACATTATATACGTATAGGTGTATTAAGATATATGAAAAAAATGTGTATACTATAAGGAGTATATTTAAATAATGATAATCCTGTAATATAGAAATTTAACTGAGAGGTCCTATGAAACCTATAGAGCTATTTATGCAGTTTTTCCGCCGAGAAGGCTGGGTGTATGCCATCGGATTAACTATGCTAATTGCTATTGATATAGCATTTTTATTTGTTCCACAATTAATTGGTAATGCCATCGATACACTAAGTCACAATAAAGAGGGCTTAGTCAATTATATTATTTACTTTATTTTATTATTTATTATTATAACAATTCTAAAAGTTATTTCGCGACGCACCTTACTTGGTTCCATCCGTCGTATGGAGTACCTTTTTCGTGAAATTTTGTGTAGAAAAGCATTACAAATAAAAACAACATACTATGAGGCAAATGGACCTGGTAAAGTTATGGCGTTGATGACAAATGATGTTACATCTCTTCGTGTAGCGTTAGGTTTAGGTGTAATGATCGTGGTAGACATTATATTTTATTCCATTGTAGGTTCTATTATTTTAATACAAAAAATAGATGGTCTATTAGCTTTTAAAATCATGACACCTGTATTCTTCATCATTGTTGCAATATTTGTGTTGGGCAGAAAATTACGTGCTAAACAGCGTAGTGCTCAAGCTACTTATAGTGATATGACAGAATTTGGGCAAGAATTATTCCAAGGTATAGATGTAATTAGAGCCTTTAATCGAGAACGTATTATTTCTGACTCTTTTGAAAAAATAAATAAATTGAACTATAAAAAAAATATGGATGTAGCTTTATTAGATTCTATACTAACACCGTTAACGAGAATTGCTCCTTTTATTTGTATTAGTATCAGTATTTTTATATGTGGTCACCTAGCTGTAGATGGTCAAATGTCTATAGGTGAATTTGTAACTATCAACTCATTCATTATGCTAATCGTAGGACCTTTAATTGGCTTTGGTGGACTCATTTCGATTGTACAAAAAGGCTTGGCATCTTTAGATCGTATTACCGATTTCTTACGACTACCAATAGAGTCAATTGATGACTCAACTGAAGTATTACCACTTGAGGATATTAATATACGATATTTAGATTTCAATTATGAAAATTCTAAAGGTCATGCATTATCTCGAGTATGTACAACAATTCCTAAAGGCTCTTTTATTGGCATTGTTGGTAAACCTGGATCTGGTAAAAGTACGCTCTTTAAACTACTTATTGGACTACAAGAGAGTCCTGCGAAGGCTATTTATTTTGGAAATCAAGACATATCAGATATACCGATATCTAAACTTCGAAATTCAATCGCTTATGTACCTACTCAATCTTACTTGTTGAGCACCACAATTGAAGATAATATTAAATTTGGTAAAGATTTACCTATGCATGAATCTGTAGAGGTAGCGGCTAAAAAGGCTGACTTATATAGAGATTTAGGTGCCCTTTTACATAATGATTTACATAACCTTGCAGAAGAAGGGCATGACTTATCTGGTGGTCAAAAGCAACGTATTAATATGGCTCGAGGCTTTTACAAAAATGCACCATATCTATTATTAGATGATTGTTTCTCTGCGTTAGATGCAGTAACGGTTAACACTATTTTAGACACATTACATACGGTAAATGAGCAAACTATATTATGTATTTCACAACGATTAGAGGTTATAGAAAAAGCGGATAAAATTATTGTCTTTGATGAAGGTCATATAGTTGAAGAAGGTATACATGAAGAGTTATTAAATCGAAACGGTTTATATAAAACACTCTATGATGCACAGAAAGGAGAGGCGCACAATGAAAAAGCATAATGTTAAAAATGATTGGGCTCTATTCTCCTATATAACTGCATATATTAAACCCTATTTAGGCATCTTATTATTAGCAACAATTGCTCTGGCTGGAAATCTCGTACTACTGTTATGTAGACCATATCTTACAAAACAAGTTATCGATCTTGGTTTTGCTACAAATGATATTCATGTCATTGAATATTATGCTGTTTTATATGGTCTCACTATCATTGGTAGCGTGTGTTTTATTTTTATAGAAAATTACTTTTTAAAAAGTTTTGGTCAAAAGATTATCTATAATATTCGCCATATTGTGTTTAAAAAGATTCTACATAAACCACATGATGAATTTTATAAATTACCTATTGGTAATTGGGTAACACGTATTACTAATGATGTAGAGTCATTGCGCACCTTATATACTGATGTACTATTAAATTTAGCTAGTAGTGGGTTAATGATTATTGGTATATTAGCCTTTATGTATGCCATTAATATACCATTAGCTATTATTATGACAATTTTAGTACCTATCATGGGTAGTATTATTTGGGTGTATCAAAAATTTTCTAGAAAAGCATTTCGTCAAGTAAGACGTTCTGTAGCAGCCTCAAATGCGAGTATTAAAGAATTACTAAATTATATTGTTATTGTAAAATCCTACGGTGGAGAAAAGGCTATAGAAGGTAGATATGATACTGTTAACAAAGGTTTTTTAGAGGCGGGTCTTTTTGAAGTAACCACATTTTCTATTTTTAGACCACTCGTAGATGGATTATTCTTTGTTGCTTTAATTGTTATATTTACTACTACAAATTTAATTGATTCTGTAGCTGATGCAGGTACAGTATTCGCTTTCATTCAATATATGGATCGATTCTTTCAACCATTAAAGGAAATTGCAGATAAATATAATTCCTTGCAAAGTGCATTAGCTGGTGCAGAACGGTTGGTTCCATTATTAGAAGAAAAAGATAGGAATATGGCTGATGAAGTTCCACAGGAATTAATTCCTGTAGAAACAATCGATTTTAAACATGTTTGGTTTTCCTATGACAATAACGATATCTATGCATTAGAAGACTTTACGTTACATATTACGTCTGGAGACTTTATTGGCATTGTAGGGCCATCTGGAAGTGGTAAGTCAACACTATTATCTTTATTAATGGGAATTTATAAGCCTACAAATGGTACTATCTATATTAATGGAATTGATATAGCAAAATATGATAGCTCTGTACTCCGTCACTTAATGGGCTATGTATTCCAACAGGCTTTCCTATTTAAAGGTTCTATTAAAGATAATCTTACGCTTTTTGATACCTCTATATCTCATGATGACATGGTGAAAGCTGCAAAACAAGTAAATTTAGATACTATAATTGACCAATTACCTGAAGGTTATAATACATCAGTAGGGTACTTAGGTTCATTATTATCAGATGGTCAAAAACAGTTATTGGCAATTGGTCGTACATTGATAAGAAATATGCCTATTCTATTATTAGATGAAGCTACTGCTAATATTGATAGCCATACAGAAAAACAAATACAAGCCAGTATTGAAACTATTCGAGGTAGTAAAACGATTATAAGCATAGCTCACCGGTTATCTACAGTTCAAGAAGCTGATAAAATTGTTTATATTGAATATGGTAAAATAAAAGAGAAAGGTTCTTTCCAAGAGTTAATTGAGTTAAAAGGAGCCTTTTACAATTTATGGATTCGTCAAAAAAGTGGGAGCTAATATGGAATTTATCCAATCTAAAGATAATAAGACTATTAAGCGTATAGTCTCTCTAGGGCAACGTAAAAATCGTAATAAATATGGTGAATATATTGTAGAAGGAATTCGTTCCATCCGTGATATTTCATATAATGGCGTAATAAAAACTATTGTTATGCGTGAATCTAAATGTAAAGATAAACAAATAGAAAAATTATTATCCTTAGAATCGATGCAATCTATACCTGCTTATATCGCTCAAGATCCTATATTTGATAAAATTGATAATACCGTACATGGACAAGGTATTATTGCCATAGTATCTAAACCAAAGCATAGTATTGAATCTATCTCTATTGAAGATGGCGTGTATATTACATTAGATGGCGTACAAGACCCTGGTAACCTAGGTACGATTATACGTACAGCTGTAGCGGCAGGTGTGAAGGGTATATTGTTAATGAAAGGTACAGTAGATCCCTTTAATGATAAGACTGTACGTAGTACGATGAGTGCATTACATAAAATACCAGTCTATGAGGATGTAACATTATCTATGCTTAATGATCTTATTGCAGAATCTAATATGACTACCTATGTAACAACTTTAGATAATTCAAGACCTTATCATACCATTACGTATGACAAACGATGTATGTTGATTTTGGGAAATGAAGGCAATGGTGTTACACCTGAAGTTATGGACCTCTGTAAGCATCGTATTATGATTCCTATGTATGGTGATATAGAATCATTAAATGTAAGTGTAGCAGCAGCCTTATGTATGTATAAAGCTCAAGAACAACTAATGTGATAGTCAAAATATATGTAAGTTAAATTACGTATTTATGATAAAAATTTATAAGCATATCGAAAGTCCTCTACTAGTATACAAGTAGAGGGCTTTTGTATTGATTTTATAGTTCTGTATTTGGTACAATAACATATATCCTTTGTGGGAGAACAAAGTTCTCCCTTTTTTTGATGAAAAGGAAGTAAACTATGTCCAAATTAATAGTAAATGCCGACGATTTTGGTCTTCATAGTGCGGTTAATGCTGCAGTCATTGATGGCCATCGTACAGGTATCATTACGAGTACCTCTCTATTAGCGGGAGGCGAAGCTTTTGCAGAAGCTATAAGTATGGCAAAAAATAACCCTAAGTTGGGCATTGGTATTCATATCGCCTTAGTAGGTGGACTAAAACCGGTATGTAATCCATCTGAAGTACCTTCGTTACTCACATCTGAAGGCGTCTTTCCAGAAACATATATCGATTTTATGAAACGAATTTATACTGGAAAGATTAACTATAGTGAATTGCGCAAAGAAATTCACGCTCAAATAGAACGGATCATGGAGTCCGGTTTGCACGTAACGCATATTGATGGTCATCAACATATGCATGTATTACCAACGGTATTACCAATCGTTATTGAGCAAGCGAAACACTATGGTATTAATGCAATACGTATTCCAGATGAATCCTCTTTATTTGTCAATTATATGTATTCCCCAGTGCGATTACTCGGCAAGGTTGGTTTATCAACTGTAGCTGCAAAGGCAAGACCTACAGTACGAGATAATGGAATGTATTCCACACAATATTTTTGGGGTATGGTAAATGGGGGACACATTAACCAGAAAACTGTAATGGGGATTTTAAAATCCGTATCCAAAAAATCTGGTGTCCATGAATTAATGATTCATCCAGGTTTAAATAATACAATTCTTGGAAATCAATATAAATGGGGTTATCATTGGGAGGATGAATTACAAGCGGTTTGTTCAAACCATACACATTTGTATATTAGACAAAATAATATTGAGCTAATTAATTATGGAGACTTGATATGAGTAAAATGATGAAGAGAGGCATTTTTATGTTTCTCTTACTATTGGCTGTGTCAATTGGTATCATTTACTACACTATTGATTTAGATGCATTAAAAACGATTTCATCATTTAATTATATTTCTTTATTGCTAGCTGTAGGTGCTTTAGCAGCAGGTATGTATTTTGATGGACTACGGTTACAAAGACTTGTAAAAATTGGAGGTTACAAGTTATCTATCAAGGCTGTACTTCGCGTAATCTTTAGTAATTATTTTATGGCTATGTTAACCCCAGGTGCAAGTGGAGGGGCAGTTGCACAAGTATTAGTATTACGGAGTTATGGCGTTCCTATGTCTAGAGGCACACCTATCGTGTTAATACGTACCGTTTTTTCTATTATGTTTCTTGTTATCATGCTACCTTTTGTCTTCTTACGAGATGCTATTGAGATTCCGTATATTTCACGAGATATGCTATTAATTTTTGCTGTATTAGCCGTTATTGCAACGCTTTTAGGTACATATATTTTACAGACTAAATATATGCGTCAATTTGTATATAATTTAGCACAACGGTTTAAAGCACATAAAACAAGAGATTGGCTCTCTAAGTTAGAAACATTGAATCAAGGTTTAGGTTTATTATATAAACAACCAATTCAGTCTTTGATAGTATTTATTGAATCTGGTTTAAGTTTATTATGCTTATATTGTATTGCACCAGCATTAATGTATGCTTTTACATCAGATATCGCTATCATTGATATATTAGATAGAATGATTTTATTAAATTTAATTTTATATTTTGCACCAACACCAGGGGGAACAGGGATTGCAGAAGGACTATTTGTGGTATTGTTTAGTACCTTTGTACCTAATGGAACTGTTGGGCTTGTAGCTGTAGCGTGGCGTGTTATAGCAGAATATTTGCCATTTTTTATCGGTATGTATGCAGTGTTAACCTTATATGGGCGCCAATTTGTGGCCCAAGAAACTTCAAAAGAACAATAAGGGAGTGTGTGTTCTATGACTAAACAAAAAAAAGATAAGTTTTATCTGGTACAAGAGGATATTTTACCTGAAGCTATAAAAAAGACAATTAAGGTAAAAGAAATTTTAAAATTAGGTGAAGTTAAAACTATTAATGAAGCAGTGGAAAAAATGGATTTAAGTCGTTCTGCGTATTATAAGTACAAAGATTATGTATTCCCTTTTTTTGAAATTGCTCAAGGCAAAATAGTTAGTATTTATGTTTCCATGTCTAATGAGTCAGGTATGTTATCTAGCGTGCTCAAAGCAATTGCAGAACGTAATGGTAGTATTTTAACAATCAATCAAGATATTCCTTTACAAGGTATTGCCAATAGTAGTATTTCATTTGAAACAAAAGATCTACAAGGTTCATTGGAAGATTTATTATTGGATATTCGCTCCATGAAGGGCATTATTAAAGTAGAAATTTTAGGCCAAGCATAGGCTAATTAAGAGAGTAGGACAATTATGACCACTATAAAAATTGCGTTATTAGGTTTTGGTACTGTTGCACAAGGTACATTTAATTTGTTACAAGACAATGCTGAGTTAATTAGAAATCGTACAGGTGTTAATGTTGAGATTTCTAAGATTTTTGTACGTAATCCTAATAAATATAGCCATATTACGTTGCCTGAAACAGCTCAATATGTAACTGATATTGATGAAGTATTAAAAGATGATTCCATTCAAATGGTTGTAGAATTAATGGGTGGCACAACTTTTGCTAAAGATTGTGTAGAAGGTGCGTTAAAGGCTAAGAAAAATGTCGTAACTGCAAATAAAGACTTATTAGCAGAATCTGGTCCATATTTATTAGACTTAGCTAGTAAAAACGGCGTAGATTTACGCTTTGAAGCATCTGTATTAGGTGGTATTCCAATCATTCGTACATTATACGAGTCCTTAGCAGGTAACCGTATTACTGAACTCATTGGTATTATGAATGGTACAACAAATTTTATTTTAACGAAAATGTCTGAAGAAGGTCTTAGTTATCAAGATGTATTAAAAGAAGCTCAAGACCTTGGCTATGCAGAGGCGGATCCTACAGCTGACGTTGAAGGTCTAGATGCAGCACGTAAATTAGCTATCCTAGCGTCTATTAGTTTTAATCGTCGTATCTTCTTTGAAGACGTATCTGTAGAAGGTATTACGAGCATAGATACAGAAGATATAAAATTCGGTAAGGAGTTTGGCTACAATATTAAGTTATTAGGTATTGCTAAAGAAACTAGCCAAGGCTTATCTTTAAACGTATACCCTGCATTTATTCCTACAACACATCCTTTAGCATCTGTTCGTGGCTCTTATAATGCTATTTATGTTAAAGGTAATGGTATTGATGATGTCATGTTATATGGTCGTGGTGCAGGTAGCTTGCCTACAGGTAGCTCTGTAGTGTCCGATATCATGGAAGTAGCTAAAAATGTTTCGTACAACGAAACTGGTCGATTGAAACCATTCTATTATGATCAAAAAAATATCTATTCTCCTGGTAAAATCCAATCTAGCTACTATTTGCGTTTAGAAGTAGATAATAAAACAGGAGTATTAGCCAAAATTTCTGCTAAATTGGCAGAGCAAAAGATTTCTGTTTTATCCATCGTTCAACGAAATATGGACCCGGAAACAGCTGTTCTTGCAATTGTTACTTCTAAATGCCCTAGATCTTATATTTTAAATCTTATCGATTCCTTTAACAGCTTGCGTTCTGTTAAGGCTGTTAATAGTATCATTCGTATAATGGAAGCTTAAACTATGAATACTATTCGCGTACAAGTACCAGCCACTAGTGCTAACTGTGGACCTGGTTTTGATTGCTTAGGTTTGGCACTCAATCTATACAACATTTTTAGCTTTACACCTGATGTAAAAGCTACAGAATACACCTATACTTTTGAAGGTTTTGGCGCAGACATTTTACGTGCTGAAGATCCTAAAAAGAATCTTATTGGATTTGCCATGGATCAAGTTTTTGCTACAGCACAAGAGCCTATTCAATACGGACACATTACTTCAGAAACTTTAATTCCACCATCTCGTGGACTTGGTAGCAGTAGTACAGCTATTGTAGGTGGTCTTTTATTAGCCAATGCATTAGTTAAACAGCCCCTTAATAAAGAAGAATTGTTGGTTATTGCAAACCGTATGGAAGGACATCCTGACAATGTAGCACCTGCTATTTTTGGTAATTTATGCTGTGCTACGGGTTTAAAAACAAAAGTACTTAATACAGTCATCTCTGTTCCATCGGAATTGCATTTTGCTGTAGTAGTACCTGAAGTTATGGTTTCAACAGAATATGCTCGTTCTGTTTTACCTAATCATGTACCATTTAAAGAAGCAGTCCAAAATGTGAGTCATGCATCTTTATTTGTAACAAGTTTAATTACACATCAATTAAGTAATTTATCTGTTGCATTGGATGATAATTTACATGTTCCGTATCGCAAAACATTAATACCTTATTGTGATGCAGCCTTTGAGGCCGCCAAAGCTACCGGAGCCTATGGCGCTACTATCAGTGGATCTGGTTCTACTTTAATCGCCTATGTTGATAAAGCCCACGTACAAGCTGTAGCAGACGCTATGGGTGCTGTATTTACATCTAATGGAATTGAAAATAGAACATATTGCTTAGAAGCCGATAGTACAGGAGCATCAATTATTTAGTTTGTGGTATAATTATAGCGTTAGGCATAGTCTATAACTATAATTGGAGGAAACTATGAACAATATAAAAACAACGCTTTTATTAGCGACTTTGACGGCCATTTTAGTGGTCTTAGGTGATATGATTGGCGGTAGAAGTGGTATGATGATTATGTTCGTTATATCCATGGGCATGAATTTTATGTCCTATTGGTATAGCGACAAAATCGTTTTAGCACAATATGATGCACAACAAGTTACTGCACAATCTAACCCAAAATTATATGGTATGGTAGAACGTTTGGCTAAGAATGGTAAGTTACCAATGCCAAAAGTGTATATCATTCCAAGTGATGTACCTAATGCATTTGCAACAGGCAGAAATCCGAGTCATGCAGCAGTTGCTGTTACAGAAGGTATTCAACGACTATTAACAGATGACGAGCTAGAAGGTGTTCTAGGACATGAATTAACCCATGTTAAGCATCGTGATACATTGATCAGTACTATTGCTGCCATGATGGCAGGCGCAATTTCTATGATTGCCTATGTGCTTCAATTCTCAGCTATATTTGGTCGTTCAGATGACCGTGAAGGCTCTAACCCGTTAGAGTTAATAGGTGCCATAATTATTGCTCCTATCGCAGCAGGTCTTATTCAGATGAGCATTTCTCGTGCCAGAGAATTCTTAGCGGATGAAGGTGGTGGAGACATGTGTCGTAACCCACTAGCCTTAGCTTCTGCTCTTGCTAAAATCGATTACTATTCTAAACATGGTGCATTACCGAATGCAAGTAATGCAACAGCCCATATGTTTATTATTAATCCTATGATGGGTATTGGTGAAAGCTTGAGTAATCTTTTTAGTACACATCCTCGTACAGAAGAACGTATTGAAAAGCTAAAAAAACAAGCAATGAATCCTAAATATAAAGAGAAAGCATTATTTTAATTAATATCTACAGGAGGATATCATGCAAGAAACATTAGTTTTAATAAAACCAGATGCAGTTAAGCGTCAATTAAGTGGTGAAATTATTAGCCGTTATGAACGTAAAGGTCTTGTCATTAGAGCGTTAAAACTTTTACAAGTACCTCGTGAATTAGCGGAAGAGCATTATGCTGAACACAAAGAAAAACCATTCTTCGGTGAATTAGTTGATTTCATCACATCTGGTCCAGTTCTTGCTTTCGTATTGGCCGGAGACAATGCCATCGTATCCGTACGTGCTTTAAACGGTGCCACAAATCCTGTAGATGCTGCCCCTGGTAGTATTCGTGGTGACTATGCTTTAACAATGGATGCAAACGTAGTACATGCTTCTGATTCTCCAGAGGCTGCTGCTCGTGAAATTCATCTTTGGTTCCCAGAATACAAATAATCTCAATGTTGAAATTATGTAGCTTTTCTTTCTACATTTATGTATATCTATAGGAGGTAATACATATGGCAAGTAGTGTATACACAAAAACAGGTGATGTTGGTACAACTGGTTTATATACTGGTGAACGAGTACCTAAATCCTCTTTACGCGTAGAAGCTTATGGTACAATTGATGAATTGCAAGCATTTTTAGGCTTGGCTCGTTCCTATGCAGAAAATTCACGCGTTGCTACTGAATTATATGATATTGAACGCAACTTGTGGACTTTAATGGCCGATATTGCAAGTCTAAATACTGCTCCAGTGATTACAGAACAACATGTTAAACATTTAGAAAAGGTTATTGATCGCTTTGATGAAAAGCTTGAACCATTATCTAATTTTGTGATTCCTGGTGAAAAACAATCTTCAGCGTACTTACATGTAGCGAGAACGATTACCCGACGTGCGGAACGTGATTTATGGCGCGTATTAGATGCTGGTGAAAGCGTTCACGAATCTAATTTGAAATATTTAAACCGTCTATCCGATCTTTGCTTTATTATGTGTCGTGTAGAAGAGGAAATTGGAGCCGAATAAACAAAAAAAGCTATGTATTTTACATAGCTTTTTGCTCGTTATAGACCTTATTGTGAAATCGTTTGGTTTAAAACATCATGAGGACTTGGATAGTAGAAGAAAATATGAGGAATTTCATAGCGGAATTTTTCTCTCAATAAATCAGAAAGTGTTGTTTCGAAGTTTATAATCTTATCAGCTCCGAAATCAAAATCTTCTACTAAAACCAACAACTGTGGTTCTACTTGAGGTGCATTTTCTGGTAACGCTTCAGGCGGTAGTGGAACATTTACTACTACACGTGCAGTGCCAATATATTTACCTTGTCCATCGTCAATGGCAACACGATAGGTATTATCCCATAAAGTAGCCATCATTTTTAGTTTCATATTCATAATTTCCATAGTATCGCTCCTTTGTTATACTTATAATGATACTGAAATTATAAATTCTTGTATAGGTGCATTATGAAATCCCAAATTATATTGTGTTCCGGTGGGGCACGAAGTGGAAAAAGTGAATTTGCAGAACGTTTAGCTCTTGCTACAGAAGGTCGAAAAGCTTATGTAGCAACAGGACAAGCTTTTGATGATGAAATGGTTGATCGTATAAAGAAACATCAAGAGCGACGTGGTAATATATGGACGAATTTTGAAATACCACTATATTTGGCCGAAGAGTGGCAACATATTAGCAGTGTAGCGGATGTAATACTCATAGACTGTTTAACCATGTTTACAACAAATCATATGATGGCACATGGGTCAATTCAAGGCCAACAAGATGCAAATCGGTTAGAAGATACGGTACTTTCAGAATTAGAAGCATTATTAAATCTAATCAAAGTAAGTGATGATAAAATAGTTATATTTGTAACTAATGAAATTGGTCTTGGTATTGTACCAGATAATAAGCTAGCCAGATATTTTAGAGATATTGCAGGCCGCGTCAATCGAACAGTAGCAACTGAGGCTGACAAATTATACTTAACGATTAGTGGTGTTACCATTGAATTAAAATCTCAGGAGGTTCATATAAATGGCTAAGAAAATTATGTTCCAAGGAACAAGTTCCAATGTAGGCAAAAGTATTTTATGTACTGCATTATGCCGTATTTTTTATAGAAGAGGTTTTAAAACTGTTCCCTTTAAAGCTCAAAATATGGCCCTCAATTCTTATGTAACAAAATGGGGCGATGAAATTGGTCGTGCTCAAGTAGCGCAAGCTGAGGCTGCTGGCATAGATCCAATTGTACAAATGAACCCTGTGTTATTAAAGCCTACAGGTAATCAATCTTCTCAAGTTGTATTGATGGGTAAACCTGTGGGCGTTTATAGTGCTAAAGAATACCATACAAAATATTCCTTAACAGCTCTAGATAAGGTAAAAGAATCTATCGATTTCTTAGATTCCAATTTCGATATGATGGTTATTGAAGGTGCAGGTAGTCCTGCAGAAGTGAATCTCAAGGCTAATGATATCGTAAATATGCGCATTGCTAAGATGACGAAAGCACCTGTATATCTCATCGCTGATATCGATCGTGGTGGTGCTATTGCATCTATTGTGGGTACATTAGAATTGCTTGAACCAGAAGAACGAAATCTTATTAAAGGTATTGTTATCAATAAATTTCGTGGAGATATCAAACTTCTTGAACCAGCCTTAACTTTTATTGAAGAAAAAACAGGTAAAAAAGTAGTAGGTGTCATCCCAGCTATTGAAAATCTTGATATTGATGAAGAAGACTCTGTGGCACTAGAAAACAAACGTAATAGTGGTGCTAAAGAAATTCAAGTTGTAGTTATGCAGACACCTAAAATTTCTAACTTTACGGACTTCGATGCATTAAATTATGAACCAGATGTATCTGTTCGATTTGTTGGGCCTGGAGATATTATTGGCAAGCCGGACTTGATTATTCTACCTGGCTCTAAGAATACATTAGCGGATCTTACATATCTTCGTGATTCAGGCTTTGCTGATGAAATAAAAAAACTTGCTGACCAAAGTACGCCTGTTATCGGTGTATGTGGGGGCAATCAAATGTTAGGCAAAACAATATATGATCCGCATCATATGGAAGGAGATATTGAAGAAATTGAAGGTCTTGGGTTGGTAGATTCCTCTACAACTATGAAGGACCAAAAAACTACACACCAAGTACAGTTTAATGTATCTAATCTACAGTTTTTAAAAGGTACTTTCACAGGTGAAAATTTAGTAGGCTATGAAATCCATATGGGTGATACTACACCATTAGTAGATACAGTAAGCCGTTGTTTTACAATTACTAGCCGTAGTGAAGAAGCAGTACATGTAGTCGATGGATTTATTGATGGCAATCATCAAGTCATGGGGACATACATTCACGGTGTATTCGACAATGATGATTTTAGACGCTTTATTATTAATCAATTGCGTAAACGTAAGGGGTTAGAACCATTAGACGTAGTATTCCGCTATTTTGAACACAAAAATGCGGCGTATAATCGCTTAGCAGATATTGTGGAGGAACACTTAGATATGGATTATATTATGTCTACCTTGGGGTAATAGGGGAATATATGGAACATTTAACAGTATTGCATTGGTTTACAAAGTATAGCTTTATATGTATACCAATCTTAGCATTTATATTAGATTTACTCATTGGCGATCCCAATAGTAAATACCATCCTGTAGCCATTATTGGCCGTATTATATCTTTTTTTGAGGCCGTTCTCTATAAAGATACTGATAATGACACAAAAAAACTATGGTACGGTGGTATAGCAGTAGGTTTAATCCTTGTTTCTGTATATATTATTGTATCTTTGATTCTATGGCTTGGTGGTGTAGTTGATGAATGGGTAGAATACGCTTTTGAAGTAATTATTCTATATATTGCTATATCTCCACGATCATTAGCTGGTGCAGGCTTTACTATTAGCCAATTAATTAAGCAAGATAATATTAAAGAAGCTCGCAAGCGATTATCTTGGATTGTTGGTCGTGATACAGAAGAATTAGATGAAAGTGAAATTACACGAGCTGCTGTAGAAACAATTGCAGAGAATACAGTAGATGGAATTATTGCACCTTTATTTTTCTTTATCATTGGTGGTCCAATGGGTGCAATTATATATAGAACTGCAAATACTATGGATTCCATGCTGGGCTATAAAAATCAAAAGTATTTATACTTTGGTCGTGTGGCGGCACGTTTTGACGATGTCCTTAATTGGATCCCTGCGCGAATCACCTTTATATTATTGATTATCGCTGCATTCTTTTTACGGTATGATGCAAAAAAAGCCCTCCAAATAGGCTTGCGTGATGCTCATAAGCATCCTAGCCCTAATGGCGGTTATGCAGAAGCACCTGTTGCGGGTGCTTTACATATTCGTTTAGGTGGTTACAACCAATATTTCAAAAAAATGACCTTTCGTGAGTACATGGGGGATCCTATTGAAAAATTAAATCGTAACCATATTACACGTACAATTTATATGATGTATTTTACGACTATACTAATGGTAATTATTAGTACAGTCATTACTTATGGGATGAATGTATAATGACACCTTTCTTTATAGCTTTACAATTCTTAACACGTTTAAAAATCGTCAATCAAACAGAGTGGTCAATGGAGGATTTCGGAAAGTCCGTTGCAGCCTTTCCATATGTAGGCTTAGTTATCGGCCTTATCTTAGCATTACTATATGGAATATTATCACCTTTTATACCATTAGTGCCGCTGATGCTAATCATCGTTGTAGCGGAATTCTTAATCACGGGTGGACTCCATGCAGATGGTCTAATGGATACTAGTGATGGTCTATTTTCAGGACGAGAGAGAGAACGTAAGCTTGAAATTATGAAAGATAGTCGTATAGGATCTTTTGGTGTTGTTGCTTTTGTATTTGTTACACTTTTAAAATGGCAATTATTAACAGCAATTCCTACAGCAGAGTTTATTCCTATGGCACTGATTATGATGCCTTTAATGAGTCGTTGGTCCCTTGTATTGAGTATTCGATCGTATCCGTATGCGAGAAAAGAGGGAATGGGTGCTGCATTTGCTAATTTAGCACCTAAACATGTTATTACTTACAATACACTTTCAACCTTCTTTATGCCTATTGTAATCCTAATAATTGGCGTAATCTTATACACTTTTTTATATGGTGCATATGCTATCTTTTCTATAGCTGATGTAGGATATGTTGTAGGATTAGGTGTATTAGTGTATGCTACATTAGGTATTTTCCAAATCAATATCATTAGCATGATAATTACCTATATTATCAATCGTATACTCAATCGTTATATTGTTAAGCAACTAGGTGGTACTACAGGTGATACATATGGATTCGTTGTAGAAATTACAGAAGTGATTTTACTCTTTGTATATATCGTTATTTTATCCATATTATCTGCTACCGTTGCATCCAATACTACTATGTTTTAATCATCAGATTCCAATGGATTCTTTATAATAATTACTATTTCTATTTGATATGAAAGGAGTTTAATGTGACCTATTATGTAAGAGCCCCAGGTACATGTGGGGAATTTCTACAAGGTTCTATTAATGGCCAGTCATTCTTAGTGACCTGTCCTATTAATCGTTACTCCTACGCATTAAGTAATGTAGCACATCCATTTTCAAAACAGTATTGTGCATTACAACCGAAGTCTGCTAAGGCAAGACAATTAGTACAATATTTATCACAAAAAAAAAATAGAAACCAATCTTGTCCACCTGTATATGTACGATCTGATATTATACAAGGTAAAGGGATGGCATCAAGTTCTGCGGATATTTCTGTAACAGCTATGGCAACAGCGTTAGCTATGAATTATGATTTATCGCTAAAGGAATTGGAGCAAATTTGCTTAACTGTAGAGCCTACAGATGCTTCATTTTATCCAGGTGTAACTCAGTTTGATTATATTAAAGGAACCATTTCTCAATCACTAGGCATGTGTCCCCCATTAAAAATCCTTGTATTTGATGAAGGCGGTAGTATTGATACGATATCATTTAATCAACAAATACATTTACAAACTAAAATTTTAGAAAAAGAGTTGATTATACAAGAATCACTCGATTTATTTAAGCAAGGCTTGAATACACATGATATCAATTTAATTGGTCAAGCAGCTACATTGAGTGCTTTTGGTAATCAACGTATACTATATAAACCAAATTTATATGACTTTCACGATATAGGGAATTACTATAATAGTGTAGGCACAATCATAGCTCATAGCGGTACCATTATGGGGCTCTTATTCCCTGTAGATTATGGTCGCATCGATGATTGTAAACAAGAAATCATGCGTAAGTTACCTCAGCTATCCTATGTGGATACAGTAGAAACCACGAATGAAGGTTTAACCTATATTAAACGATAATATATTTAACAGAAAGAGAACCAAATGTCTAAGATACATGGGGGCAATATATTTCAGTTTGCCCATGAACAACAAATTGAACCATATCAGGTAATTGACTTTAGCGCCAATATTAATCCACTTGGACCTAGTCAAGGTGGATTGGATGCATTACATACTCAATTACGGTATATTTCTCACTACCCAGATGCTACAAATGACGATGTTTTAAATGCTATTGCCGATACGTATGGGATGGATAAACAACAAATTGTAGTTGGTAATGGTGCCGCTGAGTTATTATATGCTATTTGCCGTTTACCAGAATATACGGGTGCTTTTGTACCTGCACCGGGATTTTCTGAGTATAAAGAGGCTCTTGAAGCAAGTAAGATTCCTGTGCGTGATATTTTTTATCGATCTCGGGAAGATGATAATGGAAAACCTTATTTTGAAGTACCTTATTTGGCATTAGAAACCTTTGCTGCTGAATTAAAAGGTCAAGATGGTCGCATTATTGTATTTTTAGGCAATCCTAATAATCCAGATGGAACATTACTAGATAAAACACATATTCGTACTGTAGCGAGTATGTTGAAAGATGCCAATAGCTTGCTAGTTATAGATGAGTCATTTATTGACTTTGTTGGCAATGACCCATTACGAGATAATGAGCAATCTATGCGTTCGTTAGTCAATGAATTTGATAATGTCATTGTGGTTCATTCTTTCACAAAATTTTATGCTGTCCCAGGCCTTCGAATCGGTGCTGCTTTTGGTAATGAAAAACTAATTTGTCAACTACATCAATATATTCCTAGTTGGTCTGTAAATACATTAGCACAAGCATATACAGAGGCAGCTTTAAATGATGCAGATTATAGTAAAAGAACAAAACAAGAATTATGTGAAGAAAGAGCATTTATGTATGATGCATTACATGCTATAGAAGGAATTACCGTATATCCACCTTCCGCCAATTTTATGTTGTTCCAAATTAATCGTGAAGGCATTACAGCTAACACCATTAATGAAAATCTGAAGAAATATAATATGATCGTACGCAATTGTGATTCTTATGTAGGTCTCAATAATGACTGGGTTCGCATTGCTATTAAAGATCATGAAACTAATATCAAACTAGTAGAGAAACTAACAGATATTTTGAAAGTATAGGGAAATTATGAAAACATTATATATTGTGCGCCATGGTGAAACTGATTGGAATAAAATGGGGAAATATCAAGGCATTACAGACGTTCCTCTAAACGAGAATGGTCTAAATCAAGCTAAAGCATGTGGTGAGGCCCTTAAAGATATTACGTTTGACCGCATCTTATCTAGTGACTTGAGTAGAGCTTTAGTTACTGCCGAAACAATTCGAGGTGATCGCAATACACCTATCACAGTAGATAAACGATTACGAGAATTAAATTTCGGTGACTGGGAAGCTATGTTATTTTCAGAGATTGAAAAACGATGGCCAGGTTTAATTGATGAAATGTACTTACGACCTCATCTAGTTAAGGTACCAAATGGAGAAAGTTTCAAAGACTTGCAAGATCGTGCATGGACAGGTTTAGAAGAATTTCTCAATGTCAATGATGAAGAGGAAACACTTTTAATTGCATGTCATGGAGGAACTATTAGAACCTTATTATGCAAATTATTAGATATTTCTATTAGTCATTGTTGGAATTTTAGTCAAGGTAATACGGCTATTAACCGTATCTTCTACAATGGTATGGGTGAATATGATCATAATATCTTGAATTTGCTCAATGATACGGCTCATGTTGAGTTATTACAAGGACATGTATAATGCGACTTGATAAATTATTAGCCAATAAAGCCTATGGCAGTCGAAAAGAGGTTCATCAACTCATAAAGGATCAAAGGGTTCGTATTAATGGTAACATAGCAACAAAAAAAGATGTTCACCTTGATATTGAGTCTGATGAAATTACAGTTGATAATCAAATAGTTAATACTAAGCAGTATTACTATGTTAAATTTCATAAACCCAAAGGCTATGTTACTGCAGTGGAGGATGTAAACCATCCTGTTGTAATGGATCTATTGCCACCAGAATATATTAAAATGGGGGTAGTCCCTGTGGGGAGATTAGATAAGGATACCGAGGGACTACTATTACTTACCAATGATGGTGTTTGGGGACACTCCATTATCAATGGAAATAAACATGTATCCAAGGTTTATTATGTAGAATTCGAAGGTGAATTAACCGAAGAAGGAATTCAACGTATAAAAGAGGGGATTATTCTAGGCGATGGGACACATTGTAAGCCCGCTTTAATTGATGTTATATCCTCGAAATCCGTGCATATTACAATTGAAGAAGGCAAATATCATCAAGTGAAACGTATGATTGGTGCTGCTGGTGGCACCGTGACATATTTAAAGCGTCTAACCATAGGTCATATAGACTTAACCGGTATCGAAGAGGTTGGTTCTGTACAGGACTTGACCTTAGTTGATATAGAGGCTTTCAAAAAATAGCATAAAATTCTATTCAATATAGGTATTTTATGGTAAGATTAATTGTACTTTATAGACTAGGAGCATGATTATGAATGGATTAAATCTGCTACAACAGTATATTAAAGAGCAAGAATTAACAGGCGTCATTTTGATAAGCCCTATAAATTTACATTATTTTGCTGGTTTTACCGGTACAACAGGCTTTGCTATTATTACACAAGATAAGGCCTTTATGATTACCGATTTTAGATATACTGAACAAGCTACAAAACAATGTGAAGGGTATATAGTCATTCAATATGCGTCCTCTGTTATGGGTACTCTTGTAGACATATTCAATGAGCATCATATTCACGAAGGTTTATTTGGAATCGAAGGCAAACAAATGCCTGTTGATACGTATGAAACGTTATGTGATACATTGGATGAACGCTTTAATTTTACATCTATCAATTTTGCTAAACTACGTGCGGTTAAGCGTGAAGACGAATTAGAGTTATTGCGTAAAGCTGCTAAAATTGGTGATGATGCTTTTGCTGCGTTGATACCACAACTAAAAGTAGGAATGACAGAAAATGAAGCGCGCATTATATTAGAGTCAGAAATGTTAAAACGTGGATCAGAGGAACCTTCCTTTGCGACCATTGTTGCATCGGGTAATCGGTCTAGTATGCCTCATGGTGTAGCCAGTGATAAGGTCATCGAAGCTGGTGATTTTGTCACCTTTGACTTTGGTGCAGTATATAAGGGTTATCATTCCGATATGACTAGAACTATTGTAATGGGGCCTGCCTCTGAATTACAAAAGAAGTTATATAGTATAGTTTTAGAAGCACAAAAACGTGGCGTAACTGCAGTTCGAGCTGGTATAACTGGCAAAGAACTTGATGCAGTTTGTCGTGATTATATTAAAGAACATGGATATACCAAGGAATTTAATCATGGTACTGGTCATGGCATAGGTCTTGAGATACACGAAGAACCAGTGGCCAATACTAAATCCGATACGGTATTTGCAGAAAATATGATCATTACGGTAGAGCCTGGCATTTATATTACAGGTACTATCGGATTGAGAATAGAGGATAGTGTCATCGTCAAATCTGACGGCTATGAGGTGTTGACACATAGTCCAAAAGAGTTAATTGAAATAGGTATTTAGAAGGAGAAGAGTTAGATGATTTCCAGTAATGATTTTCGTCCAGGTGTAACCGTTGAAATCGACGGTAATGTATGGCAAGTAGTTGATTTCCAACACGTTAAACCAGGTAAAGGTGCTGCATTCGTACGTACTAAAATGAAAAATTTACAAACTGGTTCTGTAGTAGAGCGTACATTCAATGCAGGTGAAAAAGTGCCTAAAGCACATGTTGATCGTCGTCGTATGCAATATTTATACGAGTCTGACGGCTCTTATACATTCATGGATAACGAAACTTATGATCAAGTTGAACTTACCCTTGAACAATTAGGCGATGCTAAAAACTTCCTTCTAGAAAATATGGAAGTATCCATCATGTTCTTCCAAGGTATCGTAATCGGTATCGATTTACCTGTAGCTGTTGAACTTCGCGTAGTTGAAACAGATCCTGGTATCCGTGGGGATACTGCTACTGGTGGTAACAAACCAGCTGTTTTAGAAACAGGCTACACTGTAAAAGTACCTCTCTTCATTGAAGTAGATGATGTACTTCGTATTGATACTCGTACAGGTCAATACATTGAACGTGCCTAATACTTATTGATATGTATTGGGGCTAGATCTTTTTATGGAATCTTATTCCCCATATATCCTAACATTTGCACTGTAAGCACTTGTCATCTATGTAATTATATATAGGGACAAGTGCTTTTTTTTGAAAGAGGCCAGTATGACCAAGAAAAATACTGAACTAGAGTCTGGTAAAATTAAGATAAATGAAGATGTATATGCTACGATTGTGACTATGGCAGCACTCGAAACAAAGGGTATACATCATATGAGTTCCACCTTTAATGATGGTGTTAATACCTTCTTTAGACGCAAATCTGATCATGAAGGTGTCAAGATATCATTTAATGATGAAGGTGCTATTTCTGTAACATTATATGTTTGTATTCAGTATGGATACCGTATTCCTGATGTAGCATTACGTTTACAAGAACGCATAAAAACAGCTTTAGTTTCTTATACAGAAATTGAAGTGCAAACTATTGATATAGTGGTACAAGACATTATTTTTGATGACTTAGTAACACCATCACAGCCTTAGGAGGGTATCTATATGAGTTCAGACAATCAATTAAACTATGGATTAGATATGGATACCATTGATATTGCAGACTCTGTCATCATCGATGTAGCTACTAAAACGTTAGCTACGATTCCCGGTATTCATTCTCTAAGCCCGCGCTTTTACGATGAATTAGTAGAGGGCATTACACATGCCTTTGGTCAACGTAGTTTACCAGGTATCAATGTTAAACATCGTAAAGGTTTTATTGAAATCAATATTTATATTAAAGCCTTGTATGGATACAATCTTATTGAATTATCCAAACAATTGCAGTTAGAAATCAAACAAACCTTAAAGAATATGCTTGATCTTAATCATGTTAAGGTTGATGTTCATATTGAAGGTATTGTTAAAGAAAAGGAGCCAACTCCACATGGTAATTAAGCGAAATCGACGTGAAGCACGTCAATACGCATTTCAAATGTTATATGCTAATGAATTTCATGTAGACCAAAATGATGTTCAATTTCCAGAAGGACATATGCATAAATCTATGGATAAGGCCTATGCAAATAATATTATAAATGGTGTATTATCCGCTTCTAAAATTATAGATGCAGGATTACAGCCATTTTGTAAATCACGTAAAGTTGAAAACTTAGACAAGGTTGATCGTGCTATTTTACGTATTGCTCTATGGGAAATGACAAATGAAGATGAACCTTTAGAACCATCTATAGCTATTAATGAAGCTATTCAATTAGCTAAAAATTTTGGTTCTGATTCTTCCTATAAATTAATAAATGCAATTCTAGATGCATATAATAAGAGTAAATAATGAAACGATTTTACTTAGGCATTGATACTAGTTGCTACACTACAAGTTGTGCCATTATAGATAGCGACTTTCAAATAGTTGGGGAAGCCCGCAAAATATTAGAGGTCAAACAGGGTGAGCGAGGACTACAACAATCAAATATGGTCTTTCAACATACAAAGGCATTGCCTAAGTTGATATCTGAATTGCCACAACTACCAATTAGTGGTATCGGTGTTAGTGGTTTTCCTAGACGTGAGGAAAATTCCTATATGCCAGCCTTTATAGTAGGGCTAGGGCATGGTCAATCTTTAAGTCATGTGATGAATGTACCTTTACAAGTTTTTGCACATCAAGAAAATCATATTTTAGCTGCCCTTCGAGAATTAAAAACAATTCCTAAAGATCCATTTTTAGCACTTCATTTATCAGGTGGTACTACGGAGCTTGTATATTGTCATTATAAAGGAGAAGGCATATTTGAGTCTCACATTATTGGCGGCTCTAAGGATTTACAAGGCGGTCAATATGTAGATCGTATTGGTGTTGCAATGGGTTTGCCATTTCCTGCAGGTAAGCATCTTGAGGCATTAGCATTACAAACTACAGAATATGAACCATTACCATCTTCTGTAAAAGAAGGTTGGATAAGCTTTGCAGGGCCATGTAGTGCAGCTATGCGACGTATTAGTGACTCTATAAATGATATAGAAAAGTCTAATTTGGCAAGAGCTGTATTCACTTCTATAGGCAATGCATTAGAAAAAATGATTAGTTATCATTTAAAACATAAATCTGTTAAAACATTAATTGCCGTAGGTGGTGTAATGAGCAATAGTATACTTCGTCATCGAATGGAGCATTATTGTATGCGTAATCACATTACATTACACGTGGCACAACCACAATTTTCTGTTGATAATGCCACTGGCAATGCTTTTGGCGCCGCTTTTTTAGAGGAAATTAGAGGATAATCGTGAATGTATTAACCATTACACAATTAAACAATCTTATAAAGCGCACCTTAGACCGTGAATATCTACTTAAGAATCTTTATGTTAGCGGCACTATTATTAACGCAAAGCGTCATAGTAGTGGTCATATGTATTTCTCTTTAAAAGATGAAGAATCCGCTATTGATGTTACCATGTGGTCTAGTACAGTTATGCAAAAAGGACTGGCTAATGCCATTCAAAATGGATTATTAGTCACTGTGAAAGCATCTGTTAATTTTTACAATAAAATGGGGCGTTTAAATCTCATTGCATCGGATATGCAAATAGGGTCTAAAAGCCCATTACAGCTCGAATTTGATGCGTTAAAACGAGAGTTAACGGCGCTAGGATACTTTGATGACAGCCACAAACAAAGTCTTCCGTACATGGCAAGTTGCATAGGGATTGTTACATCTCAATCCGGCGCTGTATTACATGATATTTTACATGTCAGCGAAAGACGAAACCCATTAGTTCAATTTAAATTGTTCTCTGTTCCTGTCCAAGGTAATACAGCAGGACCTATTATAGCTAAGGGAATAGCAGCGGCTGATGCCGACTCAGAGGTAGACCTTATCATCGTTGGTCGTGGTGGTGGATCTATGGAGGATTTATGGTGTTTCAATGATAGAGCAGTTGTAGAGGCTATTTATACTGCTAATACACCAGTTATCTCAGCAGTAGGTCATGAAACAGATTATACCTTATGTGATTATGTAGCAGATGCTCGTGGAGCAACGCCAAGTCACGCTGCAGAAATGGCTGTACTTCCTATCATTACACTACAAGATCAATTAACAGAAAAAGAAGAATACCTACACGAGTTTATACGTTATACATTACAGCAGAAACGTACAGATTTAACATTGCTCTTTAATCGTAGATTAGGTATTCCAGCTCTACAATTTTTAAATAAACAGAAAACGCATTTACAAGAGCTTTCACAATCATTAACTAATGCTACAAAAGAACGATGCAATACAGAGAAACATAGTTTAGCATTATTAGCTCAACAATTAGAATCTCTTAATCCATTACAAATGATGGTAAAAGGGTTTGCAAAGGTTGAACATAATGATAAACCTATAACGTCTGTTACTCATTTACATCCAAAGGATGATATACGAGTTACACTTGCTGATGGTTATGTGAATGCTACGGTAAAGGAGGCGCACAAAGATGGCCGCATCACTAAAAAATTATGAAAAGAAATATAAAGCCTTAGAGGATATTGTGAAACAATTAGACGATGGTGATATGACCATCTCTGAACTCTTAACTCAATATAAAAAGGGCTTAACATTAGTAAAAGAATGTGCAGAAATGCTCGATTCAGTTGAAAATGAAGTTCAACGAATTATCGAAGAAGTCCGCATCAGCGAATAAGGAGATTCTATGTTCAAAGACTATTTAGCGTCTAGCAAACAAACTATTGAACAATGGTTAAGTCAAGTATTAACAAGCCCTAATCAAGAATTTAAACCACTATATGAATCCATGAATTATAGCTTAATGCAAGGTGGCAAACGAATTAGACCTATCTTGTCAAAAGCTGTACTAGAAATGCTTCATAAAAATCCTGCCGATTATAAAGAATTTCTATGTGCTATGGAGTGTATTCATACCTATTCATTAGTACATGATGATTTACCAGCTATGGACAATGATGATTATCGTCGCGGTAATTTAACTAATCATAAAGTATATGGTGAAGGTATGGCCATTCTAGCCGGTGATGGTTTATTAACCTATGCTTTTCAGTTAATGACTAAGAATAAAACTGCTACGCCTCAACAAAAAATAGATGCTATTCAATGCGTAGCTGCTGCAGCAGGCCCTGAAGGTATGGTCGGTGGTCAAGCCTTTGATATGCTCAGTGAAGATAACCATATCCCACTAGAAGAGTTAAAAGTTTTACACAGTGGAAAAACAGGTGCATTATTTAATGCCTCTGTAGAACTTGGTTTGATTCTAGGGAGTGCAAATAGTGCGACTACATCAGCACTCATGAAGTATTCTAATTGTTTAGGATTATTATTCCAAATCACTGATGATATTTTAGATGTAACTGGAACAATTGAAGAATTAGGAAAGACTCCTGGTAGTGATATTCGCCAACATAAATCTACCTACGTATCCTTACTAGGTTTAGAGAGCGCTAAAAATCAAGCCACTTTAGTAGGACAACAAGCTCATGATGCATTAGACTCTGTTTCTTATGATACATCTATATTATCGGCTTTAATTGATTATCTTTTAGAACGTACTAATTAATTTATATTACCTGTAGAAGGTATAAATAATGATTGATATATTACCACAAATAGCACACAATTACATAGCGCAAGCCGCATTTTGGGGTTGGTTTACTGCTCAAGCTATCAAATTCGTATGGCAACTAGTTCGATATGGGAAATTCCGTCCTGAACGCCTTGTAGGTTCTGGAGGATTTCCTAGTTCTCATACATCCTTTGTAATCGCTACAACTACAGCCATATATCTTAAAAATGGGGTATCTGATCTCTTTATTCTATCCTTGGTATTCTCAATTGTAGTCATGTATGATGCCTCTGGCGTGCGTTTAGAAGCCGGTCGACAAGCTCAAATTCTAAATCAAATTGTAGACTATTTTACAAAGAAAAACATACCAGTTGTCATTACTCGTAAAGAGGCCTTAAAAGAGTTATTAGGACATACACCAATAGAGGTATTTGGAGGATTAATTCTCGGTATTTTAGTAGCAGGTATTCAATTTTATTATATTTATAATGGTGTGATATGAGCAGTAAAGAACGTTTAGACATACTTCTCGTTAATCGAGGACTTTTTGAAAGTAGAGAAAAAGCAAAGGCAGCAATAATGGCTGGCCAAATCTTTATGGATACAACACGTATTGATAAAGCGGGAACCAAAATTCCTATAGAGGCTAATATCGTAGTAAAGGGCAACACTTTACCTTATGTTAGCCGTGGTGGGCTAAAGTTAGAAAAAGCTATTCAAACGTATCCTATCGATTTACAAGATGCCGTTATGGTTGATATCGGCGCCAGCACAGGTGGTTTTACAGATTGTGCCTTGCAAAATGGCGCTGCTAAAGTATTCGCCATCGATGTAGGTTATAACCAACTCGCCTGGAAGTTACGCCAAGACCCACGTGTTATCAACATGGAAAAACAAAATATCCGCACTGTTACACCTGAGCAATTAGGAGAACTCGCAGATTTTATTTCTATAGATGTTGCTTTCATTTCTTTAGATAAAGTATTACCAGTAGCTACCACATTATTGAAAGATACAGGATCACTTGTAGCTTTGGTTAAGCCGCAATTTGAAGCGGGTAAAGAAAATGTTGGTAAAGGTGGTATTGTTAGAGATTCGGAAATCCATAAAGAAGTTTTACATCGTATCTTACATGTGGCTTATGATTGTGGATTGTATGTACACGGCTTAACTTTTTCACCAATTAAAGGTATGGAAGGTAATATTGAGTTTTTAGGTTATTTTAAAAAGTACGAAGAAGGGGCTTTAACCATTGATGATATTTTAATAGATACAGTGGTTGCAGAAGCTCATTCTTTATAGGAGATTGCTATGCGTATCGGATTCTTCCCTAATATGGGAAAAAGCAATATTATGGCAGTTCTAAAAATGGCTGCACATATTTGTAAAGATGAAGGTATCGAAGTATTTTTGCCAGATGATCTCGAATCAGATGCACCTGCACGAGTACTTAAGATTCCTACAACTCATATTTTAAGTCGTCCAGAAATCTTTAAACAAATTGATATTGCCTTTAGTTTTGGTGGTGATGGTACTATCATTCATCTGGCAAGACAAATTTATCCATATAATGTACCTGTTTGTGGTATTAACCTAGGTGAATTAGGCTTTTTAAATCAAATTGAAGTTCACCAAATGCAAAGTCATATTAAACGTATTGCGCAAGGGGATTACAATATTGAAAAACGTGGTCATCTATATGCTTACATTAATCGTAATGATGGACATGAAGAAGAACTCGTTCCCATTATCAATGAAATAGTTATCACCCGTGCTGAGCCAGCTAAAATGGCACGTATTAACATGTCTATAAATAACCAACATACGCAAATGTATCCGTCTGATGGCTTGATTATTTCTTCTGCAACTGGATCTACGGGGTATAATCTATCTGCAGGTGGTCCTATTATGAAACCTGACAATAGATCTATCATTGTTACACCTGTTGCGCCACACCTGATTCAAGGTGTTTCACTTGTATTGGAAGAGCATGATACAATACAAATTACTATGCCTGAACGTGAACCTCAATTACATATTTGTATAGACGGTACATTTGATTATACGTTTACCAATAAAGAAAAATTACATGTAAGCTCTAATCCAGTATATTGTTTATTTGTACGGTTTAAAGATCAATGTTTCTTTGGTACATTATTTAAAAAATTAGCCTCTCGTCGTGACGAGTTATTATAATAATAAAATCTCAAGTGGGGTGATTATGTGATTAACATTAACAATGCTGTTCAGTTTCAACATTTAGTCTGGGATCGAGTAATGAAACACGCTAGTGTTGTAGTAGATGCTACATGTGGTAACGGGCATGATTTATTATATTTAGCTAAACGAGCAGAGAAAGGCTGTCATTTATATGGCATCGATATTCAAATGACAGCTATTAATAATAGCCAAGAATTATTGCAATCGAACGATATAGCTAAAGATATTAGCCTAACATTTATTCATAACTCGCATGATCGTGCATTAGCTAATCAATTAAAAGATGAAGTTATCGATTTAATGATTTTTAACCTAGGATATTTACCTGGTAGTGATCATCATATTATAACTAAACCGTATCAAACTATTGATGCTATAAAGGAAGGTTTAAAAAATTTATCTAAATCTGGAATTATCACAATTATTTCTTATCCTGGAACTACAGAAGGGTTAGAAGAAATGCAGATGCTTAAATCGTTTTTATCAGATTTAGAACAGAGATTGTATAATGTATGTCATTGGCAGCCAATGAATCAAATAAATAATCCACCTGAGTTATTTATATTACAAAAACGTTAAAGCTAAATATATTTTTATTCATTATGAATAAAAGTCATAAGAAACGTGTAAAAGCCCCTTTAGAGGGGCTTTTATTTATACATGTATATAATTCTAATTTTAAATTATTAATTTCGTATAAATAGATGAAGCTTATAGGCTATGTGTTTATACGATATTAATATATAGAAAGTTAACAATATTTTAAATATTAATATAATATGCATAACTAGTATGAGATATGAGATTTATACCATATATTAATTATGAATATATGGTATAATAATATCAGAAAGATACTATTCTCTTTTATGTGCAAGTTTTAAAAAAGGGAGTTTAAAATGAAACGCTATCGCTATAACAAAATTAAAGAAATCGTGCAGTCCAAGGCGATTGAAACTCAAGAGGAATTAGCAGCGGCCTTGTTAGAAGAAGGTATTGAAGTTACACAAGCTACAGTTTCTCGTGACATTAAGGAATTGATGCTAATCAAAATTCCTACAGGCGATGGACACTATCGATATGCATTATCTCCAGAAGAAAATGTAGTTTTATCTCGTAGTCGAATTAATCGATTATTTCAAGACTCTTTAATCAAGGTAGATCATAGCTTGAATCAAGTTGTATTACATACAATACCTGGATCTGCTCAATCTGTAGCATTTTCTATTGACCATGCTAAATGGTCTGAAATTATTGGCACATTAGCTGGTGATGACACAATTTTATTAATTGCAAAATCAGAAGCTGAAGTTCCATCAATTTTATCTAAAATTCAAGATTTAATGAAGGATTAAATATATGTTAACGCAAATGAGCATTCGCAACTTTGCGTTGATTGAGCAAATGAATATTTCATTCAATGATGGCATAACTATCTTTACCGGCGAAACTGGGGCAGGGAAATCCATATTAATGGATGCCTTTAGTATTCTTTTAGGAGAACGCGCAAGCAGCGAGTTCATTCGTCATGGTAAAGATAGTTTTGTTATAGATGGAATATTTGATATTGCTAATCACCAAAGTATACTAGAGCTTTTAGAATCTAAAAACATTATGATTGAAGAAGGCGAATTAATTCTTTCACGTTCATTTAATCGTAATGGTAAATCTACTATCTTAGCTAACGATCAACCTATACCATTAAAAGCATTAAAAGAAATTGGTCAACATTTAGCAGATATTCATGGTCAATATAGTAATCAACGTTTATTAGATGCAGATACACATCATGAGTATTTAGACACTTATAATAAAGAAGGCCAAGTAGCCTATAAGACTTATTTAGATGCTTATAAAATATATAAACAGGCAAAACAAGATGTAGATCATTTACAAGAAAATATGTCTGAACGTGCTCGAGAGCTTGATATGTTACGATACCAAATTGATGAGATTGAAGAAGCTGGTCTTACTCTTGGCGAAGATGTATCTGTTTCAGAAGAATTAAAACGTCTTGATAGTTTTGAACATATTGATAAGGTATTAGGTTCTTGCTATGACGCCTTCTATAATGGACGCCAACCATTACTAGATACTATTAACTCAATTAAGGTAGAGGTTAACGACCTTGTAAAATATGATGGTGAATTAAAAGAAGTATCTGAAATGGTAGATTCTGCCTATTTCCAATTGGAAGAAGCCGCACAATCACTAGATCGATATCGTGATACTATTAGCTGCGATGAAGAGCGATATAAATATTGCCAAGACCGCGACACATTACTTTATGGATTAAAGAAAAAATATGGAGAAACCATAGAAGAAATTTTAGCTTATGAAGAAAAGGCACAAAAGCGCTTAGAAGAACTAGAGGGACTTGTATTTGCACAAGATGAATTAGAAGAACGATTATCTAAAGCTAAAATGATTGCAGAAGAGGCTTTAAGAGTTTTACGTGAAATTCGTATCAAGAATAGAGAAGTTATTGCTACTGCATTACATCAAGAACTGATAGATTTAGGGATGTCTAAAGGAGACATTCAATTCTATATAGAGGATAGTGAAGAATTATCTCCTTTAGGAGCAAAATCTATTGAACTATTATTTTCTGCCAATAAAGGAGAACAGTTATTGCCTCTTCACAAGGTAGCCTCTGGTGGCGAATTAGCTCGTATTGCATTAGCATTCAAATCTGTCTTCCGTAGTGATACGTTCAAAACAATGGTATTTGATGAAATTGATGTTGGTATCAGTGGTGATATAGCATTAAAGGTAGCAGAAAAAATTCTACACTTATCTAAAACGAATCAAGTATTCTGTATCACTCATTTGCCTCAAACAGCAAGTATTGCAAAGCAACATTATCATTTAACTAAAATTGAGCAAGATGACCGTACAGTTTCAACATTATCGGTACTTAATAATGAAGAACGAGTTACACAAATTGCTTCTATGATGTCAGGTCGAGGCATGTCGTCTACGGCATTAGCAGCTGCAAAAGAACTAATTGACCATTTTAATTGACGAAAATCGTATAATTACTTATACTAATAGTATTAAGTAAATATGTTGATAGAGGTGCAAGTATAAAGAGTAATCATGAGGAGTCGGCATGCATTGATTCATGATAAAAGGGATACTTGCCGAAGTTCGATGATTGCGACTCATCGTTCTGGTTGTCTATTTAATAGATAGACGACTGTCATCAATTTAAATTGGTGGAGTGCTATCATTGATCTTTTAGTAACAGTTATAAGCTATATAAACTATAAGGCCAGTGGATGCATCCACTGGCTTTTTTGGAGGTATATATGATTCGAGTAATGGTAAATGGCGCTGGCGGCAAAATGGGTCGTGAAGTAGTCAAAGCAGTACATAATGATCTTGAATTAACATTAGTAGGTGGTATTGACCCAACTAAAGCAGGTGAAGATGTGGGCACCGTAGCAGGCATCGAACAATTGGGAATTACAATGAATGCCTCTATCGATGAGATACTAGATACAAATAAACCAGATGTAATTGTAGATTTCACAAATCCTGCAGTCATCTATGAAAATGCAAAAAAAATGTTATCTGCAGGTATTCATGTAGTTATTGGCACTACAGGTTTAACTGCGGAACAACGTGACGAATTAGATGCTATTGGTCGCCAAAATGATGCAAACTGCCTTGTAGCACCTAATTTCTCGCTTGGTGCAGTTATGATGATGAAGGTTTCTGCAGAACTAGCACCATATTTCCCTAATGTAGAGATTATTGAACTACATCATAACCATAAATACGATGCTCCGTCTGGTACATCTATTTTAACGGCTAAATTAATCAACGAAGCTAAACAAGCGGCGAATGTAACGCCTGATGAAGATTTGACTCGTGAAAGTTTACCAGGTGCTCGTGGCGCTAAGGTTGATAACGTAACAATCCACAGCGTTCGTTTACCTGGTTACGTAGCTCACCAAGAAGTACTATTTGGTGGCTATGATGAAACGTTAACAATTCGTCACGATAGTTTAAGCCGACTTTCCTTTATGCCGGGTGTAGTATTAGCATGTAAAAAAATTAGTGCTAAAACTGGTTTAACTTACGGCTTAGAGCATTATTTATAATATTAGAGCAAGGAGATATAGTAATGAAAAAACCTAATGTTGCAATTCTTGGTGCTACTGGTGCAGTAGGTGCAGAATTTATTACACTTATTGAAGAGCGTAATTTCCCATATGACAATTTAAAATTGTTGGCATCTGCTCGTTCTGCAGGTACTGAACTTACAGTGAATGGAAAAACGTATGTAGTAGAGGAAGCAAAACCAGAATCCTTTGAAAATATTGATATCGCTTTATTTGCAGGTGGTTCTATTTCTAAAACATTAGCACCAGAAGCCGCTAAACGTGGTGCAATTGTTATCGATAACTCTAGTGCATTCCGTATGGATCCTGAAGTACCTCTTGTTGTGCCAGAAGTAAATCCAGAAGATATCTTAAAACATAAAGGTATTATTGCTAACCCAAATTGTTCTACTATTATTATGAGCTTAGGTTTAAAACCACTACATGATATTTCCCCAATTAAACGCATCGTTGTAAGTACATATCAAGCAGTATCTGGTGCTGGTAAAGAGGGTATTGAAGAACTTGAAAACCAAGTAAAACAATATACTGCTGGCAAAGAAATGACTGCAAACTTATTGCCAACAGGTTCTGCGCCTAAACATTATCCTATAGCATTTAACTTATTGCCACAAATCGATGTGTTCTTGGACAATGATTACACAAAAGAAGAAATGAAAATGGTAAATGAAACACAAAAAATTCTTCACGATGACACAATTCAAGTAGTACCAACTACTATACGTGTTCCTGTGTATCGTTCCCACTCCGAATCTGTTTTAGTAGAAACAGCGGAACCGGTTTCTGTAGAAGCTTTTAAAGTAGCTTGTGAAAAATTCCCTGGTTTACAAGTGAAAGATAATCCTGCAGAACAACTTTATCCTATGCCTTTATATACATCTAATCAAAACGACTGTGAAATCGGCCGTATTCGTAAAGACTTATATAACGACAAAGGTATGAATTTCTGGATTGTAGGGGATCAAATTCGTAAAGGTGCCGCACTTAATGCGTTGCAAATTGCTGAGTACTTGGTAGAAAAACAAGCATTTTAATCTATCAAGGGGAGGACAGATATGAAAACCTTTGGTCGAGTATTAACGGCTATGATTACATCATTTAATAATGATGGATCCTTAAACATAGAAAATAGTGTAGCTATTGCAAATTATCTATTAGATAATGGCTCCGATGGCCTCGTTGTATGCGGAACAACAGGTGAAAACCCATCTATGTCTAAAGAGGATAAATTAGCACTATTTACAGCTATTGCTAAAGAATGTGGTCATAAAGGTTCTATTATTGCTAATGTAGGTTCAAATGACACAACATCCTCTGTAGAATTTGTGAAAGAAGTATCTAAAATTGATGGAATTGATGGTTTATTGGTTGTAGTACCATACTACAATAAACCAAATCAACAAGGCCAATACTTACATTTTAAAGCCATTGCAGAGGCTACGACACTGCCAATCATGGTTTATAATGTACCAAGCCGTGTAGGAACAGGTATTTTCCCAACAACATTAGCGCAATTACATAATGAGTATCCTCACATATGTGCAATTAAAGAGGCCAGTGGTAATCTTATGATTGCATCTGAAATCAAACGTTTAATGCCTGAGGACGACTTCATGGTGTATAGTGGAGATGATGGTCTTACATTACCAATGTTATCTGTTGGTGCATGTGGTGTAGTATCCGTAGTATCCCATGTAGCAGGAAACGATATGAATGCTATGATTCAAGCCTATGAATCTGGCAATAATCACGAAGCACTTCGTATTCATCAAAGCTTAGCGGATATCATAAAAGCTATGTTTATCACTACAAATCCAATACCTGTTAAATATGCAGCCCGTAAAATAGGTTTACCTGCTGGTGCATTCAATTTACCGATGTGTGACCCTAGTGCCGAAGAAGCCGCATATATTGATAAAGCGTTAACAGAATATGTAAAATAAAATAAAAATAAAAGCAGGAGCTATTTAATGTAGCTTCTGTTTTTTTTACAAGTCTTAAGTATAATAAAAAAACGGCAACCATAAGTTGCCGTTTTTTTTTCTATATTCTGTCTCGTACAAGACCAATGACAAGACCTTCAATATGACAGTCATCTACAATAATAGGATCAAAATTATCATTTTCTGGTTGTAAACGAATATGTCCATTTTCTTTATAAAAACGTTTTACTGTTGCTTCGTCATCAATACGAGCAACCACAACATCACCATTATTAGCTGTATTTTGATGACGTACTATTAGCATATCACCTTCATACATACCAATATTCATCATAGATTCGCCTTGAACGCGTAGTAAGAAGCAGTCAGAATCACCAGTTAGTTGAACAGGTAATGTAAGAGTAGATTCTAAATTTTCTACCGCTGTAATAGGCATACCTGCTTGTACAGTACCAATAAGAGGAACTTGTTTTAAACCAGCACCTAAGAACTCAAAATTATCAGAACTTGATGTTTCATTACCATCTACAGAAATAGAAGGTTTTGTATCCTCTAGTACTGTAATAGCGCGATTTTTATTAGGATCCCGTTTAATATAACCAAACTTTTCAAGAGCATTCAAATGAGATTGCACAGTAGATGTAGAACTGAGTCCTACATGGGTACAGATTTCACGAACTGTAGGACAGCGATATTCATTATGTAATGAATCCTTAATAAAGTCTAATATACGGCGCTGTTTGGTATTTATATCTGTAGCAGGGCGTCTCACGATGAACCTCCATAGTCAATGTAACATCAAAATAATATCAATATATATGCGAAAAAAATTACTCATTTTGTACTATATAATAAAAACATAAGATAATTACTAATCTTATATATCTATTATAGGCAATTTTAAAAGTTTTTGCAAACATTTGTTCTAAAACACTTGACCGAACATTCGTTCGTGTGCTAATATAAGAATGTAAACAAACAAATGTTCTCAGATATTATGTTCGATATAAATGTGAGGTATGAGATGAAAAATATATTGATGATGGTAGGAATGTGCTTAACAATCTTGTTCGGCTATAATATGACAAATCCTGTAACAGCTACAAATACACATGCAGTACGTGAAGTAAAGGTACAAGCAGGCGACACTATGTGGGATATTGCAGCTCGTACAGCTCATAAAGATATGGATGTTCGAGAAATGGTATATGCTATGAAAGAACTCAACAACATCAGTGATTCTGGTACACTTGTACCTGGTACAGTATTAAAGGTACCAGCACATAATTCTGATAGTCCAGTTAGAGCTTTGGACTATGTGGCTCAAAACTAAATATATATGGGTGTAACCCACACGAAAAAGCAGCTACTCAATAGAGATAGCTGCTTTTTGTTATCTAATATATGTTATTATACGATTTATAGATATTATCTTAATCAAATGATCTATAATTATCATCTAAATCGTTTTTCAAAGATTGTTGAAATAGGATTATCGACAAACTTGTTCGCTTCATTAATATAACGACGAACCATGTTAACACTATGATGACGTGTTTGTCTCATAATATTACGTTCTTCTACACCATAAGCTGCGGCAGTCGTTGCAAAGCCATGACGCAAACTATGGGCTCCATACATAGATGGATCAAGACCGATAAGAGAAATATATTTCTTTACAATTTCAGCAATCATCTTATCGGATATAGCTGTTTTACGAAGTGACATATTTTTAGTAAAACCTCTAAATACAGGCCCTTTAGTAATGCCAGATGCTCGTAACCATTGTTGTAAGGCCTGTACAGAATCGAGAGGGGAATCAGGTATATGAGGGATAGCTACCACAGCACCTTGACCTTCTTGGTCTGCTTTTGAGGATGGTACAAAGATTTCAACACCTTGTGGAGAAAACTGTAGATGTTCTACTGTAATAGCTGCAATTTCACTACGACGAAAAGCACCCATAAAACCAATTAAAAGAATGGCCTTATCTCGTAATAACTGTAATTCGGGTACATCTAGTTTAGTCATACAATCTAGAATATCTTCAATATCCTCTAATAGTACTGGTGTTTTACCTTGTTGAAATGTACCTTTTAAACGTCTAATCCCTCGTAACGCTTGTTTTACGATTGGTGCCATACATGGATTATCCCGATGGCCAGAAGCATTATAATTCTCCGATATAGCGCTAATACGACGAGAGATTGTATTTGCCTTAGCATAATCAGCAAGATCATTAATATAATTCACAATTGTTTCTGGTGTAGCAGGAAAATAAGCTACCTTTTGATAAGTGCACCAATCTACAAAATCGTCCCAATCCGATTCGTAAGCATCCACAGTATTTTCAGCTTTAGATAACAATATGCTTTGTTTTGCTTTCATAGACAACTTTGTACTATTCATAAGCACATCATTGTTGCGCAAATAAAAATGTTTGTGTTGTTCTTTCGACTCTGACATAATCCATCCTTACCTCTAAAAATATCAATATAATTGTACCATAGATTGTAATCTTATATGCTATAATTAGAGAATATAATGACTAATTTATGAGAGTTTATAATACGATGAATAAGAAACATATAATATTAGGGACTATGCTTGTCCTCCTGAGTACGAGCGGTTGTTCATACATTCCAACAGAAAATATTTCCTATGGTGTATATTACAATGATACCGATTTATCTAATACACCTAAGAATGAACTACAAGGTCGCTTACAAGAGTTAAATAGTAAGATCCCTCAAACTGTATCTATCGATCTAGGAAATAATAAAAAGCAACAGGCATCTTATTATGATTTAGGAATTCAAGTTGATACAGAGGCTATAGTAAAAGAAATTTCTTCTTATGGATATGAAGAAGATTGGTGGACACTTCTTTTACATAGATTCCATGGATTCTATTATGGACAACACTTTACACCACAATATAAGCTTGATGAAGTAAAAGGTAAAACCTATCTTAGTGAATTAGCTAAAACAATTGATACACCAGGTCATGACGCATACCTTACGATTGAAAATGGACAAGTTGTATTACATCCTGCAAAAGAAGGTAAGCGTATCGATATAGATGCGACTTTAAAAAAATTAAAAGATGATTTACAAGCCGGTGATAATATTAATTCACTATCCATGGTATTTACTACTCAAAATACTATAAAAGTTACTGATGCTGATTTAAAACCATTAAATACAGTATTAGCATCTTTCACTACTGAATATAATCCAGATAATGAAAGCAGAACCCATAATATTCAATTAGCTTCTGATAAAATAAATGGTACCCTAATTAAACCGGGTGCACAATTCTCCTTTAACGATGTTGTAGGTGAACGTACTGCAGAGGCAGGCTATGATGATGCACCTGTTATGATTGATGGCAAACTAGTGCCTGGTATTGGCGGTGGCATTTGCCAAGTAAGTTCTACCATATTTAATACAGCTTTATTATCGGGTATGAATATCATCGAGCGTACACCTCATTTTGAGCCAGTAGGATATATTCAAGCTGGTCGTGATGCTACAGTAGCTTGGGGCTATTTAGATTTTAAGTTTAGAAACCCTTACCAACAATCTATTTATATCCTTAGCGTTATGAATAATGGCACTTTAACTATTTATATTATTGGTACAGCCCAAGATAAGCCTAAAAATGTATCTATTTCAGTTGGTGATCGCAGTGAGATACCAAATAAAACAATTACACGCATAGATTCATCATTAAAGCAAAAAGAAATACAAGAAGGGCATGTGGGATTAACAATGAACACATATAGAACCATAACATATGGTAACTGGGTTACACAAACTGATTCCTTTGAATCTGTATATGATCCTGTAGATACGATTATAACAATGCCGACAGAGTCTTCTAGTAAATAAAACAAAGAAATAAAAAACATAATTAAAGATTTTATTAAATATAGCCTAAACTATTGACCATGAGGTCTAAATAGTTTAGGCTATTATTTGGATGTAAATGAGAAAAAGATATATACATGATATAAAGTATATAAAATCCAATAATAAAAGGATTAAAATATCACTGCTCATTTATTCTCAATAATTATCATTTAATGAAATTAAAAGAGGAAGCTATGGACACAATCTTACAATTTGATCACTCTTTAATATTCTATGTACATGACCACCTTGTATATAGTTTTTTAACACCTATTATGGCATTTATTTCAAAAATTACTGGCAGCGGTGCCTTATGGATTATAATTGCCTTGTTATTGATGTTACAGAAAAAATATCGTGTATTAGGCGTAGCTATAATAATTGCATTAGGATTTGTATTAATCATCGGTGACCAAGGTTTAAAACCACATGTAGCTAGATTAAGACCTTTTGTAGATTTTCCTAATGTAACAGTACCATTAGAGTCTGCATTACCAAAAGCAAGTAGTTATTCATTCCCATCAGGCCATAGCTTTGGTTCATTTGCGTCAGCAATGACTATTTACCTAGGCTTAAGTCAAATAGCGCCTCAGAAGCGATATTTAGGAATTATAGCATTACTTGGGTCATTAGTAGTAGCATTTTCTAGAGTATATCTATTTGTACATTATCCAACAGATGTATTAACAGGCTTAGTATTGGGAATCATCATAGGCTTCATTGCATGGAAACTTGCAAGAGTTGGATGGAACTGGTGGACTAATCGCCATAATGATGTAGAATACGAACCATATACATTTAAACGTAAGTAAGCTGAATAGACTAAAAAAATAGAAAACATAAGGAATTGGGCCATTTAGGCCCAATTTTTATTATATAATTACTTCCGATAATATATCGTTATCGGAAGTAATGAATTACAAACTATAGTTTTACTATTATAGATATATTTGTAGAATTATTATTATTTAATTTTAAATACATATTGAAATTTTTGATATAACGTTGTAAAATAAGCATATAAATTATGTAATTTACTCATATTAACTCTCACGGAGGTATTATATGTGCTGGTGTGATATCGTAAGTAAAGCCAAAATTGGTAGTTTAAAACATTTAGGTAATGGCATGGAAGGTTCTTTAAGATTCTTAGCAGAATTTATTGTAGGTCTCAGTATCCTTCGTGTATTCGTAAATTGGATTTTTGGTATTTAAACCTATAAAATAAATAATGTCATAGAAAAAGACGCTTAGTATGTAAGCGTCTTTTTCTATATATTAAGTTTATTCTAAGATTCTCTACAAATTTTACTTGATCTTACTATTGATATGCTTCGCTGCAATCAATATATTCCATGATAAGTTGGCAGATATGACCGTCTTTATCAAATGCCCAATATACAGGATATAAACCATCACCAAAGCCGGATTGAATCATAGGTACTGTTAATTCAGTATCAGGAATAGTAAGATTAATCCAATCTCCTTTAGAACGTTGATATTGTGGATATGCTAATGCGTTTAATTGGAATAAATCACTATAGTAATCATCATAAATATTTTTATCAGGATAGTTTGTATGCCATTGATCGTAGAATTTTCTGTACTCTTCAATTGTTTCAGCATCAACTACTGTAGCAAGTCCAGAGTCTACAGGGAATCCAATGTAGCTTTCACCATCATCAAGATCTGTTAAATCTTCTGTACCTTTTAATGCTAATTCATAGTTCACTGGCTCATTACCATTAAAAACAACACGGCTTGCTACATAACGGTATTCATTAGGTTCCATTTCAATGATTTTTGTTTCCAACAAGTATGTACCTGGTTCTACCGTTCTGATATATGTATCTGGTTTATTAGGTAGCGTTACCAAAGGGTCACAGCATGTAATACGGCCTGTTGGGAATGTTACAGTCCACATAGGCAATGTATGCAATGGGAATCCTTTTAGTTCTTTACGGTTAAATAAATCATGATACGGTACGGTAGGTTTTAATTTGCCTTCAGATCCTAAACGATTAAACGCTTGAATCCATTCACTTGTTAATTTAGATTGATCCATATTACTCCTCTGCTTCGTGTTTACAATGTATATACTCACCTTCTAAGACTTCATAGGCTGCGGTTTTACGAATAATTTGTTTAACTAATGTATCTAACTTTGAACCATTTGAATAATCTGCAGGTGCATAGTAACGTATGCGGTGATGACGCATCATCTTATACACCTTATCTTTATCCTTCTTAACAGGATCATAAACACCTATAGAATGACCGCCATTAGCATTAACCAAGCTCATGCAAGGAATATCTGTATCACTATCCCCAATATATATCATATTGCGGAATGGTACACGTTGATCTTCAGGCTTAACATAATCATTAACACCTGTGTCATTGATATCTAAAATTCCTTTTTGAATACGGAATAAAAATTGTGTTTTATTTGTATAGTTAATGGCTTGTGCAGGCCATACTGCTACGCCTTTGTCGTCGAACATGAATGCACTGGCATAGATTTTGGTGAAAGCTCCCTTTTTCGCCATTTCAGTACCTTCTATCATCTCTTTTAAACCAGAAGATATGATGTAATGTTCAATGCGTACACCGTGTTCTAAACCATATTCACGAATACGCTCAAACCAAGTGCGAACACCTTCATATAGTTCCACTTGATTCCCATATTCCATAAGCTTTTCTCGAGTTACATAAAAACGACCAACTGCTTCTTGAATCATCTTGTACATATAAGCCAAGTTATTATCCATATCATTTTTCTTTGCTAGCTGATTAGATTCTTGCCAGAACTGTTTAATTTGCTCTTCATCATAGCCAACAGATTGGATAAAGCCTTGTGCCTGCATATCATCAGGTGTTAATGTCTTATCAAAATCATAACACATAGCAAGAACTGGCATAGATGATTCTAGTGATTGTAATGAATCTTTACTTTCACTCTTATAGGTGATCATACTCCACCTCCTTGTAATAATAAAACAATACAAAAAATAGTCTTTACACCCTCTTATATTCCTGAGATGTCCCTTTGACAACCCCTTTTGTCTATATTTTACACGATACGTCAACGCTATAGGAGTAAAAGCAGGTCATAATTCTCCTTAAAATAAAGAACCTTGTGTGTAATTTGTATCTACAATCCAGCTTTTTTCCGCACTTTCTATAATAATTGCTGTTTTTGAAAGCTGGCCAATAAGTAAACTAGATTTAGGGTCATGTAACAAACGGTTGTGCTGTACGGCAGCCTGATTTGTATTAGCATAACAATAACGACAAAAATGGCTACAAGTATCATAGGCACCTATATCACCATGTAAATAACAATTACACTCCGGTCTAGCTGGTGTACGTTTAGGGGCTTTTAACTTAACGTTCCACGCACGTTCATAACAGTCTAGCGTAAGACAACCTTCCGTATTAACACCTAATTCTTTGAAAACGTCCCCTTCTCCACAGGTTTTAAGTATCATATGATGAGAATGAGCTATAGATACTAATTCTTTAATAATCTTCGTTTGAATATCTAAACTCGGTCTATAACCTTCGGGAAAGTTCTGAGCTACCTTATCAAATATATCTATGAAACTGACAACTACGGTATCTGTATATCCTTCGAGGGCTTTAGCCATTTTATAAAAGCTTTCTAAGTGAAAATCAACTGTATAGTTGTGGGTTAAAATAATAGGATCATAACGCCACACCATGGACTGAGGATTACGTTTTGTAGATATTTGCTTAAATCCATCTATTACTAGATCCACTTGTGGTACATTAGGCTCTATATCTACTCCATATGGAGTTATAGTCATATGCCAATACTGTCTATAATCATTTATTTCATGTAAGAGCGGAATAAAAGGCAACGGATTCTTTGTACAAAAAGCAATACCATCTACCACATTATGATTAATGGGATACCGTATTATCTGCATCGGATTATACGGGTTCCGTACATCTACAAATCCTTGACGAACGCGGTTAATTAACCATTGCCCATAAAAGGCAGGAATATCTGTACGCTGTCCCGTCTGTAAAATCATCGTCCTGCCCTTTCATAAAACAAAAATATAGATGTATTATATCATATCCAATAGTAATTATTATGGAGTACTGTGATTTTTGTAGTATGGTGAATTCTCATTTTATGATACTATAGGAAGGTATAAAAATGAGGAGAACTAAAAAATGAACGATATATTTGAAAAAAATCATCCTATGATAGATGATAAAGAATTTATTACATCTTATTGGAGTGATCGAGCACATGATTTTGGTGCTTTACGTGCAAAAGAATTAGAAAGTCCTAAACTTAAGCTTTGGCGCGATGAGTTAATGAGCCATATCTTTGACTCTAACCGATCTCTACGGATTTTAGATATTGGCTGTGGCGCTGGATTTTTCAGTATCATTCTCTCTGAATTAGGCCATACAGTACATGGTATTGATATTACCCCAAATATGATTGATGAAGCTAACCAACTGGCCGAATCACTAAATTCTGATGCTACATTTTCTGTGATGGATGCAGAAAATCTTAACTTTGATACTAATACCTTTGATATCGTTGTGGCACGCAATGTAACATGGAATTTACCTCATCCTGATAAAGCCTACGCCGAATGGCTACGTGTCATCCGTCCTGGCGGATTAATTCTAAACTATGATGCGGAACATGCACGCAATCATCATAATTTACCACAATCTGTACATCATGCACATGAACACGTTAGTAATGAATTAAAAGAACGTTGTCATACAATATACCATATGCTAGAAATTTCATCCTATACACGCCCTCAATGGGATAAGGAGTTACTCACTAAAATGGGTGCTAGTTCAGTATCTATAGATCCTACAGTAGGTCCTCGCATTTATAATGAGGAAGATGAATTCTATATTCCTGTACCTATGTTTTTGGTAAAAGCTATAAAATAATTAGAAAATTAATAGTTGTAATATAATAAAAGTAAGTCTATATAAAGAAAAAACCACTCTATGAAATCTCATGAGTGGTTTTCTTTGTATGCTAATCACTATATTAGCTCATATATAATTTATTAGTAGCCTATAAATAATTTAATAGTTATGAATATATTAATTACTAAATATTAGATACTAAAATATTCTTGAGCTTTCGTCATTTCAGCGTGAAGTTTTTCTTCGTCAATTGTAAGCAATTCTTTATCTTTCATAAGAACTTTACCGCCTACAATTGTAGTATTAGCATCAGAGCTATTACCAGAATATACAAGAGCAGCTAAATCGTTGTAACGAGGCATCCAGTGCATACCAGATACATCATATAAAACGATATCTGCGCGATACCCTTTTGCTAAAACACCAAGGTCTGTATAGCCTAATGCTTTTGCACCTTCTACAGTGCCCATATTCCAAGCTGCTTGTGCAGGAATGGCTTTAGGATCGTAGAGACGTGCCTTATGTAATGTAGCAGCAAGGCGAACTTCTTCTAACATATCTGCATTATTATTAGATGCGGAGCCATCTGTACCAAGACCTACTATAATACCTTTGGCAATCATTTCAGGCACTGGTGCAATACCACTTGCTAATTTGAGGTTAGATTGCGGATTATGTGCTACAGCTACATTGTTTTCAGCCATAATGTCCATATCTTCATCTGTAACATGAACACAGTGAGCCGCTAAAGTAGTATTCCAGAATAGGCCTAAATCATGCATATGAGCGATTGGTGTTTTTCCAGTAGCCTTTATAACATTTTCCACTTCCCCTTTTGTTTCAGACAAGTGCATATGAATGCCACAATTTAGTTCATGAGATAAAGCAATAACCTTTTCCATGTACGTATCTGGGCAAGTATATGGTGCATGTGGTCCAAGTAATACCTTAATACGGTCATTATCATATCCATTCCAAGTACGGAATAAATCAGCATTTTCAACTAATGCTTGATCTGCTGTAGGAGATACACCTGCTAAGCCACGAGATAAAACAGAACGAATACCAGTTTCTTTTACTACCTCAGCAGTTGTATTCATAAAGAAGTACATATCACTAAATGTAGTAGTCCCAGTACGTAACATCTCAGCAATACCAAGTTGTGTGCCATAACGTACATATTCATCATTAAGCTTTGCCTCAGTTGGCCAGATGGCGGTTTCAAGCCAGTCCATAAGTTCAAGATCATCTGCATAATTTCTAAATAGGCCCATCGCAATGTGAGTGTGTGTATTAACAAGACCTGGCGCCGCTAATTGTCCTTTACCATCTAGAACTTCTTTAGCAGAAGCTTTAGCCTTTTCTACTTCTCTATCATTTAAAATAGATGTAATATAGCCATTCTCGATTTCAATGGCATGATTTTTAAAAACGCCCTCATTAGTTAAGACGTCTACATTAGTAATTAATAAATCAGACATAGTCTTTCCTCATAGGTATAACCGAGCCATAATAGCTCGGTTATATTGATTAAAGTAGAAAACTAATAAATTTTAAATATAGTTGTTAATAGAAATCTATTAGATTTCTATTAAATTTAGATGTAAATTGATTTGAAATTAGTTTACTTTTGTTAAATAATCGATTTGTTCTTGTGTTAAAGAATCTAAGTCGTAACCCATGGAGTTCAATTTAAGTTTCGCAATTTCTGCATCTAATTCATGAGGTAATACATATACCTTAGGGTCCATATCTTTACCATTATGTAAAATATGTTCTGCAGCAAGTGCTTGCATAGCAAATGACAAGTCCATAATTTCTGCAGGATGACCATCGCCAGCGGCAAGGTTAACAAGACGACCTTCAGCTAATACATAAAGTTTACGACCATCTGCCATAGTATAACCTTCGATGTTTTGACGAACACGTTCGTGACTTACAGCAAGCTCGGTAAGATCTGCAACATTAACTTCGCAATCAAAGTGACCAGCATTACATAAGATAGCTTTATCTTTCATTACTTCATAATGTTCTTTTACAATTACATCTTTACAACCTGTAACAGTACAGAAGATATCCCCTACTTTAGCAGCTTCAATCATAGGTAATACTTTGAAACCATCGAATACTGCTTCAATCGCTTTAATAGGATCTACTTCTGTTACATATACATGAGCACCAAGGCCTTTTGCACGCATAGCAACACCTTTACCACACCAACCATAACCAGCAACAACTACGTTTTTACCTGTTACAGTTAAGTTTGTAGTACGCATGATACCATCCCAAACAGATTGGCCTGTACCATAACGGTTATCAAAGAGGTATTTGCAGTAGGAATCATTTACTGCAATCATAGGGAATGTCAATTGTTTAGCGTTTTCTAATGCATATAGACGATGTACACCTGTTGTAGTTTCTTCACTACCACCTAACAAGCGTTCTTTAGCATCTTGACGCGTTGTGTGCAACAAGTTTACCAAGTCACCACCATCATCGATAATAATGTGTGGTTTATGATCAAGAGCCTTGTTAAGGAAATTAAAATATTCTTCCTCAGTACAATCATACCAAGCATATACAGTTAGTCCCATATCAACGAGACCTGCTGCAACATCATCTTGTGTAGACAATGGATTAGAACCTGTTACGATAACATCTGCACCACCACGTTTTAATACAGTAGCTAAATATGCTGTTTTTGCCTCCAAGTGAACACTAACAACAATTGTTTGACCTTTGAAAGTTTGTTCTGCTTCAAAACGGTCGCCCAATGTATTTAATGTAGGCATAAAGTTAGAAACCCAATCAATTTTCTTACGGCCTTCAGCGGCTAAATTAATATCTTTAATTAAAGATTCCATAATAACTCCTTTTACTCATACAAATATAAACAAGAAAATAAATATTTAATAGTCAATCCACTTGGATGTATAGATACTACATAATTTAATTGTTATTGTTATCTTTATCTTTATCTTTATCTTTATCTTTATCATTATTAAACTATATTGATAGTAAATTATATAGATACTATATTACTTAAATAACGATATAGTTAATAATCTACATTTTTGAGAAGCTAGTTATTTAGATTCTATGATCTGACGTAGCTTATGAATAGACTCTTCATAGTTTGGTTTTAAAACACCTTCTTCAGTAATAATAGCAGTAACGAGCTCATGTGGTGTCACATCGAAAGCTGGGTTGAGTACATCAATACCATTAGGTGCTGTTTGTACACCATATAAAGATGTTACCTCATAATCATCGCGCATTTCAATTGGAATATCACTGCCATTTTCTAAAGTAAAGTCAAATGTACTATATGGTGCCGCCACATAGAATGGAATATTATGAAATTTAGCTAACACAGCCACACCATAAGTACCGATTTTATTGGCTACATCACCTTTAGTAGTGATGCGGTCTGCACCGACAATAACAGCATCAATGAGACCATGTTGCATCGCATAAGCAGCCATATTATCTGTTTCCAAGGTTACAGGTATGCCATCCTCATGCAATTCAAATGCTGTAAGACGCGCGCCTTGCAATAATGGTCGTGTTTCATCTGCATAAACTCGTTCCAATTGACCATTTTCATGAAGCTTGCGGACAACGCCAAGTGCTGTACCTAAACCACCTGTAGCGAGTGCGCCAGCATTGCAATGAGTTAGAATCCTAATATTCTTTTGGCCTTCAAATAATGTGGCCCCGGCTTCTGCCATGCGACGATTTAAATAAACATCTTCTTTATGAATAATAATGGCCTCTTTTGTAATCAGGTCTACTACTTCTCTCATAGAGGACATACTTTCAACATGATATTTTACAAGCAAAATAACACGATCCACCGCCCAAGCTAAGTTGATTGCTGTTGGACGAGTTTCCTTTAGAGTTTCACTAAATTCATATAAGCTTATAAGTTGTTCACTAAACGGAGCATCTAAATTCCCTGCCTCCATGGCAGCTAAAATTAGACCGTAAGCTGCAGCTACGCCAATAGCAGGTGCCCCACGCACTCGAAGCATTTTAATAGCCTCCGCTACTTGTCGCCAATCCGTACAGTAAACATAAGTAATTTCAGTAGGCAATTTAGTTTGATCTAATAGTACCAACGTATCTTTACGCCATTCTATATTACTCATACCTTCTCCTTCAATGGACTATTGTAGTATTTCGAATGAATAGATTATAGTTTAAAACCACCATATTCTTTCATACGATTATGAGCGTCATAATGAGCATCTACATCGATTACATCAATAGCACCTAAAATAAGAGATTTAAGTTGAGCCGCCATATTACCCATCATTTCTACAACTTCACTATGTGTCAACGCAGATTCAGAAATACCTGCTGCAAAGTTAGTAATCATAGAAATAGTAGCATATGCCATCTCAGCTTCATTAGCTAGATTAACTTCAGGTACATTAGTCATACCTACGGTATCCCCACCGAGCATATGGAACATTTTAATTTCCGCCGGTGTTTCAAAACGAGGCCCTTCGGTACATACATAAGTACCGCCATTATGAATAGTAAGACCTTGTTCTATACCAACCTTTTGAAGAATATCACGCAATTCAGGGCAGTAAGGATTTGTTACATCAAGATGTGCCACTGGACGGTCACCACCTTCATAGAATGTAGTAATGCGGTTTTTAGTGAAATCTAAAAACTGATCAGTCAAAACGAAGTGACCAGGTTTAAAGTTTTCATTTAAAGAACCTACCGCAGTCGTAGAGATAATAAATGTAACACCTAATTTTTTAAGCCCCCAAATATTAGCACGATAGTTAATTTTATGTGGAGGAATTGTGTGATCTTTGCCGTGACGAGCAACAAAGATTACCGTTTTTCCATGGTATGTACCTTGTACATAATCTATTTCACCATATGGTGTCATTAAGGATTCTTCATGAATATTTTCAAAGATGGACGGATCATATACACCTGTACCACCAATTACGCCAATTGCACTCATTGTGACCTCCTATTATTAATAACTCTATCTTTTATTCTCTCACATAATAGAGAAACAGGCTATAGGAAAAACCTAATAGCCTGTATTTTTTTACATATTATACAATTATTATTGAATAGGACCTTTTGGAGCAAACATATCCTGTAACTCTTCACGTGTGAAATGATACTTTTCATTACAGTAATGGCATACAAGCTCTGTCACTTCATCTTCCAAAATAGCCTGTTTATCTTCTTCTCTTAATGTCATAAGTACGGCACCGAAACGATCGCGACCACAACGACATTGGAAGTGAATTGGCTCATTATATACTTCATTAACTGTTAAGCCATCAAGAACTCGTTCCATGAGGCCTTTACCATCTGGATGAGCTTTTAAATATTCTGTAACAGGACCAAGTTCATTAATATTCTTTTCTACTTGTGCTAATGCTTCGTCTGTAGCATCTGGCAAAGCTTGTACGATAAAACCACCTGCTACAACTGTATGATAATCTGGGTCTACTAATACACCTAAGCTAATAGTAGAAGGTACTTGTTCAGAAGCATATAAATAATAAGCCAAATCCTCAGCTACTTCACCACTTTGAATTGGACTTGTAGAGGTATAATCTTGTGCTAATTGAGTAAACCGAGTAATTTGTACTTCACCATTATGACCAACAGCAGCACCTACATCAAGCTTACCAGCTCGTTTTAAAGGTACATCTACATGTGGTTCATCCACATAGCCACGAACCGTATTATCAGAAAAGGCATCTACGTGAACTACGCCTAGAGGGCCATCACCTTTTATGCGTAAACTTACATTTTCATGATTTTTAAAATCACCAGCTAGTAGAATAGCCCCTGTCATGGCACGACCTAAAGCAGCCGTTGCAACAGGCCATAAATCATGACGTACACGAGCCGTTTCAACAGTATCGGTTGTTACTGCTAAAGACATACGCACCCCTTCTCGGGTAGTAAAACGTTTTATATAATCCATTCTATCATTCCTTATTTCTACTTAATGTTTAAAACTGTACTTATAAGTGCTTATATAGTATATCATGTCAAAGAATTACATTTCAAATTATAAAGAATATATGTTCGCCTAGCTTATTTCAAATGTAAAGGAACATATTTTCGATATTATAAAAACACTCAGCACCATAAGATACTGAGTGTTTTTAATAGCCTTCTTAGAATTGATCAATAAGGTTAACCATTTCGATAGCGCCCATAGCACAATCATAGCCTTTATTACCAGCTTTAGTACCAGCACGTTCAATAGCTTGTTCAATATTTTCAGTTGTTACTACACCGAACATAACAGGAACACCAGTTTCTAAGGAAACATGGGCAATACCTTTAGCAACTTCATTACATACATAGTCATAATGAGTTGTAGCACCACGAATAACAGCACCAACGCAGATAACCGCATCGAAACGACCAGATGAAGCAGCTTTTTTTGCAATCAATGGAATTTCATAAGCACCTGGTACCCAGATAACAGTGATATCCTCTTCTTTTACATCGTGACGCAATAAACAATCTTCAGCGCCGCCGATTAGTTTAGATGTAATGAACTCGTTAAAACGAGAACCAATTATAGCAAATTTTTTACCAGTACCTAATAAGTTACCTTCTTGAACCTTCATTATATTGACCTCCTATATTCCTGATTAGGAAATGTGTTCGTATTATCAAATGATATTTAAATTGAACTAATTAGTCTTCTAACATATGCCCCATTTTTTCTTCTTTTGTTTTTAAGTATCCTGCATTAAATTTATTGGCTGGAATAATGAGTGGTACGCGACTAGTCACATCAATCCCCCAATGTTGTAAACCGTGACGTTTATCAGGATTATTCGTTAACAAACGAACGCTCTTTATACCTAAGAAACGAATAATTTGAGCAGCCAAGGAATATTCGCGCATATCTGCAGGGAATCCTAATTGTTCATTAGCCTCTACAGTATCTAAACCTTGCTCTTGTAAAGCATAGGCTTTGATTTTATTTGTTAAACCAATACCACGGCCTTCTTGACGCATATACACTACAACGCCTTTGCCTTCTTTTTCGATGGCACGCAACGCATGATCTAATTGCTCACCACAGTCACAACGTTTAGAGCCGAATACATCGCCAGTCAAACATTCAGAGTGAATACGTACAAGAACATCATCACAGTTTTGTACATCACCTTTAACAATAGCTAAATGTTCTTTATGATCTAAATCATTTTTAAATACAAAGATATTAAAGTCACCAAATTTAGTAGGTAGTTTAGAACAAGCACCGAGTTCTACCATATCTTCATGTTGTTTACGGTATTCAATAAGTTCCGCTACAGACGCAATTTTAAGATTGTGTTCTTTAGCGAATTGTAGTAAATCTGGCAGACGAGCCATATCGCCATCATCTTTTGTAATTTCACAAATAACAGCTGCCTCTTGTAAGCCTGCTAAACGACAAAGGTCAATAGATGCTTCCGTATGACCTTGACGAACAAGTACGCCACCTTCTTTATATACTAGAGGGAATACGTGACCCGGACGACGGAAGTCTTCTGGTTTAGCATTAGGATCTATTAATTTTTGAATTGTATAAGCACGTTCTGCTGGAGATACGCCTGTTGTAGTATCTACATGGTCAACAGTAACGGTGAAAGCAGTTTCATGGTTATCTGTATTTTTGGCAACCATTGCAGGAATGCCAAGCTTTTCTAAAGCTTCACGACGCATTGGGGTACATACGATACCGCGTGCATATTTAACCATAAAATTAATATTTTCTTGTGTAGCAAACTCTGCAGCGATGATAAGATCGCCTTCGTTTTCACGACTTTCATCATCAACAATAATAACAGGTTTACCAGCTTTAAGGTCTTGTAAGACCTCTTCAATAGAATGCAATTGTTCGCTCATAGGAACGCTCCTTACTTTTATATAAATCCATTCTCTACTAAGAGGGATTGCATAGATTTCTTAGGTTTGTCTTCGGTAGGTTCACTACCGAGATTCATAAAATGACGAATGTATCGACCAGCAATATCCGTTTCTAAATTAACCTCTGTACCAATATGGGAAGAGCCTAAAATAGTTTCTCCCAAGGTATGAGGAATAATAGATACTGAAAAACTGCTGTCTGTTCGTCGCATAATTGTGAGGCTAATACCATCGATCGTAATGGAGCCCTTATAAATAACATAATCCATAACAGATTTTGGGGCCTCTACGGTAAAGATAATGGCATTATCCGTTTGTTCGCGATTAATAATGCGGCCCGTCCCATCTACGTGACCTGCCACAATATGACCACCAAATCTACCGTTAGCAAGCATAGCTCGCTCCAAATTGACCGGTTGATGAACTTTCAAATTTGTAAAAGTAGTCATCTTAATAGATTCTGGCATTACATCTGCGGTAAATACGCCATTACCAATTGTGGTGGCCGTCAAGCACACACCGTTAACAGCTACGGAGTCACCAATTTTTAAATCGCTAAATATTTTATTCCCCCGAATTGTAATAGCCAAGGATTTAGGGCCCTTTTTAATGCTCTCTACACGGCCGATTTCTTCAACGATTCCCGTGAACATAAGCGCCCCTCCTTCCTTGACGATACGCTTCGATACGAATGTTATTATCTAATACTTTAGTTTTTGTAAAAGTTAACTGTGGAGAAGATTCTAAACTTTCAAAGCCACGACCACCTACAGCAGGTGTAGCCTCTGTTCCACCGATTATTGTATTACCAATATAGGTAACTACCTTATCAAAGTTCAATGTTTCTACAAATGAACTTATAATGGCAGAGCCACCTTCAACTAACACTGAAGTATAACCAAAATCGCCCAACTTCATAAGAATATCATCAATAGATAGTTTTTTAATATCTATTACGATATCTGTACTTTTACTTTTACGAGTAGCAACTGATTCGACAACGGTTACAAGAGCACCGGCTTGTTCTAGTGCCTGTATCCGTTCATTAGGACAACCTTTCGATACAAATATATGTACCTTGCGAGTATCTACTTCAAATACATGACTAGTCGTAGGTGTTCTACCTAGACTATCTAAGATGATTACATCAGGCTGATGAACATGAATCGGTTCATCAAGTATACTTGTATCTAATAAAGCCTCTGATAATTCAGTATCAGTTAAACGACAGTTTAATTGAGGATTATCGGCCAGAATTGTACCAATGCCAACGAGCATGGCATCATGAGTAGCACGCAGTATATGTCCATCTCGGCGGGAGGACTCATTCGTAATCCATTGAGATTGACCAGTAAAAGTGGCAATCTTACCATCAAGGGACATAGCACTTTTAATAGTTACAAAAGGTTTACCCGTTTGGATATAGGTAAAGAAATGCTCATTTAGTTCAGCACATTCCTCACTACATACGGGACAAACAACCTCTATGCCTGCTTCACGGAGTAAATCCAGACCCTTTCCAGATACAAGTGGATTAGGATCTGTACTCCCTACAACGACCTTAGCTATGCCAGCCTCGATAATACGCAGCGCACAAGGTGGAGTTTTACCATAATGAGAGCATGGCTCTAAGGTTACATATAAAGTAGCACCTTTAGCATTACCACCAGCTTGGTTTAAGGCATGAACCTCAGCATGAGCTGTACCAGCCTTATGATGATAACCTTCACCGATTATTGTATTGTCTTTAACCACCACGGCACCAACCAAAGGATTTGGCGAAGTGTGACCCGTGGCCAATTTTGCCAGTGCAATGGCGCGTTTCATATATGCTACGTCATCCACCATATCACCTCAATAAAAAAAGGACTATGTACATAGTCCTTGGGTAATCATAATTGCGCACAACAAATGTGCCTCGTCTTTTCTCATCCAGACTGTACTGTCGGTATCGGAATTGCACCGATTCATACCTAAAAGGTTCGCGGACTATACCGCCGGTAAGGAATTTCACCTGTCCCCAAAGACTTATCTATTTTCTTTATGAATTAATAGTAACACTTTTATTAGGGTTATGCAAGAATAAGAGTTTTGTATTAAGAAAGAATATCAAATAAATAGTTGTGAAAATATATGCCTTACCACCTTTTTATAAATAATTATAAACGATGTATACAATATTTAGTGATTTATATCACATAAATACACTAAAAATAGGTCTAGTATATTTTATATGGTTTTGAGAACCATATTTTATTGATATTAATTATTGAATAAAGGTGATAATATGGCAAAAAAACGAATTTCTGATGTACTTATAGAAGTCTTAGCCAATGCAGGTATCGAACGCATTTATGGTATCACTGGCGATAGTTTAAATTCTGTAAACGATAGTTTACGTCGTAATGGTAAGATTGCTTTTGAACATGTTCGACATGAAGAAACAGCAGCCTTTGCTGCAGGTGCAGAAGCATCCTTAACTCATAAATTAACTGTATGTGCTGGTAGCTCTGGCCCTGGTAACTTACACTTAATCAATGGTCTATTCGATTGCCATCGCAATCGTGTTCCAGTATTGGCAATTGCTTCTCATATTCCTCAATCTGAAGTAGGCTTAAATTACTTTCAAGAAACACATCCAGAAAACTTGTTTAAAGAATGTTCTTGTTTCTGTGAACTTGTGTCCAATCCTAAACAAATGCCTGAAATCCTATTCCGTGCTATGAATGCAGCAGTTGGTAATCAAGATGTTGCTGTTATCGTTCTTCCAGGTGACGTGGCTGTTATGGAAATGGAGATTGACGAATTACCTGTTTGGAATCAACCACGTTTACCTCATATCATTCCTCAACGCGATGATATCGAAGAAATGGCTGCTCATTTAGAAACCGGTAAACGCATTACCCTCTTCTGTGGTGCAGGCTGTGAAGGTGCTCATGACGAAGTAGTAGAGTTAGCAAAACGCTTACAAGCTCCTGTAGTACATGCCTTTAGAGGTAAAGAATGGGTTGAATGGGATAACCCATATGATGTAGGTATGACTGGTCTATTAGGCTATACATCCGGTTATCGTGCTATTGAACAATGCGACACACTTGTAATGCTTGGTACAGACTTTCCTTACCGTCCTTTCTATCCTGAAAATGCTAAGGTAATTCAAGTTGACAGAGATCCTAGTGCACTAGGTCGTCGTGTTCCTCTTACACAAGGCATCATTGGTACAGTAAAAGACACATTAAAAGAATTATTACCTTTAATTGCTCAACGTGGTGATACTGAATTTATTGATACTGTACGTAAAGCGTATGCTAAATTTAGAAGCGATTTAGATAGCTATGCAGTAGCAGAACCAGATGGTGTTGCAATTCACCCTCAATACTTTGTAAATCGTCTTAATAAATTAGCTTCCGAAGATGCAATCTTTACTTTTGACGTAGGTACTCCAGTTATTTGGACTGCTCGTCACTTAAAAACAAATGGTAAACGCCGCATCTTGGGTTCCTATAACCATGGCTCCATGGCTAATGCTATGATGCATGCTATTGGAGCTCAAAATGCATGTCCAAACCGTCAAGTCATCTCCCTCTCCGGTGATGGTGGTTTCACAATGATGATGGGCGAAATGTTAACATTAAAACAACTTAACTTGCCAGTCAAAATCTTTGTATTCAACAACGAGGAACTTAGCTTCATCGCTATGGAAATGAAAGCATCTGGCTACTTAGACTATGCTACAGACTTTGTAAATCCAGACTTTGGTAAACTTGCAGAAGCTGCTGGTATTAAAGGTGTAAGCATTCAAAACTCTAGCGAAATAGACGAAAAAATTATGGAAGCTCTCAACCATAATGGTCCTGTTATCGTTAATGTTCACGTAGATAAACAAGAACTTGCTATGCCTCCAAAAATTGCTTACCAACAAGCTAAAGGCTTCAGTAAATACTTGATTAATGCAATCCTTGATGGCCGTGGTACAGAACTTAAAGAAATGGCCAAAACAAACTGGATGAAATATAAATCCTTATACTAATATTTTCAAATTTACAAAATCTGCCAAATTAAATAAACTGCAAAACTTTCAAAAAGAGGAGTCATCGAGTGATGACTCCTCTTTTATCTATGTACGCCGAATAGGCATGACTAATCCCCCAGTTAAACTGGGGGTCGGCAAAAATTCTTAGAGAAAAGGAAAGAACCTCCTAGTGATAAAATGAAGTTGGTCTGGCAACCAC
>NZ_CAUQYW010000003.1:0-198744 GCF_963522475.1 uncultured Veillonella sp. | reverse complement strand
AGCTGACGACGAAAACAAATTAGTCTAGAATTTCTAGTGCAAACAAATATATATAACTTCTATGTGGTTTTCAGAGTACAAACTCTGACAGATTCAGTGGCGATGGCTATGAGGATCCACCTGTTCCCATCTCGAACACAGTAGTTAAGCTCATAAACGCCGAAAGTACTTGGCTGGAGACGGCCTGGGAGGATAGGAAGCCGCTGATTAAGCATAAAATAGAGGGTCAACCCTAAAGGATTGGCCCTCTATTTTTGTGCTCTAACGAGCACATTCTAATTCCTTCTAGAGCCGTCTCCAGCCAAGGTTGTACAGGTAATATCTATGTGTATTTAACAATACAGACGGCATGGGAAGCCTAGGGCAATAGGGCGTAAAGGAGCGCAGCGACGCGTACGTCCATTGCATCAGGTTCGACGAAGCCCTATAGTTAAGTTTGTACATTGGCATAATGTATTATATGTCGCCATGGGCGAGTGTGATAGGAAGCTGTGGCTAGTGGTAGGAGGCTAACTACATCTAAACGATACCGCGGTGCGTAGCACCTATGGTATCGAACCGTATAGTAGCTGAGAAATTTAGATTTATGTAAATAATAAATCAAAAAGCAATTGAGTAACTCCAAATTTATGTATTCCATAAATTCTATTATATACAATTATCTTTCATTTTCACCTTTAAATATTTATCCGTAAACGTTAGTTGTATTATTCAATAGGTATAGACTTCTTAGCGATATAAAAACAACAGTATAACTCAAATATTACTGTTTTAATGGATATATCTATACATAATACTTGATTGATCAAAACAGTACATAAGATATTCTTTAATAAAATTTCCTAATTCATCATTTTTATGTAATTAATAGTACTCTAATTATAAATTTTAATAATCAGTATCTACTACATATTTTATTCATGCATAGTTTTATCTAAAAATTATATATATGTCGATAAATATAGATGAATACTGATTTTACAGTTATCTTTGCAGTAATTAAATATGTACCAAAATTTACTCGTTTCATATATGTCTCATAATACTTTCACTATGTTTTCACATACAATTTATATACTAGCAATAGTTGATTGAGATCAACTAAGGAAATGGAGGTCTACTGCAAATAACTTTTACCTGTCCCTTTTACAAATAATACAAACAACACAACACAAAACAAAACAATACAACACATAAAACAACACTTAAATACACAACAATACTCTCCCTGTGTATAAACAAAACAATACATATACAAAACTCTCTAATTATATATACTATCTCCCGTATATATAAAGGTAAAAGTTAGGTAGACAGAAGAGCCCTTGAAAAAGGGCTCTTTTTCCTTTTAAATTCACTATTATTTCATTATTTATAGATGCTTTATTTCTTGACATAGTATCTAATTTTTGTTAAACTAATCAAGTATTAAGTACAGCTTGATAAACATAGGGGTATAGCTCAATTGGTAGAGTAGCGGTCTCCAAAACCGTTGGTTGTGGGTTCAAGTCCTACTGCCCCTGCCAAACTTTGGAGTGCGGCCTTCGGGTCGCATGTCCATAAAATTACTCAAAAAATATTAAAAAAATACTTGCATAGATGTAAGCATTATGTTAATATAAGTGAGTACCAAGTACATGACTCAGTAGCTCAGCTGGATAGAGCGTTTGACTACGAATCAAAAGGCCAGGGGTTCGAATCCCTTCTGGGTCACCAAATGAATGCATCACAGTAATGTGGTGCTTTTTTATTTATTTAAAATTGAAAACTATTTATCTATTAAAAAGACTCTACACATAATTGTGTAGAGTCTTTTGGTTTTGGAGTTTTAAATTTAATTAGACTTAAGCTAAAATAAATTCCTTTATTTTAACTGCCCTGCAGCAATAGCAAGATCTCTCCAATAGATAGCTTGCATATAACCATATGTATCTGGTTTTAAGGTAATTAATTTAGCTTTAGGGCGTTTTTCTTCGCGTAATACTTTGCCTGTACGGGCATCGATAATATTACGTTGTTCTTGAACCCATTGAATTGTGTCAGCATCTTGATCAAAGTAATAATGATTTATATACTCTGTCATATAATATTGAGCCCCTTGATGGCTATAGGTGCGACCGATAATTTCAAATTTATTACCTTCACCAGCGATAACTTTAACGCGTTGTTCTGCGTAATAGTTTTGACCATTCATACGATATAAGTAGGCATAACCTCTTGCATTCTCTAAGTCAGCAATATTGACTGCTTGAGAGGGCAGGATGCCTAAGATTGTGAAAGCTGCTGCAATTAATAAACTACGCTTCATTTATTCTCCTTATTACTTTGCATGGGGCTGATCAGACTCAGCCACTACATGGACAACTAATTCTTGATCGGAAGGAATCTGAGCTAAAACTACAGGCATTGGTGCACTCATAGCTGCGGCGATACCTTTGATTTGTCGCATCGCAACTGGTATTACAGTACCATCTTCTTGTAAGTTATTTTCTAAGGCTTCAATTTCTGTAACTGTTAAGCCTGCTTTTGTGGCGAAGTCTTCAACGGATACATCATTGGCTTCACGATATTCTTTAATGAAATCTCCGATATACATAGATTCCTCCTATTTTTAGATACCTTTATATTGTAATTAAAAATATCATATATAGCAATAGATGAATAGAAGATGAATTAATAAAATTACGAAAATAAATTGACTTAATACAGAAGTGGTGTTAATATTAACTCATAGAAAACATCATATTTGGGAATAGGTGCTGAGAAGCATAATAGAGAAGCTGGTTAAATGCCAGCACGGTCCCGCCACTGTATGGTCGAGCGAGTCTAAATTAAGTCACTGGGAAACTGGGAAGGCTAGATAAGCGATGACGCCGAGTCAGGAGAACTACCTATTCAACATTCACCATTTGACCTACGAGAGATAGGGAGGAGAAGTTAGTAGCTCCTTTTTACGTACCCGTAAAAAGGATTTTTTAGTTCTATACGATTTTTATCATAAATGATTTTAATTGTATTCAGAAGACCTTAATGTCGATGGCATGGTCGTGGTGAAAATACCTTTTGGTATTACCAGCATGACATGTGTTATGACTGTTAATATATTTTATGGTAAATGTAGGGCATGCATTTATTCATCATCATCCTAAAAAAGAGGCTGACCCAGGATTCTAGTAGTTCGGATTCTGGGTCAGTCTCTTTTTTGTTTTACTATTTAATTAACGTTACTATTTACATCACTATTTATGTCTAAGTGACAATATATAAGGCTAAATAGAAATGATTATGCAATAGATATTTATAGAGGATACATGAAATTTACGTTAATTCTAAAAAAATGATTGACGATGCATTCTATACATGATATTATTATTTCAGTTGAGACGCGGGAGTGGCGGAATTGGCAGACGCACCAGACTTAGGATCTGGCGCCTTACGGCGTGGGGGTTCAAGTCCCTTCTCCCGCACCAACTTTATTGCACCTTTTGAGGTGCTATTTTTTTTACCTAAAATTAGGTGTTTTTATGGATATAGTATTAAAGCTTTTACAATTAAGTACAAAATTAACTACTTCGTAATATGTTATAATAAATTGTTAGAACTATTTAATTAATATAATCATAGTAATACTATATGGTGCAGTATGGATAATACATTAACTAAGCTGCTTTCACAGAACCCATCCTTTGTGGATGGGCTAAACGCATTTCAGCGGAAAGGAAAGTCAGTCATATATGGTCTTAGTGGTTCTCAAAAGAGTTTCCTCTTAAACCAAGCTTTTGCTACTGGCCTTACAAGGCCTGTAGTTATCGTAGTCCATGATAAGGATCATAAAGAGATGTGGGAACGAGATTTAGCCTTTTTTTTGCCTAATATTCCAGTCCTATCATTTCCTATAACTGATCATGTGGACTTTACAACTGTAGCGCGCAGTCTTGAGGTCCAAGGTGCACAAATGCGTGCCTTAGCTTTGCTCGCATGGCAAGAACCTGCTGTAGTTATAGCGAACGCAGAAGAGGTTACACAGTATGTAGTAGCTCCACAATATTTAAAAGGTCAATCGTTACATTTTTCTTTGAATCATACGATTGAACGCGATACAGTTCTTGAACAGCTTGTCACAATTGGATATGAACGTGTAGACCAGGTGGAACAACGTGGTCATTTTGCCGTGCGCGGGGATATCTTAGATATTTATCCGGTTAATAGTGAACATCCGATTCGAATTGAGTTCTTTGGCGATGAAATCGATACATTGCGGTTCTTCTCTGTAGAGAACCAACGTTCCGTTGAACAAATTGATTCGTATACGGTGACACCTTTCTTCCTTGGTAAAAGTGATGCAGATTGCACCTTATTATCTTATGTGAAAGAAGGTACTCTTATTTACGATGAACCGGGTCGCATTCAGGAAGCATTAAAGAAGTTCCTCAAGGAGGACCCAACACATCGTAAAAATCATTGTGACTGGAGTGAATTGCAACGTACTGTAGAAGCGACGAATCAAGTGGCTTTCACATTTATGCAACAACGTTCTATCGGTTTAGCTGGATTTACCCCAATTGGTATTCAAGGCAAGACGATGACGAGCTTTGAGCGTCAAATTCCTTTATTAACGGATGAAATTAAGCAATGGCATCGTCTAAATCATCAAGTTGTATTGGTATTAAATAACCAACAACGACGAGAAGGTATTGAACGAGCTCTTGAAGGTGAAGGGATTGCCTTTGTTCATAGTGAGAAATGGATTGCAAAACCTAATACGGTTGTTATATTGCAAGGTTTATTGACAGATGGTTTTGAATTACCTAATAGCCATCTCGTAGTTGTTGTAGAAGGCAATATTTACGGACAACAAAAACGTAAGCTTCGCAACAAGCCTAAAAAGGGCCAAGAAATCAATTACTTTACGGACTTAACGCCAGGTGACTATGTGGTTCATAGCATGCATGGTATTGGTAAGTATATTGGACTTAAAACAATAGAAACAGAAGGCATCCATCGGGACTATATTGAGATTGCTTATGCGGGAACGGATAAACTATTCTTACCTGCCAACAATTTAGATCAATTACAGAAGTATATTGGCAATGAAGGTGATGTACCTCGTATTCATAAGATGGGGGGACGTGACTGGGCTAAAGTTGTTACAAAGGCAAAAAAATCCATTGATGATTTGGCGGATAAACTTGTTGAGATATATGCACAACGAGAAATTACAGAAGGCTTTGCATTCTTACCCGATCAACCATGGCAGCAGGAATTTGAAGACGCCTTCCCTTATGAAGAAACGGAAGACCAATTACAGGCTACAGCAGAAATCAAGGCATCCATGGAAAAACCTGTTCCTATGGATCGCTTGTTGGCAGGTGATGTAGGCTTTGGGAAAACAGAAGTGGCCATGCGTGCCATCTTTAAGGCTGTTATGAGTGGCAAACAGGTTGCGGTGCTCGTACCGACAACAGTTCTTGCACAGCAACACTTTCAAACCTTCTGGAACCGTTTTGCTCCATTTGGGGTCAAGGTAGATGTGCTCAATCGTTTTCGTAGTACAGCCGAGAAGAAACAAGTTCTAAAAGGTGTAGAGGACGGTTCTATCGATGTTCTCATCGGTACCCATTCACTCCTTAATAAAAAAGTAGTCTTTAAAGACTTAGGCATGCTTGTTGTTGATGAAGAACAACGCTTTGGAGTAGCACAAAAGGAAAAATGGAAAGAGTGGGCTAGTAATATTGATGTGCTCACCTTGAGTGCAACCCCAATTCCTCGAACCTTACATATGTCTCTTGTAGGTGTTCGGGAGATGTCTGTTATCAATACTCCACCAGAAGAACGGTTACCTGTTCAGACCTATGTGGTGGAATATGATATGAATCTCGTTGCTGATGCTATTAAACGCGAATTGGCACGGGGCGGACAGGTATACTTCGTATATAATCGTGTTGCATCTATTAATCATATGGGTGAATTATTAGAGGCGGCCTTACCTGGTTTACGCTATGCTATTGCTCATGGTCAGATGACGGGCCGTCAAATTGAAGAAATTATGACTGATTTCTATGAAGGTCATTATGATGTATTATTGTCTACAAGTATCATCGAAACAGGCCTAGATATTCCAAATGCCAATACTATTATTATTTATGATGCGGACCGATTAGGTTTATCTCAGCTATATCAAATGCGCGGCCGTGTAGGGCGTTCTCGTAGACGAGCCTATGCATACTTTATGTATCGCCCTGACAAAATGCTTTCAGAAGCAGCAGAAAAGCGCTTAAAAGCTATTGAAGAATTCACTGAGCTTGGTGCCGGGTTTAAATTGGCTATGCGAGACTTAGAAATTCGCGGTGCTGGTAATCTCTTAGGCTCACAGCAACATGGTAACATCGCCTCTGTCGGCTTTGGTATGTACGTAAGTATGTTAGAAGAAGCCATTGCGAAGGCTCAAAATAAAGAGGTAGAACGCGAGGTCTCTATTGATCCAGCCATCGATTTAGAAGTAGATGCCTTTATCGATGATGCGTATATCAAAGATAGTGCTCGTAAGATTTCTATATATCAACGATTGTTACATATTAAATCCAAAGAACAGCTTGATGATATGACGGACGAACTCATTGACCGGTTCGGTACGCCAACAGATCCGGTGGACCGCTTATTGCGTATTGCTCAAATCAAAGAACAAGCACGTTTACTGGGCATTAAAAGTATTGTTCGTAGAGAACAGCAGCTTACTATTCATTGGCATGATGATTCCAAGATGGGTGACTGGGATATGGGAGCTGTAAGGGAAGACTTATGGAAAAAGATGAAATTTGCGGATACTAAGCCAGCCACATTATATGTGAGTCTTAATGGCATGAAAGGTTCTATTTTGACCATTACGGAAGCGGTGATGAAGGCTCTTAGCTACAAATCATCGCCTAAGGGGGGCCTATGAATCGATTTTTAAAGGGCGCTATGATTTTAACCTTAGCTGGGATTATCGTTAAAATTATTGGGGCTTTCAGTAAAGTCCTTATTGCACGTGTTCTTGGTGGCGAAGGGATTGGCCTGTACATGATGGCTTATCCGATTTATCAAATTATTGTTAGTATTTCCGCTGCAGGTATTCCTGTTGCCATATCTATAATGATTGCGGAAAAGCTAGCTAATGATGATATGCGTGGTGTACAACAAGTATTTTCCGTATCGTTAAAGGTATTAACACTGTTAGGCTTTGTATTTAGTGTTGCTTTATACGGTAGTGCACAGTGGCTCATAGATTCTCATATTATTACAGATCCTCGTGCATTGCTTGCTATTCAACTATTATCACCAGCAATCTTTGTCGTTACAATTTTGAGTTGTTTTAGAGGTTACTTTCAAGGCTTCCAATACATGGTTCCTACTGGGACTAGCCAAGTCTTTGAACAAATATTCCGTGTATCCTCTATGGTAGGCTTAGCCTATTATTTCATTGATAGAGGGTTACACTTAGCGGCCGGTGGTGCAACTTTTGCTACCTTCCCAGGTGTATTAGTGGGATTACTCGTATTAATTTACTTTTACTATCGTCAACGTCGTGTACGAGCGCAAATGTTGGTACAGCAGAATCCGAATGCTGTTGGTGAAAGTAATAGTTCTGTAGTCAAACGACTATTTAGTTTGGCCATACCTGTTTCGATGGCCAATATTATGCTGCCTATGGTATCCCTTATTGATACATTCATCGTACCAAAGCGTTTGATGGATATTGGGTATTATCTCAATGAAGCGACTACACAATTTGGGTATCTTACAGGGATGGCTACATCGTTGATCGGGTTGCCCATTATTTTGACTACATCTCTAGCAGCTAGTCTTGTACCGGCAGTATCGGAAGCGCATGCCCAAGGTGATGTACATCGTATTGTGCAGCGCGCTGGGATAGCCATTAAAATTGCAAATATGTTTACTATTCCAGCCTGTATCGGGCTCTGTGTATTGGCGACACCTATATCTAAACTGATATATGCAACGCCTCATGCAGGTCCTGTTATTGCTGTTATTAGCTTGAGCATTATATTCTTAGGTTGGCAACAGATTACAGCAGGCATCTTACAAGGGTTAGGCAGAACTGTTATTCCTATGGTAGCCATTTTTATTGGTTTGTTGGCTAAGACCTTCTTAGACTATGAATTAACAGGTACTATTGAGCTAGGCATTAATGGTGCTGCATGGGCAACGAATTTGAATTTTGCCATTGCGGCGCTCATAAACTATATATTTGTAAAAAAATATGTAGGAACTGTACTTAATAAATTAGAGCTATTAAAAATTGTAGTATCTGCCATGGCTATGGGCGGTGCTACACAGGTAGTGTATGTGACTACCGTAGAGTTATTTGGCAATGGTGGTGCAGTGGCAGCATCTATTATTGTAGCTGTATTTGTATATGGTTTATCCTTATGGTTAACAAAGGCCGTTGTAAAAGCTGATATGTATTATTTTCCAGTTATAGGTAAGCGTTTACAAGCTCGCCGAAATAAGGAGGAGGCTAAACTATATGAAGAACAATACTAATAAACCAGTATCGGTACAGCCATTGGTAGATGTAGTAAAAGCTTTACGTGCTCCTAATGGTTGTCCATGGGATCAAAAACAGACTCATGAATCGTTGCGTCGATACTTCATTGAAGAAACTTATGAAGTAGTAGATGCTATCGACAATAAAGATATGCCTAATCTTCGTGAAGAACTAGGTGATGTATTATTACAAGTTGTCTTTCACAGTCAATTAGCTGAAGAAGCTGGTCAGTTTACATTAGAAGATGTAATTAATGATGTGACTCAGAAGATGATTCGCCGTCATCCTCATGTATTTAATCCTGAAAATAATGAAAAAACATACACTTGGGATGAATTAAAGGCACAAGAAAAGAAAAATATACAACATTCAGTATTAGATGGCGTATCTAAGGGGTTACCTGCTTTAGTGGCGGCGTATAAATTACAAGAAAAGGCTGCAAAGCTAGGATTTGACTGGGATGAGCTCGATCCGGTTTGGGCGAAAGTTTCCGAAGAAATGGATGAATTTAAGGAGGCTATTGCCCAAGAAGATAGAGAAAATATGGAAAAAGAAGCGGGGGACGTGCTTTTTTCCTTGATTAATCTATTAAGATGGTATAAAATAAGCGGTGAAAATGCACTAAATCGCACAAACACAAAGTTCCGACAGCGTTTTTTACATGTAGAAGCTTGTGTTAACCAAAGCGATCGCTCATGGGAAAACTTTTCATTGGCTGAGCTGGATGCTTTTTGGGAGGAGGCTAAAGTGCAGGAAAAGTAGCCTAGAGGTTTGCATGCTTCTTAGGTATAGTATTTTTAAGGAGGTTCTGTCATGAACAAAACAGAATTAATCGCAAGTGTTGCACAAAAAACTGAATTAACTAAAAAAGACGCTGAAAAAGCGGTAAAAGCTGTATTTGACACAGTTGCTGAAGAATTAGCTGCTGGGGGTAAAGTACAAGTTATCGGCTTCGGTACTTTCGAAGTTCGTGAACGCGCAGCTCGTGAAGGCCGTAACCCACAAAACGGTAAAACTATCACTATCGCAGCTTCCAAATCCCCTGCATTCAAAGCTGGTAAAGGTTTGAAAGAACAAGTTAACGCTGCAAAAGCTAAAAAACGTAAAAAATAATCCCTAATGGATTGTAAAGAGGCCTTTCGAGGTCTCTTTTTTTCGTCTATTTATGGTATAATGCACAGAGAAAGGGTGTACTATGAATAACGAAAGATCACGGAAGGTTCTCATCGTGTCCGCTTCTATTGGAACGGGACATATGCAGGCCGCCAGAGCCATAGAAGAATATTGGAAAGAGAAAGAACCACAAGCCTCAATTACACATGTGGACTTTCTTGATACAGAAACCATGTCTGTCGAGCATTTGATCAAGGGTACATATATCAAGATGATTGATGTATTTCCTATGTTATATGATATGATTTATCGCGTATCAAAAGGGGAAAAACGAGGTACGATTATGCAAACTGCATTATCATACCTATTGAAAAGCCGTATGCTTAAGTTGGTACAACAAGAAGAGCCAGATGTAATGGTATTTACTCATCCATTTCCTTGCGGTGCAGCATCTATATTAAAACGTCAAGGGCATATCGATGTACCTTTAGTGGCTATCATGACGGACTTTAGTAGTCATCAATTTTGGCTTTATCCACAAATTGATACATACTATGTAGCCACCGAATCGATGGTGGATGAAATGGTGGCGTCTGGTATCGATGCATCTCGTATTCATGTATCTGGTATTCCTGTGCGTCGTGCTTTCTTCCGTGATGCTATTGAAGACTATAGCTTAGAGGAACCTGTAAAAGTACTTGTTATGGGCGGTGGTCTTGGTTTAGGTTCTCTTGAAACTGCATTAAAACATTTAGATGAAGTAAATGGTATTGATGAAATTACAGTTGTAGCTGGTCAAAATACGTCTCTATATGAATCTTTAGTTACTCTTAGTGAATCTATGCGAACTAAGACAATTGTGTACGGATATACTACGAATATTTCAGAGCTTATGAAATCGTCTTCTTTGCTTGTGACGAAGCCTGGTGCATTAACATGTATGGAGGCGGTTACAATTGGTTTGCCTATGGTATTCTTTAATGCTATACCAGGGCAAGAAGAGGCTAATGCGGAGCTATTAGAACAACGTGGCTGTGCTCGTTGGGCCCGTGATATTCATAACTTGGAGGACGTTGTGACGGCGCTTCTAATTAATTCTCCACGACTTCAACAGATGTCTGAACGTGCTCGTGAATGGCATGTGGATGGTGCTGCTAATATCGTAAATAGTCTTATAGACATATTAGATGCTGAGACGCCAGTAGAAGTCGTGAAGGTAGAGGAATCCATTAGTTAATAGTCTAATATCTTTTGTTAATATTAATAGGTTAATATTAACTGAATAATGAGATAGTAACATCTATATGTGTATATAGTTAATGTCTATATGCCGTAGCGTTTATATATTTAAAGCATAATATATGTTCTATCGTAAAATTATAAAAGCGATGACCTGTATAAGGTCATCGCTTTTGTGTTACTGGTACTGTTCAATATGTTCTTGTCGAATTTTTTGAAGTGTTTCTAAGAATGTATTTGTACTTTCGGCACTGTCTAACAAGTCTTTTAATTGGTAAGAATCATCTAGGGTTACACTCCATTGGAAGGAGTCGTTATCGTCGTATACATTGAATACAATTGGTGTTTCTAAATCTTCCGGCAGATGACCATCGTCATCGGACACAGTTGCATAGGTGCCATCTTCCAAGAGCTCAGTAAATAATGTGTCATACCCATCGATATCGATAAGTTCAAAGTTGATAGTTTCATAAAAGTCTAAAACGATATCTGCTGCCATGTGAACCTCCTCATGAATATATAATGTTACGTTTATTCTACTGAGGAGGACCTGTTACTGTCAATGGTAATGTGTAGTATAATAAATAACAGAATGACATAATAGGAGCATACGATGAACGTTATTAGTTTACAAAATATAGAAAAATCATATGGCACACGACTGCTTTTTAAGGATGTAAATATTACTTTTACTACCGAAAAACGGCTAGGTCTTGTGGGAATCAATGGGACAGGTAAGTCTACTTTTTTAAAAATCTTAGCGGGTCAAATGGAAGCCGATAAGGGAACTATAGAGCGCAATGGGAAAGCGAGTATTCATTACTTGGCGCAAACCCCTGATTTTGATGCGGAGTCAACCTTGTTAGAGGCTGTACTCGATGGGGACCATCCACGGTTACAGATGGTTAAGGACTTTGAAAGGATTAGCCGTGAATATCGTCAAATGCAGGAGTCTGGTGGTGATGATGCCAAAATCTCCAAGAACTATATGAATGCTTTGGAGCGAATGGATCAACAAGATGGGTGGCAAGTGGAGCAAGAGGCGCGTATCATTCTATCTAAATTAGGATTTCCTGATGTGGAGCAAAAGGTAGCCTTATTATCAGGTGGTCAAAAGCGCCGTTTAGCACTGGGACAGGCCTTGTTATATCCATGCGATTTATTGTTGTTAGATGAACCGACTAACCATTTAGATGAGGATAGTATCGATTGGCTTGAGTCCTATTTAAGTGCTCGTCAAGGTGGTCTTTTAATCAGTACTCATGATAGATATTTCCTTGATTCTGTATGTAATGGGATTTTAGAATTATCTAATCGACGTATGTATCAATACGATGGTAATTATGAAGAGTTCATCGCATTAAAAGCGGAGCGCGAGGCTCGTGAAGCCGCTACAGAAGAAAAGCGTCGCCAGTTTTTAAAACGAGAAATCGAATGGGTACGCCGTGGTGCATTGGCGAGAACCACCAAACAAAAGGCTCGTCTAGATCGGTATGAAAAACTCAAGAATATGGAGAAAACTCGGCGCCCCGACCAAATGGACCCAATCTCCTTAAAAACACGGTTAGGGAAAACCATCTTTGATATTGAACATTTAGCATTCTACTTTGGCGAGAGACCTATGATTAAGGATTTTACCTATCACGTGGTGCGTCATGATCGTATTGGTATCGTAGGTCCTAATGGAGTTGGTAAGTCTACATTTATGAATATCCTTGATGGCATCTATGAGCCTACTAAGGGTACCATTGGTAAAGGTGAGACGGTTCGCATAGCTCATTTCAAACAAGAGCTACCAGAATTTGATGAAGATATGCGTGTTCTTGATTACATTCGGGAGGACCATTCCTATATGGTTCTTGGCGATGGTTCTACCTTGAGTGCTGGGCAGATTCTTGAGCGGTTCCTCTTTACTCCAGAACTTCATGGTGTACCTATTCGTAAATTGTCCGGTGGTGAGCGTCGTCGTTTGTATCTCTTAAAATTACTCATGAGTGCGCCTAATGTATTGTTGCTAGACGAACCGACAAATGACTTAGATATTCCTACACTAGAGGTCTTGGAGGACTTCCTTGATTCCTTTAGTGGTGTCATAATCACCGTATGTCATGATCGTTATTTTCTAGATCGCGTTGTAGATAAACTATTTGTCTTTAGTGGTGATGGTCAAATTGAAATTGTTCACGGCTCCTATTCGGATTATAAGGATGCTCTTGATGAAAGTTCAATCGGTAAACGACCTTTCTATATAGCAAATACGAATGCTGATTCTAGAGCTAATACTAATGATAACTCTAAAAAGGTCATAGTTGAAGAGGTTGATTCTACACAGCATCAGTCTGATATGAAATCTGTATCAGACGATATTACTAAAGTAGATAATGATGGGATTGATACTTTCAAAGGCATACCAAAAAAAGGTCTCAATAAAGCCGAAGCGGCGGAGTATGCAAAAATCATGGATGAATTGCCTAAGTTAGAGCATTTAGTGAAAGGCCTTGATGTCATGATTAGCCAAGTTGCTACGGATTATGAGAAGATGCAATCTTTGATGTCTGAGCGAGAAGAGACTCAGTCCCAAATAGATGCACTCACAGAGCGGTGGATGGAATTGGAAGAGCGTCTATAAATCCCCTGTATCATACTATTTTTTAATATCTGCTATGTAAACGAATTGCATGTATATTTATTGATAAAAATCACAATGTATAGTATAATTTCTACGATTAACGATAACAACGTTACCTAAGTAGGAGGAACTTATGAGTAAGTACCAATTTTTAGACCGTCGCGTACCAATTGAAGACGGAAATATTGCATTAGTACAAGATTTGTCTAAATGTAAAAACTGCTCCTTATGTCGTAAAGCTTGTGCTGTAGATATGGGTGTATTTGATTATTATGATTTAACAACTAATGGAGATCATCCAATTTGTATTCATTGCGGTCAATGTGCATCTATTTGTCCATTCGATTCCATCAATGAACGTTCTGAAATTGATGAAGTAAAAGCAGCTATTGCTGACCCTAATAAAATCGTCGTTTTCCAAACTGCACCTGCTGTACGTGTTGGCTTAGGTGAAGAGTTTGGACTTGATGCGGGTACATTCGTAGAAGGTAAAATGGTAGCTGCTCTTCGTAAATTGGGTGGCGACTATATTTTAGATACAAACTTTGGTGCTGACATGACTATCATGGAGGAAGCATCTGAATTGTTGGAACGCGTTATCAATAGTGATGCGGTATTGCCTCAATTCACATCTTGCTGTCCTGCTTGGGTTAAGTTTGCTGAAACCTTCTATCCAGAATTCTTGCCAAACTTGTCTACAGCTAAGAGTCCAATTGCAATGCAAGCGCCTACACAAAAAACATATTTTGCTGAAAAAATGGGCCTTGATGCAAAACAAATCGTTGCTGTTGCAGTAACACCTTGTACAGCTAAGAAATTCGAAATCCGTCGTGACGAAATGAATTCCTCTGCTGAATACTGGGATGTACCAGAAATGCGTGATACAGACTACTGTATTACTACACGTGAACTTGCAAAATGGTTACGTGCAGAAGAAATCAACTTTGATGAATTAGAAGATTCTACATTTGATCCATTGATGGGTGAAGCATCTGGTGGTGGTATCATCTTCGGTAATACTGGTGGTGTTATGGAATCTGCTATGCGTGCGGCTTACAAATTAGCAACTGGTGAAGATGCACCTCAAACATTGATCCCATTTGAAGCCATTCGCGGTATGGATGGTGCTCGTGAAGCAGACGTAGTGATTGGTGATAAAATATTACATGTAGCGGCTGTTCATGGTACAGGCAACTTGCGTAAATTTATCGAACACATGCGTGCAGAAAACATCCATTATGATTTCATTGAAGTAATGGCTTGCCGTGGTGGCTGTATCGGTGGTGGTGGTCAACCACGCGTTAAATTACCGATGGCTGATAAAGCTCGTGAAGCTCGTATTGCGTCCTTGTATACTCGCGATGCAGAGGTACAAGTGAAAGCAGCTTGTGATAATCCAGATATCCAAAAATTATATGCTGAGTTCTTCGATGGCAAACCTATGAGCCATAAAGCACATCACATGTTACATACGACATTTGTAAATCGCTCTGAAGACTTGGGTCCTAATGGTGCTTGTACACCTGCTACATGCCCAACATCTGTGCCTAACTTGAAAAAGGCCGCAGAAGCAGCTAAAGCTGCAGAAGCTAATAGCTAAATATAGCTTAAATGATATAGTGTAATACATAATGTAACTATAAAAAGCAGATAGTTGATAATTCATCAGCTATCTGCTTTTTACCTTGTATAGGGAATCTAATCATTTATCATTACCATATAATTTTAGTGTAGACATTTTCATGTTAGTGAATAGTATATATGCCATATACGCATAGGGGTTAGAATATAGAAAATGGTAAATTGTTTAGGAATTATTGTTAGTGTGCTATAATTAAATTATATTTATAGAAGCAATCGATACTGTTTCAGGAGGATCTTCATGGCTTTTAAATTAAAAGGAAAAGAAGAAAAATTTTTCAGTATTTTAGAAAATCATGCTGCTCTTACATATGAAAGCGCAGAGATGATGGAACGTGTGTTTAAAGGCGAAATTTCTAAAGAAGAGGCTTTTCTTGAAATTGATACAAAGGAAAAAGCTGCCGATGAATTAGTAACCGAAACTGTAGAACGTTTGCGTAAAACATTCATTACCCCTATGGATCGTGAAGATATTCAGCTTTTAATCGATCAATTGGATACTACTTTGGATAATATTAAAGAAATCATGGATAAAATGGTTATGTACCACGTTGGTAATCCAAGTGATGGTGCTATTCGTATGAGTGAAATCGTTGTGAAATGCGTTAAGCATATTAACAAATCTATTGGTTATATGGGTAGCCTTAAAAAGGATCATGTAAAGGTAGAAGGCCGTGTGCACCAAGTTTTGAAACTTGAGTCCGAAGCGGATAATATTTACCATGAAGAGATGGCTAAACTCTTCACTGAGTGTACAGATCCTATTGAAATTATCAAATGGAAGGAAATTCTTAGCGCCATGGAAGATGTAATTGATGGTTGTGAAGATTTGGTTGGTACATTCCGCCGGGTAGTATTGAAATATGCTTGATGCTCATTATTTAGTATGGCTAGTTGTATTTTTAGCAATAGCCTTCGACTATATCAATGGATTCCATGATACAGCGAATGCTATTGCCACATCTGTTTCGACACGTGCTATTGCGCCTAAAACAGCAATTTTGATGACTGCGGCGCTTAATTTCTTAGGTGCTATGGTTAGTACAGGTGTTGCTAAAACAATTGGTGGAGACATTGTAATGTCTGCATCTCTTATCAACAGTGCTATCATCTCAGCAGCTCTTATCGGTGCTATAACATGGAACTTACTTACATGGTACTGGGGTATTCCTAGTTCTTCATCTCACGCTCTTATCGGTGGTATCATCGGTGCTGTAGGTTGGTCCGTAGGGTTCGATGCTTTAAATGAGGCAGGGATTATAAAGATTTTCTTATCCCTCATTTTATCTCCCATTGTAGCCATGATTGGTGGCTATATTGTGATGAAAGTATTGTTGCTTATCTTTGGTAGATTTTCTCCAATCGTACTAAATGATAGATTTAGATCCATGCAAATTGTGTCTGCCATCATGATGGCTTTCTCTCATGGTTCTAATGATGCGCAAAAGGCGATGGGGATTATTACATTAACATTACTTAGTGGTGGTTTTATCGATACATTAGATGTACCATTATGGGTTAAACTTTGTTGTGCTACTGCTATGGCTATGGGGACAGCAGTGGGCGGTTGGAAGATTATCTCCACTATGGGGACTAAGATTTTCAAACTAGAAACTATCAATGGTTTTGCGGCTGATTTAAACTCTGCTATCACTATTTTTACAGCAACGTTCTTACATTTACCTGTAAGTACTACACATGTAGTAAGTGGTTCTTTACTAGGTGTAGGTTCTTCTAAACGTCTTAAAGCTGTTAATTGGGGTGTAGCAAGATCTATGGTGTTGGCTTGGTTTGTAACAATTCCACTATCTGGTATTGTAGCAGCTATTGCTTATGAAGTAGGTCACTTACTATTCGGTTAATATAATTTTACTATATATAGATAAAAAAGACTGCGAAAGCAGTCTTTTTTATTTTGTATTGTTCTATATTTTAAGTAGTGAATTATTCAAGTTAGTAAGTAAATTTTAAGGTTTTCATATTAATCAATCATAATTGGATGTACTCGAATGTATAGGAAATACACTAGATCTCTAATTCTATATTCTATAAAAGCGATTTATCTATATTTGGCAACGTTGATGTTGCAATTCAAGTCTAATATAGAAAGATACTTATAAATATGTGGTTTTCTTAATTATGCATTTTATTAATAAATGCGGTTTATTAATCGTTTAAAAGGTATTGCAAGATTATTTATAATGAATAACTATTGCATACTTATGTAGTGGAGGTTATACTATCGATAGAAGGAGTTGTTCTTGTGAAAAGTGAGGTATGTATATGGCATGGGGTGGAACTAGACGCGGTGCCGGGCGCCCACGTAACCCGATTAAACGTATTGGTAGAACTATTCGACTTAGTGATGAAGAGTTTCTTTCACTCAAACCATTAATTATGGCTATTAAGGCAAATAATGATAAACGCTATAGGCAACAATATAATCGAAATGGATAAAAAGGCATTGTCACAGCATATACAACTTAAAATTTATATTTAATTTACAATAACTCATTATTTAAATCTTTCAACTACAACACATCTCTACTCTCTAAAATAATATGCTGTGTGCAATACAAGCAGTACGAAGAAGGTCCCAATTTATAGAATTGGGACCTTTTTCGTATATTATATTACATATGTAGTTTTTGAATTATTACGTTGATTTAGGTGACTTTTAAATAGTTATATTGTCTTAGTCAATCTTTACACCGTGAATTTCTTCAGCCAAACGTTTTAGAGCATCCACTGTACGTACACCTGGTGTAATTTCAGAAAGTTTTACACGGATAAAGTGGTTTTCTTTAACAGCTGTAATGTCTTGAAGTTGAGGGTTAGATTTTATTTTTTCAATTTTTTGTTGGAAATCATCATCGTTGCGAATGGAGTTACCATAGTCAGCGATAATAATATAATCAGGATTTTGAGCAATTACAGTTTCCCAAGATCCTTTAGCCCATGTTTTATCTACACCTAAGCCGCTCATTACATTGTCAGCGCCAATGAGTTTTAAGATGTTAGTTGTGTAACCTTCAAAGGCAGTGAATGGTTGGCCATCTTCAGAGTCATAAATGAAGACCCGTTTATGAGGTAAGTCTTTTAGCTTATCTTGGATAGCAGCTAATGTTTTACGTTGACCTGTAACCCATTCTTCAGCTTTTGCTTTAACACCGAAGATTTCCCCTAACTTAATCATGTCATTAAAGTTAGTCTCCAAGTCAGCCTTTGTAGATAACATAGACTCTGGAAGCCAGATGTTAACTTTTTGTGCAATCATTTTGTCTGCAGGAATGGCGCGTTTGCTGAAGGAGTCAGGCCAGCCTGTTGCAAAGTCAGGTTTTACAGACATGAACACTTCGTAGGAAGGCCATTTATCAGATAATACCTTTACTTTGTTGTATGCATCTTGGAGCGGTGGATAGATTTCTTCTTCTTTGAAAGCTGTACCAACCATCTTATCTTCAAGACCTAGTTGTAGCATCATTTCTGTAGTTGCTTGCGACATAGATACGGCATGCGTCGGAGAGGATTTTACAGCAAAGTCAGTTTTAGTACCGTCAAATGTTTCACTCCACGTTACTGCATTGCCATTGTCAGCGGCGTTCTTAGTCGTATCAGACCCACACCCTGCAATAGCAAAGGTTGCACATGCCATAGCGACTAATAACAATTTTTTTGATTTTCTTAATTTCTGAAACATAGTAAGCCCTTTCTTTTAACTTAATAATATAAATGATAGCGCCCTTCATCCCAAGATGTTTTGAAAGGAACTTCAAATATGGGTTCAAGAATTTTAGGTGTTAATACCTCAGTAGGAGAACCCTCTCTTAGGATTGCTCCCTGGTTCATAACTACGACATGATCACAATATTGAGCAGCTAAATTCAAATCGTGTAGGACTACAATAGTTGTGCCTTTGAAAGCTCGCAATTGTTTCATTAGCGCCACCTTATACTTCATATCTAGATGGTTTGTTGGCTCATCTAAGAGGAGAATCTGAGGCTCTTGTGTTAAAGCTTTAGCAATGAATACACGTTGTTTTTCACCACCGGATAGGTGATGAATTTCTTCTTCCTTTAAATGAGTGATTCCAACTTCCTTCATATAGTGTTCTGCAATTTTTACATCTTCGGAGCTATAGGTACCGAAATGTTGTTTATATGGATAGCGTCCCATAAGGACGATGTCTTTTACGAGGAAGTCATCGATCATAGCATCTCTAGTTTGTGTTAAGACGGCTACTAGTTGGGCAAATTCACGCCCCTTATAAGATTCTAAGGGTTTTTCATTTAATATGATTGTATTATTAGTTGGTTGTAGTCGATATAGATGGCTAAGTAGTGTAGACTTACCACATCCATTTGGACCAATGATGGCTGTAATCTTATTCGTAGGAAAGGTGACAGAAATATTTTTTAATACTTTCTTTGTTCCATATGAAAATGACAGCTGATTAATTTGATACATAGTATCTCCTAAAGATATGATACATACTAACCATTATGTTTATAACGGTTCATAATAATCCAGATGAAGAGTGGTGCACCTAATAAGGATGTAAGGACACCAATAGGAATTTCTTCAGGACTATAGAGGGCTCTTGATAATACGTCGGACCAAATCATGACAATACTACCTATGAGGGCACTAAATAATAATGTATTCTTATGCTTAGGGCCGCCTATAATTCTTGCTAAATGAGGAATAATAAGACCAATAAATCCTACAACGCCTACCTTAGATACTAATATGGCAATCACAATAGAGGATATAACGACGATACTCAACTGCAATTGTTTTACAGATAAGCCCATTTGAGCTGCTTCGTGATTACCTAGTAGTAGCACATCTAAGTCTTGGTTAAATAGGTAGATATACAACATAAATAACGTAATAATTATTACTGTTAGAGGTAGGTCACTCCATTGGATACCTGCAAAGCTACCTAACAGCCAGAACATGGCACTACGAACTTGAGCCTCGTGTTTAGCTCCGTAGATAATCATCATCGTTAATGCTGAGAATATTCCAGTCATGCCCATACCGATGAGTATGAGTTTTACAGGGCTGTTGCTTTTACCAACACATAGTAATACCAAGATAATAGATAGTGCCGCACCTAGGGCCGCAAAGATAGGCGTATTATATGCGCCTAATAGGGGTAGACCTCCCATGATGATGGCAAAGACGGCACCTGTACTAGCACCCGATGAAACGCCTAGTACATAAGGATCTGCTAGAGCGTTCCTAGTTACTGTTTGCATTAATAAACCTACAAGGGATAGGCCTATACCTGTTAGTACTGAATAGATGAGTCTAGGCAAACGAATATCCGTAATAATTGTGTTTGTCATAGTCGTGGTGATATTTGGGTCCATCATAGCCATAAGTGCTGGAATGATTTGATCTAAAGAAATAAATGTAGATCCAAATTGCAAGGCCGTTACCAATGAAATACATAGTATTACACATAGTATTATTGCTTTTATAGAAGTTTGCATAAAATCTCCTTATTCTATTGTATAGGTAATATAACCTTATCTAAGTATAGAGAACTTTCTATATATATACAATATACATACGCGTATAGGTATTGATTATGATAAGTATAACTCTATAGAAAATCATGTTAGTATCGAGTTCGAAGTAAAATTTAAAATATGACTTTGTTACTAATAAAAATCTAGAACTAAGGATAAATATTCGTTCGTTAATTTTGGATAATCTATTAATAAAATGATAGAAAAAAATATTAAATTTATTTGTTTTTATTACGGTATTCCTATTTTGTTGTATGAAAAAACTGTAAGAATGGATATAATACAAGTATATACGTGAGTAAATTCAGGAGGTGTTAGCTTGTTACAAGATTTACTATCTGAGGATAATGTATCCTTTCATTATCCGGCAGAAACGTGGGAAGAGGTAATTCGTCACGGTGGTCAACTTATGGTTGATGCAGGGTTTACTGATCCATCTTATACGGAGGCTATGGTAGAGGTCGTACGTGAAATGGGGCCATATATTGTATTGGCACCAGGTCTCGCTATGCCACATGCTCGCCCAGAAAATGGTGCAAAACATGTAGGTACTGCACTGGTGACTTTGGAAAAACCGTTAAATTTTGGTAGTCCTGATAATGATCCTGTTTCTGTTGCATTGTTTTTGTGTGCACCTAACAAGGATGAACATATTCAGTTATTGACGGATATTGCTACCTTATTTGAAGATGATGAATTTTTAGATGCGGCAGCTGACTTTGAAAGTATCGAAGATGTACAAGAATTCTTGGCAGAGCATTTAGAAGATCAAGAATACGTTTAGTAGGAGGTAAGTATGATTTCTGTATTGACTGTATGCGGTAATGGGATTGGTTCTAGCTTAATGCTAAAAATGAAAATTGAAGAAATTTGTGCTGAAAATGGTATTGATGCACAAGTTGAATCTATTGATTTTAATGCCGCACAAGGTCGTAAAGCAGACCTTATTGTAACTGTAAAAGAATTGGCTGAACAATTTGAAGATAAGAATGTCGCTGTTGTTCGCAGCTATATTAATAAAAAGAAAATTACTGAAGATATTCTTGAAGCTTTAAAACAAGCAGCCCAATAAAATGTAACAACTATATATAGGAGGTAGTGCCATGGAAATGGTATTAGAGTTCTTACGTGATGTGCTGTCTCAACCAGCACTTTTGATTGGTATTATGTCATGCGTAGGTTTAATTGCCTTGAAACGTCCGTTTCATAAAGTAATGACCGGCACATTGAAACCTATTCTTGGATACTTGATGCTCGCGGCTGGTGCAGGAGTTATCGTTAATAATCTTGATCCACTTGGTAAGATGATTGAACATGGTTTCCATATTACTGGTGTAGTACCTAATAACGAAGCTATTGTGGCAGTAGCACAAAAAGTTCTTGGCGTTGAAACGATGTCTATTCTTGTTGTAGGCTTATTGATGAATTTATTAATTGCTCGTTTCACTAAGTTCAAGTATGTATTTCTTACAGGTCACCACAGCTTATTTATGGCTTGTTTAATGTCTGCCGTACTTGGTACCGCAGGCTTATCTGGTATGGAACTTATTCTTGTAGGCGGCTTCTTAATGGGTGCTTGGTCTGCTATTTCTCCAGCCATTGGTCAAAGTTATACTTCTAAAGTTACTGATGGTGATGAAATTGCACTTGGCCACTTTGGTAGTTTAGGGTACTACCTATCGGCATGGGTAGCAAAGTATGTAGGTAAGGCAGAAGACAGCACGGAAGATATTGAAATCCCTGAAAAATGGGGTTTCTTGCGTGACTCTACATTATCTACTGCATTGACTATGATTGTATTCTATTTGATTGCAGCCTTTGCTGCAGGTTCTGAATTTGTAGCTACATTGTCTGGTTCTATGAGTCCATACTTATTCGCCGTTATGAGTGCTATGAACTTTGCCGTAGGTGTAGCTATCGTATATTCTGGCGTTCGGATGATCTTGGGTGACTTGATTCCGGCCTTCCAAGGTATTGCTACAAAAATTATTCCTAATGCAATCCCAGCAGTTGACTGTGCAGTATTCTTTACATACGCGCCAACTGCAGTAGTATTAGGTTTTATTAGTTCCTTTATTGGCGGTATCATCGGCATGCTCATCCTTGGTGCTGTAGGTGGTGTATTGATTATTCCTGGTCTTGTACCTCATTTCTTCTGCGGTGCAACAGCAGGTATTTATGGTAATGCTACAGGCGGCCGTCGAGGTGCGGCAGTAGGTGCATTCCTTAATGGTTTGGCTATTACCTTCTTACCAGCATTGGCATTGCCTGTTCTTGGTCAATTAGGTTTTCAAAATACAACATTTGGTGATGCGGACTTTGCTGTTATTGGTCTCGTATTAGGTCACGCATTTGAATGGATTGGCATGGCTGGTATTTATGGTGTTGTTGCTATTGCTGCGTTAGTATTAATTATTCCAAACTTCATTAAAACAAAAGGCAAAGTTATTAACTATGTAGAAGAGGAATAATTAAAAATAAAAAATGAAAACTCTACATAATAACCCCAGACAATAGTCTGGGGTTTACTTTTTATACAACGAATTGTATTCTGTAATTAAAAGAATTCAAAAGACATATAATATATAAAGGTTAGATTGTATAGAACGAGTCCACTATAATTGGATAAGAGTAACTATAGTTATCGTATTGATTATGATGACAGTTAAAGGGGTAGGAGGTTAGTATGATTACATTTCCTCGAAAGAATATAGATATTGTTGGAATCGGTGCTAGTACACTTGATCGCTTTATCGTCGTGGACCATTATCCAACGGGGCGTGAGGTACAGCAGGTGATTTCCTCTATAGTCGATGGCGGTGGGCCTGTAGCAACCGCTTTGGCGGTTGCCGGTAAGTATGGTGCTCGTACGGTCATGATCGATAGTATAGGCGATGATATGGTGGGGCGTCATATTTTAGATGACTTTGAAAAATATAATGTTAATACAGATGCCATTCAAGTTGAACGTGGTGAAAAAAGTGGTGTCGCTACAATCTTAGTAAAACAGGATACAGGAGAACGTGCAGTATTCTTTGAACGTTCGACGGCAAGAGAACCGGAGTTCTTAGCTGTTCATAAACAATTAATTGAAGATTCCTTAATTTTGCACATAAATGGACGTCATAGAAAACTAATGCGTACAGCTATGGAGGTAGCAAAAGCGAAAGGTACAATTATTTCTCTTGATGGTGGTGCACAGCGCTATGACGAAGAGATGAAACTGATTACAGAGGAAAGTCATATTGTCATTGTAGCCCGTGATTACGCTGAAAAGTATACTGGTACTACCGATTTAGAAGAGGCTTGTCGTATTATTCATGATCGTGGTGCTCTCATTGCAGGGGTTACCGATGGTGCAAATGGTAGTTATTTTGTGTGGCCTGATGGTACACCATATCGTTGTGAACCTTTCATCCAAGAATCTATAATAGATACAACTGGAGCAGGGGATAGTTTTCATGGCGCATTTTTAGCTCGATTGGTTAAGTACATCTATAAAAAAATGGATACAGCACAAATGCATATGAATGGTCAGGAAATATTGATGCATTGTGCTCATACAGATTTAGAGCAAGTAGCTATTTTTGCGTCAGCTGTAGCTGCTTTAAATACACAAGGCATTGGTGGACGTAGCCCTTTACCAAGTTTAGAACAAGTACATCAGTTAATGGGATTGGAGTAGTAGCATGTGGCATGATGTTTCATATTCTCATGTACAACGGTACATGCAACAGAATCCTTATCGTCTATTGGCACTTAGCTTTTTAGTAGTTATGGCTATAGGCACGTTATTGCTCATGTTACCTATATCTAGTGCAGAGGGGCAAACAACATCTCTTGTAGACGCGGCTTTCACTGCAGTATCCTGTGTATCTGTAACAGGTCTAGCAACAGTAGATACCTATTATCACTGGTCCATGTTTGGTAAAATCGTGATGGTTATACTCATTCAATTAGGTGGTCTAGGGATTGTATCGTTTACAACAATCATTGCTTTATTACTAGGAAAACGAGTAGGTCTTAAAAGTCGAGTACTTTTGTCGGAAGACGTAGGACAAGATGGAATGACAGGGCTCTTACATATCACGAAAAAATTAACCATCTATACCTTTGTTGTTGAAATTATTGGAGGCATAATCTATACTATCCAGCTATACCCTTATATTGGTAATGCTGCCTTGTACACGGGGATTATGCAAGCCATTTCAATATTTTGTAATGCAGGCTTCGTATTTTTTGATAATAATTTACCTTATGAGATGGTAGGCGATATATTATTTAATATCAATACGATGGCCCTTATCATTATAGGTGGCTTTGGTTATTTATCGGCCTTTGATATATGGTCACATCGCAAGGTTTTTCGTTTTGTGGATCTTAAACTGCATACAAAAATTATGCTTGTAGGTACCGCCTTTCTTATTGTTTTAGGAGCGATTATTTTCCTTGGCGTAGAGTGGTCTAATCCACAAACATTTGGACCGTTACCTATTTGGAATAAAATCATGGCTTCTTTGTTTCAGTCTGTAACCCCCCGTACGGCAGGCATTGCGACGGTTGACTATAATGAACTACATCCAATCACCTTATTTGTTACCATTATGCTCATGTTTATAGGTGCTGGTCCAAACTCCACCGGTGGTGGGGTTAAGATTAGTACCGTAATGGTAGCCATACTCGCATCACGCACATTGTTTAATAACCGACCAGATACAGAGGTTTTTGAACGGCGTATATCATTAGTAACTGTGTTGAAAGCGAATGGAATCATCTTTTTATCCATTCTTCTCGTGTTGTTAGCCACATGTTACTTGGCTTGGGATGAGCCCTATGATTTTATTCGTTTACTCTTTGAGGTGACATCGGCTTTTGGTACAGTAGGTCTTTCAACGGGGATTACGCCTGATTTATCTGAAAGTAGTAAATGGGTATTGATGCTCGTTATGTTTACAGGTCGTGTAGGTGTTATGACTGTCATCGGCACATGGGCGCTTAGAACAGCACCAACTAAACCGATTGGTTATGCCGAAGAGAATGTATTAATATAATTGATGAAATGCTTAGCGTATCAGGAGATTTAGTATGAAATATAAAACAATTGCCGTTATTGGTCTTGGTCAATTTGGTACGACCATCGCAAAGATGTTGGCATCTATGAATCATGAAGTATTAGGCGTAGATATTAATCCAGAAATTGTGCAAAAGGTTTCTCCTTATGTGACACATGCAATTGTGGCTGACACAACTGATGAAGAGGCAATTAAAGCATTGGCTTTGAGCCAATTTGATATTGTTATCGTTGCTATCGGTGACAATATTCAGGCCAATCTTATGACATCTATGTTGTTAAAAGAAATGAATATGCCTCATGTGGTTTCCAAAGCTGAAAATGCTCTTCAAGGTAAGATGCTTAAGAGGATGGGCGTAGATATGGTTATCTATCCAGAATATGATGTAGCACAACGATTGGCACAATCATTAACACGAGATCATGTGATGGATTATTTACAGTTATCTAAAAATATAAGCCTCATCGAGGTAGATATGCCAACATTTATGGTTGGTACATGCTTAAAGGATTCTAATTTACGTGAGGCTTATAATCTTAATGCAGTTGGTATAAGACGAGGAGATGAATTAGAGGTACCACCAAATCCATCTACTGTACTTTCAGCAGCAGATAAATTATTAGTAATTGGGAATAATTCTGATTTAGATGCATTAACGGTGTAGTAAGTATACGAAAGAGATATAATTATATCGAAAAAATATGATACAATAAAAATAGAATTCAGTATAGGCCATACGTATTCGTATGGCCTTTTTAGATAGAAATGAAGGTTAGTATGACAGAAGAACAATACATAACGGCGCTGACCAATAACCCCCATGGAATTCGGAATATTCCAAACCCTACAGAAGCAATGCAACTTACCTGCGTAGCTCAAAATGGCATGTTGTTGCAATACATTAAAGAACCTACCGAAAAGGTTATTGAAACAGCGCTTTCACAATCACCACGAGCCATACAATTCGTGGAACATCCTACAGAAGAACTATTACAGGCCTTGGTGGAAAAAGATTGGGCTGTTTTAGAATATATCGATACCCCATCTGATGCAGTTGTTCAATGTGCACTCGATCAATCTGGGTGGGCTATTCGCTATATTGCAAATCCATCTGAAACACTGCAGTTAGAAGCTGTAAAGTCCAACTACGATGCGTTGCAATATATTAAGGAGCCTAGTGAAGCCGTACAATTGCAAGCGGTTAAAGAGAATTATTTGGCATTACGTTATATTGATGAGCCTAGCGTAGCCGTATTAGAAGCAGCAGTTAAACAAGATTCTCAAGCGATGCGACAAATTACAAAGCTTACAAAGGACTTGGCATTGCACCTATTTGGTGTAAGTGCTGCCACACTAGGGTATATACCAAATAATTTAGGTGTCACTGTGGACGAAATTAAATCGATCATTATTAGTGCCATCTCTAGTGATACAGCTGATGAAGACTATATTCGTGAATTGATTAACAACCAAGCTATCGGTGGTCGCCAATCTAAATGGCCTATAGACTTATTGTCACTTATAGACGCTTATGGAACTAGGGCTGTTAAGAAAATTGCAGTCAGTGAATATTTGAAGTATTAGAAATGGAGACACAATGAACTTTATAGATACAATGGCAAGTGTAGAATTAGTGCTTGCTGCTAATCAAGTACCTTTGCTCGTTGGTGAGACGGGCATTGGTAAAACATCTCTTGCGGCACGCGTAGCTACTGTGCATGACTGGGAATTGGTAACCATTGATGGAAATCTTTTAAAAGAAGGTGAAATTGGTGGTTTACCAACTGTAGAATCTGTAACACATACAGATGGTCGTGGTAACACACATTCTGTAAAGACTACAGTATATGCTGTACATCATACGTTGGAACATGTGGCTCAAGCTGTGGATAAAGGTCGTCAAGTATTACTGTTTATCGACGAAATTAACCGTGCTGAACATGCAGTACAACAGGAGTTAATGAATCTTATCTTGAATCGTGAAATCAATGGCTTCTCTTTAAGTGATCAAGTGCGTATCATCGCTGCTATGAACCCTGAGGATTCTTTTGACTACCAAACTATCGACATGGACCCGGCACAACAAAACCGTTTTGTATGGCTTTATATGAATGCTGATTATATGCAATGGATTGACTGGGCGATAGGTGCTGGTATTGAGGAAAAAGTTATCGAATTCATTTCTTCCTATCCAGAGTATTTAAATCAACGACATGAAGATGATATTGATGCTACACCACGCTCCTTTGAACGCGTATCTGGTCTGTATACGATTTATAAAAACCAAGAAGGTTCAGTCTATAGTCGCGATGTATTTATGAATGTTATCCGCGGTAACGTAGGTAAACTCATTGCCGAGGCATTTGTAAACTTTATTGAGTCAGACCAAGAACCACTTATTACCTTTGATGATGTATTGGCGGCGGTTCAAAAGCCAGGTGCTATTATGTCTATGGCTGAACAGGTTAAACGTGAAAGTCCAACACGTTTGTATGTAGCGGCTAAAAATATGTTGCATCGTTTAAACCGCAATAGCAATGCCGAAGAAGTTCATCACTTCATTGAATTCCTTACATTGTATCCAGGTGATCTACGCGTAGCAGTTATGAAAGACTTGCGTAACACATACGAACGTGTTTTCGCTTATGCCATTGAAGACGATCTATTTCTAGATACTTTCTTTGAAGCACAAAAGTAAGTTTATTTTGATACATAACAATAGTTTTACATAATGATGTATCTAGAAAATGAGGTAATTTATATAGTTTCGGAACAAAAAAGGAGGTGGAATGATGCAACGAAATTTAGATAAAGATGATATTCGCGACGCCTCTGATTTACTCACTCATATAGACGGGTGGGAGAAAATAGGTTCCTATGATGAGAAGGCTATCGAGGCTCTCGATCGTTGGCATGCAAAACGGGAGCGTATTCATCGTGAAGCAGAGGCCTTGTACACGCAAATCTATGCTGCCTACGAAGCATATGTAGATAGTTATGAAGCACAACATCATAGCATGGAGCCAGAACGTATAGCAGCGGATATGATGAATCATAATATGTCCGATAGTCATATAGGTACTATAGGACGTGCCTTAGATGAGATGCAAATTGAGGGTACCGATTTTGCGGTGATGCAACAAGCTGTGATGACACTTGCTTATGAGCAACGGCTGTGGAATATTCTACATGATGTAAATAGTTTGTTGCTAGAAGAGGACCAATTTTTTGGTTACTTCTATTTACAAATGGCTCATCGTATTCGTTTTGATATGACTAGTGCCTTTGGTATTAATTTAAAGCAAGGTGGCTATGTATTATATGTAAATCCATTTATCTTATTACGCCAACCACCAGATGTGATGAAGGATGGTATTAAGCGTGAAATTCTTCATATCATTTCTGCCCATTTGATGCGCGTAAAAACATTGAGTCAAAGCTTTAATAGAATAGCGGTCCACATGGCGATGGATATGGTAGTAAATGACTACCTAGAACATGTGGAGCGTGATGCAGTTACGGTAGCCAATGTAAATGAACGTTTTGGATTGATGCTCAAACGATTCCGTACCATTGAGTATTACGCCAAGGCCATTGATAAGGCGATAAAGGAAAAGCCTGAACTCTTTGTACCAGTAGATAATTTCGATACGGTAGTAGCTATGGAGTTTGACCCTCTAACTAGCCATGACATTTGGGATGAGTCGGATTCCATTGATACGGATACGATGGATCAAATTACAGAGCGTTACATCAACGAGGCCTCTAAGGGCGACATGGAAGGGTATGTGAAAAGCCTCATCGATACCTTCCAAAAAACACGTCGTGCATTGCCGTGGTATTTTTACCTTAAAAAATTAATGGGAAAGGTCGCCAGTGGGTACAAAAAAACGACGATGCGTCGTAATCGTCGTCAACCTGAGCGATTGGAGTTGTCTGGTACCTTGCGTCAACATAAGGCAAATGTATGGGTCGCTCTTGATATGAGTGGTAGTATTACCGATGCGGAGTTTACAAACGCATTAGAGCAAGTACTACAAATTGTACATGCCTATAATCATCGTATCACTGTTGTAGAGTGTGATAATGAGGTACGTCGTACCTATATGATGGAATCTGTAAAAGATGTAAAACCTCGCCTTGATGTGAGAGGGGCGACAGCTTTTTCTCCTGTATTCTCCTTAGCAAATCAAAATCGTGTAGATTTGATGGTGTATTTTACAGATGGTAAAGGAGAGGAACGATTACGAGAAGCGCCTAAGGGCTATAAGGTATTATGGGTGCTCACTGGTGAAAATCCTCAGTTATCCTTACATAATTCCTATGGTCTGGTGCGTGAACTCGGTTATGTAGGCGTAGATGAAACACAAGATATCGATGAGTTTGTGCGTATGTCTAGTCGTAGTGGCTTTTCTATGGCTAACCAAGAGGTTTAGGCTGCTTTATAAATGTGAGCACTGATATATTTTGGTTTAACCTAGAGAAGCGTTTATAATAGCATATAAAAATGACGCAATTCCTTAGAATTGCGTCATTTCTATGCCATCAATATTCTATTATATTAGCTATTAAGTTCGATAGAAGAACCTGGATCGATGATTAGCGCCGTTTGGTTATATTTACCTTCAACTAGGCTTGTGAATACGCCTGGTTCACGGTCGATAACAGGCCATGTTTTATAGTGAATTGGAATGGAGATACGAGCTTTTACATAGGAAGCAGCAAGCGCAGCATCTTCAACACCCATTGTGTAATTATCACCGATAGGAAGTAAAGCGTAGTCTATATCGCTAAAGCGGTTCAATAATTTCATATCGCCAAAGAGCGCTGTATCGCCAGCAAAGTATACGATATCACCGTAAAAGTCGACGATACAACCTGCTGCATGGCCACCTGGTACGCCAGCACCATGGAATGCAGGAACTATGCGAACAGAACCGAATTCAAAGTCAAATTTACCGCCTAAATGCATAGCGTGTGTACGACAACCAGCAGCTGCTGCCTTACCAGCTACCTCTGCAGTAGAGATAACAAGCGCATCATTTGCTTTAGCGATAAAATCTGTATCACCATAATGGTCATCGTGACCATGGCTAACAAAGATATATTGACATTTAATATCTTCTTTTTTAGCGGTATCCCATGTATTACCTGTTAAGAATGGGTCGAAAATCATGGACACATCACCACGTGTGAGCATAAAGCAAGCGTGGCCGAAATAAGTTAGTTTTGTTTTCATAGGAACACTTCCTTCCTTATACATATAAATCTTAAATCTATTGTATAATATAATAAATGAAAATAAAACTATTGATGATAATTTATGCAGAATTAGTAAGGATATAGTATGGATTTAACACATTTTGATCAAGAAGGTAATGCGTGGATGGTAGATGTATCCGATAAGGATATTACATCTCGTACGGCTGTTGCTGAAGGTTTTATAGCCATTAATGATGCTATTTATGATCGCATTACTGCAGGGACAATGAAAAAGGGGGATGTCCTTAGTGTAGCTCAATTAGCAGCTATTATGGGGGCTAAGCAAACGAGTAATCTCATTCCTCTTTGTCATCCATTAGCGCTCACAAAGGTTGAAGTTCACTGCTCTTTAGTAGATGGTGAAAGCCTCGCTTGCACCGATGAAAATCATAACAAGGCGGTTAAGGTGCGTGCTATCGTTAAAACTACTGGAAAAACGGGCGTTGAAATGGAGGCTCTTACAGCAGTTCAAGTAGGCCTACTCACCGTATACGATATGTGTAAGGCCATTGATAAAGGCATGATTATGGGCCCTACATACCTCGTAGAAAAAGAAGGTGGTAAAAGTGGACATTTTGTGCGTTCCTTTGTAGAATAATATAGATATAAAGAATAGGGGAACAAAAATGGAAATAGTACTTTATGAGCCAGAAATTCCTGGCAATACTGGAAATATAGCGCGTTTATGCGCCGCTAATCACATGACTCTACATCTTATAAAACCACTTGGCTTTTCTATCGACGATAAGCACGTAAAACGGGCTGGTCTCGATTATTGGCATTTGGTAGATGTACAGGTACATGAAAATATTCAAGAGTTGTATGCGAAATATCCTGATCGCAGATATTTTTATGCTACTACAAAGGCAAAGCATACCCACTCCGAGGTAAAGTATGAAATTGGGGATATGCTCGTATTTGGACCTGAATCAAGAGGCTTGCCTGAAAGCTTATTAGAAGGTGTTGAAGAAACATGCATTCGCATACCAATGGTAGATGAAGCGCGTTCTTTAAACTTATCTAATGCGGTAGCTATCATCGCGTATGAAGCTATGCGTCAACTTGATTATCCAGATCTTAAAGCCGAAGGCAATTGGATTCAACCTAAATAAAATACTTTCACCATAAAGTGATATAGTAAATATATGTGTTATAAAACCTACCTAATCTATATGAACGGTAGTGTCTTAACAGGTGTTGTTAGAGGAGGATATTATGAACTACGATAAAGCTCATGATTTAGCTCACGCTATGCGTGAATCCGAAGAGTACAAAGAGTTAATGGAGGCTCAAGAAGCTTTGAAGGCTGATGCCGTAGCAGCAGCATTGGTACGTACATTTATGGCTCAACAAATGCAATGGGAATACGCAAAGTTGTCTGGTGCACCAGAAGCTGATGAATTACAAAAAAAACAAGAGGAAATGATGCCTCAAATTCAAGAAAATGCTGCAGCGTCTGCTTATTTACAAGCACAAATGCGTTGGAGCCAAATCTCTAATGATATTTACAAAATCATTAGCGAACCAATCACTGAGGGGATGAAAGTGTTAGATCATGGCGAACAACAACCACAACATTGAGGCGTTAAAAACGGCCTTATTAAAAGAATTACCAAGTACACGTGTACGAGAGCAGGAGCTACTTTGTAATCATACGACATTTAAAATCGGTGGTCCTGCTGATTTATTTATTGAACCTACTACAATGGCTGAGTTGAGCTTTGCGCTTCGTACCATTCATGAATTAGAGGTGCCTGTAACTGTGATTGGTTGCGGCTCCAATATTTTGGTGAAAGACGGGGGCATTCGTGGCGCCGTTGTATCGGTTCGTCATATGACTCAAATCATGGACTGTAATGATAATGTGTTATGCATTGGTTCTGGGTATATGTTAAAAGATGCTTCTGAATTTGCCTGGGAAAATGGCCTATCTGGTCTTGAGTTTGCCATTGGCATTCCAGGAACTTTGGGCGGTGCTGTATTTATGAATGCAGGTGCTTATGACGGGGAAATGAGCCATGTAGTTACTTCAGTACTAGCTGTAGACTTCCAAGGTAATATTAAGGAGTACGATGCATCTCATTTAGATTTCGCTTATCGTCATAGCGTATTCCATGATAACCATGAGGTTATTGGTGAAGTCGTTATGACACTCAAACCAGGCGACGAGGATGTCATCAAGGCACGTATGGATGAGCTTACTGAAAAACGTGAATCTAAGCAACCATTGGAATTTGCTAGTGCAGGTTCTACTTTCAAGCGCCCACCAGGGTATTTTGCAGGTACATTAATTGAACAAACAGGCCTAAAGGGCTTGTCTGTAGGTGATGCACAAGTATCTCATAAGCATGCTGGCTTTGTCATCAATACAGGTAGTGCTAGTGCAAAGGATGTACTTGACTTAATTGGTGAAGTACAACGTCGTGTATATGATCAACATGGTGTTCATTTAGAACCAGAAGTGCGCCTAATTGGTGAAGATTAATTAAATAATAATGAAAGATTTCTTATGCCTTTTGTTCTAATTCAAAATCTTGATAGACTTAATTCAAGCTATTGGAAGCAAGAGGTATAAGAAATCTTTTTTATAGTGTTTTTGACTTTTTTCTATAGACTGCGTTATAATTAACTGTTGCCAATTTTGGGAATATACCTACATAGCTATTTTCACAAGGGCTATGTGATATAGAATATACTAAAAGAATTAAAGGGAGGATCTTATGATTCGCGAAAATCTTCGTAATGTAGCGATTATCGCCCACGTTGACCATGGTAAAACTACTTTGGTGGACGCGTTATTAAAACAAAGCCATGTGTTCCGTGAAAATGAAAAAGTAGCAGAACGTGTAATGGACTCCAACGACTTGGAACGTGAACGCGGTATTACTATTTTGTCTAAAAACACTGCTGTTATGCATGATGGCATTAAAATCAACATCGTTGATACTCCAGGCCATGCTGACTTCGGCGGCGAAGTAGAACGTGTACTTAACATGGTTGACGGCGTATTGCTTCTCGTAGATGCTTACGAAGGTCCAATGCCTCAAACAAAATACGTTTTGCGTAAAGCGTTAGAACAAAAATTGAAACCAATCGTAGTTATCAACAAAATCGACCGTCCTGACCAACGTATTAAAGAGGTTGAAGATGAAGTTCTTGAATTGTTCATGGAACTTGAAGCTGATGATGACCAACTAGATTTCCCTGTAGTATACGCATCTGCTCGTGCTGGTGTGGCTAAAACTAACTGGGATGACGAAGCTGTAAATATGGAACCATTGTTTGAAACATTGATCGAAGAAATTCCTGCACCACAAGGTGATTTGGAAGGTCCTCTTCAATTCATGGTTACTACACTTGATTACGATAACTTTATCGGTAAAATTGCGGTAGGCCGTATCGTTCGCGGTAAAATGAAACCTAACCAACAAGTGGCTATCATGACTGGTGAAAGCACTCGTAAAGCGAAAATCGGTCGTGTATATACATACAATGGCTTGAACCGTGTTGAAACTGACGAAGCTGAAATGGGCGATATCATTGCGTTCGCTGGTATCGACGATATCAATATCGGCGAAACTGTAGCAGATGCTGAAAATCCTGAAGCATTACCATCCATCTCCATCGACGAACCAACATTGTCCATGGTATTCTCCGTAAACAACTCTCCATTCGCTGGTCGCGAAGGTGAATTCGTTACATCTCGTCACTTGCGCGATCGTTTGTTCCGCGAAGTAGAAACTAACGTTTCTATGAAGGTAGAAGAAACTGATTCTGCAGATGCTTTCAAAGTATCTGGCCGTGGCGAATTGCATTTGGCTGTATTGATCGAAACTATGCGTCGTGAAGGATATGAATTACAAGTAGGTAAACCTCGCGTAATTTTCAAAACTATTAACGACAAATTGTGCGAACCATTAGAAGCCTTGACTATCGACGTACCTCAAGAATTCATGGGTACTGTAATGGAAAATCTTGGTCAACGTAAAGCTGAATTGACTAACATGGTTGAGTTAGCTGGTTACCTTCGTATGGAATTCGTAATTCCTGCTCGTGGTTTGATCGGTTTCCGTGCACAATTCTTAACAGCTACAAAAGGTAATGGTATCATGAACCATGTATTCCATGGTTATGCACCATACAAAGGTGAAATTCCTTCCCGTACACGCGGTGCCTTGGTAGCATTCGAAAATGGCGAAACTACACCATATGGTTTGAACTCTGTTCAAGACCGTGGTACATTGTTCGTTGGTCCTAACCAAGATGTGTACGCTGGTCAAGTTATCGGTGAAAACACGCGTGAACTTGATATGGACGTTAACCCATGTAAGAAAAAACATGTTACTAACATGCGTTCTAGCTCCTCTGATGAAGCGGTTCGTTTGACTCCACCTCGTATCTTCTCCTTGGAACAAGCTCTTGAGTGGATCAATGATGACGAACTTGTTGAAGTAACACCTGAAAGCATTCGTATGCGTAAAACAATCCTTGATCGTAACGCACGTGCAAAAGCAGCTAAAAATAAAAAATAATATCTATATAGATAGTGAATGACGCTCCGTTAGGAGCGTCGTTTTTTGTAATTAAAGAAGATATTCCTATTTATTATATGCATATGAAAAATAAATGATAATTTTATCAATTATGAAAAATTAGCATAAAAAGTTTTGTATATACTTAGTTTGCATATTGACTTGCTTATAGGGGTATTGGTATGTACAAAATATTCATATAGATGTAAAATAATAGCAAGTTTGTTGAAACTAGTTATTGATTATGGAGGTTCTTATGAATAAGAAAATTCTAGCTTCTTTATTTGCTGTAGGTTTAGCGGCAGGTAGTGTGTACTCTTCTGTTGATGCTCATGGTGTATTCTTTGCTAATCGTACAGATGAAAAGGTACTTGTATTAGGTGAGGGTCCTGTAGATAATGCTTATAGTGCAGATATGGTAAAAAATATTACTGGATATGATGTACAAGGCAAACAAATCCCAGTACAAGTTGTTAAGCATGAAAAAAATGTAGCTATTGTTCCACCAGCAAATCTTGGTGTAACTGTAACTAATTTCGATTATGGTTACTGGACTAAGACTAAAGATGGTAAAACAATTCATAAACCAATCACTGAAGTTCCTGGTGCGGTTAAGAGTACACATGCTATTAAATATGATATTCATTACTGGAATGCACAAGCAAAACCATTTGTAGATAAAAATGCATTTATTCAAATTGTACCTTCTGTTAATCCATTGACATTAAGAAAAGGTGATACATATGAAATCCAAGTGTTTAAAGATGGTAAACCATATGCGAATGCACCTCTTATCAAAGATTTAGTAAATGATTTAACTGGTGAAGCTAAAGCCGATGAAAATGGTAAAGCTACTGTAGCTGTTACAGCAGATGGCTTAAATGTAGTAGGTGTTGAAGTTGCATTTCCTACACAAAATAAAGGGGAACAAAATAAATACTTTAGTGCATTGTCCTTCCTTATTTCTCCTGAAGAATAATAATTAATAATTTTAGTACTTACCGAGTGTGTGAGTTAATAGAAGACCTCCTTAGTTGGACTAAGGGGGTCTTTTTGTGCTTTTTAGGTGTTATAAATTTTATGTGATTTAGTGAGAGTATTATAAGCATCGTGTATTATAAGCATGATATAAGAAGGAGAGCATTATGAAGATTAGACGTCATGTATCAGCCGTGATGACTGCATTAGTATTAACAGGTATATCCTATTCTGCAATGGCTACAGAGATTACTGTAACAAGCGATAAAGCAGAGGAATTGCTAGGCTTAACCATGGGGACATCGGTACAAACGCAACCTGAGGTTAAGCATATTGAAGATACTTTAATTGTTAATGTGCATGGTAAAAGTTTAACAGAGACTGGTAAAAGTAAGAATGTAACAGGTATCTACAATGGCTTTGGCTCACAACTAACAGTAGATAAAGATCTTATTGTACGTTTAAAAAATGATGCACCAGCTTCTAAAAGAGAGCTTGGTCATTATTATATGAGTGCTGTCTATGCTGGCTATGGTGGTAAGGTCCCACGCCTTAGTAAGGATAATCCAGATCGAGATTATGGGGATACAAATATTCATGTTAAAGGGAATGTAGATATTGATGCTATCGGTGTGGGCTTACAAGCTAATCAACGAGGTCATATTATCGTTGATGGTGGTGGCCGAATTATTACACATCCGGTAGAAACATCTGATACTTATTCTGTAGTAGCAGAAGAGGGGGATGTATACGTTAATGCAGGTTCCGATGGTAAACATCCAGGGACTAAAGATTTAGTTGCCGTTGGTAATGTAGGCTTAATCGATAAGGATTATGGTCGCGATCCAAACCATAATGAAGAACCGACGAATGTAGGTTTAGCTTTCACAACACCAACCTCTAGCCTCACAGGTGCTGTATTAAATGAATATGTTGAAAGTAATAAAAATCCGCATAATTCTGGTGCTGATATTTATTTACAAAATGGGGCCACTTGGAATAATGAGTGGATTGGTATGGAGCGTCCTACACCTAAAAGAGAACGTCCATCAGGGGATAACGAAGCCTATTTATATAAAGGTAGTAAAGTTCGCAATCTCGTAGGTGGTACGAGTCCAACGGCTGCAGGTAATATTCATCCTATTGATGCTCGTCCTATTACAATTCAGAACTATAGTGGTTATGTGAATGCTATTTATAAATCTGGCGTACCAGCAAGCGAAGCTGGAAAAGGGCAAATCATTGTTGAACATGCGGCGGATAATAGTCATATTACAATGAAAGGCGACCATTCCGGTAATACCATCGACGATGCAAGCTACAAAAAGGATATTCAAGCATTAGCTGAGAAATTACAATACACAGGCAATGATAAGAAGCTTAGCACAACAGTTCAAATCAATGAAGGTGTTACTACACCTGGTGCTGTTGCAGACCTAGGGGCAGATCATTTTGATTCTCAAGGTCATCTTATTGTAGATGATACAACAAAAGTTGTTCGTGCTAGTGAATCATCGCTCGTAGGTGGCACAAAATCTGCCCTTACTTCAACAGTTATGGCGTGGAAAAATAATACTAATGATTTACAACGTCGTTTAGGTGATCTTCGTCTAGCTAATACAGATAAAGGAGTATGGGCTAAATATATAGGTGGTAAATCTAAGATTACAGATGGTGCTGATGCACATATGACATACAATGGCGTACAAATCGGGTATGATCATAAAGCCTCCAATGGATGGATTTTCGGCGGTGCCCTAGATTACAGTACATCTAGTAACTCTTATGCCAACGGCAGTGGCGACGGTAAGCTTGGCGGTATAGCCTTATATGGTACAAAGCAACATGATGATGGTCGTTATATCGATATCATCGCTCGTGGTAATAGATTATCCAACGACTATAGCCTTAACTCAATTAGTGGCCAACGTTTGAATGGTAACTACCATACATACGGTACATCCTTGAGTGCTGAATATGGCAAACGTATTAAAAAACAAAATGGTTTCTATATCGATCCTAGTGTAGAATTTATTCTAGGTCGTTTAAATGGTGTATCCTATGATGCAACTATTGCAGGCGGCGGATCCATGCATGTGAAATCTGATGCTGTAAATTCTGCCGTAGGTAGACTTGGCATTGGTATTGGTAAAGAAACAGAAAAATCTAATATCTTTGCAAAACTAGCACTAGCTCATGAATTCTCTGGTAAGGTAAATACTACATATTCTGCACCAGGTAACCCAACAGTACAAACAACTGTAGATTTAAAGGATACATGGCTTGATGCGGAAATCGGCGCTTCTTGGAGCGTTCGTCCTAGCACATATCTATATGGTACATTCACTAAAAACTTTGGTGCTACTATAGATAATACATGGCGTATCGATGCAGGGGTTAGACATAACTTTTAATTGAATATTGCACTAATAGTCCTTATAGCGTATGCTATAAGGACTATTAGTATGTAAGGAGTATGGTATGGTAAAAATCTTATTCATCTGTCATGGTAATATTTGTCGTTCAACTATGGCTGAGTTTTATATGAAGTATATCGTTGCGAAAGCTGGACTTAGCGACTCTATTTATGTTGAGTCTGCCGCTACATCGCGTGAGGAGATAGGGAAAGATACTCATTATGGGACTAAGCAAAAGCTGGATGAAATGGGGATTCCTTATACACGTCGCAAGGCTCGTCAAGTGACCGTTGATGACTATCATAACTTCGATTACCTCGTTATTATGGATGAAAATAATGGACGTAATTTAAAACGAATTATTGGCGATGACTTTGATTCTAAGGTGTATAAGGCCATGTCTTTTGTTGGTGAAAGCCGTGATGTAAAGGATCCTTGGTATACGGGAAACTTTGACGAAACCTATGACGATATAAGTCGTAGCTGTGATGCTTTATTAGAGTTGATTAAAGAGAAAATATAAATATATAGACCTTACTATTAGATGGTGTAGAAATAGTGCTTGAGTTTAACTATAGTTATTCCGAACCTGAATTGGCTTAATAGTAAGGTTTTTTCTATATACAGACTATCTCGCTTTATACTTTATACTACCGAACCATAGCGTTATATGGTATAATTTTTAGGTATTCATGCGCCTATAGCTCAGGGGATAGAGCGCCGGTCTCCGGAACCGGGTGCGCAGGTTCGAATCCTGCTAGGCGCACCAAATAAAAGGCTTCTCGAAATTTCGAGAAGCCTTTTTATGTGTCTTATTTCTTCATTAGTTATATATACCATCTTTTTGTAATAGACAGTACCGTCAAATTCTATCCAACGGCTTGTTTTACCATTTAGTTTGCAAATTTGCATTCTGCCGGCCCAGCTGCCCATGCTACGGAATTGTTTTCCTTTAGAAAAACGTACCTCACGAATATCACTTAATTTAAATGTTCTTCTTACTAAGCCAATGCCTATAGAGACTTGATCATTCTTAAAGTAAAGAAGTTTATAACGCTCTTCAGGAGGCATAGATCTAATTATAGATAAGTTATAAATAGCAAAAACTACAGCAATAGCGATCAATAGAAACATAAGGATTATCATATATTTTCCCATACTTTCAAAGCCTCCTTTTCTTTATTATAATAAATATAAATAATATATGAAACAGCTATATTAACTCTAGTAATAAGAAAGAAACGAATAGAAATACATGCACGAACTATTCTACCTCTTTTGGCTGTTATTTATATTTGATAGTATTGAAATAACGTGTAAATGTGATTTGAGTAACACATTTTGTTTTGAGAATGATGTACAATAAGAATGTCCTTGTGAAAATCTGAACATCCTTGCTGGAACACTAGGCATATAGGACGTGATGAATAACATATAGATTATCTAATTAAGATTAATATAGTACTAAATTGTATCATTGCATAGTTTTGATGTAGTGATATAGAGGAGATAGAATGACAAATAGAATACAAGAACTCACCGTCGACGAAACTTGGCGTAATGAGCAAGATGCGTGGAATAATCGATCTAATTACTTTGTAGAAATGCATAATCGGGACGATCGTAAGGCGCAGGTTGCAGAGTTTTTATCCTTCTTGAAGGATGAAAATCTTTTGCCCCCTAAAAACGGTTGTACCCTTGATATTGGCTGTGGTGTATGTGACTATGCATTAGGATTGGCTCGTGAAGGCCATAAAGCAACAGGTATAGATTTATCTGATGGTATGATTCGTGGTGCTAAACAATTAGCAGAGGCAGAAGGTTTAGATCTTAGCTTGTATATTGCACCGTGGTCTGATGAAACTCGCCGTGAACTAAAATGGGATAAAACCTTTGATTTAACATATAGTATTTTTTGCCCTATCATGTTTGATGTAGAAAACATTCGCGCCATGCATGAATCAAGTAAGGACAAATGCTTGTGGATCGCTTTTAGTGAACGCAGCGATGAAACGGTAGATATGTTATCTGAACATTTCTTTGGTCGTGATTCATTCCCTTGGGATGGTAAGATGAAAGCATGTTTAGATGTTATTCATGAAATAGGGCATAATGTAAAAGTGACTTATAAAACAGTGCCTGAAACAGAGGTTATGAGCCTTGATAAAGCGGTTAATTACTTTGCTATGCGACTTCATAATAATACATGGGGCGATATAGAAGATATGAAAGTAGAAATTAGAAATCTCATTGAACCATTAGCCATTAATGGAGAAATTCATAATAAAACGGTTGATAAAGTGGCGTGGATATCTTGGTCTGTGAAATAGGAGAGCCGTATGACAGTTGATGAAAAACGTAAGTTAGAACTAAAAACTATGTACCAAATCATTGGCATCTATTGTCATAATAAGCACCATACGTCTAAAGGACATCTTTGTGAAGATTGTGAGCATGTTTGGGAATATGCAGAGCATCGAATTAATGCCTGCCCACATATGGAGAGTAAAACTTTTTGTAGTGTATGTAAAACTCATTGCTATGAACCTACGTATCGCGAAAAGATCCGTGAAATCATGCGCTATGGTGGACCTAGAATGTTATTGGTATCACCAATTCAAGTCATTAAACATATATATCTTGAGTGGAAGGACAAAAAAAGAGGCTAGCATTGCTAGCCTCTTTCTTAATGGTTTTATAACGATTTCATGTAATAATCCTATGCGATTGCTTTATCCAATACAGCTTTAATGAAAGCTTTTGTTTGGTCATAGCTTTCACCAGGTTGAGCCTCATATTGTTTGTCGAGGTCGAACCACAAGTTTGGATAGTATTCATATGGGTGAGTTTTGAAGAGCTCATGAGCGTCTTGATCTTCAACCCAGTTGATATGAATATCCGCATATGCAGGATTTTCTGCAACAAGTTCATCGATAGCACGGAATGCATTTGCACAATAAGGGCAACCGTTTAAGTGGAAACCTAAGATTTCTTTCATGGTTTTACAGTCCTTTCCAGACAAAAGTAATATATATTTCTATAATTTGAGATTTATTACATACTCATGTACCACAACATGTGGTACACTACTGAGTATAACACATCTATATAAGATATTCAATTTTTTAGATATATCGAATGAGAATATGGATAATGCGATATGCATGTTTTACATAGTTAAGGAGGCACCTATGATTTCAGGCGCAGCATATGTGGTGAAGGCCCTTCAAGAGGAGCAGGTAGATATACTATTCAACTATCCTGGGGCAGCAACCATCGATATCATGGATGAATTATATAAACAAGATAAGGTAAAAGTAATTTTGCCACGTCATGAGCAAGCATTGGCTCATGCAGCAGATGGTTATGCTCGTAGTACAGGTAAAGTAGGGGTGTGCATGGTAACCTCTGGACCAGGTGCTACAAACCTTGTGACAGGCATTGCTACAGCATACTCTGATAGTGTTCCTCTTGTTTGTATTACAGGTCAAGTAGACTTGGGCCTCATGGGCAATGACGCATTCCAAGAGGTGGATACGGTTGGTATTGTGCGCAATATCTGTAAATATGCTGTTACCGTTCGTGATCGTAAAGAGCTAGGGCGTATTTTGAAAGAAGCATTTTATATTGCCCGTACTGGTCGTCCTGGTCCTGTAGTGGTGGATGTTCCTAAAAATATTCAAAAGGCTATGGGCTCTGATGAGTATCCTACAGAGGTTAATATTCGTGGCTATAAACCAAATACAACAGTTCACGTAGGACAAGTAAAAAAAGCATGCTCTATTATCAGCAAGGCTAAACGACCACTATTCTTATTAGGTGGTGGCGTTAGCATTAGTGGTGCTAACGATCTCATGATGAAGCTAGTAGAAAAAACAGGCATTCCTGTTGTAACTACATTGATGGGTAAAGGTGCTATCGATAGTCGACATCCTTTATATCTCGGCAATATTGGTATTCATGGTGGCTATGCACCGAATGTGGCACTCACTGATTGTGATGTAATGATTTCTATTGGTACACGCTTTAACGATCGTATTACAGGCAAATTAAGTACCTTTGCACAAAATTGTAAGATTATCCATATTGATGTGGATGCAGCATCTATTTCTAAAAATATTAAGGTCGATATTCCAATCGTAGCAGATGCTAAATTAGCTATTGAAAAATTATTGGAATATATTGAACCTCATGATCTTGGTGAATGGCCTGCGCAATTACAACAACTTAAGGCTGACCGCCCTGTTACACAAGCTGGTGAAGAGGGCTTAACACCTCAAATTGTTATTGATTATATTAATAACCACTATGCACGTCCTATTGTTGCTACCGATGTAGGACAAAACCAATTATGGACCACACAATTCCTTGAACTTAAAGGACAACATCAAATGTTGACGTCTGGTGGTCTTGGTACGATGGGCTATGGCTTCCCAGCTGCCTTAGGCGCTCAAATCGGCAAGCCTGATAAACGAGTATTTGCTATCTGCGGTGATGGTGGCGTACAAATGAATATTCAAGAATTTGCTACAGCTATGCATTATCGCTTGCCAGTAACGCTTATTATTTTGAATAATGGTTTTCTCGGTAATGTACGCCAATGGCAACAATTATTCTATGATAAACGATATGCATGTACGAACTTATTAATGGATGAAAGTGCTATTGTGACGCGTGATATGATTGATAATGATAAATTCGAATACGTACCGGACTTTGTAAAATTAGCAGAAGCTTATGGTGCAAAGGCAATGCGTATCACGAAGGTAGAGGATATTGAAAAAGGGTTCCAATTGGCAGATACTTTCAAAGATGGTCCTACATTACTTGAGTTTATCATTCCAACGGAGCTCAATGTATTGCCAATGGTACCAGCTGGCAAATCTTTAAGCGATATGTTATTAAAGGATAAAAAATAGGAGGGGCTATGGAATTACATATGGAAAAACGCTGTATCTCAGCGTATGTAGAAAACCAAATCGGCGTATTGGCTAAAATTTCAGGCCTCTTCGCAGGTAAAAATTATAACCTTGATACATTGACTGTAGGAGAGACAGAAGATCATACCATGTCTCGTATGACCATTGAGCTCACATGCGACGATTTGACATACGAACAAATCATTAAACAGCTTAATCGCAGTGTAGAGGTGATTAAGGTTATCGACTTTACGGATATGCCGATTACAAAGAAAGAACTATTGTTTATTAAGGTCAACAGCTGCAAAGAAGCAGATAAACAAGAAATCTTCCGCATTGCTCAAACCTTTGACTTGTTGGTAGTCGATTATAACCGCAAATCTGTTCTCGTACAATGTGTTAAAACAGTATCTAAAAATAACGACATGATTGCACTGTTTAAAGATATGTTCGTCAACCGCATTGAAGTGGTGCGCGGTGGTAGCGTTGCTATTGAAGCGTTATCTACACCAGATAGATAAGACGTAGTTACAGCTATTATAAATCTATTTTTGAGAGTAATAGCGTTAATCTTGCTAGTGATTTAGAGCGTGTATAACTTGATATGATATAATATTTATATCGACCATTATTGATATAGAGACCTTGGTTGTATGCCAAGGTCTTTTTATATAGGAGGTACTATGAGTTTATTAGATGATATTTTAGCCCATAATAGAGAATATGTAGAAGATCAAAATACAGGTTATGTAGATATTGATACAAAATGTAGTAAGATGCCAAGCCGTGAGATGGCTATTGTGACATGCATGGATACACGCCTTGTTAACTTTTTAGAAGATTCTATGGATATCGGTCGTGGCGAAGCGAAAATCGTAAAGACTGCAGGTAACTGTATTACAGGTCCCTTTGATGGCGTTGTACGTAGCTTACTTGTATGTATCTATGAGCTAGGAGTTAACGAAATCTTTATCATTGGTCACCATGAATGTGGTATGGCAAAAACTACAGCAAAAAATTTAACAGAAAAAATGTTGGCTCGTGGTATTGCACCAGAAGCGATTCATATGGTCCGTAAAGAAATGGAACGCTGGGCAGATGGATTTACACACCCTGCAGAAAATGTAGAAGACACTGTAGACGAATTGCGTATGAATCCTTTGATTCCGAAAGACGTACCTATTCACGGTCTTATCTTCCATCCTAGAACAGGTGAAATTGAAGTCATCATCAATGGCTATACACAAATGAAACAATATTACGAAAAATAATTTTAGAACTATATGAATAAAAGTAAACCATTAAAAGCAGTTATAGCTATTGGAGCTTTGGTTGTATTAGCCATAGGTGGCTATGTATATAAAGATGCTATACATAGTCGTATAGCTCGGACCGCGGCTATCGTGAGTGGGCAAGAGATTAAGCCTCTTATCGATTCTGAAAGTCGTTATATTCGACAAATTGTAGCTCAAGATAATAGCACAAGCCGTACCATTATGTGGCAGTCTGATAGTAGTGAACCTGATGCGGTTATAGAATATCGCCAAGATGGGGCTGATACTATACAAACCATAAATGCTACTGATAAAGCTTTTACCGATGATGACAGTACCACTTATATTCATGAAGCTACAGTAACAGGTTTGACGCCTAATACTAAATATGAATATCGCGTTGGTTATGGTAGTGATCGCCGTAGTGATTGGTACTCCCTGGAAACGGCTGGTGCCAGTGTATATGATGTGCTCATCTATCCAGACTCTCAGTCGGGGGATTATTCTCAATGGGAAGAGATTGTAAAAGACTCAGCACATCGTACTCCTAAGGCTGCACTATATATTGGTATGGGCGATCTTGTAGATAATGGGGAACAAGCTTATCAATGGCGTACGTGGCTCAACTCTATACAACCATTGAGTACTCGTGTACCGTTAGCACCTATGATGGGTAACCATGAAATGTATACATTAGATTGGAAAATGCGCGAGCCTAAGGCTTACCTAAATTACTTTGATGTACCATCCAATGGAAATACAACCTTTGACCGTCATTATTATTCCTATGATTATGGTGATGTTCATTACGTTGTGTTAGATACGCAACTTTATGAAAGCAATCATGACGACAATCATGATGTACATCATCCTGATTTATATGACGTACAGGTTCAATGGTTACGCCAAGATTTAACTAATAATACTAAAAAGTGGACTGTCGTTCTTATGCATCGGGATCCATTCCAATATGCCTTTGACCGACCAGGTGCAAGTCGTGATATAGGATTCAACGAAGAGGGTGTATTGTTTATGCCTATCTTTGATGAGTTTAATGTAGATTTAGTGTTGTCAGCTCATTTACATTCTTATCGTAATAGAGGGCATGTACGTAACTTTGATCGAGATGCTTCAGGACCATTATATATCCTGACTGGTATTGCCGGAGATGCTCGTCGCCCTAAGTGGAAAGAACATCCTTTAGATGTATATGTGGCACCAGATCGAGATAAGAATAACTATATGACGATGACTGTTACACCGAATAAATTAATAGTAAAAGCTTTCTTACCAGACGGTACACAGCTAGATGAGTCGGTTATAGAGAAATAGAAGCACAAGAATATAAGAATATATAAGCAAAAGACACCTTCCTTGGAAGGTGTCTTTTTTGTGTGTTTATACAAATAGTTTTCTCTGATTTATAGATTAAATAGGTAAACATATAAATGATAATTATATATTTATTAGATATTTTATATGATAAATTAAGTTCATGTAAATTACAGTTTTAAGGACTATGATAAAAATTAATTTATACTATAACAAATAAAAATACAGAAAATTTGTATAAAACTTGAATAAAACGAGTGATAGTATTATAATACGTACATAGGTTATAAAAATACGCTAATAATGTATAAAATATACATACAGTGTATAAAGGAGATAGAGTAATGAATACATTACAAGCTTTGATCAAGAAATATGCCGCACAATATAAAGAACAAGTTGTAGCATGGCGTAGACATATTCATAGTTATCCAGAATTATCTGGGGATGAAAAAAATACATCCTTGTTCATTCAAAAGATTCTTGGTGAATTAGGTATTTCTTTTGTAAATGATGTTTCTGATTATGCCGTTATCGGTAAAATCGAAGGAGATCAACCTGGACCAGTCATAGCATTGCGTGCCGATATAGATGCATTGCCAATCCATGAAACAACAGGGTTGCCATTTACATCTCAAAATGAGGGCGTTATGCATGCTTGTGGTCATGATAGTCATATTGCAATCTTGCTAGGTGCAGCGGCTATCCTACAATCCATAAAAAATCAACTGCATGGCACTGTAAAGCTTGTGTTTCAACCTTCCGAAGAGGAAGCGTTATTCCCTGGTGCACAAGGCATTGTAGATAGTGGGATTCTCGATGATGTAGATGAAATTTATGGACTTCATGTATGGCCACAACTTCCAGTTGGTACTGTGGGACTTAAAAAAGGTAATTTGATGGCCGCATCGGATCACTTTTTCGTGCATATTAAAGGAAAATCGACCCATGGTGCTGAGCCTCATAATGGAATCGATGCCATTGTAGCTGCTGCAAATTGGATTGTTAATGTGGAATCCATAGTGGCTCGCGAAACTAATCCAATGGAAAACCTCGTATGTACCATTGGTGTGATTAATGGTGGCGACCGATATAATGTAGGCTGTGGCGATGTACATCTTGAAGGTACATGTCGTACCTATGCACCTGAAAAACGTGATTATATTGAACGACGTCTTGGTGAAAGCTTACAAGCTATCGACATGATGTTTAAAACAGTAAGTACTTTAGATTATAAACGCGGTCATGGAGCGACTATTAATGATTCAGATGCCATCGATTATGCTACATCCATTGTAGAAAAATATCTTGGCAAACAAGCGGTGGTACATCCTGAGTTTCCATCTATGGCTGCAGAGGACTTTTCCGCATATCTTCATAAATTTAAAGGGGCCTTCCTTTGGTTAGGTACAGGATTTGAAGGTAATCCAGCTTTACATAATGAGGCTTTCACCATTGATGAAAGCATCCTAGAACCAGGTATAACAATGATGGCTGCCATCGCTGCCGAATTTTTGCAAGATAAAAAGTAGTTTGGAATAAGAGGTTATTATGAAAAGTTTACAACATATATCATTTAAAACAATGCTTCAATATACACCAGAAGAAATTAAATATTTCTTGGACTTAGCTGCAAAATTAAAAGCCGATAAAAAAGCAGGCAAAGAAATCAAAACATTAGAAGGTAAAAACTTTGTTCTTATCTTTGAAAAAGATTCTACACGGACACGTTGTGCCTTTGAAGTAGGCGCTGCGGACCAAGGGGCTCATACTACATATCTTGGACCTACAGGTTCTCAAATGAATAAAAAAGAATCTTTGAAAGATACAGCTCGTGTTCTTGGTTCTATGTATGATGCTATTGAGTTCAGAGGTTTTGACCAAGCCGATGTAGATACACTAGCTGATTATTCTGGCGTACCTGTTTGGAATGGTCTTACCGACATGGACCACCCAACACAAACATTAGCGAATTTTTTGACACTTCAAGAAAATATCGACAAACCATTGAATGAAATCTCCTATGCTTATGTAGGTCACGGTCAATCTAATATGTGTAATGCCTTGATGAGTGGGGCCGCTAAAATGGGTATGGACTTTAGACTTATCGGTCCTAAACAATACTGGCCAGCCGGTCCATTCTATGAAGAATGTTTGAAAGTTGCAAAAGAAACAGGTGCTACCATTACATGTACAGATAACGTAGCTGAAGGTGTTAAAGGTTTAGATGTAATCTATACAGGTGTATGGGTAACTATGGGTGATACATACGATATGTGGGAAGAACGTATTAATACGTTTAAACCATTCCAAGTTAACGCTGAAATGATGGCATTAACTGGTAATCCAAATACCAAATTCTGTCACTGCTTGCCAGCATTCCACAATACAGAAACACAAGTAGGTAAAGATATCTTTGAACGGTTCGGCATGAATGGTATTGAGGTAACGGAAGAGGTATTTGAAGGTCCAAACTCCTTAGCCTTCCAAGAAGCAGAAAATCGTCTCCATACAATTAAGGCTGTTATGGTTGCTACATTTAGTGACTATCCTTTGAAATAATTTCATCTCCCTAGAAGGTGATGAATCGTATAGTTTGTTTCCTGTTTATAATCACTGAAAGTAATACCTGAGAATTGTATAAATAGGTGTGAGTCACCAATAGGTGAGAATTGAGGTTTATTATGGTACCCTATAAAGTATTTATTGTCGGTCATGAAGGTACAACAGGTTTAAGAATTCATGAACGGTTATCCGATAGAAAAGATATAGAGCTATTGGCCACAGCTGATGCGGATCGTAAAAATGTAGAGGCTATAAAAGAGGTAGCTAAAGAGGCAGATATTGTATTTCTCTGTTTGCCTGATGCGGCCTCTAAAGAAATTATGGACGCTATCGGTGAATTACCTTGTAAAGTAATTGATACATCGACAGCGTTTAGAACAGCTGATGATTGGGCCTATGGTTTCCCAGAACTAGGTGCAGATTATAAAACAGCCATCGCTAGAGAAAAACATATTGCCAATCCTGGTTGCCATGCAAGTGGTATGATTGCTTGTATAGCACCTCTTGTAAAAGCAGGTCTTGTACCAGCAGATTATCCATTCACTATCACATCCTTAACAGGCTATAGCGGTGGTGGTAAAAAGATGATTGGCCAATATGAAAGTGAACCAAAGGATTATTTCCTCTATGCACCGCGTCAATATGGCCTTAGTCAACAACATAAGCACTTGCCTGAGGTACAACATGTATGTGGCCTTAGTGAAGCACCTATTTTTATTCCTATCGTTGACGATTATTATTCTGGCATGGAAGTAACGGTAGGTATTCATAGTCGTTTATGTCAAAAGCCAATAAGTATTGATACAGTGCAACAGGCATTGGAAAACTTTTATAAAGATAGTCCGATCATTACTGTCGTACCATTTACCGAGAACAGTAATACAGGCATGTTAAATGCCAATCAATTGAGTAACACAGATAGCATGAAAATCTATGTGACTGGCAACGATGAACGCATTATGGTTCATGCTATTTTTGATAATTTAGGCAAAGGTGCATCTGGTGCTGCCGTTCAATGTATGAACATTGCTTTAGGTTTGCCTGAGGATACAGGCCTAGCACTAGGTTAGAGAGGAAACTATGAAGGACGTAACAAATGCAATGCGGGCGCATATCTTAACTGCGGCCGTTCCATATATTAAACAATATACAGATCAATATGTTGTCGTTAAATATGGCGGCAATGCGATGATTGATGAAGAATTAAAAAAATCTGTTATGAAGGATTTGCTATTACTTCAGTTAGTAGGGGTTAAAGTAGTCCTTGTCCATGGCGGTGGTCCAGCTATTAATAGTACATTGGATGCTATGCAAATTGAATCGCATTTTGCAAATGGCTTACGTGTAACCGATGAGTCGACAATGGATGTAGTACAAATGGTATTAGCTGGTAAGGTTAATAAAGGTCTCGTGGCAGACCTTACTGATCTTGGCGGTAAAGCAATAGGTCTTTGTGGTGTAGATGGTAATATGATTCAAGTTCATAAACAAAATGATGAGCTTGGGTACGTAGGCTCCATAGATACTATCGATACAAGTATTATCGATGATGTTATCAGTAGAGGTTATATTCCTGTCATTTCTTCCATTGGTATGGGGGCTGATGGTAAGACATATAATATCAATGCTGATACGGTAGCCGCAAAAATTGCCGGTGCTCTCAAGGCGGAAACAATGGTGGCTATGACTAACATTGATGGTGTATTAAAAGACGTGCATGATCCAGAGTCTTTAATTTCAAAAATTACAATGGCAGAGGCAGAGCAATTAAAAGCTGATGGAATAATTGCGGGAGGCATGATTCCTAAAGTAGATTGCTGTTTAGAGGCCATTGAAGCTGGGGCGCAAAAGGTATTTATCATAAATGGTGAGATTCCACATGCTATCCTTATCGAACTATTGACCAATGAAGGTCTTGGCACAATGTTTGTAAAGTAATATAGTAGATATAATGATGGTAATCATCTATTACCATTGTTACCTTTCATATAGATAGACGACGGCTAGGCCGTACGTTTGGAGGATATAATGAGTAATACAATCGATTTTGAACAACAAGATAAAGAATATATAGCCAATACGTATGGCCGGTTCAATGTATGTTTTGAAAAGGGTAAAGGTTCTCTTTTATGGGATGTAAATGGTAAAGAATACATCGATCTTGGATCTGGTATCGGCGTAACAGCTTTTGGTGTCGATGACGATGCTTGGACTGAAGCTGTTACTAAACAGGCTCATGCATTAAATCATATTTCTAATTTATACTATTCTTTGCCACAAATTGAATTGGCAAAACAATTGTGCGCTAAAACAGGTATGAAGAAGGTATTCTTCTCTAACTCTGGTGCAGAGTCTAATGAATGTGCCATCAAAGCAGCTCGTAAATATAGCCATGACAAATACGGTGAAGGTCGTCATGTCATCGTCACCTTGGTTAATAGCTTCCATGGTCGTACTATTACTACCTTGTCTGCTACAGGCCAAGATGTATTCCATCAACATTTCTTCCCATTTACAGAAGGCTTTATTCATACACCAGCCAATGATATTGATGCGGCCTTACAAGCTCTTTCCAATCCTGCCGTATGTGCTATTATGATGGAACCTATTCAAGGTGAAGGTGGGGTTATGCCTTTGGATAAAGAGTTCGTACAAGCAGTAACAAAATATGCTCATGAACACGATCAACTTGTGTTAATTGATGAAGTACAAACTGGTAATGGCCGTACCGGTAGTCTATATGCATACCAACAATTTGGCATTGAGCCAGATGTAGTATCTACTGCAAAAGGTTTAGCAGGTGGCCTTCCTATGGGGGCTACATTATTCAATGAAAAGATGCAATATGTGTTAAATGCTGGTGCTCATGCTACAACCTTTGGTGGCAATCCAATCTGTGCAGCTGCAGGTAATACCATTATTAGTCGTATGACTCCAGAATTCCTTGATTCTGTAAAAGCAAAAGGAGAGTATGTAAAAGCTACATTAGCTGGTAAACCTGGTATACTTGGTGTGAGCGGTATGGGGCTTATGCTTGGTATTGAAACTACAGTAGATCCAAAAGCAGTCATTCCGAAATGTCTTGAAAAAGGCGTTGTATGTTTGTCTGCGAAAAATAAGGTACGTCTTTTGCCAGCTCTTAATATTCCTCAAGATCAATTGGAAAAAGCGATTACTATTGTAGCTGAAGCTATTGAAGAGTTAGCGGCAAAATAATTGTTTGAATAACTTTTATAAAATTTAATTAAAATCATTACGTAATAACATAACTATTGAAATAAAACGATGAATATATAGACTTTAATTCTCATTCGTGTTAATCTAAAAGAAATAGTCTATATTGGAGGCGTAAATATGAATACAGAATCCTTACGTAACGAAGTATTGGTTCCTGCAGTAGCAAAAACATTAGATATTGCTACAAAAGCAAAACCTACAAAAGAAGAACTTTTCACTACAGCAAAGATTACTGCAGCTGTGGCAGTTGCAACCGCTGTTGTATCTTTAGCGGTACAAGCAGTGTTGCGCAACCGATAAGAAATTAAGAAAACGACATGGCGATGCCTGTCGTTTTCTTTTACTTTTACCTTGTTATTCCCCTTAATTAAGGGCTTTTATAAGGAGGCGATATCATGCATAGTCGCGATTTAATTGAACAATATAAAGGCTACGTACAAGATTGGCGTAGATATTTCCATAAACATCCAGAGCTCAGTAATGAAGAATTTGAAACAACAAAGACTTTGGCTAAAGAATTAGAATCTATGGGCGTAGAGGTTCACGTAGATACAGAGCGTGGCATCGGTTTGATTGGTATCATCCACGGTGATAAACCTGGTAAGGCTATCGCATTGCGTGCTGATATCGATGCACTACCTGTTCACGAACATAATACAGTGGACTATAAATCAGAAACGGAAGGCAAAATGCACGCCTGTGGTCACGATGGTCATATGGCGATTTTACTTGGTGCTGCCAAAATGTTAATGTCTATGAAAGACCGCATCGAAGGCGACGTATATTTAGCCTTTCAACCTGCTGAGGAGACAGGAGCGGGTGCACCAGATTTCATCAAATTTGGGGACTGGTACGATAAGGTGGAGGCTATTTTTGGTGGCCATGTATGGATCGACTTACCAGCAGGACTCATATCTGTAGAGGAAGGCCCTCGTATGGCTGCAAGTAGCCAGATTACTATTAATGTAAAAGGTAAACAAGGCCATGGTGCACAGCCACATCAAGCGATTGATGCCATTGTAGTAGCTAGTGCTATCGTCATGAACTTGCAAACTGTAGTGTCTCGTAATGTGAGTGCCTTAGATTCTCTTGTACTCACTATTGGTAACATTCACTCTGGATCTGAATGGAATGTTATTCCTGGTGAAGCTAAAATGGGGGGGACCATTCGATTCTTTGACCCAGACCAAGAAGAGTACTATGTTGAATCCATACGACGCGTAGTAGAGCATACTGCTGAAGCTTATGGAGCAACTGCTACATTAGAATATGTAAAAAAAGTACCGCCTACTATTAATGATCCTGCATCCAGCGAATTGGCGGAACGTGTCGTTATTGATACATTAGGTAAAGATAAATTATCTAAAATGCGTAAAGTAATGCCAGGAGAAGATTTTGCATGGTATTTACAAGATAAACCAGGATGCTTTGCCTTTATTGGTATTCAAAACCCTGAGATCGAGGCTACCTACGATCATCATAATAATCGATTTAATATGGATGATACTGTACTATCTGCGGCATCTGCCGTATATGCTGAATATGCCATTGCATGGTTGAAAGAGCATAAATAAAACTATTTAATTATATAAGTAATAACCTACGTACTGATCCGTCTAATAGATTAGATATTTGTATGTTTAATAATAAAATCAATTAGATATTTCCTTCTTAAAAGCACTGTTATCTTAAGGGTAATGGTGCTTTTTCATTGTATCTTTATTTATCTTTTGTGCATGATATAGGTATAATATAGGTATAACATGGGTTTAATACAAGTGTAGTATACATCTTATATAGGTCTAATATATATTCTCTAGTTGAGAGGTGCTTATTTATGAATATAGTTATATGTATCACCATTATTGCTATTACAGGTATATTGTTAATGAAGCGCTATCAACCACAGCCAGTTTTAATTGGTATGGGAATTCTCATGATGTTTATTGCTTATGAAGCAAATTGGATTGATGCTATACTCGTTGAGTCTCAATCTACAGGTGTCTTGGTATTTGATGCCATGGATATTGTGCGAATTACTACGTCCGAGAATATAGTAAATTTAGGCCTCATGATTATGACCTGTGCTGGTTATGCAAAATATATGGAGCATATTGGGGCAGGGACGAGATTGGCACATACATTTATACGTCCTTTATATCGTCTAAATCGCCCATATATTGTATTGGCCCTAATGTTTCTTCTTAATATGGGACTGTCTATTTGTGTACCTAATCCGTTGAGTCTTGCACTTCTTATGATGGTTACTATGTATCCCGTATTGCTTCGCCTTGGGGTGAGCCCAGTGGGGGCTGCAGCGGTTATTGCAACGGGGCATCTTATGGACGTAGGACCTGGTGCAGTATCTACCTTACTCATTGCAAAGACCTTGAATATGCCCGTGCCAAACTATTTTGTAGGCTATCAGTTGCGTCTTTATTTCTTAGTCGCCATTGTGACGGCTATAGCGCACTTTTTCTGGCAGAAATATCGTGATCGAGTGGAGGAACCTAAGGCTATAGATGCTTGTGAAAGTATTCCAGAGGCGCCAATAGGTCCTAAGCCGTATATGATATTCCCATTATTACCATTGTGTTTTATTTTGGGTTTTAGTCAATATGGCTTTCCTGGTGTGAAGATGAATGTTACCCTTGCTATGATGCTTGCCTTTGGTATTGCCTTGTTTGCTGAACTAATTCGTCATCGTAATCTGCGTACAGTTCTTAAAAGTACAACTATTTTCTTTGAAGGTATGGGAAACCAGTTCTCTTATGCAGTGACACTTATTATAGGGGGACAAATCTTTGCACAAGGACTAGTAAGTTTAGGTCTTATTGAATCCTTGGTTGGGGCACTTCAAACATTATCTCTTAACTCCATAGGACTTACCTCTGTGCTAGGGGGTGGTATGTTAGGCCTTAGCATGGTGACAGGTAGCAATGTAGCGCCATTATTTACTTTGGTTCCACTAGTACCTAATATCGTAGCTCATCTAGGCCTTGATCCGATTACTACTATGCTTGGTATGCAAAACGGTGCAAGCCTAGGCTTATTCCTTAGCCCTATTAGTCCTGTAATGGTCGGGGTAGCAGGCGTGGCGCATATTAAGTCAGTAGACTTACTTAAACGAACTGCTGTACCTGTTCTTGTGGCCTTACTTACTAGCTGTGTGGGGATATGTCTCCTTTACTAACTATCATCTAAAAGACTAATTAGTTATATTTAATCAGATATACTTTATATTGCTTTTTAAGTTTAGTTTAAAATTAGAAAACCCTCTTTACATGTATCGTAAAGAGGGTTATTATATTTCAATAATAAATCATATGTAATTAAAATGGTTTCTTGCAATGATGCAAGTTTTAGCGCATTGCGGATAAAAAGGGCCTTTCTTCGCCGGACGGTTCTAGAAGCCAGAAAGGATGTAATGAACACTCAAGTTTCTATTTCAACAGCAAATATTCGTGGTGCCTTTGGGGGATTTTTTATTCCCGGTATGTATACAGCTTTATGGGCAGGCTTTGTGCCATATTTAAAAGCAAAGCTTAGTATCGGTGAAGATGTATTGGGTTCCATGATTTTAGTGCTCGGTGTAGGTTCTTGTTTGTCCATGGCCATAGCTGGTAAGCTAGTAGAGAACTTTGGCTGCAAGAAAGTCGTTTTACTAGCTAGCTTTATTGGGATGTTATCTCTTGCGATTGTTACCATGTGTTCTACAATTGCTACGACCACAGCTGCTTTATTCTTCTTTGGTATTGGCGTCGGCTTAAGTGGTGCGTCTGCCAATTTACAAGCTATCTTGACAGAAAAGGTGAGTAAGAAACACTTAATGGGTGCCTATCACGGTGGATGGAGCTTAGGTGGCTTTGCTGGTGCCGGTGTTTTGCTGGTGCTCTTAAAAATATTGTCCTTACCTGTTAATGAAAGTATTTGGGGACTTCTTATCGTATTATTCATTGCCATGGTTGTGGTTAGTCAATTTATGTTGACCTTTGGTAGTGATCCAAATGCAAAGGTTGTTAAAAAATCTAAAAGCCCATTATCTTTCCATCCCATTGCCATTATCTTTGGTCTCTTGTCTTTTGTATCTTATTTAGTTGAAGGTGCAGTAGGTGATTGGAGTGCCTTATACTTATTCGAAGATAAAGGTATCATTATCGAAGAAGCTGTTATGGGCGTTATGCTCTTTAATGGTACTATGTGTATTGGTCGTTTGTTGGGAAATACAATTGGTAAACATTTAACCTCTAAACAAGTTGTTGTTGGCGGTTATTTGTTAGGCGCTATTGCAATGGGACTTATCGTATTCTTACCAGGTTATGGCTCTATGTATACCTACTTATTGCTTGGTATCTCCTTAGCTATGGTAGTACCAAATTTATTCTCTGCTATGGGGGAACAAAATGTTATTCCTATGACACAAGCTGTGGCAACATCTACTATGCTTGGGTATATGGGGATTTTGATGGGACCAGCATTGATTGGGTTCATTGCTCATGGCACAAGCCTTACAGTAGCATTTATCGTATTGACTATATTACTTGTAGTAAGTGCAGGTATAGGTAAATACGCCTATATGTTAATGGATAAATCAAAAGAAGCTGAAGCTTAAATAATAGCCCCAAAGACGGTATGTCTTTGGGGCTAATTTTATAAAATATGGCAATGTTATTACGAATATGTTGTAGATCATATTGATTACATACAAAAAAGCCACAGGATTTATCCTGTGGCTTTTACATGTAATATTATATTAGCGGTCACCATTGAAGATGGAATTTTTAACAAGTACATAGTCTACTTTGCGGATTGCTTGTAGAGTAGTACCACCAGCGTAAGAAATAGCAGATTGCAAATCTTGTTCCATTTCAACTAATGTATCAAAGATAGAACCTTTGGAATCGATGAAGATTTTTTTACCTTCTACGTTTTTGCGTTCCCCTTTTTGGAATTCAGACGCAGAACCAAAGTATTCTTTTACTGCTTTGCCGTCAACGATTTTTTCTTCCCCTGGGGATTCTTGATGCCCTGCAAAGAGGGAGCCAATCATAACCATAGTAGCGCCAAAGCGAATAGATTTAGCAATGTCACCATGATCACGGATACCACCGTCAGCGATGATAGGTTTAGTAGCTGCTTTGGCACACCAGCGTACAGCAGCCAATTGCCAACCACCAGTACCGAAGCCAGTTTTTAATTTAGTGATACAAACTTTACCAGGGCCAATACCAACTTTAGTAGCGTCAGCACCAGCATTTTCGAGTTCGCGAACTGCTTCTGGAGTACCTACGTTACCAGCGATAACAAAAGTTTTTGGTAAGTTCTTTTTGATGTATTGAATCATATCGATTACTGCATTGGAATGACCGTGAGCAATATCGATTGTGATGTATTCAGGTGTTAAATTTGCTTTTTTGAATTCGTCAACTAAAGCAAATTCTTCTGGTTTTACACCAATGGAAATAGAAGAATATAAGTTAAGGTCGTGCATGCGTTTTACAAAGTCCATACGGCGTTCTGGTTGAAAACGATGCATGATATAGAAATAACCTTCACGAGCTAATTTTTCTGCTAATTCTTCGTCGATAATAGTTTGCATATTTGCAGGAACTACTGGCAAGCGGAATGTGCGATTACCTAATTTTACATGTGTATCACATTCGCTACGGCTAGTTACGATACATTTATTAGGAATTAATTGCACGTCTTCATAATCAAAGATGTTCGTTGTGTTAATCATATTTTCTATATCTCCTTCGAGTATTACAAGTTGAACCTGTACCATTATACAAGAGAGTCGTAAAATTTTCAATACGTTCCGAATATTTTGTTTGGACTCAGGAAGGATGTGTAGTACAATACAAGTAGATTATATAAATACTATATATAGTTATATATACATATGGTAAATAGGAGGTTGAATAACATGAATCAGTCTAAAACTCGCATGCTCGCAGAGGCAGGGGTAGCAATTGCAATTGCACAAGTATTGTCATTTATTACAGTTTTCCATATGCCGCAAGGTGGTTCTATTAAGGCCGCAGCTTTAGTCCCACTTATGATCTATGCATACCGTTGGGGAGGAACAAGGGGCATCTTTGCCGGTGTTGTATATGGTATCTTACACTTTATTCTAGGATTTAAATCATCTGTACATTATTTAAGTATTTTATTAGATTATCTAGTAGCTTATGGTGCTATTGGTGTATGTGGGTATTTCAGGGATTCTATTTCTGGTCTTATCACAGGCTCTATTGTAGGTATTGCATTGCGCTGGATTGCTACTGTTGTGAGTGGTGCAGTTGTGTTTGCTAGCTATGCTCCCCAAGGTCAAAATCCGTGGATTTATTCCATGATTTATAATGCTACTTATATGATACCTGATGGTATATTAAATATTATTGTTTTGTTATTCATATATAAAGGTGTAAAACGAGGATTAGGACATCGTGAATAAGTTAGGTTTAATAATTTTAGCTGGTGGCTTGAGTTCTCGTATGGGACAGCCTAAGGCTTTATTACCTTGGGTTAATGGTGAAAGCCTCATATCTCATGCGTTGCGTAAAGGCTTAGATGCAGATGTAGCAGATATTCTTATCTCTATTGGTGATGATGAGCAATTACGTGATGCTATTCAGACACACATTATTGATACATTATCGAATGATGAAAAAGAAAAAGTTTCTATTGTTCGGGATATTGTTGAACGCTGTGGTCCGCTCGGTGGCCTTTATAGTGCACTAGCTGTTGGGCCCAGTTCTGCATATGCGGTGATGGCTGTAGATATGCCATTTATGTCTATGGATTTATATTATGATTGGCTATATCAAGTGAATCATAACAATTGGATTGCCATAGTTCCTACAGGAGGTACTGGCAAGCCAGAACCTATGGCAGGTATTTACAAACCGCATATTGCATCATTACTTCCAACTATTCTGGCTGGTGAGGATGTATCATTGCATCATGCCCTTGATATAATTGGTCATGTTGAAACTATTGATGCCGTAGATTATGGTTGGGAGTTAAGTAATGTAAATCATTATGATGACTATCAATGGGCTCGTGCTTTAGCAGAAAATGAGTTTCGTCGAGTTCCACTTATCAGTGTTGTAGCATCAAAACGCAAAACTGGTAAGACTACGGTTGTAACTCGTCTTGTATCTGAATTACAACAAGCGGGACTTTCTGTTGGTGTTGTAAAGAGTGATAAGCATGGTTTTCAAATGGATCATGAAGGGACCGATACAGACCTTTCTTATAGAGCGGGAGCTGATGCGGTGGCTATTGCTGGGCCTAATGAAACAGCGGTTCGGATACGGACGAAAGAACAATCTAATCTGTATGAAATATCACAGTTTATGCCTGTAGATATAGTTATACTAGAAACACGGTCCCAAGGTATTGCCCCAATTATAGAGGTAACACAAGAGGGACATACGGAAGAGCTTATCTCGGATGCAACGGACCGAGTAGCTACAATTGAAATTAGCAAGTTAGACCAAGACGTACCTGGATTAGTACGTCACATACAGGAAATGATGAGGAGTTTACATGGCCGTCGTTACTGTTGAAGAGGCCCTTCGATTATGGGATGAGGCCTTACAAACGCAAGTTCATAAAGTAGAAACGATTGATGTTAAGTTTGCTAAAGGATATGTGTTGGCAGAGGATATTATTGCACCCACAGATGTACCAGCCTTTCCGAAGTCTGCTATGGATGGTTATGCCATTTCCTTCAAAGCAGAGTGTAATGAGTATATTGTTGACGGTATTATAGGCGCCGGCGTTGTATGGAAACACCCTGTTGCACCAGGCCATGCAGTGCGTATTATGACAGGCGCACCTATACCAGATACATGTGATACTGTTATTATGCAAGAACAGGTGGTTGGTTCCGGAGAACCAGGTACAACAATCACAATTCAAGGTAAATACAAATGTGGCGATCATATCATCCCTCAAGGTGAGGAATGTAGTGCTGGCACTATTGTGATTCCTCGTGGAACAGAGGTAACCTCAACGGTACAAACTATTTTGACTGGTCTGGGGTTGACTGAGGTTGCTGTCAATGCAATGCCTCGTGTGCTAGTCCTTACCTCTGGTCATGAGGTGATTGAACCTGGTGAAAGTTTAACACCTGGTAAAATTTATAACTCTAATAGAGCTATGATTTGTGGACTCTTGGAGGATTTAGGGTTTCATAAGATTACGCACTATCATGTGAGTGATGCTCCAGAAGCACTTGATTCTGAAATTGACCATGTAATGAAACTCAGTGAAAATGCTGATGTTATCATCAGCTCTGGCGGTGTATCTGTAGGGCTGTTTGATACAATGCCTCTAATTTATGAAAAATTAGGAGCTAAATCCATTTATGAGCGCATTCAAATGCGTCCAGGTGCTGCATCCTATGGTGCTATGACACCAAACGGTCAAATCATCTTTGGTCTATCTGGTAATCCTGGGGCTGCATTTAATGGTTGGCATCTAATCGTAGCACCAACCTTAAAGCGTTATAAAGGCTTGGTAAACTGGACCACACCAGTAGTAGCCTGCGTAATGGATTCAGAAATCTTTAAGCGTAATGCTTTTGATCGTTATGTACAAGGTAAAGTCGTATTCGGCGGTGGTGCCCCACATTTTGTGGCTAATCGTCATTTTAATAGTAGTAGTATGTTAGGCCTATATACGGTGAATGCATTGGCATGTATTCCGCGTGGTGTACATGAAGTACATCCGGGCGATACCTTTGATGTGTATCTATTAGATTTGCTACCTGCTATCTGATATGTGTCACAGTTTATGCCTTAGAGTGGGTTTAATATTTCTGTTGACCGTAGTTAAATAAATATATCATAATGAATGCATCCCTTGGATTTCTATGGGATGCGTTTTTATATGCTTTAGAGGGCTAAACGATGAATATCATTGAGCAATATAATTTAACATTACAAATAGAAGTTCTAAAAGAACAAAGTGCAGAAACATTAGCGCGTCTCTGTAAGTTAGTTGAGAGAAGCGAAACTAGTGATTTTGTAGAGTGCGTAAAAGCATATTCTAATATCGTAAATACAGAGTTATATATAGCTACATCTATCAATGAGTTAGAGGCTCTAAAGTCAGATATGGTAGACCTTGAAAGCAATATTAAAGAGTCATTAGCACAAGCCTCTCAAAATGTAAGTGATGCAAAAGGTTTTGAATCGAATAGTGATGTATCCGATATTGAGTCCTATACTTCTAAAGACTTTGATAAGGCTTTAGAACGTACCATTGACTTGCTAACTTTTAATAAAAATATATCTAGTACGCCTCATGCTGTTATTTTGGGTGGTCAAAGTGGAGCTGGGAAAACTACAATTCATCGTGTAAAAATGATGGAGTCTAAGGGAGACTATATTGTCATTGATGGTGACACTTATCGTGCTCAGCATCCACATTTTAGAGAGCTACAAGAGAAATATGGTGTTGATAGTATAGATTACACAAAGGTCTTTGCTGGGAAGATGGTAGAGGCTATAATTGATAAATTAAGCTCTTTAAAATACAATTTAATTATTGAAGGTACATTGCGTTCAGCGTCAGTACCAATTAATACAGCTACATTATTAAAATCTAAAGGCTATACCGTAGACTTTTGTTTGATTGCTACTAAGCCAGAGTTATCCTATTTGACGACACAATTACGTTATCTAGAAATGCTTGTAGTAGATCCGTTGCAAGCTAGAGCGACACCTAAAGAGCATCATGATGGAATTGTAAAATCTTTGGTCGCTAATATTACTGAACTAGAACAGAGTGGAGTCTTTGAAAGTATTCAAGTGTATAAACGTGATTTAGAACAAGTATATAATTCAAAACTGTGTACTGAATCAATTGGAACTGTGGTAGATAAAATTTTATTTGGTCCTTGGACTCAAGATGAATCTGCCTTGTTAGAAGTGGGTAAATCACAGGAAAAGGAGTTAAGAGCGAAATTGCCTTAGGGAGTAAAAGTGTAATGGATTACTTCGACTATTCATATAAACATAATTACATAGAGTTTAGTAGTAATATATATAGAGTTGGCACATATCATTACAACTGGCATGGTGAGACAGAGATTCTTATTTTATTAAAAGGCCAAATGGAAATGAGTTGTAATGGTGAGGCATTTACGATGGAACCACTTGATGTGGTCATTATCTCTCCTCAAGTGGGACATGCCACATTAGCTTTGGAAGAGGATGTCATTGCCTTTGTCATTCATGTAGGGAAGGAATTTTACCAACAGTATGATCCAGATTTTGGCGCCTATCAATTTGTATTGCGTTCAGATAATAGTACTCGTCACAATCAATTCTTTACAACCTTACGGCATCATGCAGCTATGACGATGTTATTGATGACTAAAGGTGAAAGTCCGGTACATCGAATGTGGATAGAGCATCATTACTTAGCATTGGCTGGGGATGTATTTAGAGAGTTTGATCCCATTAAAAAGATTCATGAAAATGCTAGACCTGGTGATATAAAACCAGCAACGTTCGATAAAATGATTGCCTATATTGATGAGCATTATGAGCAGAAAATAGAGTTGGAAGATATTGCAAAAATTGGGGGCTATAATGTTGCCTATACATCTCAGTTCTTTAAAAAGCAAATGGGCATTTCTTTTGTTGAATATGTTTTGCGTTTGAGACTTCGAGAGGCTACTCTTTGTTTAATTAACACCGATGAGGCTGTAGCACGAATTGCGAGTGATTGTGGCTTTGCCGATGTTAAAGCTTTTAATGTGGCTTTTAAAAAGCATTTCCATATAACACCAACAGAGTATCGCAAACAAGTAAAGAATATTGGGCGTAAAATGATACTGCAAGACTGGAAGGAAATTATTTCTGTAGAAAATCAAGATGTTCTAAATCTACTTCACTCATTCTTATCCTATGAAGATGATTCACGAGCGAAGGATGAGTTAGAATTCATGAGTAAAAAGTTAGAATATTTGAAAGAGAAGTTAGCTGATGTTGTAAAAGACTTATAATTAATTCCGTATATTTTGATAGAATATATATCTTCATAGCCTGGGGCGCGTTAGCAAAATATTAACAAATATTTTTGATACATATATAAACGTTAGAATTGGGTGATTTTCTATATAAAAAATCATCAAATAGTTACCTAAAAAGCACTACTATTGATAAGTAGTGCTTTTTTGATACCTTTTATGGGGGAGGATTTATAGATTGTCGGGAGATCAAAATATAATAAATCAATAGAAAATCATCGTTTTATGTAAGTTTTACTAAAAAAACTACCTTTTAATTTGGATAGTTAGATTCCTTAAAATGAGTAGAATATACTTCATCAGGTATTACAAACAATCGTAAATTAATCATTTTGGAGGATATAATGAATCAAGTAAAATTTATGGAAAATGTAGGTAAAGTTGCAACAGTTACGGCTGTAGCTATGTATGTGTCTTACTTCCCACAAATCATGCATAATCTAGCGCATCCTGGTACTGGTGATTGGATCCAACCACTCGTAGCAGCTATTAACTGTACTTTGTGGGTGGTTTATGGTTTGTTCAAAGAACATAGAGATATCCCTGTTGCATTGGCTAATGCACCGGGCATTTTCTTCGGTTTAGCAGCAGCGATTACAGCAGTTATGTAATTAAAATGTAGAAATATTAAATCTATGATTTTGATGATATATAAATATAAAATTACTGTTGACCGTTGTTTAATATATATATCATAATGAATGCATCCCTTTGATTAATAAGGGATGCATTTTTGATTTTTCAGGGAGAGTTTTGCAACTATGGATTACTTTCACTATACCTATAAACATAACCATATAGATTTTAATAGTGATATATATAAGGTTAGTACCTATCATTACAACTGGCATAGAGGGGTAGAAATTTTAATTTTGTTAAAGGGACAAATAGACATGAGTTGTAACAGTGAGGTCTTTACAATGGAACCTCTTGATAGCATCATTATGTCTCCTCAAGTAGGACATGCTACGTTGGCTTTAGAGGAGGATACAACAGCTCTTGTTATTCATATAAGTAAGGAGTTTTTCCAACACTTTGATCCTAACTTTGGAATGTATCAATTTGTACTGCGTTCAAATGCAAGTAATCGGAATAATCCTTTCTTTACGTCATTACGGCATAATGCAGCACAAATGATGTTGTTAATGGTGAATGGTAAAAGTCCTGATTATCAATTATGGCTGGAACATCATTATTTGGCTTTGACTAGTGCTATATATCGTGAAATTGATGCGGTCAAGTCTATTCCTGTACATACAAAACCTGCGGATATGACCGTAGCCACCTTTGATAAAATGATTGCTTATATCGATGAAAACTATCAACAGAAGATTGAGCTAGAAGATATTGCAAAGATAGGTGGTTATAATGTGAACTACACATCTCAATTTTTTAAACGTCAGTTAGGTGTTTCTTTTCTTGAGTATGTATTACGCTTGAGATTGCGAGAGGCTACAGTCCGTCTGGTTAACTCTAATGATGGAGTCGCACATATTGCTAGCAGTTGTGGATTTGCAGATATTAAGGCCTTCAATGTGGCATTTAAGAAGCGGTTCCATACAACTCCATCTGAATATAGAAAGCAAGCAAAAGAAATGGGACGCAAGACAAAGTTACAGGATTGGAAGGAAATTATTTCTACTCAAGAAAAAGATATTATGAAGATCTTAGAAGCTTGTGGCCCCTATAAAGCGGATTCTCTATATAGTCTTGAATTAGAGAGTGCTAATCAAAAATTACAGGACGTTAAGGAACAACTGGAGATTGTTGTTAAAAAACTATCATCTTAATTTTTCAGCTTCAATATGGTGATGATATGGCTCCACTATGTACATAATTTGAAAAATATACAATCATTAGGTATAGGTGATTTTGTATATATGATAATCCTCTATAGATATATGGTTAAAGAGCATTACTTTTAGATAAGTAATACTCTTTTTAGTTTTATTATGGGTGAAATTGTATATTTTATAATGCTAAAAATTTTAGATTATAGGCATTTTATATAGTTTTGACGATATTTAATTATTTAAAATGAACTTGTAAATTGGATAGTTATATACTGAAAAAAGAGTAGAATAGAATCATCGAAAGGAGCTAAGGTTCCGAAACAGAAATAATCAAATCTTAAATATTGAAGTCTTTTTGGAGGTTTGCGATGAGTACGAAGGAACAACAAGTACAAGAAATGACAAATAAGATAGCTAATTTCATTTCTTATATGGCAAAGGTATTGCCTGATGATGTACAAGAAAAAATTCATGAATTGGCACAGGATGAAAAAAATCCTATGGCCAAATCTATTTATGAAACAATGCAACATAATATGGATTTAGCAGCTCAGCTTAATCGTCCTTCTTGTCAAGATACTGGTGTATTACAATTTTGGGTAAAGGTTGGATCTAATTATCCCTTACTAGGAGAATTAGAAGATATTCTAAGAGAAGCAACTTATAAGGCTACACAAGAGGCTCCATTACGATTGAACTGTGTAGAAACTTTTGATGAGTTTAATACTGGTAAAAATATTGGCCTCACTGCACCTTATATTCACTGGGATATCATTCCCGGCCGTGATGATGTAGAAATCTTCCCTTATATGGCTGGTGGCGGGTGTTCCTTGCCAGGGTCAGGTAAAACATTGATGCCAGGCGAAGGCTATGAAGGCGTTGCTAAGTTTGTTCTTGATTTGATGACAAGCTATGGATTGAATGCGTGTCCTCCACTATTGGTAGGTGTAGGGATTGCTACAACTATTGATACCGCTGCTGGATTATCTAAAAAAGCATTAATGCGCCCTGTATCTTCAAAAGCACCAAACGAAAAAGCGGCTTATATGGAACAATTGTTAGAAGATGGAATTAATAAGATTGGTATTGGACCTCAAGGTATGGGTGGGGATAAAACTGTTTTAGGTGTGAACATTGAACATGGTACACGTCATCCATCTGTTATTTCTTGTGCTGTTAGTGTAGGTTGTTGGAATCATCGTCGCGGCGATCTCGTATTTGACAAGGATGGTAATTGCACAGTTAAATCTCATAAAGGAGTGACATTATAATGGCTAAGAAAATATTAACTACACCTATTCAACAATCTGATTTAGCAGGCATTAAGCCAGGCGATGTGATTTATTTGACTGGGCATATTACAACCTGTCGTGATATGGGGCATCGTCGTGTGGTAGAAGAAGGTAAAACGTTACCGGTTGATGTTAAAGATGGGGCTATACTTCATGCAGGACCAATTATTCGTACTATAAGCGATAATGAATTTGAAGTTGTATCTGTAGGACCTACTACATCTATGCGTATGGAAAAATTTGAATATGAATTTGTTAAAAAGACAGGTGTACGTCTCATTGTAGGTAAAGGTGGCATGGGTCCTGAAACAGCACGTGCCTGCAAAGACTTTGGTGCACTACACTGTGTGTTCCCTGCAGGTAATGCCGTACTTGCTGCTACAGAAGTCGAAAAAGTGGAGTCTGCTAATTGGAGAGAATTAGGCATGTGTGAAACTTTATGGACTTTTAAGGTTAAAGAATTTGGTCCGCTCATCGTATCCATCGATGCGGAAGGTAATAACTACTTTGAAGAAAAGAAGATTGAATATAATAAGAAAAAAGATGAAGTGTTAGAAGAGATATATAAACGCGTTAATTTTATTAAATAGTTTAGTCTAATTGCTGAAAGGCCCTGATGTATATTTACATCAGGGCCATTTTGCTCACTTGTGTGTAATAAGTAATTTTTTGTTATATATACTTTCAATCATATATTAGACATATTACTTATTTTGTTAGTGATTACTATTAGACAATCAACAGACTTTCACATATAATAGATTAATGTAAGTGTACAAATATACATTCACAGTAGACATATATAAAAAATAGTATACATGTCTTATAGTTGTTATATAGGTTTAAAGTGGCCCTAGTGCCGAGGAGGCTTTATGTTAAGCGATATTGAGATTGCCCAACAGAATAAAATGGAGAAGATTCAGGTCATTGCTGATAAATGCGGATTAACATCTGATGATATTGAACAATATGGTCATTATAAAGCGAAGATTTCCTTTGATGCCATTCGTCGTTTAGGATCTAAACCAGATGGTAAACTTGTGCTCGTTACGGCCATTACACCAACACCAGCGGGGGAGGGCAAGTCTACAACGAGCATTGGTCTTGTACAAGGGTTACAAAAAATTGGTAAAAATGCTATCGCTACATTGCGTGAGCCATCATTAGGCCCTGTTTTTGGTATTAAAGGTGGCGCAGCAGGCGGCGGTTATGCCCAAGTTGTACCGATGGATGATATTAATCTTCACTTTACAGGTGATATGCACGCTATTACAGCAGCAAATAACTTGTTATCCGCTATGATTGATAATCATATTCATCAAGGCAATGAGTTGCAAATCGATTTGCGTCAGTTGTCTTGGACACGCGTGTTAGATATGAATGACCGTGCGCTTCGCAATGTGACCGTAGCACTTGGTGGTAAGGTATGTGGCTTCCCTCGAGAAGAGCACTTCATGATTACTGTTGCTTCTGAAATCATGGCTATTCTTTGCTTGGCTAAAGATCTAGAAGATTTAAAAGAACGCTTTGGTCGTATCGTTATCGGCTGTAATTTAGCAGGTGAGCCTGTTTATGTTCATCAGCTAGGTTGCCAAGGTGCGATGGCCCTTCTTATGAAAGATGCCATAAAGCCAAATTTAGTACAAACATTAGAACATACACCAGCTATCGTTCACGGTGGTCCATTTGCGAACATCGCTCATGGTTGTAACTCCATTGTAGCTACAAAGCTTGGTCTTAAATTAGGTGATATCGTAGTTACTGAAGCTGGTTTCGGTGCAGACTTAGGGGCTGAAAAGTTCCTCGACATTAAATGTCGTTACGGTGATATTTTCCCTGATACAATTGTAATCGTAGCTACATTGCGTGCTCTTAAAATGCATGGTGGTGTGCCTAAACAAGAACTTAGCAATGAAAATGTTGAAGCTGTTACAAAAGGTTTCAGCAATTTGCAAAAAGCCATCGAAAATATGCGTTACTTCAATGTGCCTGTATTGGTAGCAATTAATAAATTTGCTACCGATACCGATGCCGAGATTGCTGAATTGACTCGTCTCTGTGATGACTTTGGTGTACCTGTAGAGCTCAATGAATGTTGGGAAAAAGGCGGCGAAGGCGGCATTGATATGGCTAAAAAAGTCGTTGAATTGCTTGAAGGTTCTAAACCAATACCTAAATTTGTATATGATTTAGAAGATAGCTTAGAGGAAAAGGTAAATAAAATCGTTAAAACCATTTACGGTGGCGATGGCGTTATCTTTACAGATAAAGCTAAAAAGCAAATTAAACAATTAGCTGATTGGGGCCTTGATCGTTTACCTGTATGTATGGCAAAAACACAATACTCCTTATCTGATAATCCAGCTTTATTAGGTGCGCCGAAAGGATTTAATATCACTGTATCCGATATTCGTGTTGCTAATGGAGCAGGCTTTATCGTATGCCGTACCGGTGATGTAATGGTTATGCCTGGCCTTCCTAAACGTCCTGCCGCTCTTAATATGGATATCGAAGCAGACGGTACGATTAAAGGCTTATTCTAATATAAATTCTTTGTAGTAAACATTTTCTTAACTACCTATTGGTAGTGTCTGCTTTCATTAGTTTATATAGTGTGTTACCTGTATATTTTTATAGAAATGACAAAGCGATAACAAGGATAGCTTGTTATCGCTTTTACATGAGGTCTTGTTATGAATTTAATAGAACAACGTGTTGTAGATTTTGTAGCAGCTACTGCATCTAAAGAACCAACTCCAGGTGGTGGGGCTATTGCGGCCTTAACGGCTGCAACTGGTGCAGCATTAGCTGAAATGGTGGCGAATTTAACCTTTGGTAAAAAGGGATATGAAGATGTTCAATCTGAAATGAAAGATCTTCAAGCTAAAGCGGAATCTATTCGTAATCGCATGCTCGAATTATCTCAAGCTGATGCAGATGTATTTAATATCTTTATGAATGCCTTAGGTTTGCCAAAGAATACAGATGAAGAAAAGTCTAAACGTACTGCCGCTATTCAACAAGCTTATAAAGATGCTGCGATGGTTCCCTTTGAAGTCGGCGAGTTAGCCTATCAAATCTTTGATTTAGCAGAGTTAGCATCTAAAAAAGGTAATCAAAATCTTGTTACTGATGGTATTATTGCTGCAATCAATGCTCGTGCTGCAGTAAAGGCGGCATTCCTAAATGTACGCATTAATTTATCAGGTATTAAAGACGAAGCATTTGTAGCTGATATAACCACAAAAATGAATGCTATTGAAACAGGTTTAGATGATAAAGAAGCTGCAATTATAGCGTTATATGTATAGCTAGCTTAAAATAGCAGATTAAAATAATAAGATATATGACTGCATATACTAAAAAATAATACTCTGGAAAATTTCGAATGATTAAGGCTTTTAAAAATCTAATGTTCGGAAAAATCTTGAAAGAGAACTTATTATTTCTTTTAAAAATAATGAGTTCTCTTTTTTCTATTGTTAAAATCCGAACGATAGTGTAAAATAAATGGGTGTTATTTCGAGGTTTAATGTAGGAGACATTATGACAGATCAAAAACAAATGAATACGGTCGATAGTATGTTGCCAATACCACAGCTCTTTGCCTTTGGTTTACAACACGTACTGGCCATGTATGCAGGTGCCGTTGCTGTACCTATTATTGTGGCACAGGCCATGAACTTACCTATGGAAGATTTGATTCGATTAATTACAGCGGACTTATTTACCTGCGGTATCGCCACATTAATCCAAACATTAGGTTTTGGTAAAATTGGTGGACGTATTCCGATGATCCAAGGTGTTACCTTTGCTTCTGTTGGACCTATGGCCATGATTGGCGCTCAGCATGGTATGACTGCTATTTATGGTGCTATTATCGTAGCCGGTTTATTTACCTTCTTGATAGCTCCATTCTTTAGTCGTCTTATTCGCTTATTCCCACCTGTAGTTACAGGTACAATTATTACCATTATCGGTATTAACTTGATGCCAGTTGCTATTAATTGGATGGGAGGCGGTGTAGGTAATCCTCAATTTGGTAGTTTTACCAATATTGGACTAGGGTTCCTTACCTTCTTAATTGTCGTATTTGTTTATAAATTTGCCAAAGGATTCTTTAGTAATCTTTCTGTACTGATTGGTTTGATTGCAGGTACAGCGATTGCGTTTGCCATGGGTGTTACAAACTTTGATGAAGTTGGTCGTTCCCACTGGATTGCGTTTATTGAGCCCTTCTATTTCGGGTTACCAACCTTTGATTGGGCGTCTGTACTTTCCATGATTATCGTAATGCTCGTAGTTATGGTAGAAACAACTGGTGATAGTATCGCTATTGGTGAAATCGTAGATAAGCCAATTGGTCGTAAAGAACTTGCTTCTATTATTCGTGCTGATGGGGTGTCTACAATTATCGGTGGTATTCTTAATAGCTTCCCTTACACAGCATTCGCTCAAAATGTTGGCCTTATTGCCGTAACAGGTGTTAAGAGCCGCTTTGTTGTAGCTGCATCTGGTGTAATCTTAATTTTATTGGGGTTATTCCCTAAATTAGCGGCTATCGTAGCTAGTATTCCGAATGCCGTGTTGGGCGGTGCTGGTATTGCCATGTTCGGCATGATCGTTGCTAGTGGTATTCGTTCCTTAGGCAAGGTTAGCTTTGAAGGCAACCATAATTTAATGCTCGTAGCTATCAGTATTGGTGTAGCTATGATTCCAATTGCAGCGCCAAACTTTTATGCTAATTTCCCTGCGTGGGCACAAATTATTTTAAAATCTGGCATCACTTTCGGTAGTATTATGGCAATATTGCTTAATTTACTACTTAATGGTGTTAATCGTGGTGACGAAATTAAAGAAATGGGTCGCCGATAAAAATTACTAAAAAAGAACTCTGTTCCTTAGAGCAGAGTTCTTTTTTAGTGATTAAATTCACAGGAAATTTGTGTAAATACTATGCTATAATAAATAGATAATTGTAGAATAATTTTGTGATGCTTTCAGTAACATGAAAATTATAAAAATGACTGCAATTATATGTTGAAATAAAGTTGTGTATATATGGTATGTTCCCATAAGAAGGGAAGGGTTACATGGCAGAAGGAAAAATTATTGCTATCTCCATTAGTGAGAGAAAAGGGCAGAAGAAACATAATATTGAATCCGCTAATCTTATCGTAGATCATGGTATGGAAGGTGATGCGCACGCAGGCAATTGGCATCGTCAAATCAGCTTGCTTGGTATTGCAAGTATCGATCATATGCGTGCCCAAGGAGCGGATGTAAAACCTGGTGATTTTGCAGAAAATATCACTGTTGAAGGTATGGTGCTTTACGAATTGGCTGTAGGCACACAATTACAAATTGGTAAGGATGTAATTCTTGAAATTACTCAAATTGGTAAGGAATGTCATCATGGCTGTGAAATCATGAAACAAGTAGGATCTTGTATCATGCCTACACAAGGCATCTTTGGCAAAGTCCTTAAAAATGGTACGATTCACGTAGGTGATGAAGTATCTATTATCAAATAACTTAGTCGGATAAACGAGGTGTGTTATGAAAGACGCATGGGGCCGTACAATTGAATATGTACGTCTGTCATTGACAGATGCGTGTAATTTTTGTTGTCCCTATTGTCGACCTGCTGAAATTACACCTCAAAGTCAAACACAATTATTATCAGTTGATGAATGGATGACTATTTTAGGTGCTTTCCATCGCATCGGCGTAAAAGCAGTGCGTTTAACTGGTGGCGAGCCATTGCTATATCCTCATATCGAAGAGCTTTTAACTCGTATTAAGGATACTGGTTGGTTTGAGGATATATCTATGACTACTAATGGTAGCTTATTTGCATCTCGAGCACAACGATTGAAAAAGCTTGGTTTGAACCGAGTGAATATTAGTCTGGATTCTCTTGAAAGTGATGCCTTTGCTACTTGTGTAGGTAAAGAGGGGCAGCTAGACTCTGTATTAGATGGTATTCGCAGTGCTATTAGCGGGAACTTTAAATCGGTAAAGATTAATACTGTATTATCTCGCCATTGGTCTGATGATGAGGTTAAATCTTTGTTACAGTATGTAGAAAAATGGCCTGTGGTGTGGCGATTTATAGAATATATGCCATTCCAAGGCGATGCGTTCCATGGTCCAACCTTTGATGAATGGAAGGCTCAATTAGAACGTGTTAGTGGAGGATCTCTTACAGAGGTTCATTCTGTATATGGCTTTGGCCCTGCTACGTACTTAGCGTTACCAAGTGGAAAGGCTATAGGCTTTATCTTTTCTATGTCTCATAGCTACTGCGATACATGTAATCGCGTTCGTCTTACATCAGATGGGCAAATGCGTTTATGCTTGTTGCGTGATGACGAGGCTGATCTAGTGTCGCTTGTTCGTAATGGTGTGACAGAAGAGGATTTAGCTATGCATATTGAACGTGCGTTGCAACGTAAACAAGAACGTCATGATGGAATAGGGATGGAACAACCTGAACGTCCAATGTGGCGTATTGGAGGATAGTATGGGATTTTGGGATTTTCTGAAACCAAGATCTAAGGAGCATGTCGAGGCTTGCTGGCCGGGTGGAAAAATGCTTCAAGTTCATATGGAGTATGATACAGAAAAGACAGTATTTACTTATTTTGGTCGCTTTGGGCTTACATTTAACATTTCAAAATCTCAATTAACTGGGGCCATTGTTAAGGAGATAAGCCGTACTCATAGTGTCCTTCAAGTATATAGTGGTGTTGACTGTGTAGGTACTACAGATATATTGCCTACAGAGGCTTGTAATATTATGAAAGATTGGTTAGGCCAATATTGATGTATATGTTTTAGAGGAATGTAATAAATATTCTTTACATTCCTCTAAAATGGGCATATAATTAGTCATGTCATGGACCACTAGCTCAGCTGGCAGAGCACCTGACTCTTAATCAGGGTGTCCAGGGTTCGAACCCCTGGTGGTCCACCAAATAAACCCGCACTTTGGTGCGGGTTTTTCTTGTTATTGCCTTTGTTTTATCCGTCTATAATCTATTAGTAATATTAGGAGTACTGTAATGAAACTAGATGACGTCATGACTACACAAGAGGCTGGTGAAAGATGGAATGTACCAGCTGATTCTATCAAGCAATGCTGTTTAAAAAGATATGCAAATAAACAATTTACCGATGATGAAGCTAGAAAGTCGGGCAAAAATTGGCTTGTAACCCGTCAAGGAATGGAGCGTTTATATGGTGAAGAAGTGGATCGTTCTATATAATAAATATATTATATATGACATCATTTTGACATCATTTTATTAAAAAAAAGAATTGATGCCTTAGCGACTGCGATTGAAAATAATAAGCCGATTGAATAAATACCAAAAAATATATGATCAATTGATATTTTAAGCTTTTAAATGTCATCTTTTCTGAAGGTTTTCTAATAGCTGTGATGAGTTTATTGAGTATGGTATGTCTTATATCTTATAGACAATACGGGCTTAATAGCTTATGATTGCTATATAATAATTTTTCTTATTAGGAGGTAACGGATGGCAGTAGACATTTCTAGAACACAAGATGTGTATAAAGATGCTGGACAAAGTGTAAACTTTACAACATTATTATTAAATCGTAAAGATCGTGATGCAGAGCTAGAAGTAATTCAAGATATGGCGGACCGCATTCAAGCCATAAAACGTTCTGTAAGTATTCGTGCAAATGGTGAAGGTTTGGGCATTGCTTTTGGTTTCAGCCGTAAAGCATGGGATTATTTATTCCCTAATGCACCTGTACCAAAAGAGTTAGAAGACTTCCAAGGTATTAAAGGTGATAAACAAGACGTACCATCTGTAGCCGCTGATTTATTCTTACATGTACGTTCCAATGATGAGTCCGTTACATATACTGTAGTGGATCAAATTATGGAGTTCTTACGTCCTATTACATCTGTAGTAGATGAAACTCATGGCTTCCATTATGAACAAGGTCGTGCCATCATTGATTTTGTAGATGGTACTGAAAACCCTGTTGGTCAAGAAGCTGTAGAGTGGGGCGTTATTGGTGATGAAGATCCTGATTTCATTAATGGCTCTTATGCGTTTGCTCAAAAATATGAACACGATCTTGATGCGTGGCGTGCGCTTCCTACAGAAATGCAAGAAAAGTTTATTGGTCGTCGTAAATTCAGCGATATTGAGTTAGAAGATGATGAAAAAGATCCAGCAGCTCATAATGTAGTGGCTCAAGATAATCGCGATGATAAAGAACATAAAATCGTGCGCATGAATGTACCGTTTGCTCAACCGGGTCAAGGTGTACGTGGTACATACTTTATTGGCTATGCTCGTTACTGGGATGTAACAAAAACAATGCTTACTAATATGTTTACGCAAAATGATAAATTGCTTGATTATTCCAAACCTATTACAGGTATGCTCTTCTTCATTCCATCCCTTGATACATTGGATGCTATTGCAGAAGGCGAATTATAATCCGCATAGCTAGTTTATGCATGATTTATATGGTTTGTGATGCTCAGTTTTGTTAGCAGCATATAATTTGAGTGAAAATACCATATAAATTCTATAGAAGCGCTCCTTTTAGGGGCGCTTTTATGCTATAATAAATCTATTAAACTCGTAAAATCCATTGTAGTTATGAATGAGGTATTCTATGAATTATACTAGCACCCGCGGTACCGTTGCGGTAAATGAAACATATGCATTGTTGCACGGCTTAGCAGAGGATGGTGGTCTATATGTACCATCTTTATTCCCTACAAACTGCTTAACTTACAATGATGTAAAAGATAAAAACTATCAAGAGGTAGCAGCTGTTGTATTATCTAAGTTGTTCCCATGCTTCTCAGAATCTCATTTAAATGAAATGATTAATTCTGCGTACTCTGATTCTAACTTTAGCACTCGTGATATTGCACCGTTACATTCCTTATTAGAAAAGGTTTCTGTATTAGAATTATTCCACGGTCGTACACAAGCTTTCAAAGATATGGCATTGTCTTTATTTCCATATTTATTAGTAGCGGCAAAAGAAGCTGAAGGTGAGAAAAAAGAGGTTCTCATCTTAACGGCTACATCTGGTGATACAGGTAAAGCTGCCCTTGAGGGCTTTAAAGATGTACCTGGTACTCATATCCAAGTATTCTACCCAACTGATGGCGTAAGCCCAATGCAAGCGGAGCAAATGCAAAAGCAAGAAGGGGAGAATGTTAATGTCACTGCGATTCATGGTAACTTTGATGATGCGCAACAATTCTTGAAACGCTTATTCGTTGATAAGGCTACAGCAGAAGAGGTTGCTAGAAAAGGTGTTATGTTCTCTAGTGCGAACTCCATTAACATCGGTCGTCTAGCACCTCAAGTGGTTTACTATGTGAATGCCTATGCAGAACTTGTTGCACAAGGTGCTATTCATGAAGATGAAGCATTTAACGTTGTAGTGCCGACTGGTAACTTTGGTAATATCTTGGCTGCTTATTACGCTAAAAAAATGGGTATTCCTATTGGTAAATTGATTTGTGCATCTAACCAAAACAACGTGCTTACTGATTTCTTTGAAACTGGTACATATGATATGAATCGTCCGTTCTATACAACTATTTCTCCATCTATGGATATTCTTGAATCTTCTAACTTTGAACGTTTCTTATACTATATTTCTGGTGAAGATAGTGAACGTACCGCGGGGTGGATGAAAGATTTAAAAGCAACAGGTAAATTGTCTGTTAACGAAGAAGAATTCAGCCGTGTTAAAGCCAATTTTGCAGGTGCTTATGTTGATGACGAAGAGACGAAAGCTATTATTGAACAAGTATACAATTCTTATGGTTATGTAATGGATCCTCATACGGCGGTAGCTATGGGTGCTTATATGAAAGAATTGGAAAAACATCCTGAAGATGGTGCTCGTCATACAATTATCGCATCTACAGCACATCCATTTAAATTCCCTACAGCTATTTGTGAGGCATTAGATATCAAGGTTGGAGAGACTCCTTATGAAAGTTTAGATAATATCTCTGCTGTAACAGGTGTAGCGTTCCCTAAACAATTGGAAGCATTGAAATCTAAACCTTTGCGTTTCACCAAAGCAATTGATAAAGAAAATATGAAACAAGAAATATTGGATTTTGTAGATACATTCTCTAAATAATAGAATGCCGCCTTTCAGTAGAAGGGCGGCATATATTTGTTTTTTTATTCTGTATTTCCTGTATATCAGATTAAATAACTAGATAATAAAGGGACGTAACTATTTAGTTATACTATAGTAGAAATGTATAAGGAGGTAGTATGGCTAAGAAAGGCCTTATGTATGCACTATTGTCGGCACTCTTATTGGGTACGATGAATTTGTTTGTAAAGATGCTAGGCTCCAACATTCCATCTGGAGAAATTGCCTTTTTCCGTGGCTTGTTTGGGACTGTGGCGGTTCTCATCGTTATGTATATCCAAGGTATCCGATTCTCTAAAGAGGATAGAGGACATCTTATTATGCGTGGTTTATATGGCGGCTTTGGTATGGTGTGTAACTTTATAGCCTTGGTGCATTTAAAGTTATCTGATGCAACAATTTTATTCCAAACGTCAGGGATATTTGTTCTGATTTTTAGTGCTTTATTTCTTAAAGAACGAGTACCTAAAGGGGCTGGAAAGTGGCTTCTTTTGATCTTTGTAGCTGTTATGGTTATGGTAAATCCATTTAGCTTTACTGGGTTCACTTGGTTTGCCTTAGTAGCTATTTTAGGGGCTGCTTTATCTGCGGCTGCATATACAACGATTCGCCTTATATCTAAGCGAGGTAAGCATAGTAATTTCGAAATTATGGCGTATTTTATGATTACAGGTATGATTGCAGGGCTTGTTACAACTGATAAACTCGTTATGCCTCAAGGCACAGATTGGCTTATCATCTTGGCTATTGGTGGTATTAGTGTAGTAGCTCAGTTCTTTTTGACTGGCGCCTTTGTTACAACTAACGCTGTAGTAGCACAATTCTTGCAATATGTTGGTGTATTTATCAGTTCCTTCTATGGTTTCTTATTCTTTGGTGAAAGCTTATCTATTGAAACTATAGGCGCTGGTGTGGCGATGTTCGTATCTTCTGTTATGTTGGCTCGCCTCAAAGAACAAAGTGGACCATTACGAGAAGGGAAGGTCATAGAGGATAAAATTAAATAACTATCGAATGTATTATCTTTGTGTTTAGGCTAAAAGCGGTTTATTTATTGTTAACTTTAATTAATAAAACATGATGTAAAGAATATGATGTTTTATTATGTATGTTAAAAGTACTGTGAGCTTAATGAAATGTTTGGTGGTACGAAAAATACGCATGAATATTGATTTATTACAATAATAGATAGGGCTATGAAAAACTATATTAAATAAATTCGAAAAACTACATCGAAAATTATTGACATCTCTTCATCTTTCCTTTATGATTAGTACAGTTATTAACGCATTCTCAATTAAGTGTATCTAGGAGTAGTGAGAAATGAAAGAATTTTTGAACGATTTTAAAGCTTTTGCATTCAAAGGTAACATGATGGACCTAGCTATTGGTATGATTATTGGTGCTGCTTTTACTGCATTGGTTAACTCTGTTGTAAGCAACTTGTTCATGCCTATTATCAGTTTGTTCACAGGTGGAATTGATTTCAGCAACTTGTACTTACCATTAAATGCTGCATCTAAAGATGCATTTTTGGCTGGTGCTGATATTAATACAGCTCGTGCAGTTGGTTCTGTATTGCCATACGGTACATTCATTACTGATTTGATTCAATTCTTAATCTTGGCGTTTGTTGTGTTCTTGATGGTTCGCGCATTAGCTAAATTGATGAAAAGCGCGAAAGAAGAAGAAGCTGCTGAAGCACCTACAACAAAAGAATGTCAATTCTGCAAAACAGAAATTCACATTGATGCAGTTAAATGCCCTAACTGTACAGCAGATTTGAAATAATTCAAATTAAATCAAATTAAAAAGCTAAAAAAGGAGTAAGGTTTAAGCCTTACTCCTTTTTGTTGTATAGCATAGCTTTCTAGTATAAAATATACTTATAATATAACAAATTTATTTCGATACAAAATATTAGAATTATTAAATATATTAAATGAAATTTTGTTGGAAGGATCATAAATATGGAAAAAAAGCCTCTTGTTGTTGTAAATGGTTTAGTTCGTAAAGATGCTATTGCCTATTTAAAAGAGCATGTAGAAGTGCGTCAATGGACTGAAAAGACTGTTATGCCCCGTGAAATATTAAAGGAATGGCTCGTTGATGCGGATGGGTTGTGGTGTGTAAGACCTTTAGATGTAGACGGTGATTTAGTAAAAAATGCACCTAATTTAAAGGTCATTGCTCAGGCTGCTGTTGGTTATGACAATGTTAATATTGATGAATTAACAGCTGCAGGTATTCCTTATGGCAATACGCCAGGCGTTCTTAATGAGACCGTAGCAGAGCTTGCTTTTACCTTGATTGCAACTGCAAGTCGTCGTATTTTGGAAAATGCTAATTTTGTAAAAGAAGGACGTTGGGCACAAAGACCCTCTAATATTAAAGGGTTTGATTTGAGTCGTCGTACCCTTGGTATTATTGGCATGGGTGCTATTGGTGTATCCATTTCTCGTCGTGCTCGTGCCTTTGGTATGACCGTTGTATATCATAATCGTAATCAACGTATAGATGATAAGATTCATAAAACTACGTATATGGAGCTAGATGATCTCTTGTCTACTAGTGATGTAGTTTGTGTAATGGCTCCATTAACAGATGAAACCTATCACATGTGTAATGAAGAATTCTTTAAGAAAATGAAAAACACTGCATTATTTGTAAATGTAGGTCGTGGTCCTATCGTTGATACGGACGCTTTGATTAACGCTTTAAAAACAGGCGAAATTGATTATGCTGCGCTTGATGTGACAGACCCAGAACCATTGCCAGCAGATCATCCATTATTGGATGTTGAAAACTGTCTCGTTGTACCGCATATTGGTTCCTATACAGATCGCACGCGTTATGATATGTCTATTTTGACAGCTGATAATATTATCGCTGGTGTCCACGAAAAACCATTAAAAACTTGTGTGAATGAAGAAGTTAACTATAAAAAACCACAAATGGATCTAGAATCTGCCATCGAAGAGCTTAAAAAGGCTGGCGTTGATTTATCTAATTTCGACTAATATCACAAGACCTCAAAAGATATGCGGTATTATGCAAAATATGATAAAATAAAAGAATGTTTATCCTATGGAGGTTAGAATGTTGGAACATAAAGATATTGAACAAACTGTAGCTCCTGAAGAAGTTGTATCCGTTAACTTTATCGAAGCTATTATCAACAAAGATAATGAAACTGGTAAATATGGTGGACGTGTATTAACTCGTTTTCCACCAGAACCAAATGGCTACTTACATATTGGTCATGCCAAATCCATCTGCCTTAATTTTGGTATTGGTAAGCAATATAAGGGGTTAACAAATTTACGGTTTGATGATACGAACCCTGCAAAAGAAGATGTTGAATATGTAAACTCCATTATGGAAGATGTAAAATGGCTTGGTTTTGACTGGGCTGATGAACCACGTTATGCATCAGATTATTTTGATCAAATGTACGAATATGCTAAGAAATTAATTACTCTTGGCAAGGCATATGTAGATGATCAAACGGCAGAAGAAATCAAACAAAATCGAGGTGATTTCTCTACTCCAGGTGTTAACAGTCCATACCGTGAACGTAGTGTAGAAGAAAATTTAAAACTTTTCGAAGAAATGAAAGATGGTAAATATGCTGATGGTGAAAAAGTATTGCGTGCGAAAATCGATATGACGCATCCTAACATCGTTATGCGTGACCCTGTTATTTATCGTATTGTAAATGCAGAACATCATAATACAGGTAATGAGTGGAAAATCTATCCTATGTATGATTTTGCTCATCCTATTGAAGATGCTATTGAACGTATTACACATTCCATCTGTACCTTAGAATTCGAAGTTCACCGTCCATTGTACGATTGGGTACTAGAAGATTGGGATGACACTGAAATTCCACAACAAATTGAGTTTGCACGCTTGAATGTAACTAAAATGGTTATGTCCAAACGTAAATTGCGTGCTCTTGTAGAAGCAGGCCTCGTAGCTGGCTGGGATGATCCTCGTATGCCTACTATTTCAGGATTGCGTCGCCGAGGATATACTCCAGAGGCGATTCGTGATTTCTGTGACCGCATTGGTGTAGCTAAGGCGGATAGTGTTGTTGATATTGCTTTGCTTGAGTTCTGTATTCGAGAAGATTTGAAACTTAAAGCTACACGCCCTATGGTGGTTATTGATCCTGTGAAAGTTGTTATTACAAACTATCCAGAAGGTCAAACTGAACTTTGTACAGTTGAAAACAATCCAGAAAATGAAGAGTTGGGGAATCGTGAAGTTGTATTCGGTCGTGAAATCTACATTGAACGCAATGACTTTATGGAAGAGCCCGTTAAGAAATTTTTCCGCTTGGCACCAGGTAAAGAAGTGCGCTTAAAAGGTGCATACTTCATTACATGTACTGATGTTATTAAAGATGAAAATGGCAATATTATAGAAATACACTGTACATATGATCCAGAAACTAAGAGCGGCAGCGGTTGCACTCGTAAGGTAAAAGGTACATTGCACTGGGTTGAAGCATCTACTGCAGTAGATATTGAATCTCGCTTATATGATTACTTGTTAAAAGAAGACTCCGATGGTAAAGACTTCTTAGGAGACTTCAATCATGACTCCTTACAAGTATTCAAGAGTAAGGGGGAAGCATGTCTTGGTACAACTGTACCAGGTGATCATTTCCAATTTTTGCGCCAAGGTTATTTTGTAACTGATAAGGATAGCAAACCAGATCATATCGTAATGAACCGTATTGTTGGTTTGCGCGATAGTTGGGCTAAGGCACAAAAGAAATAATTTAGTCTGTCATATACATTGCTAAGATAATGATAAAGAACCGCTCCCCTAAGGGCGGTTCTTTACTACTGTGTTGTTACTATAAATGTTGAGAGTTTGTGACATTAATATTTCATTAGAGGAGACATATGAAAAAAATAGTATTACTTGCTACTGCAGCTGCTGTATTAGTATCTGTTCCAGTGATAGGTTCTGCAGCAAACATTAAGTCCGTTTTGAATAAAAGCCAAACAGTAGCATATCAAGGTATTAAATTGCCTGAAGGCGTTAGAATGTATCAAAATAATCCTAAAGCACTTTTTGCAGGCGATGCAAAAAAAGCTATTAAATCTGTATTTATTGAAGCAGGCGCTACATCAGCTAATGTATATACACTAAACCTTAAAAACGAAAATGAAATGAACTATGCTGTATTTGGTGATGTAGTATTAGGTAAACAATTAGCTGGTCAGCTTAGTGAAACTAAGCATGTCAATGCAGATCCATCTGCATTAGGCGCATTAGCATCTGCTATTAATAAGGGCGATAGCCCAATTCTTGGTAAATTCACAGTAGTGTCCCCATTATCTAAACAAGGTAATGCTTACGAAGGAACATTAAAATATAAAAGCATATCTAATAATAATTCTTATAATGAAGTTTTACATATTAGCCTTTTTGATGATAAGTATACTGGTCCGAATGCACGCTTTATAGCTATAGATGAAGCTAATGATGCTGCAATATTCCCTAAAGTTAAGACTTTGCTAACGGTAAAAAAATAAATAATTATTGAAAATATATATCAATTATTCTTGACAATTTTTCTCATCAAGAGTACTATTGGCATATAGGAATTATTCTCATTAGAGAAAGTTCTAACGATGTGCAACAGGCAGGTACTATTATGATGAATTCAATTGACCATATCATTGGATATCATTGTGCACCGGCAATTCGAGGTATCAAGCTTTCGAACTTGGTTTCTATTCCACGGGACATGAATGAACAAATCCAATTTGTATTGACAGAATATAATAAAGAGTTCAATGAAAAAGGATTGTTCTTCTTTGAATTATGTCGCTGTAAAGTGCGTAGACTATTATTGGTATTCCGTGAGAAACAATTACGAGACTATGTACGGCAACCTGCAGTAATGACATTTTTGAAAGCCTACGGTTATCATGATCGCATGAGTATTATGGAGATGCTTGAGCATCTTAGATATCGTATGGAAGCAAGTGTTGATTTTCCACATGAAATCGGCGTATTTCTAGGTTATCCGTTAAATGATGTGAAATATTTTATTTCTCGTCGAGGCAGTGGATATCGTATGTGTGGAGAGTGGAAAGTTTACCATGATGTGGTAGATGCAAAACGCTCTTTCTTATGTTACAAAGCATGTCGTGAATTTTGTCAAACTCAATTGATGTTGGGAAAAACATTTAGTTCATTGGTCGCAAGAACGGCCTAGGAGGTACAAGATGATTGGTGTAATTTATTGGTCCGGTACAGGCAATACAGAACAAATGGCTCAAGCAGTAGCTGAAGGTATCAAAGCTGCAGGTCAAGAAGTTGAAGTAAAATCTGTTTCTGAAGTATCCGTAGATGACGCAGCAGCTTACGAAAAACTAGCTCTTGGCTGTGCTGATATGGGTGCAGAACAATTAGAAGAAGGCGAATTTGAACCATTCTACACAGAATTAGAAGCTAAATTGGGTGGTAAAAAATTAGCTATCTTTGGCTCCTATGGTTGGGGTGGCACTTGGTTAGAAGACTGGGGCACTCGCATTAAAGATGCTGGCGGCGAATTAGTAGCTGATGGTGTAGCTATCTTGGGTGAACCTGATGATGATGGCAAAGCACAATGTGAAGAATTGGGTAAAACATTAGCAAACGCATAATTTACTCTTAACCATTAACATAAATCCTAACAGATAACAGTATATAAAGGCTGTAATAACGATATGTCGTTATTACAGCCTTTTTTGTATGCAATAAGGAGATTATATACACTTACTATGTATATAGACGTAACGCTTTGGTAGTCATGAATGGTAGGAATATTTATAAAATATATGTATGCATAATGACATAGCAGATTGAATTAATACATATAAAAATATAGATATACATTGATTTTTATAGAATTTGAATAGATTTAATTATATAGATGTGATAACACAAAGGTCATTAAAGATTTTTATAACAGCTAGTTTATGTGATAGAAATCACAGGGAGTGTATATGTTTGTAACAATGGATGTATGTATCTGTATATTTATAAATAACTTTAATGCATAATAGCGTTGCATTTTTGTATACATAGACCTATAATTTAAGTAAGAAACCTGACAAAAAATTAGGTTAATACAAAAATAGTTAGAATTATTCTCATAATACTAACTGTATAAGCGGACTGAAGTTATTTAGACCATGAAGACTAACCGATACCGATGAAAGGGAGGTTATCTCAATGAGTACATTGGAACGGCTAAAAGTTATAGCCCAGGGATTGGCCATACAATTCGGACCATCTTGTGAAGTACTGATACATGACTTACAAGGCGATCTCGATACATCACTTGTATATATAGAAAATGGTACGATAACGAATCGCCATGTTGGTGATGGTCCATCACATGTGGTTTTAGATGTACTCAACTATGATGATGGTAGTGAAGGTAGATTTGGGTATCTAACAAAAACTAAGGATGGACGCATATTAAAATCCTCTACCATGTATATCCGTGATGATAATGGCAATATTGCATACCTATTGGGAATTAATCAGGATATCACAGAGTTTGTTATGATGCATCGATCACTTGAAAGTCTTATAGGTATAGGCCAAGCTGAGACTGGTACTGTTGAAAAAATTACTACAAGTGTATCGGAACTATTAGATGATTTACTACTAGAAGCAGAACGGTTAGTTGGCAAACCTGGACCACTCATGAATAAAGTAGAGCGACTAAAAGCTATTAGCTACTTGAATGAAAAAGGGGCTTTTCTTATTTCTAAATCTTCAGAAAAGATTGCGGAGTATTTCAATATTTCTAAGTTTACTCTTTATAGTGATTTAAATACTGTAAAGGAAGAATCCTAGGAGGCAAATATGGACAGAATTCAGTGGAAATGTAATACGATGGCACCATCTAGTGACAAGTTCTTGTCCGTTATGGATATTAGAGAAATTAAGAAAGCTAAAGCGTTTCATGAAAGTTTTCCACAGTATAGTGTAACTCCACTAGTATCGCTAGAAAAATTAGCAGATTATATCGGTGTTAATTCGCTTTTTGTAAAAGATGAATCTTACCGCTTTGGCCTAAATGCATTTAAGGTATTAGGCGGCTCTTATGCAATGGCAAAATATGTAGCTCAACAAACTGGTAAAAATGTTGAAGATGTACCATATGATGTATTAACTTCTCCACAATTAAAAGAAGAATTCGGACAAGCTACATTCTTTACAGCTACTGATGGTAACCATGGACGTGGCGTAGCCTGGGCTGCTAATAAATTAGGTCAAAAAGCAGTAGTGTTCATGCCTAAAGGCTCTACAGAATATCGTAGAAAACAAATTGAAAATGAAGGTGCTACCGTAACAATCGAAGAATTCAACTACGATGAATGTGTACGGTTAGCAACTAAAAAATCTAAAGAAGTTCCAAATGGTGTTGTAGTTCAAGATACAGCATGGGAAGGCTATGAAGAAATTCCAAACTGGATCATGCAAGGCTATGGCACAATGGCTATGGAAACGGCAAATCAGTTAGAAGCTGAAAACTGTAAGGTACCAACTCATGTATTTGTACAAGCTGGTGTAGGTTCCCTAGCAGGTGCTGTAGTAGGTTATTTCACTAATTTATACAGCAATGCAACTAAGAAACCTAAATTAGTGGTTGTAGAAGCTGAAGCAGCAGCTTGCTTATACAAAGGGGCTGTAGCTGATGATGGTAATCCTCGTATCGTTGAGGGTGATTTAGAAACAATCATGGCTGGACTTGCATGTGGTGAACCAAATACAGTTTCTTGGGATATTTTGAGAAACCATGCGGATGTATTCGTATCTGCTCCTGATTGGGTAGCAAGACTTGGTATGCGCGTTGGTGGTGCACCGATTAAAGGTGATACATCAATCACTACAGGTGAATCTGGTGCGGTTCCACTAGGTCTTGTAACAGCAATTATGACAATGCCAGAATATGAAGACTTACGCAAGGAATTAGAATTAGATGAGTCTTCAAAGGTACTCTGCTTCTCCACTGAAGGTGATACAGACCCTGAAAGATATAAAAACATTATGTGGTATGGTGAAGATCGTTAGGAGGCATTAATTATGGATTTACAAGCAATTAAACAAGCAGCAGCAACTTATGGACCAGCGATGACCAAGTTCTTACGTGAAATCGTAGCATTCCCTGGTGAAAGTGCAGAAGAAAAAGAACACGTTCAACGCATTGAAAAAGAAATGAAAGATCTTGGCTTCGACGAAGTTGAAGTAGATCCAATGGGTAACATTCTTGGTTACATGGGTACTGGTAAAACTCTTATTGCCTTCGACGCTCATATCGATACAGTAGGTATTGGCAACCGCGATAACTGGAATTTTGATCCTTATGAAGGTTTTGAAGATGAAACTAAAATCGGTGGTCGTGGTGTATCCGATCAATTAGGTGGTATCGTATCCGCTGTATACGGCGCTAAAATCATGAAAGACTTAGGCCTTTTAAGTGATAAATATCGCGTACTTGTTGTAGGTACAGTACAAGAAGAAGACTGCGATGGTCTTTGCTGGGAATACATGATTAAAGAACGTAATATTCGTCCTGAATTCGTAGTATCCACTGAACCTACTGATGGTGGTATCTACCGTGGTCAACGTGGCCGTATGGAAATTCGCGTAGATGTACAAGGCGTATCTTGCCATGGCTCCGCTCCTGAACGCGGTGACAACGCAATTTACAAAATGGCAGACATTCTTCAAGACATCCGTGACTTAAATGCTAACTCTGCTGATGAAAGTACAAAAATTAAAGGTCTCGTTAAAATGCTTGACCCTAAATTCAACCCAGACCACTACGAAGAAGCTCGTTTCTTAGGTCGCGGTACTGTAACTACTTCCCAAATCTTCTACACTTCTCCAAGCCGTTGTGCAGTAGCTGACTCTTGCGCCGTTTCTTTGGACCGTCGTATGACAGCTGGTGAAACATGGCAATCCTGCTTGGCAGAAATTGAAGCTTTACCACATGTTAAAGAATATGGTGCAAAAGTATCCATGTACGAATATGCTCGTCCATCCTGGACTGGTTTGACATATCCAATCGAATGTTACTTCCCAACTTGGGTAATTCCTAAAGATCACAAAGTAACAGAAGCTTTGGAAGAAGCCTACACTAGCTTGTATGGTAACGAACGTATCGGCGCCGAAGATACAGTTGAAATGCGTAAAGCTCGCCCATTGACTGATAAATGGACATTCTCCACTAACGGCGTATCCATCATGGGCCGTAACGGCATCCCTTGCATCGGCTTCGGTCCTGGCGCAGAAGCACAAGCACATGCTCCTAACGAAATTACATGGAAACAAGACCTTGTAACATGTGCGGCTGTATATGCATTATTGCCATCCGTATACTGTAAAGACTAATATCACATATATTGGATTAGATCTCTTTAAAACGGAAATCACTAGAACATAGTTCATAACTACAAATTTAATACGGTATCTCACCATTTGATGAGGTACCGTATAAAGTTAGATCCTAAGTAGCCCTTTAGGGAATTGAAAGAGAGGACTTACAGATGACAGACTTCAATAAAAGTATTGAAACTTTAAAAGACTTAGATGTTAGCAAAATGTACGGTGAAGATTTCTTTCTTACATGGGAAAAATCTGAAGATGAATTAAAAGGTGTTTGGGCAGTAGCAGATGCATTACGAGCTCTTAGAGAACGCAATATTTCCACTAAAGTATTTGACAGTGGCCTTGGTATTTCTTTATTCCGCGATAATTCTACAAGAACTCGTTTCTCCTTTGCCTCCGCTTGTAACTTGTTAGGTCTTGAAGTTCAAGATTTGGATGAAGGTAAATCCCAAATTGCTCACGGTGAAACAGTTCGTGAAACAGCGAATATGATTTCCTTCATGGCTGACGTTATCGGTATCCGTGATGATATGTACATCGGTAAAGGTAATGCTTACATGCATCAAGTATCTGATGCAGTTAAAGAAGGTCATGAAGATGGCGTATTAGAACAACGTCCTACACTTGTAAACTTACAATGTGATATCGACCATCCAACACAAATTATGGCTGATGCGGCTCATATCATCAAAGAATTCGGTGGTGTAGAAAATCTTAAAGGCAAAAAACTTGCTATGACTTGGGCTTACTCTCCATCTTATGGTAAACCTTTATCCGTACCTCAAGGTGCTATTGGTTTATTCACTCGTTTAGGTATGGAAGTCGTATTAGCGCATCCTGAAGGCTATGAAGTAATGCCAGAAGTTGAAGAAATCGCTAAGAAACAAGCTGAAGAAAGTGGCGGTTCCTTCCGTAGAACTAACGACATGAAGGATGCTTTCAAAGATGCAGATATCGTATATCCTAAGAGCTGGGCTCCATTTGGTGCGATGGAAAAACGTACGAAATTGTATGGCGAAAACGACCATGAAGGCATTAAAGCATTAGAAAAAGTTCTTCTTGAAGAAAATGGTAAACATAAAGATTGGGCATGTACTGAAGAGATGATGAGTCTCACTAAAGATGGTAAAGCTCTTTATTTACATTGCTTACCAGCAGATATTACAGGTGTAAGTTGTGAAGAAGGCGAAGTAGACGCAACAGTATTCGATCGCTATCGCGTACCTCTTTATAAAGAAGCAAGCTACAAACCATATGTTATTGCAGCTATGATCTTCTTAAGCAAATTTAAGAATCCTGTAGAAACCTTAAAAGAATTAGAACGGAAGGGAACTGACCGAGTTCAACCGTAAAGTAAAGTTTAGGGGCCATCCGTGTTGATGGCTCCTTTTTATTCTTAATAGTTTGTTATGAGGCATAACATGAAAAAAAGAGTTGTAGTAGCGTTAGGTGGGAATGCATTAGGTAATTCCCTTCCGGAACAAAAAATTGCAGTAAAAAGTACAGCTAAAACAATTATTGATTTAGTAGAAGCCAATTGTGATGTGGTAGTAACTCATGGCAATGGCCCTCAAATTGGTATGATTAACAATGCGATGGCTGCATTGACACGAGAAGTAGAAGGGCAACCCAATACACCATTGTCCGTATGTGTGGCCATGAGCCAAGCATATATTGGGTATGACTTACAAAATGCCCTTCACGAAGAGTTATTAAATCGTGGTATTAAACATTTGCCAACCATGACAATGGTTACGCAAGTATTAGTTGACCAAAATGATCCGGGCTTCAAAAATCCAACAAAACCAATTGGTCACTTTATGACCAAGGAAGAAGCTGAATACGCAGAAAAAAATTACGATTACGTTGTAAAAGAAGATTCTGGTCGCGGCTATCGTCGTGTAGTAGCATCTCCAGCACCGAAAGAAATCATTGAAATTGAAGCAATTAAAGGCTTAGTTGGGAAACAATTAATTGTTGCCTGTGGTGGTGGCGGTATCCCTGTAACTAGAGAAGGTAATGAACTTCATGGTACAGCGGCCGTTATTGATAAAGACTGGACTAGTAGCTTGTTAGCACAAGAAATTGATGCAGATGTACTAGTTATTTTAACAGCTGTTGAAAAGGTTGCCATTAATTTTGGTAAAGAAAATGAGCAATGGCTTGATGAAATAACCGTAGCAGATGCGAAAAAATATGCAGCAGCAGGCGAGTTTGCAGAAGGTTCTATGAAACCAAAAGTAGAAGCTGCTATTGCATTTGCAGAATCTAAAAAAGGCCGTGTTTCCATTATCACATTATTAGAAAAATCTAAGGATGGTATAGCAGGAAAAACAGGTACGCGTATCGTATTATAATAATATATAGATTTATAAGTATGCATCCAACGTTTCGTTGGGGAGGTGCCCTATGATTGTATTAGGAAAAGGTACTGTAATTACTCGCGATACTGATAGACCTATCATTTATGATGGTGCTGTTGTTATTGACGGAACTCAGATTATAGATATTGGTGCATATGATGAATTATGCAAACAATATAAAGATGCAGAAATTATTGATGCTCATGGCGGTTTGATTATGCCAGGCTTTATAAATGCACATCATCATATTTATTCTGCTCTTGCACGCGGCTTATCTTTGCCGGGTCCAGCACCAACTAACTTTGGTGAAATTTTAGAAGGCCTATGGTTCTATTTAGATAATAAATTGACAGCTCCAGATGTGAAAGCTAGCGCATTACTTACATATTTAGGCTGTATTGAAAATGGTGTAACTACTATTTTTGACCACCATGCAAGTTATGGTGAAACTGCTAATAGCCTATCTGTTATTGCTGATGTAGCTAAACGGTTCGGTGTTCGTTCTTGTTTATGCTATGAAGTCTCTGATCGTAACGGTGTTGACCAAATGAAAGTTGCTGTTGCAGAAAATGTGCGTTTTGGTAAAGAGGCGAAAAAAGATCCATCTAGACTCGCGGCTATGATGGGCTTACATGCATCCTTTACGCTAAGTCCTGAGACTTTAGATTATGTGAAAGCTCATAATGAAGATAAATTAGGTTATCATGTTCATGTTGCTGAAGGCCCAGAAGATGTGGCAGATAGTAAAGAAAAATATGGCATGACACCGGTAGGACGACTTGTAGAATCTGGTATTTTAGGACCGAAGAGTATTGCAGGCCACTGTGTACACGTAACTGACCAAGATGTGGAATTATTAAAAGAATCGCAAGCTAAAGTTGTGCATAACCCAGAAAGTAACATGGGTAATGCAGTAGGCACAACAGATATCTTGAAGCTACTAGGTGCAGGTATCACAGTTGGTTTAGGTACAGATGGTTATACAAATGACATGCTCGAATCCTACAAAGTTGCAAATTGTCTTGTAAAACATGAGCAACATAAACCATATGTAGGTTGGGGCGAAGTTCCTCATATGCTATTTGAAAACAATCGTAAAATGGCTAATGAATTCTTTGATACTACAGTAGGCATCCTTAAAAAGGGTGCTGCTGCTGACGTAATCGTTCTGGATTACGCAGCACCAACACCACTTGATGAAAATAATATCAATGGTCACTTGTTATTCGGTGCTAATGGTATGTATGTGGTAACAACTATTAGTGATGGTGTACCACGTATGATCGATCGTAAATTACAAGGCATCGATAAAGCTGAAGTAATGAACGAAGTATTAGCAACATCTAAAGGTTTATGGAAACGACTAAACCCATAACGCAAACGCTTTAAAGGAGTGTGACATTATGAGTGACATTATGTATCCGGTAAGTTTCGGAAAATTGATGAACCACATTATGACAGAGTACAAGATGTACAATCGTATTTACAATGTAAATAAAATTCATCGTACCAATCATAATCAACGCTTAGAAATCTTTGGTAAATCCATTGAAAACCCTGTAGGCCCTGCAGCAGGTCCTAATACACAGTTGGCACAAAATATTGTGGCATCTTACGTAGCAGGTGCTCGCTGTATCGAATTGAAAACTGTACAAATCATGTATGGTGAAGAATTAGGTATTCCTAGACCATGTATCTACTCTGTAGACGAAGCGTACAACGTAGAATGGTCTTCTGAATATAGCTGTGATGAAGCTGCAGATGAATATATCAAAGCATGGTTCGCATTAAAATTAATCTCTAAAGAATTAGGTTTAGGCGATCCAGATGGCTTCTTGTTTATCATGAGTGTTGGTTACAACTTAGCTGGTATTAAGAGCCCAATGGTCGATAAATTCATCAATACAATGCGCAGCGCATCTCAATCTCCTATGTGGGATACATGCAAACAATGGTGTCTTGACCATGTAGATGAATTTGAACATATTGATGCTGATTTCATTAACTCTATTAGTGATGAACTTTGCCAAGCAATCACATTGTCTACAATGCACGGTTGTCCTGCAGAAGAAATCGAATCTATTTGTTCCTACCTAATTAGTGAAAAAGGCCTCCATTTATACTTGAAATGCAATCCTACATTGTTAGGTCCAAAACGCATTAGAGAGTTGTTAGATAATGCAGGTTTTGAATACATTGACTTTGAAGATCATCAATTCGAAGTTGACCTTCAATTTGACAAAGCTGTTCCAATGTTAGAACGTCTTATCGCTCTTGGTGAAAAACACAATAAGATCTTTGGTGTTAAATTGACAAATACATTTCCTGTACAAATTCATAACAATGAATTGCCAGGCGAGCAAATGTACATGTCTGGTAAATCCTTGTTACCTGTTACAATTGGCGTAGCTGAGCTTCTAAGTGCTCAATTCGGCGAACGTTTACCAATGTCTTACAGTGGTGGCGCTGTAAAACAAAACATTAAAGCCATCTTTGATTGTGGTATCTGGCCTGTAACAGTATGTACAATACTTCTCCAAGGCGAAGGTTACAATACGTTTAAAGGCTTAGCAGATGAAGTTGAATCTACCGATTACAACGCTGCTTTGAAAGTGCATAAAGATCTAATCGCTAAACTTGCTAAAGATATTAGTGAAAATAAAATCTTCAAGAAAAGCGATGCGATGAAGAAAAAACGTGCAGCAATGCCATCCTTCCCAGGTACGCGTAGTTCTGATTATCATTGCCGTGTAACATGTGGCTCTTGTGTTCGCGTATGTCCTAATAGATGTAATGAAGTCGTTACTGTAAATGATGCTAAATTGATTATTCATATTGATCAAAGCTGTAATGAATGTGGTAACTGTGCATGTCATTGCGTTGAACCTTGTCAACCATACAAGGATCGCATTACATTCTTCCACAATGCTGAAGCATTAGCAGATAGTACAAATGATGGTTTCTACATCACAGGCACTAGCTGTGGTTATCGCTTCAAAGGTGAAGAAACCGTATGTGACATTGATGCATTACCTGAAGAATTGAAAGGAGTCGTACATGCCTTCTGTAAAGAGCATGTATACTATGTATCATGATTATTATACAACAAGGGGAATTGGTCTTAACTGATCGAATCCTTACTGGAGATTTACTTATCGATGGCGACAAAATTGTCGCCATCAATGAATACATTTCTGTTCCAGAAGGGGCTGAAGTTATTAATGCAAAAGGTTGCTATGTGTTCCCTGGGTTTATAGATCCACACACACACTTTCAGATGACAAATGCCTTAGCGTCTACTGCGGATGATTTTGATAGTGGTACAAAAGCCGCTATTCATGGTGGAACAACATCAATCATTAATTTTGCTTCTCCTGAGGAAGGATCCCTTTGTAAAGGCTTAGAAGTTCATAAGGAGCGTGCCGCAGGGCATTGCTCCTGTGACTACAAATTCCATATGGAGCTTGTAGAAATGAATGAAAGTGTAGCTCGTGAGATACCAAAGGTTGTAGAGGCTGGTGTATCATCTTTTAAAGTGTATTTAGCATATGGCTTCCGTTTAACAGATCGAGAAATTTATGATGCTATAGAGGCAATCAAACCTACGGGCGCTCTCGTTGGAGCGCACTGTGAAAATGGTGATCTTATTGATGCGCTCGTAGCTAATAAACGTAAACGTGGTGAATTAGATGTAAGCAATCATCCACTCACAAGACCTGCCATGATTGAATCGGAAGCGATTAAGCGCTTTAGTACAATTGGTGCTGCATTAGACTATCCTGTACATATTGTTCATGTAAGTTCTAAGAAGGGCCTTGAAGAGGTTATTCGAGAACGGAATCTAGGGCATAAAGTGACTTGTGAAACATGTCCACAATATTTAGTGCTCGATGAATCACGATATAATTTGCCTAATTTTGAAGGTGGTAAATATGTGATGAGCCCGCCGCTGAGAACAATTCAGGATCAAATGGCAATAAAGGATGCCTTAGTAAATGGCATATTCCAAACGATTGGATCTGATCATTGTAGCTTTACTTTTGATGATCAAAAGCTAAAAAGTCGACATGATTTTACTCGTATACCTGGTGGTATTCCAGGTGCTGAGGAACGAGGAATCATAGCTTATGATGTGTTGGTAAATCAATGCAATATGAGCGTTGTAGATTTTATGAAATTAGTTAGTGAAAATCCTGCAAAGCTTTACGGTATGTATCCTAAGAAGGGCACGTTAGCCGTTGGTAGCGATGGGGATATTACAATTGTTGATAAGCGCATTGAGCATGTGCTTTCGAAAGAGTCCGCCCATACAAAAGCAGACTATATACCTTATGAGGGCATATCTGTAACAGGTAAAGTTCGAGATGTTATACTTAGAGGTCACCATGTGGTACAAGATGGATCCTTAACAGAATCATATCTTGGTGAATGTATTCCTTAATGAGAGGAGGGCTATATATGTACCGCTTTCAAGTGAATGGCACCCAACATGAGGTTCAAGAGGATCAACGTTTAATTGATTTCTTGAGAGCTGATTTGAAATTAACGGGCACTAAAGAAGGTTGTAGTGCTGGTGCCTGTGGTACGTGTACAGTAATTATAGACGGAAAAAAAGCAAAGGCTTGTGTAACTAAATTATCCCAATTAGATGGTAAATCGGTTATAACGATTGAAGGACTATCTGAACGGGAAAAAGCGGTATACACCTATGCTTTTGGTGAATGCGGAGCGGTGCAGTGTGGTTTCTGTATCCCAGGTATGATTATTAGTGCAAAAGTGTTGATTGATGAAAATAATGACCCTACACCTGATGATGTAAAAAAAGCTATTTTAGGCAACATTTGTCGTTGTACAGGATATGTAAAAATTGAAGAAGGCATTATGCTGGCAGCAAAAATGTTTCGTGAGAACTTACCAGTTCCTGACAAGGATACAACTGGTAATGTAGGTGCTCGTTTACACCGTGTAGATGTAGAAGAAAAAGCACTAGGTACTGGACAATACGCTGATGATATCCATATGGATGGCATGATTTATGCTAAAGCATTGCGCTCTAAATATCCTCGCGCTAGAGTTGATCGCGTTGATGTTTCTAAAGCACTTGCACATCCTAAATGTGTAGCGGCTTTAACTGCTAAAGATGTTCCATTCAATAAGACTGGTCACTTGGTACCAGACTGGGATGTGTTCATTGCAGAAGGCGATATCACTCGTTATGTTGGAGATGCTATTGCACTAGTAGCGACAACTGAGAAAAAATACTTAGACGAAGTTCTTGCTCTCGTTGAAGTTGATTATACTGAGTTAGAGCCTGTAATAGACCCATTAGAAGCATTGAAACCAGATGCACCTCAGTTACATCCAAACGGAAATGTATTGTCTCGTCAAACATTATCTCGCGGCGATGTAGATAAGGCTATTGCAGAGGCTGCATTTGTAGTAACAAATCACTATTCCACACCTCAAACAGACCATGCATTCATGGAACCTGAATGTGCTGTAGCATATCGTGAAGGCGATGTAATTCATTTACATTCCGGTAGCCAAAACGTTTACGATGATCGCCACGAAGTATCTCGTATGCTTGGTATTCCTGAAGAATCTGTAAAAGTTCATAGCATGCTCGTAGGTGGCGGCTTTGGTGGTAAAGAGGACATGACCGTACAGCATCATGCATCTCTTGTAGCTTGGCTTACAGGCAAACCAACTAAGGTTCTCTTCTCTCGTCAAGAAAGTCTTAATATTCATACTAAACGCCATGCGATGGAAATGGATATTACTACTGCTTGTGACGCAGAAGGTAACTTGGTAGCAAGTAAGGTAAACATCGTATCTAACTGTGGGGCCTATGCATCCTTAGGTGGGCCTGTACTTCAACGGGCAGGTACACACTCTTGTGGTCCTTATAAATTTGATAACTTTGCCTTTGATGGTGTTTGTGTTTACACAAATACTGTTCCTGGTGGTGCATTTCGCGGGTTCGGCGTAACACAAACTATCTTTGGTCAAGAACAAAACATTGATGAATTAGCTGCATTGGTAGGCATGGATCCATGGGAGTTCCGTTATAAAAACGTTGTTCGCCCTGGAGACTCCTTGCCAAATGGCCAAATTTGCTCCGAAGAAACTGCATTAGCAGAATGTTTGGAAGCAGTAAAAGATGCATACTACGCATCTGACCGTACAGGACTTGCAGTATGTTTGAAAAACAGTGGTATTGGCGTAGGTTTACCTGATACTGGACGCGTTATCTTAGAAGTACGGGATGGTAAAGTTCGTATCCGTACTGGTGCAGCTTGTATCGGTCAAGGTATGGCTACAATGGCTACTCAAGTACTTTGTGAAACAACTGGTTTAACAGCTGATAAAGTATTTGTAGAGCGCCCTGATACAGTGCGCACTCCAGACTCTGGTACAACTACTGCATCTCGTCAAACAGTATTCACTGGTGAAGCAACGCGCAAAGCAAGTCTTCGCTTGAAAGAAATGTTAGAAACTAAAACATTAGAAGAATTGAATGGCGTAGAAATTTACGAAGAGTTCCTTGGTGAAACTGATCCATTCAACTCTGATAAACCACATCCTAAAAATCATGTTGCCTATGGTTATGGTGCATGTGTAGCTAGAATTGGGGAAGATAATAAAATTGCTGAACTATATGTAGCATACGATGTAGGTCGTGTAGTTAATCCTCAATCTTGCTCTGGTCAAGCTGAAGGTGGTGCTATCATGGGTATGGGCTATGCGGTTACAGAAGACTTCCCTTATAAAGATGGTTATGTAACATCTAAATATGGTACATTAGGTCTTCTTAGAGCTACACAATGTCCACCAATTCAAGTAAGTCTTATTGAAAAAGGGACACCTGAACAATATGCATACGGCGCTAAAGGTATTGGTGAAATCTCCAGTATCCCAATTGCACCAGCCATTGCAAATGCGTATCGTCGTATCGACGGAGAACCACGTAGGTCCTTGCCGATTCAACATACAGGTTATAAAAAATAGAATATTTGCTTAGTGGTTAGGGGTATTAGCCCCTGACCATCAAGGTTCCCACGTGAAGTCTATGAGATTTTTAAACTCTATCAAGTACGATAGTATGACTATATTATTTACTAGTAACTAAAACGTAAGATATGAGGTGATTCTTATGAGTAAAGGTGTATCTGGTGTCAACCATGTAGATGGTATGCTGCCAATCCCGCAATTATTTGCTTATGGTTTACAGCACGTGTTGGCCATGTATGCTGGTGCCGTAGCGGTACCAATCATTATTGCGCAAGCCATGCATTTGCCGATTGAAGATTTAATTCGTTTGATCACAGCCGATTTGTTCACATGTGGTGTTGCTACATTGATTCAAACGTTAGGCTTTGGTCCTGTTGGTGGTCGTATTCCTCTTATTCAAGGTGTAACATTTGCTTCTGTAGGACCGATGATTATGATTGGCCAACAGCATGATATTAATACTATTTATGGTGCTATTATCGTGGCTGGTTTATTTACATTCTTGGTAGCACCATTCTTCAGCCGTTTGATTCGTCTATTCCCACCTGTAGTAACAGGTACCATCATTACTATTATTGGTATCAACTTGATGCCGGTAGCAGTTAACTGGATGGGTGGGGGCGTAGGTAATAAAAACTTTGGTGATCCACTATACATAGCTCTTGGTGTAGCTACATTTATTCTCGTTATTTTGACATATCGATTTGGTAAAGGGTTCCTAGGTAATCTGGCCATTCTGGTAGGACTTATCCTCGGTACTGCTCTTGCTATGATTTGTGGCATCACTGACTTCTCTGAAGTAGGTCGCTCTCAATGGGTTTCCGTTGTAACACCGTTCTACTTTGGCCTTCCTACTTTTGATTTTGCATCTATTATTTCTATGATTGTTGTAATGCTTGTAGTTATGGTAGAAACAACTGGTGATAGTATTGCTATTGGTGAAATCGTTGATAAACCTATCGGTCAAAAAGAGTTAGCTGCAGTACTTCGCGCTGATGGTTTATCCACTCTAATCGGTGGTATTCTTAACAGCTTCCCTTACACAGCATTCGCTCAAAACGTAGGCCTTATCGCTGTAACACGAGTAAAAAGTCGCTTCGTTGTAGCAGCATCTGGTGTAATTTTGATTTTATTAGGTCTTTTCCCTAAGTTAGCAGCTGTTGTAGCTTGTATCCCTAATGCAGTATTAGGCGGTGCAGGTATCGCAATGTTTGGTATGATTATTGCCAGTGGTATTCGTTCCCTTGGTAAAGTTAGCTTTGACGGTAATTACAATTTGATGCTTGTAGCAATTAGTATTGGTGTATCCATGATTCCATTGGCAGCACCTCAGTTCTATGCACACTTCCCAACTTGGGCGCAAATTCTTTTGAAATCTGGTATCACAGCTGGTAGTATCGTAGCCGTTCTTTTGAATGTAGTATTTAATGGCTTTGGTTACAAGACTGTTAACGAACCTAACCGTGCAGCACGTAAGTATCGTCACTTCACACGCTTCAAAGGTTATCCTAAACATTTCTATCAATAAGATATAGTTAAATTAATTAATTCTCATACGATTACATGTATTGTCTTTCACGGTAGAAACCTTTTTTATATGGGTAAAAAATCTATATACATGTTTTCGCTCTTTCAAAATGGTCTCACTCTAGTTTTAGAGTGAGGCCTTTTTTGTATGGAATGAAGTACTACTTTGGTATATAATTATATAATGTTATTGCAAAGGAGACGCATTATGAAAGACGAGCGATTTATAGTTACGTATCGAATAGAAGCAAGTTCATATGAAGAGGCGAAAGCCATTGCATGGGCTGTTCAAGTAGAACAAACCATAGAGTTTCCTTATGAGTTTGTTACAGATCCATATATTAAAGGAACCATTACTGGTCGATTAGAATCTCTTGAACCGATGGAACAAGATTCTGCATATGTTAATGTTGGTGTCATGCCAAATGCTGTAATCGATATATCTCGTTATTATGTGGCTCGTATTTCATATCTTGTAGATACAACTGCCTTAGAAGCAACGCAATTTTTAAATGTTGTTTTTGGAAATTCGTCTTTACAACCCCATATTTGGGTAGTTGATATTGAACTTTGTTCAACCCTTAATGATGTGTTTAAAGGACCGCGTTTTGGTTTGCCTGGGTTGCGTCGATTAGTGGATACGCCTACGCGTCCTATGATTCAAGCCGTTATTAAACCTATGGGGACACCTAATGAAGAGCTAGCTCGTATGTGTGGTGCTTATACACGTGGTGGGGCAGATGTCATTAAGGATGACCACGGTATCTCTAATCAGTCGTTCTCTCAATTTAAAGATCGTGTAAAGCGATGTGCTGCTATAGTGCGTGAAATGAATGATAAACACGGCACACATACCTTATATGCAGCTAATGTGTCTGGTGATGGTACAGACGTAATAGAACGTGCTTATTTTGCTAAGGAAGCTGGTGCAACGGCCCTTATGGTAGCCTCTGGACTTGTTGGTTTTGGGTGGCTTCATAAACTAGCTAGTGATGAAAAATTGCGATTGCCTATTATTCACCATCCCGCTTATTCAGGTGGATTTGTAAGTCCCGGCACATCTGGTATAGCTGATTATCTACAATTAGGCTTATTGCCTCGTATCTTTGGGGCTGATATGCCAATCTTTGTATCCTATGGTGGACGATTTACTTTCACAGAAAATCAATGTAAGCGGATATCCAACTATATTAAACAACCGATGGCCTTGATGAAGGCTGCGTGTCCGGCACCTGGTGGCGGTGTAACAGATGCACGATTAAATGAACTTGTTCAGTTATACGGCAATAATACAATGTTCCTTGTTGGAGGCGATATGTTCCGTAGAGGTCCGGATATTGAGTCTAATATGGCATACTTTGTAGAACGTTTGACTGACTTATCTGAAAGCAAGTTATGATAGTTTACGATTACATAACTTAATACAATAGTTAAATCGAATAACTAAGGTACTGACTTTCACAGAAATCCGTAAAAAATTTTGATTAAGTATATGGAGTGTTTTGATGAGTGAATCCTTGCCGTTGGAGGTCCATGTCATTGCCAGTGGTAGCAAGGGCAATTGTACAGTAATAAAAAAAGGGAACTCCGTCATATTGCACGATGTAGGCATTAGCTGCCGACGCATCGTCAATGGATTAAAAGAATTACATATTGATATGGCACAGGTAGAGGGCATATTTATCAGTCATGAGCACAGTGATCATATTGCAGGATTACAACAATTGTTGAAACGTTTCGATATCCCTGTATATACGAAACAAGGGACGTGGCGTGAAATTCAAGATAAGCTCATTGTACCTAAGAACCAATTGGTTGAATTAACAAAAGGCAGTTTAACCTTAGGTAATCTTATTATTGAGCCTTTCAGTGTTAGTCATGATGCGGCGGACCCAATCGGTATTAACGTCTTTGCTGGAGCAGATAAAGCCACGGTTGTAACCGATACAGGTGTGATTTCAGATGATATTTTAGGACGTATTGATGAGTCTACATTATTAGTATTAGAGGCGAATTATGATCCTCATATGCTACGATTTGGACCGTATCAACCGTTCCTAAAGCAACGCGTGGCAAGTGATGAAGGCCATTTAAGTAATGAAATGGCAGCTCAAGCCTTGCTTATGATGAAGCGGCCTGACTTTATACAAGTTATTTTAGCTCATCGCTCTGAAAATAATAATAATGCCGTCCTTGTTACTCAAACAATTGGAAAAATGCTCGTAGATGGTGGCGTACGTATTGGGCCGGAAATGAAATTACAACATGGTCAGCCTAATGAAATTGTGTCTATGCAATCAATAAAGAGGTAGAGTATGAGATTTTATGTAATTTGTATTGGCAAACTAAAAAATGCTTACTTACGTGATGGGGTAGCGGAATTTGTGAAGCGTATGCGACCATATGGCGGGATCACCATTACTGAACTAAATGAAAGTAAAATTGGAGATAAACCAAGTGATGCAGATCGTAAACAAGTCGTTATAGAAGAGGGGGAACGATTATTAAAAAATGTTCCTAAGAATGCTTATACAGTGTTACTAGATGTGTACGGTAAAATGATGTCCTCGGAAGACTTGGCAAAGACCGTGGCAAAATTAGAGGTGGATGGCGTTAGCGATATGACGTTCATCGTTGGTGGTGCTTTTGGCGTAAGTGATGAACTACGTAGGTCTGTAAATTATAAATTATCCTTTAGCCCTATGACCTTTACCCATCAAATGGTACGTTTGCTGTTAGTAGAGCAAATTTATAGAGCGTCTAAAATTAATCGTAATGAACCATATCATTGGTAATAGACTTATAAATTATTTATATGATAGTCCTATAAAAAAGGAGTTTTATTATATTATGTCGAATAGTATAATAAAGCAAGATGTATTTATAAGGAGGAATTCACTATGAAAATTCAAGAAGTAATGAATAAATACCCTGTTACTGTTGGCAAGGATGCACCGATTTCTGATGTGGCTGACCTATTGGTAAAATATAATTTAACAGCTGTTTCCGTAGTGGATGACAACAATAAATTATTAGGCATCATTTCTGAAGGCGATTTACTTTATAAAAAAGTTCGCCCTCATGTACCTCACTATGTAAATGTATTGGGTGCTAGTATTTATTATAATGGCATTGGCGAATATAATGCTCAATTTAAAAAATTGTTAGCATCTCATGTTCATGAGTTGATGACTGATGAAGTTATTACTACTACACCGGATAAAGATGTAGAAGAAATTGTTTCTGTTATGCTTGATCAACACTTAAAGAATATTCCTGTTGTAGATAAAGATTACCGTTTAATTGGTATCTTATCTCGTCGTGATATTATCAAATTGATTGCTAAAGATAACTAATTTGCATAATTATGTAAAACATAGAAAGGCCACCCGTTTTGGGGTGGTCTTTTAGTATAAATTGAGAAGAATTGCATTGACTTTGCATTTATGTTATTATTAGGAGTGCATAATATACTACAGAAATTTGGGCGTATTGCCCTTCGAGGAGGACATATTTTAAATGAAAGCAACTATAAATCCTGTTGATCAACACGTAGTAACGTTAACTATTGAAGTACCTGCAGCTGAAGTAGATAAAGGCATTAAACAAGCTGTAAAACGTATTGCAGGTCAAGTAAACATTCCTGGATTCCGTAAAGGTCATGCGCCTCGCCGTATCTTGGAAATGAACTTCGGCAAAGACGCTATCTTGGAAGAAGCATTTGAAGTATTGGCTAGCCAAAACTACAGTGCGGCTCTTCGTGAAAACGATATCGTTCCAGTATCTGAACCAGAAATCGAACGCGAACAATTCGAAGAAGGTAAAGACTTGATTTTTAAAGCTACTGTAACTAAACGCCCTGAAGTTAAACTTGGCGATTACAAAGGCTTAGAAGCAGAAAAACAAGATGCTACAGTAACTGATGAACAAATTGAAGAACAATTAAATAACATCCGTGAACAACAAGCAAAAATGGTTGTTGCAGAAGAAGGCGCTACAATTCAAAAAGACGACTTCGCAGTGATCGACTTTGCTGGTTCCGTTGATGGCAAACCATTCGATGGTGGTGAAGGTAAATCTTACCCATTACAAATCGGTTCTGGTAGCTTCATTCCTGGCTTCGAAGATCAATTGATCGGTGCTAAAGCTGGTGATGATGTAACTGTAAAAGTAACATTCCCTGAAGATTACTTCGTAGCAGAACTTGCTGGTAAAGAAGCAGAATTCAAAACTCACATCCATGACATTAAACGTAAAGAATTGCCTGAATTGAACGATGAGTTCGCAAAAGAAGCAAGCTCTTACGAAACTATTGAAGAATTGAAAAAAGATCTTCGCGCTAAAATGGAGGAAGAAGCTTCCCGTCGCGCAATCGATACTTACAATGCTGACTTGATTCAAACAGCTGTTAAAAATGCAACTGTAGAAATCCCAGAAGTAATGATCGAAGATCGTGTAGAACAAATGATTCAAGAATTGGCTATGAACATGGAAGGCCGTGGCTTGAAACTTGATGATTACTTGAAATTCTCCAACAAAACTATCGAAGATTTACGTTCTGAATACAAAGATTCCGCAGCTGAAAACGTTCGCGCTGATTTAGTATTGGACGCTATCGCAACTGCTGAAGGTATCGAAGTAACTCCAGATGATATGAACCGTGAAATCTTCATCATGGCCCAAAACTTTGGGGCAGATCCTAAAGAAGTTTGGGATATTATTTCAAAAGAAGGTCGTGTAGCTATGTTGGCAGGCTCTGTAGCTCGCAAAAAAGCAGCTCGATTCATTATTGATAATGCAAAAGGCGCTGAAGCGGCTAAATAATAGTTTGCTCAACTAGGTACATGAAAAGGTGAATATATGTATGTACCAATCGTAGTTGAACAAAGTGAACGCGGTGAGCGTTCCTATGATATTTACTCTCGCTTGTTAAAGGACCGCATTATCTTCCTAGGTGGACCTATTGATGATAATGTAGCAAATGCAGTTATTGCGCAAATGTTATTCCTAGAAGCAGAGGATCCTGATAAGGATATCCATTTGTACATTAATAGCCCCGGTGGTGTTGTAACTGCCGGCATGGCTATTTATGATACGATGCAATATATTAAACCAGATGTGTCTACCATTTGTGTAGGCTCTGCAGCGAGCATGGGTGCTGTGCTTTTAACAGCAGGCACTAAAGGAAAACGCTATGCGTTGCCTCATGCACGCGTTATGATTCACCAACCATTAGGTGGTGTTCAAGGGCAAGCATCTGAAATTGAAATCCATGCCCGTGAGATTCTTCGTATGCGTGAAGAATTAAATGGTATCTTAGCTTCTCGCAGTGGACAAGATATTGAGGTTGTAGCGCGCGATACAGATCGCGATAACTTCATGAGTGCTCAGGATGCCGTTGAATACGGCTTAATTGATGAGGTGCTCACAAGAGAACCTGTAGAAAGCAAGTAATGGAGGCGCCCATTGGCAAAAGATAAAGACACTATGCGCTGCAGTTTTTGTGGACGCACAAGCGAAGAAGTCCGCAAATTAGTAGCGGGTCCTAACGTATATATTTGTGATGAATGCGTTGAAGTATGTGAACGTATTATCGCTGATGAGTTAGGTGAAGTAGAGACGGACGACTTCAACTTAAAAGAATTGCCAACGCCGAGAGAAATTAAAGCTCATCTTGACGAATATGTTATTGGTCAAGATGATGCTAAAATCTCTTTAGCTGTGGCTGTATATAATCACTACAAACGTTTACAAACAGATAATGTAGTTGATGATGTAGAATTACAAAAGGCTAATGTTTTATTCATTGGTCCTACTGGTAGTGGTAAAACACTATTGGCTCAAACCTTAGCGAAAATGCTAGAAGTACCATTTGCTATTGCAGATGCTACAAGCTTAACTGAGGCTGGTTATGTAGGGGAAGATGTGGAAAATATCTTGCTCAAAATTATCCAAGCTGCAGATTATGATATAGCTCGGGCTGAACGTGGCATTATTTATATCGATGAAATTGATAAGATTGCTCGTAAGTCTGAGAACCCTTCCATTACACGTGATGTGTCTGGTGAAGGTGTACAACAAGCATTACTTAAAATCTTAGAAGGTACCGTAGCTTCTGTTCCGCCTCAAGGTGGTAGAAAGCATCCGAATCAAGAAATGCTTCAAATTGATACTACAAATATTCTCTTTATTTGTGGTGGTGCATTTGATGGTATGGACAAGGTTATTACTAAGCGTACCGCTAAGAAAACCCTTGGTTTTGGTGCAGATGTGCAACGTAAAGAAGAACGTAATGTATCGGCTATTTTGAAGGATGTTGTACCTGAAGATTTATTGAAGTTTGGCTTAATCCCTGAGTTCATTGGTCGTTTGCCAGTAATGGTAACATTAGATCAATTGGATAGAGATGCATTGATCCAAATTTTGACAAAGCCTAAAAATGCATTAACAAAACAATATGAAAAAATTCTATCCCTTGATGGTGTAGAATTAACTTTCACTGAAGATGCATTAGAAGAAATCGCTGATGAAGCATTACAGCGAAAAACAGGTGCTCGTGGTTTGCGTGCTATCATTGAAAAGGTGATGAAACGCGTTATGTTTGAAGTTCCTTCCATGCCGGAAGTAACTAAGTGCATAGTTAATCGTGAATCCGTGTTGAGCACAGGTGAACCTATACTCAAAAATGAGGCAGACCAAGACATCCAGTTGAAATCGTAATTCGAAGAAACTCATTTCTGTGTAGGAATGAGTTTCTTTTCATAATATAAATACCTGGAGGAAATATGAATTTACTCGAAATTGGGATTCCAACTGTACCCCTTAGAGGCATGGTTGTATACCCGAATATCGTGATTCACCTCGATATCGGTCGAGACAAATCCATTAAAGCGGTAGAAGCCGCAATGAACGAGGATCGCATTTTAGCAGTTGTCAGCCAAAAGGATGATGCTGTTGATTCGCCAACTGTTCATGACTTAGCCCAAATGGGTACATTAGTAAAAATTAAGCAAATGTTACGCTTACCAGGTGGTATTGTACGTGTTCTTGTAGAGGGTATTACACGTATTCGCGTAATGAATATAACAAGTATGGATCCGTACTATATAGGGGACTATGAACGTGTAGCCTCCGAATTTGAAGATGATGTTGAGTTAGAAGCCTATCGTCGTCTGGTGCAATCTAAGTTTGGCGAATGGGCTGAAGAGGCTAAATCTGTTACCGATGAAGGTGTAACACGGGTTATGGAATTACGTGACCCATGTGAATTGGCTGACCAAGTTGCGTTCTTGTTGCCTATTAATAACACTAAACGCCAAGAGTTACTTGAAGAGTTATCTGTAGCTCGTCGTTTAAATATGATTGTAGGTATCTTGAATATGGAATTACAAATTTCTGATTTGGAAAACTCCATTAATAATCAAGTGCGTCAATCCATGGAGAAAGCGCAAAAAGAATATTTCTTGCGTGAAAAAATCAGAGTTATCCACGATGAATTGGGTGACAAGGGTGATCCAGAGGAAGAAGCTGAAGAGTTACGTGTTAAATTAAAAGCTCTTAACCTTAGCGAAGACGTACATGAACGTATAGATAAAGAAATCTCTCGTTATAGTCGCATGCCTCAATTGATGCCAGAAGCAACTATTTTGCGCAATTACCTAGATTGGGTATTGGCATTACCTTGGAATGAGTTGACTGAAGACCGCTTGGACATCAAGGAGGCTCATGCTATGCTTGAAGCAGATCATTATGGCCTTGAAAAGGTTAAGAAACGGATTCTTGAATTCTTAGCTGTCCGCAAGTTAACTGGTAAGAATAGCGGTTCTATTCTTTGCTTAGTAGGCCCACCAGGTGTTGGTAAAACATCCTTGGCTACGTCTATCGCCAAAGCCATGAACCGTAAGTTTATTCGTGCATCTTTAGGTGGTGTTCGTGATGAAGCTGAAATTCGTGGTCATCGTCGAACTTATATTGGTGCATTGCCTGGCCGTATGATTCAAGGTCTTAAGAATGTAGGAACTAAGAACCCTGTATTCCTTTTAGATGAAATTGATAAGCTTGCTTCTGACTATAAAGGTGATCCATCTTCAGCATTGTTAGAGGTATTGGACCCTGAACAAAATAGCACATTTAGTGATCACTTTATCGAAGTGCCGTTCGACTTTTCTGAAGTATTCTGGATTACTACGGCTAACGTAGCTTCCAATATTCCAGGTCCGTTATTAGACCGCATGGAAATTATTGAATTATCTAGCTATATGGAACAAGAGAAGTTAGAGATTGCTAAGCGTTATTTAGTACCTAAACAAATCAAGAAAAACGGTCTTGAAGATTATAAGGTTAAATTATCTGATGCAGTATTGAAAAAGGTAGTTTCCGAATATACGCGAGAAGCGGGTGTTCGCACCTTAGAAAAAACTATTGCTAAGATTTGTCGTAAAATTGCTTTCAAAGTCGTAGAAGAAGGTGGCGATGCACCGAAAGTAACGACAAAAAATCTTCACGAATTCTTGGGCGCACCGATTTTTGTTGACCAAGAGCGTGAAAAGAAACCTCAAATTGGCTATGTAAATGGCTTAGCATGGACTTCTGTAGGTGGCGTAGTATTGCCATGTGAAGCAACAACGATGAATGGCACAGGTAAACTTGCATTAACGGGTAGTCTAGGCAAGGTTATGCAAGAGTCTGGCCAAGCTGCAATGAGCTATATTCGTCATAATGCAAAAGCATTAAAAATCGAAGATGATTTCTATAAGAAACTTGATATTCACGTTCACTTGCCAGAAGGTGCAACACCGAAAGATGGCCCTTCTGCAGGTATTACAATGACATTGGCTATGGTATCTATTTTAACAAACCGCAAGGTTCGTTCTGATATTGCTATGACTGGTGAAATTACATTGCGTGGCCGTGTATTACCAATAGGCGGTTTAAAAGAAAAGTTATTAGCAGCCTTGTCTAATGGCATTAAAGAAGTATTGATTCCTAAAGGTAATGAAAAGGATATTGCAGAATTACCTGACATTGTAAAAGAAGGTCTCATTATTACGCCAGTTAAGACAATGGATGAAGTATTAGCAAAGGCACTTGTGTAATGCAAAAAAAGAAAAAATCCACTAAACATATGGGCCCAAAACCTCAATATACACGTAAAGAATTGAAGGGGCCTCGTATTATAGCAGCAAAATATAATACTTCCTGTGTTAAGGCTGATCAATATCCTGAAGGGGATACTGTGGAAATCGCTTTCCTTGGACGCTCTAACGTAGGCAAATCTTCCTTGATTAACTCGTTGTGTAATTATCGTGGGTTAGCCCTCGTTAGTGGTCAGCCAGGTAAGACTAAGACGATAAACTACTTTGATATTGAATCAAAAGAGGATATTTCTGAGACAGAGGAACGTCGTTATAACTGGTTCCTCGTAGACCTTCCTGGTTATGGTTTTGCAAAGACAAATAAAGGAAACCGCAATTTGTGGTCTTCCTTTATTGCCGATTATATTTTACATTCTGAACGATTGATGTTGTTATGTTTATTAATTGATGGTCGTCATCCTGAGATGCCTATTGATAAGGTAGCTTATGATTGGCTTGTTGAAGCTGGTGTACCATTACAAATTGTAGTGACTAAGGTTGACAAATTAACAGCTAAAGAAAAGTCTGCTAATTTAGCGATTATTAAGGAATTGTATTCAACTGCAACGCAACCAATTCTGTATAGCTCTTTGAAGCATACAGGCCGTGAGCTTTTACAACAACGCATCAATAAAGTTCTAGTAGGAGATGAAGCATGAGTCAAACCAATGAATTAGAGATTATGGAACGCATTGCTCTAGATTTAGAGGGTGTGGAAGAGTCTCTTGCATCATCTTTTAATACAGGTGCAGAAGATTTTAATGCACTGATTCGACCATTATCTGCTGCAGGTGGTAAGCGCTTGCGTGCGCAATTATGTTTATTGATTGCTAATGCAGGTACATCTGTAGAACGTCAGCGTATTAGAATTGCTGAAGCTGTAGAAATGCTTCATTTAGCCACACTGATTCATGATGATGTATTAGATCAAGCAGAGATTCGCCGAGGCGAAGAAACGATACATATGCATAAAGGCAATAAGGTAGCTATTCTTAGTGGAGACTACCTATTTGCTAAAGCATTCCAAATCGTGTCTGAAATGCCTAATATGAGGTATTTAGAAATCTTCTCTCATATCATTACTTGTCTTGTAGAAGGCGAGTTTATGCAAATGGAAGATGTGTATTGCATCAATCAAGGTATTGAGCGGTATATGACTAAAACACAGAAGAAAACAGCGGACTTTATGGAAGGCTGTATGGAACTTGGTGGTCTATTAGGCGGTTGGAGTGACTCTGAAATTGTTGAGTTAAAAAAATATGGTCATGCTTTGGGCATGGCATTCCAAATTACCGATGATATCATGGACTATCGTGAAACAACAGAGACTACGGGTAAACCGGTAGGGAATGATCTTCGCGAAGGTTTATTGACGTATCCGTTGTTAAGTATTGTGAATGATGAGAATAAAGATAAATTGATTGCAGATATTAAAGCGTTAAACGATGGTGGTGATGAGCAAGCAATTATCGATTATGTTATCGATCAAGGCGGTATTGATAATACCTTAGCGGTAGCTGATCAATATTGCAAAGATGCTTTGGCAGCACTCGACGCTGTTCGTGATTTCCCAGGCAAGGAATTCCTTGTGATGGCTGTAGAAAGTTTAGCTGATAGAAAGGTATAATATGGAACCATTCGAATCAAAACCGGACTTCGAATATCCCATACAGAAACCTTCTTTTGATAGTGTAGTTCGTCAAAAACGTCGCGAAGCTAAATTAAAGGCTGAACAAGAACAGTATAAGGTGGTAAAACAACAGGTTCCGGAGGAATCGGAGGACGAGCCAATTTATACTGAGATGGAACAGAAAATGATGGATGAAGCACGAGAAATCTCTCTAGTGGGTCATTTATCTGAATTGCGAAAGCGTCTTATTATAATGGCTATTGCAGTTATCGTAGGGACTTGTATTTCTTATTATTATGTAGACTTTTTATTGGAAATACTCCTAAAGCCGGCTGGTAAGCTCTATTATATGAAACCGACTGAGGCCTTCTTTACATATATGAAGGTGTCCATAGTAGGTGGTCTTATCATAGCGGCGCCTATTATATTGCATCAGATTTGGCTATTTGTTAAGCCTGCCCTTACTGTGCGAGAAAAACAGCTATCTAACTGGATTTTACCAGTTGCAATAGGCCTATTTGGCATAGGTATTGTATTTTCTTATTTTCTCGTGCTACCAGCAGCTGTTAAGTTCTTTATGGGCTTTGCTACTGACGAATTACAACCGCTATTTTCCATAGGTCAGTACATGGATTTTGTATTATCCTTTGTACTCCCCTTTGGATTTATCTTTGAGTTGCCGTTGATTTTAATCATCTTGGGATATTTCAACTTAATTACATCACGTTTTTTGAAAACGAAACGTAAGATATTTATTCTTATATCCTTTATCATAGGTGCTGTCATTTCACCAACACCGGATATGTTCTCTCAAACGATGATTGCATTGCCTATGATATTGCTATATGAAACGAGCCTATTTGTATTGGCTAAGATTATGAAGCGCTAAGGAGTTTATTTAGGAGGAACGATGAAAACCTACGAAAATTTAACCACTTATAACCCCGGTGAAATAGAAGGGAAATGGTATTCATATTGGGAAAACCAAGGATACTTTCACGAAGAAGTAGACACTAATAAAGAACCATTTAGTATCGTGTTGCCGCCTCCTAATGTAACTGGTATGTTGCACATGGGCCATGCTTTAGATAATACATTGCAAGATATCCTTATTCGTTTCAAACGCATGCAAGGCTACAATGTATTGTGGATGCCAGGTACTGACCATGCTGGTATTGCTACACAAATTAAAGTAGAAGAAATGCTCGCTAAAGAAGAAGGCAAATCTCGCTATGATTTAGGTCGTGAAAAATTCGTAGAACGCGTATGGGAATGGAAAAAAGAATACGGCGATACTATTGTAAAACAAATTCGTAGCTTAGGCGCATCTTGTGACTGGTCTCGCGAACGCTTTACATTAGATGAAGGGTACTATCATGCAGTGCGTGAAGTATTCGTAAAACTTTATGAAAAAGGCTTAATCTATCGCGGTGAACGCATCATCAACTGGTGCCCTCGTTGTGCCACTGCTTTATCTGATGTTGAAGTTGAACATGAAGACGAACATGGTCATTTGTGGCATATTAAATATCCTGTAAAAGGTGAAGATAATCGTTTCGTTATTGTTGCTACAACTCGTCCAGAAACAATGTTTGGTGACGTGGCAGTAGCAGTAAATCCTGATGATGATCGTTATAAAGACCTCATCGGTAAAACATTGATTTTGCCATTTGTTAATCGAGAAATTCCTGTAATTGCTGATGACTATGTAGATGCTAGCTTCGGTACAGGCTGTGTAAAAATTACACCTGCTCATGATCCTAATGACTTTGAAATGGGCCAACGTCATAATTTGGAATCTATCGTTGTTATGAACAATGATGCTACTATGAATGAAGGTGCGGGCAAGTTTAATGGTATGACTCGTGAAGAAGCTCGTAAACAAGTGGTAGCAGAACTTAAAGAATTAGGCTTACTTGAAAAAATCGATGATCATGACCATGCAGTAGGTCATTGCTCCCGTTGTAATACAATTATTGAGCCAATGGTATCTAAACAATGGTTCGTAGATATGAAACCACTGGCAGAACCAGCACTTAAGGTTGTTAAAGAACACGAAGTAGAATTTGTTCCTGAACGTTTTACAAAAACATATGTAAATTGGCTTGAAAATATTCGTGACTGGACAATTTCCCGTCAATTGTGGTGGGGCCATCGTATTCCTGCGTGGTACTGCGATGATTGTGGTGAAACTATCGTTAGTCGAGAAGATATTACAGAATGCCCTCATTGCCACGGTCATGTTACACAAGATCCAGACGTTCTTGATACATGGTTCAGCTCTGGTTTATGGCCATTTGCTACCATGGGTTGGCCTAAACAAACACCAGAGCTTAAACAATGGTATCCAACAAGTGTTCTTGTAACTGGTTATGATATCATCTTCTTCTGGGTAGCTCGTATGATCTTTATGGCTCTTGAGTTCGAACATGAAATTCCATTTAAACATGTATTTATTCATGGTCTTGTTCGCGATAGCCAAGGCCGTAAAATGAGTAAATCCTTGGGCAATGGCATTAACCCTCTTGAAGTTATCGACCAATATGGTGCTGATGCATTGCGCTTTACTCTTGTAACTGGTAACACACCTGGTAACGATATGCGCTTCTATATGGAACGTGTTGAAGCTAATCGTAACTTTGCTAATAAGATTTGGAATGCATCCAAATTTGTATTGATGAATCTTACAAATTATGATGAAAGCTTTGTTCCAACTGCAGATGATTTGACATTGGCGGATCAATGGATTGTTCAAAAATACAATGAAACAGTACAAAGTGTAACGTCTAATCTCGATAAATTCGAACTTGGTGAAGCTGCGAGTTCCGTATATGATTTCATTTGGAATACATACTGTGACTGGTATATTGAATTAGCTAAACCTCGTTTATACAACGATGGTAATGAATGTGATCGTCGTACTGTTCAATATTTACTTGTAACAATCTTGCGTCACATGCTTGAATTGTTACATCCATTTATGCCGTTCGTAACAGAACATATTTGGCAACATTTACCTCATGAAGGGGATAGCATCGTTGTTGCAAAATGGCCTGAAGCATTAAAGTTTGATAATCTTGAAGGTGCAGCACGTCAAATGGAAGTTATGATGGATGCTATCAAAGGCATTCGTAACATGCGTGCTGAAATGAATGTACCTTTAGGCAAAAAAGCTGAGGTTATCGTAGCGCCAACAGATGAAGCATTGGCTAAAACTGTAGCAGATCATAGCGATTACTTTGTAACATTAGCTTGGGCTGAGAAGGTAACAATTCTCGGTGCTGATAATCCAAAACCAGAAAATGCGACTGTAACAGTTGTAAATGGTATGGAAGTATATCTCTTACTTAAAGACTTAATCGACGGCGAAAAAGAAAGAGAGCGTATAGCGAAGGAAAAAATCCAAATGGAAAAAGAAATTTCCCGTTTGGAAGGCAAATTGTCTAACCAAGGCTTCCTAGCAAAAGCTCCAGAAGCTGTAGTAGCAAAAGAAAAAGAAAAGTTAGAAGAATATAAACAAAAACAACAAGCGTTATTGGAACGTGAAGCGTTCCTTGAAACCTTATAATAGGAGGTTTATATGACATATCAAGAGGCCTTAGCCTATTTAGAACAGGCATCTTCATTCGGTATTAAGCCTGGCCTTGAACGAATTACAGCTCTTATGGATGTATTAGGAAATCCACAAGAGGACTTTAAAATTGTTCATGTAACAGGAACGAATGGTAAGGGCTCGGTTACCTCATATATTTCTTACGCACTGTTTACAAGTGGACTACGGGTGGGGCGATTTACATCGCCTCACCTTCAATCCTATACGGAGCGAATTCAAATTAATGATGGAAATATAACAGAGGAAGCCTTCGGTAATCTAATTAGCCGTGTAAAAGTGGCAGTTGATACTATTATTAGTAACGGCATAGAAGCGCCAACGCAATTTGAAATTTTGACGGCCGCTGCATTTTTGTTCTTCAAAGATCAAGGTGTGGACTATGCGGTGGTGGAAGTTGGCTTAGGTGGACTACTAGACTCTACTAATATAGTGACCCCAAAGGTGTCTGTTATTACCAATGTGACAATAGATCATCAAGCATATTGTGGCGATACTGTTGAGGACATTGCGTGTCACAAGGCAGGAATTATTAAATCTAAAGTTCCTGTCGTAACAGCTGCACAGGATGCACCTCTTCGTATTATTGAAGAGGTGGCTAAAGAGAAACATGCTAAAGTGTATGCTTTCAATAAAGACTTTGGTATCGATAGCCGTAGTGCTGTAACTGGTGGCCAAATGATTACGGTTAGTACTAATGATTCTGCTCCTGCAATGTTGTTTACGACAATGGCGGGTATCCACCAATCTGTCAATCTCGCATGTGCATTAATGACTGTACGTTTATTGATGAAAGAAGATACTAGCATCAGTGAAGAAACGATGCGTGAAGGATTTGCCCGTACTACGTGGGCTGGTCGTTTTGAAGTTAAACGAGGACTAGACCGTACCTTTATTTTTGATGGTGCCCATAATGCGGCTGGTGCTGAGTCTTTCAACATGACATATACTGAGTTATTTAAGGAAACGCCAAAAACTATTGTTATGGCCATTCTTAAGGATAAAAATCAAGATGCTATTATTCGTGAAGTAGTTAAAGCGGGTGATACAGTTCTCGTTGTAGCAGCACCAACAGATAGGACTGAAGTACCAGAAGTATTAGTCGAAAAAATACGTCATATTGTGCCGAAAGCTATTGCCCAAACTGCAGACTCTATAGAAGATGCGTTGTCTTTAGCATATAAACATACAAAGGCAGACGATATTATCGCTGTGTGTGGTTCCTTATATATTTTAGGAGATGCTCGTCAGTGGTTTAACCATGAGATGAGTCATTAAGGTGAGCTTATGGAACTCTCACTTATTCCTAATCACAAGAGAATCACATTTTATATTGAACGATTAATTTATGGTGTTGTGGTCGCTATGCCATTACAGCCTATGGTGGGGGATGTACTTCTTTGGTTGGCTATAGGACTTGCTTTATATGATTTGATATCGAGTAAGTCATTGAGCTTACCAACGGGGTATTTATCCTGGTCTGTTATGATCTTTGTGGTATGGACTGGAATATCTTCGCTAGTGTCAGAGAATTGGGATTGGTCAATTCAAAGTTGGTTTTATCAAATCGTGGCCAGTGGCGGTATGTATTATTTAGTTCGCACATACATTCAAACGCCTAAACAGTGGAATTATTTTCTTCGTACCTTGCTAGGTACTGCTGTTCTAGTGTGTATCATAGGTGCTTATCAATATGTATTTGTTCCTAATATACATATAAAAGAGTGGGTAGATGCGGCACAGTTTCCTAAATTGATGCGTCGTATGTCGTCTACATTACAAAATCCTAATTTATTGGGCGCCTATCTATTGATGGTACTCAGCGTATGTATCAGTTATATTTTGGTATATATGAAGGAAAATCGTACGCGCGAAGTCATTTCAATGCTCATTATAGGTATTATATTATTCTTAACGATGCTATTAACCTATTCTCGGGGGATTTGGATTAGCTTCGGAGCGATGATTTTGTATTGGGCAATCTTTGTGGAGCGAAGATTATTCTTATCCCTATTAGCAGTGCCAATAATTTTGTACTTTTATGATGGTGAAATCGCTTCAAGGCTGTGGTCTATATTTCAAGGTCATGATACATCAGCTGATCTTCGATGGGCTTTGTGGGATAGTACTATGTATATTGTACGTGAAAATCCTGTCTTTGGTATTGGGTGGAATACATTTTACTTAGTATATCCAGATTATAATTACTATATTCAAGGTCCGCATGTCTTGATGTATCATGCCCATAATTTGTATCTTAATATGCTTGCTGAAACAGGTATACCTGGATTACTATCATTCATAGCCGTTATTATTGGTCATGTTATCACATCTATAAGACTTAAAGGGGATATATTCCGTCAAGCTGCGCAAATTGGAGTAGGTGCTTTGGCTATAGGCGTTTTGTTTAGCGGTTTATCTGATTTCGAGCTATATAGTCATCAGGTAACTATAGTATTTTGGCAATTATTTGGATGGATAGGGGCTTTTGTAAAAGTTCAGTTATCTGCTGATAAATAAGCATAATGGTTAAATCTTGTATAATAGTATGTTTATAGTAGATATATAATTTCATAATGTGATATACTTAATATATACCTTGGATAGGCATGTATTAAGTAGGATAACCGGTTTTCTAATGTTAGACATAATTGAACATTATCGTTGGCATTTGAAAGCCGGTTTTTGTATATCATTGTATCTTTATAGGGAGGTGTAGGGTCTAGTTCTTGTGTATAAGATGTTATTTTATATTGAAAAAGGTCTATATGTTGTATAGAGAGAGTTCGATTTAATTGAAAAACATCAATATATGCCATGAATCGATAATTCCTGTGAGTTATAACGATGTGAATAAAACTTATGTGGAAATGTGAAAATCTATGCATTTTAATCATAATGCACCCGTAAAGTGTGATGAAAAATACATTTTAGTCATATAAGTTGACAATACATTGGATGTGGACTACGATGAAGTCGGTTTAAGGAACGACCAAGAGATCAAACTGTCGTTTATACAATGTTACTCTTAAAGGAGATGGTAATGGTGATAGACATCAAAGACCGCATTAAATGTGCGGCCCTCCAAGGTAAAATTGTCACTGCTTATGATGCAGCTCTTTTGATTAACCCTAACGATAAAGTTGGTATTTCCGGCTTTACTCCATCTGGTTATGCAAAAGCAGTTCCATTGGCATTGGCAGAAAGAATGGAAAAAGAACCATTCAAAATTGATTTGTGGACAGGTGCTTCCGTAGGTGATGAAGCTGATGGTGCGTTAACTCGTGCTAATGGTATCAATCGTCGTTTCCCATATCAAACAAATGGGGATACACGTAAAGCCTTAAATAGCGGTGCTGTTAAATACGTTGATATGCATTTAAGCACAATGGCACAAAATGTTCGTTATGGCTTCTTTGGTGATTTAGACGTAGCTATCATAGAAGTTTGTCAAATTAATGAAGATGGCTCTTTAGTACCTACTACATCTGTTGGTAACTCTCCAACATTTGTTAGCCAAGCTAAAAAAGTAATCGTAGAAGTAAACGTATCTCAACCACTTTCCTTGGTAGGTATGCATGATATCTATGAACCACTCGATCCACCACATCGTAAACCAATTCCATTGGAAACAGCTGGTGATCGTATCGGTACTGAAGCAATTCCTTGTGACCCAAGTAAAATTGTTGCAGTAGTACCTTGTGATGTTCCTGATACTACAAGACCTTTGGCACCTATCGATGATGATGCAAAAGCAATGAGTCAACACCTTATCAAATTCTTTGAACAAGAAATTGCAGAAGGTCGTTTACCGAAGAACTTGCTTCCATTACAATCTGGTGTAGGTTCTGTAGCAAATGCTGTAATTAGTGGTCTTGCTAAAGGCCCATTCACAGATTTGTCTATCTATACAGAAGTAATCCAAGATGGTATGTTTGACTTAATCGATGCAGGTAAAGTAACTGTATGTTCCGGTACTGCATTGAGTCCTTCTCCAGATGGGTTGAAACGTTTCTATAACAATATCGATGAATATCGCAAAAAGATTATTCTTCGTCCACAAGAAATTTCCAACAACCCTGGTATTGCTCGTCGTATAGGTGTCATTGCCATGAATACCGCTATCGAATTTGATATTTTTGGCAATGTAAACTCTACTCATATTATGGGTAGCAAAATGATGAATGGTATTGGTGGATCTGGTGATTTTGCACGTAGTGCATACCTCACTATTTTCTGTACTAATTCCGTTGCTAAAGGTGGCGACATTAGTTCTATCGTTCCATATGTATCTCATGTGGATCATCCAGAACATGACACTATGATTTTCTGTACTGAACAAGGTGTTGCTGACTGTCGTGGTTTGAGCCCAGTGGAAAGAGCTCGTTTGATTATTGAAAAATGTGCTCACCCAGACTATAAACCTATGTTAACTGAATACCTCGAAAAAGCACTCGCTGCAACTAAGAATGCCCATACACCTATGTTGCTTGACGAAGCTCTTTCTTGGCATAAACGCTTCACAGAAACTGGAAGCATGAAGAAATAACCTGTTTTTTTAGGAGGATGATGAAAACATGGCTTACGAAAACTTAAAAGCCCAAATTGCTGAGTATAACAAACTTTGTGACGAAAAAAGTGCAAAAACTCCAGAACGTCAAAATTTAAAATATAACCGTGTATACACACCAGTTGATATTGAAGGTTTTGACTATGAACGTGATTTGGGTATGCCTGGCGAATTCCCTTACACTCGTGGCGTACAACCTACTATGTACCGTGGCCGTTTCTGGACAATGCGTATGTATGCAGGCTTCGCTACAGCTGAAGAATCTAACAAACGTTACCGCTACCTAATCGAGTCTGGTGCAACTGGTCTTTCCTGCGCATTCGACTTACCTACACAAATCGGCTACGACTCCGACGATGCAGTTGCTGAAGGCGAAGTTGGTAAAGTAGGTGTAGCGATTGACTCCTTGGCAGATATGGAAATCTTGTTCGACGGCATCGACCTTGGCAAAGTATCCACTTCCATGACAATCAACGCTCCAGCATCCGTTTTGTTGGCAATGTACATTGCAGTAGCTGAAAAACAAGGTGTACCTTCCACAGAATTGAAAGGTACAATTCAAAATGATATTTTGAAAGAATACGCAGCTCGTGGTACTTACATTTTCCCACCAAAACCATCCATGCGTTTGATTACTAATATCTTCGAATATTGTTCTCAAAATGTTCCAAAATGGAACACAATTTCCATCTCCGGTTACCATATCCGTGAAGCGGGTTCCACAGCAGCACAAGAAATCGCATTCACAATTGCTGATGGTATCGCATACGTAGAAGCAGCTTTGAAAGCTGGTCTTGATGTTGATACATTTGCTGGCCGTCTTTCCTTCTTCTGGAATGCTCATAACAACGTACTTGAAGAAGTTGCTAAATTCCGTGCATCCCGCCGTTTATGGGCAACAATCATGAAAGAACGTTTTGGTGCTAAAAAACCAAAATCCATGATGCTTCGTGTACATACTCAAACAGCTGGTTCCATGTTGACTGCACAACAAGTTGATAACAACATCGTTCGTGTTGCTCTTCAAACTGCAGCTGCTGTAATGGGCGGTACTCAATCCTTACATACAAACTCCCGTGACGAAGCTTTGGCTCTTCCTACAGAAGCATCTGTACAAGTAGCTCTTCGTACTCAACAAATCGTGGCTTACGAATCTGGTTTGGCTGACGTAGTTGACCCATTGGGCGGTTCCTACTATGTAGAAGCTATGACTAATGCTATCTATGACGAAGCTATGGCTTACATCAAGAAAATTGATGAAATGGGCGGCGCTGTAGTAGCAATCGAAAAAGGCTACATCCAAAAAGAAATTCAAGAATCCGCTTACAAATGGCAAATGGAAGTTGAATCTGGCTTGCGCACAATCGTTGGCGTAAACAAATTCCAAGTTGAAGAAGAAGCTCCAAAAGACTTACTTCGCGTAGATGCTTCCGTTGGTGTTAACCAATCCAAGAAAACTCAAGCAGTTCGCGCTAACCGCGATCAAGCAGCAGTTGATAAAGCATTAGCAGCTCTTAAAGCTGGCGCAGCTGATGAAAACGTTAACTTGATGCCATTAATTCTTGATGCAGTTAAAACATATGCTACTTTGGGTGAAATTTGTAATGTATTGCGCGAAGTATTCGGTGAATACGAAGCTCATTCCACATTATAATATCGGCTAATTTCGGAGGTAATTAATCATGGCAGAAAAACGTATTAGAGTAATCGTAGCAAAACCAGGTCTTGATGGTCATGACCGTGGTGCAAAAGTAGTAGCACGCGCACTTCGCGATGCTGGTTTCGAAGTAATTTACACAGGTCTTCGTCAAACTCCAGAACAAATCGTTGAAGCAGCTCTTTCTGAAGACGTTAATGTAGTTGCATTATCCCTTCTTTCTGGTGCTCATAACACATTGTTCCCTAAAATTGTTGAACTTTTGAAAGAAAAAGGCATGGGCGATGTACTTGTAATCGGTGGTGGCGTTATTCCTGACGCTGATATCCCTGGTTTGAAAAAAGCTGGCGTAGCAGCAGTATTCACACCTGGCACACCAACTGGCGATATCGTTAAATTCATCAACGAAAACGTTAAATAATTAATTGGGCAAGAGAGGAGTTCAACTGAATAGTTGGCTCCCCTCTATTCCCATATTTTAAGATAGGTGGTGAGGCGAGTGGATTTAGTTAAAGAACTTTTTGAAGGTTCCCGACTAGCCTTAGCACGGTCCATTACAGCTGTAGAAAACGAGTATGAAAATGCCATTGATATTATGAAGGCTATTTACCCTAAAACAGGGAATGCACGTATTCTCGGTATTACAGGGGCCCCTGGTGCTGGTAAAAGTACATTGACTGATAAGGTTGTTAAACATTATCTAGATCAAGGTAAGAAAATCGGCATCGTTGCCATCGACCCAACTAGCCCATTCTCTGGTGGTGCTATCTTGGGGGACCGTATTCGAATGAATGATTTGACATTAAATGAAAATGTATTTATTCGAAGCATGGGCACGCGTGGTAGTCTTGGTGGTTTATCCAAAAAGACTGCAGACGTTGTAAAACTTATGGATGCCTTTGGCATGGATTTAGTAATCATCGAAACTGTAGGTGTAGGTCAATCCGAAGTAGATATCGTTAAAAATGCAGATACTACATTGGTAGTACTTGTTCCTGGTCTCGGTGATGATATCCAAGCTATCAAAGCGGGTATTCTTGAAATTGGCGATGTATTTGCTATCAATAAAGCTGACCGAGATGGTTGTGATCGTTTGAATGTAGAAATTGAAATGATGCTTGACCTAGACTCTCGTGAAGTAAAATGGCGCCCACCAATTAAGCGCACAATTGCTAGCAAAGACCAAGGCGTAGATGAACTCATCGACGCTTTAGATGAACATTTTGAGTATCTTGAAGATTCTGGTGAATTGGAATCTCGTCGGGCAGAACGTACTCGTGATGAAATCATCGCAATGATTAATGAACAAATTGGTCGTTATGTAGCTGATAAAATCGTTACAAGCGACGAATTTAATAGCCAAGTGGCAGCGGTTAATGAACGCGAAAGCGATCCATATACAGTTGTTAACGGCGTAATGACAAGCGTGCTAAAGTAGACGGCGACTACATAGCATTAGAGATTTAGCCTTGAAAAGGAGATAATCGAAATGGCTTTTAAAGTATTACAAGTGGATCACATCGGTATTGGTGTTAATGATTTAGCAGCAACTAAAGAATTCTATAAAAATGCATTAGGTATTGAACATCTTCCTGAAGATGAAGTGGTTGAAGAACAAAAAGTAAAAGTATCCTTCTTCCCATGTGGCGATGCTGAACTTGAATTCTTAGAAACTACAACTCCAGATGGCCCTATCGGTAAATTTATCGAAAAAAATGGTGGCCGTGATGGTATCCAACACGTTGCATTGCGCGTTGATAATATTGAAAATGCTATTGCTGATTTGATGGCTAAAGGCGTTCGTATGATTGACGAAAAACCTCGTTACGGTGCAGGCGGTTCCTCCATTGCTTTCTTACATCCAAAAGCAACAGGCGGTGTATTGCTTGAATTATGTCAACGTATGAAATAATACAGTATCCAATTCACATCATTATGCATGAGTAATAGATATATATAATCATATAAATACTAGTTATATGTTAAATGTGTATGTATGCTTGAACTTTAATTATTTATGAAATAAAATGATACTGTAACAAGTTTTATTTGGAGGTGCTATAATGGCAACAGTGCAAGAAAAAATCGAGTTATTGCACGAAAAACTAGCTAAAGTTAAAGCTGGTGGCGGTGAAAAACGCGTTGAGAAACAACACGCTCAAGGCAAAATGACTGCTCGTGAACGTTTGGCTAAATTATTCGATGATAACTCTTTCGTTGAACTTGATCAATTTGTTAAACATCGTTGTGTTAACTTCGGTCAAGAAAAGAAAGAATTACCAGGCGAAGGTGTAGTAACTGGTTATGGTACTATTGACGGCCGTTTAGTATATGCATTCGCACAAGACTTCACTGTAGAAGGTGGTTCTCTCGGTGAAATGCATGCGGCAAAAATCGTTAAAGTACAACGTTTAGCAATGAAAATGGGTGCTCCTATTGTTGGTATCAACGATTCCGGCGGTGCTCGTATTCAAGAAGCAGTAGATGCTCTTGCAGGTTACGGTAAAATTTTCTTTGAAAATACAAATGCATCTGGCGTTATCCCACAAATTTCCGTAATCATGGGACCATGTGCAGGTGGTGCTGTATATTCTCCAGCATTAACTGACTTCATTTACATGGTTAAAAACACATCTCAAATGTTCATTACTGGTCCTGCAGTTATCAAATCTGTAACTGGTGAAGAAGTAACAGCTGAAGATCTTGGTGGTGCAATGGCTCATAACTCCGTTTCTGGTGTTGCTCACTTTGCAGCTGAAGATGAAGATGATTGCATTGCTCAAATTCGCTACTTATTAGGCTTCTTGCCATCCAATAATATGGAAGATGCTCCTTTAGTAGATACTGGTGATGACCCTACTCGTGAAGACGAAGAGTTGAATAGCTTATTACCTGATAACAGCAACATGCCATACGATATGAAAGATGTTATCGCTGCTACTGTAGATAATGGCGAATACTATGAAGTACAACCATTCTATGCTACAAACATTATCACTTGTTTCGCACGTTTTGACGGTCAATCCGTTGGTATCATTGCTAACCAACCTAAAGTAATGGCCGGTTGCTTGGACATTAACGCATCCGACAAATCTTCCCGTTTCATCCGTTTCTGTGATGCTTTCAATATTCCAATCGTTAACTTCGTTGACGTTCCTGGTTTCTTGCCTGGCACAAATCAAGAATGGGGCGGTATCATTCGTCATGGTGCTAAAATGTTGTATGCTTATTCTGAAGCTACAGTACCTAAAATCACTGTTATCACTCGTAAAGCATACGGCGGTTCTTACCTCGCTATGTGTTCCCAAGATTTGGGCGCAGATCAAATATATGCTTGGCCTACATCTGAAATCGCTGTAATGGGTCCTGCTGGTGCAGCTAATATTATCTTCAAAAAAGATGAAGATAAAGATGCTAAGACAGCTAAATACGTAGAAGAATTTGCAACTCCTTACAAAGCTGCTGAACGTGGCTTCGTAGATGTTGTTATTGAACCAAAACAAACTCGTCCTGCAATTATCAACGCATTAGCAATGCTTGCTAGCAAACGCGAAAACCGTGCTCCAAAGAAACATGGTAATATTCCATTATAATTCGATTCGATAATCAAATCATCGAGTTTGGGAGATACCTTTCTTTATTACTTTTTTAGAAAGGGGAATGATTATGGAAGGACAAGCAGTTACTACTAATCCTTGGTTAATTATGGCCATTAATATGACAGTTGTATTTGTTGTGTTGATTCTTTTAGGCATATTGATGACAATTGTTCATTTGATCGATCCGACTAAGAAGAAAGACAAACAAGTAAGTGCACCTGTTGCAGCTTCAGTGGCTGCTCCAGTAGCTACACCAAGTGCATCTACTCAAAATGAGGATGAAGTAGTAGCAGCTATCGTAGGTGCCATTGTGGCGATGGGGTATTCATCTGAGCAAATTGCATCTATTCGACCTACAGCAACCAGTGCTAAATGGCGCTTGGAAGGTCGTTTAAGCGGTAGAGGTTAATAAGAGTTTAGGAGGCATTTGTAATGAGCAATGCTACAAAAACTAACGGTAAAGCTCCATCTAAAGATGTAGTAGCAGTAATCGTTGGTGCATTAGCGGCAATGGGTTATTCCGCTGATCAAATTGCGCATATTCGTCCAATCGTAAGCTATAATTGGAAAATGGAAGGACGTTTACGCGGTAATCGATAAGATTTTGGCAGTTAGATAATCAAATTGATTATCCAATTTATATGTGTATAAGAAATTTATAAGTATTGTGTAGAAATTACACATTTTGGAGGAATTTAAAATGAAAAAATTCAACGTTACAGTAAATGGCACAGCATATGATGTAGAAGTTAATGAAGTAAAAGCAGCAGCTCCTAAAGCGGCTCCTAAAGCAGCTCCTGCAGCAGCTCCTAAAGCAGCTCCTGCACCAGCTCCAGCAGCTCCTAAAGCAGCAGCTCCAGTTCCAGCAGGTGCTGAAACTGTAAAAGCTCCAATGCCTGGTAAAATCTTATCTGTAGCAGTATCTGCTGGCCAAGCAGTTAAAAAAGGCGAAACTTTGTTGATTCTTGAAGCTATGAAAATGCAAAATGAAATTGCAGCTCCTCATGATGCTGTAGTTGCAGACGTTCGCGTAGCTGCTAACCAAACTGTATCTACTGGCGATGACATGATCGTTCTTGGTTAATACCAAGTTTTATATGGCGCGGCTTAGCCGCGTCGTATAACAATTTTATATTTGTGAAAGGGGAACGCATATGGAGGCTTTTGCTGTTGCGATTCAATCCGTTATAACAGATAGTGGATTTCTCGCATTTACAACAGGCAATGCTATTATGATTCTTGTAGGTTTGATCCTATTGTATTTGGCATTTGCTAAAGAGTTTGAACCATTATTGTTGGGGCCGATTGCGTTTGGTTGTGTACTTGCTAATATTCCTCGAAATGGGTTTGAAGAAGGCGTAATGGCACTTATTAGTGCAGGTATCTCCCAAGAGATCTTCCCACCTTTAATTTTCCTCGGTGTAGGCGCTATGACTGACTTTGGTCCACTTATTGCTAATCCTAAAACATTGCTTTTAGGTGCTGCAGCGCAAATCGGTGTATTTGTTGCTTTAGGTGGTGCAATGATGCTTGGTTTTACAGCTCAAGAAGCTGCTGCTATCGGTATTATTGGTGGTGCTGACGGGCCTACATCCATTTACTTGGCTACTAAGCTAGCTCCTCATTTATTAGGTGCCATTGCGGTTGCTGCATATTCCTATATGTCTTTAGTACCGTTGATTCAACCACCTGTAATGAAATTATTCACTACGCAAAAAGAGCGCGAAATTGTTATGGAACAATTGCGTGAAGTTACACGTTTTGAAAAAATTGTATTCCCAATCGTTGCAACAATCTTCATTTCCTTATTGCTTCCTTCCATTACATCTCTTTTAGGTATGTTGATGTTAGGTAATTTGTTCCGTGAATCTGGAGTAACAGAACGTTTGTCTGATACTTCTCAAAATGCATTGATTAACACTGTTACAATTTTCTTGGCAACAGGTACTGGTTTAACAATGAGTGCGGAACATTTCTTAAGCGTACAAACAATTCTTATTATTTGCTTAGGTTTGGTTGCATTTATCGGTGGTACTGCTGGTGGCGTATTATTCGGTAAATTGATGAACTTAGTAGATGGTGGTAAAACAAATCCACTTATTGGTTCTGCAGGTGTATCTGCGGTTCCAATGGCAGCTCGTGTATCTCAAGTTGTTGGTGCTAAAGCTAATCCAGCTAATTTTTTACTCATGCATGCTATGGGGCCAAATGTAGCTGGTGTTATTGGTACAGCAGTAGCAGCAGGTACAATGCTTGCTATGTTGTCTAATCATTAATAATTAAATAATTATTCACCCAGGTGTACCTAAATAGGTACACCTATTGGTGAATAAAAAGCCCTTGATATTATGTTACTATTTATAAAAAGGGAATACTTGCAATAAATGCTTTTCGGATCGGTCATTAGGTGATGAGCAAGAGTTCACAAAATAACCTTCTAGTGCTTTAAATATAGTAGAGGTGGTCACTTGTTATCTATAGAATTAAAAATACTGATTTGTTTTATATGGGCATTTATTGTTTTTTTTATTACTGCACTGATTATCGGTAATGAGGGAAAAGCCAAATGGTTCCAACGTAGAACTAAATATTCTTGGTTTAACCGCCGAGGTTTTTTAGGTGAAACATTACTTTTTGGATATCCTAAAACGATAGAGGGCTATGGAATTGTAGTTTTGATGGCTTTTATCATTGGTATCGTAGGTTATATCTTATATTATTTATAACTATATCAGTGCATTTCTCTGAAGGGAGATGATGATGTATGGGTACTGCAGAACAAACCTTAATCGTCCTTGCAGTTATGGCTGTTTTATTTGTTACGGAAATTATTCCTTTAGCTATTACTTCTTTAGGCGGTGCTATTGCACTTGGACTTATGGGGATTATTACTCCTAAGGTTGTATTCTCTGGCTTGTCTGATAGTACAGTTGTGTTGTTTGCAGGCATGTTCGTTGTTGGTGCAGCATTATTTTATACTGGTTTAGCTCAAAAAATTGGGGAAACAGTAGTATCTCATGCTGGTACTAGCGAAAATGGTTTAATGCTTGCCATTATGCTTGTTACAGCAACTATGTCTGCATTTTTATCCAACACGGGTACAACAGCGGCACTACTTCCTGTAGTTGTAGGTATTTGTGCTGTTGCTAAGATTCCTGCATCCCGTCAATTGATGCCTTTAGCATTTGCTGCAGGTATCGGTGGTATTATTACAATGGTTGGTACACCACCTAATATCATTGTAAGTGGTACATTAACTAAATTTGGTGAACAACCATTTGGTTTCTTTGAGTTTGCTTGGATTGGTATTCCTTTGACTATCGCTACTATTGTATTTATGATGCTTGTTGGTAAACATTTATTACCTAAACATGAAATTGATGATGCTGGCGATGTTGAACAAGAAGTAGCAGCAGAAGATATTTCTAATGATCCTAAGAAACAAGTATATTCTGGTCTTATTCTATTAGGTGTAATCATTGCTATGATTTTGGGAGATTTTCTAAAAGATTATGGTATTAACTTACCATTGAGCATGGTTGCTGTCATTGGTGCAATGCTTTGTGTTTTGACTGGTTGCTTGAATGAAAAACAAGCTTACACATCTATTGACTGGGTAACAATTTTCTTATTTGCTGGTATGATGCCAGTGGCAACTGCGCTTGATCAATCTGGTGCAGGCAAAATGATTGCTAATGCAGTAATTAGTGTTATGGGTGATAACCCTAGTCCTTACTTTGCAACAGGCGTATTATTTGCATTGTCTTGTATTATGACTCAGTTTATGTCTAATACTGCATCTTGTGCATTATTGGCTCCTATCGGTATCTCCATTGCCCAAGGTATGGGGGCTGACCCTCATGCTGTATTGATGGCTATCGGCGTTGCTGCATCTTGTGCATTCGGTACACCTGTAGGTACACCTCCAAATACATTAGTACTTGGTCCTGGTCAATACAAATTTACAGACTATGTAAAAGCTGGCGTTCCGTTGATTTTGGTTTGCTTCGTAGTGAGCTTGCTTATTATCCCAATGGTATGGCCATTCTTCCCTGGTAAATAATAGGGAACAGGTTACTCTACTATAAAGCACATACGAGGTCGAATCGTAAGATTCGACCTCGTTTTTTATGATTTTAGCCTATATGATTTTAATATAGATTACATATAAGTGTAATCAAAAGCAATATGAATTAAACTAATTTGCATGATTAATTTTACACAATTGACTACATCGAAAAAAATATGATATAGTATATTGTGTGAGATATAATAATGTAATGTTTAATAAGGAGGTCATCTATGACAAAAGAAAGATTTAACATGTTAGTTGGTTCTATTGGTGCATTTATTGGTGTATTTGTATTTTTAGCCTATATCCCACAAATTATTGCTAATCTTCAAGGTAAACCTAGTCAACCATGGCAGCCATTATTTGCAGCAGTATCCTGTTTGATTTGGGTATTATATGGTTGGACAAAATCACCTAAACGTGACTATATTTTAATCGTACCAAATCTAGCAGGTGTTATTTTAGGTACACTAACATTCTTAACATCTCTCTAATTGTTATAAGAAGAAAATAAATAGTATTATTGTTATATTATGAATAATAGGTCTATAGTGAATAATATTAAAGATATTACTTTACTATATAAATATAAATGAGGTCGAATCGTATGATTCGGCCTTTTTTAAAAGAGTGAAGTTATATGTTAAATTTAAAATATTGATAAGCATTAAATCTGTTGTAATAAAAAAATAGTTTTTATGATAATAAATATTGATAATTAAATTCCTAGTATCACACTTAGGATTTCATAAAAATGATAATTACTATATTCTCATTTATTGAGTATCATATTCATTTAATTAAATGAAAAATAATATCAAAATACCTATAAATATAGGTATTGTATGATAAAAAGGAAAAAGTAGTATGCAAAAATATATATAGTTTTTTATCATTTTCATTTGACTTTCAAAAAGAACTGTGTGATAATGAGAACATAAGTTGAGGCAAGTGCCTTTCTAAATGATAATAAAAAAGTTCTGATCTATATTTTTATGGAGGTCCTAATTATGAGAGTTATTGCTGATGGTTGCATTAAATGTGGTTCTTGCGCATCTGTTTGCCCAGTTTCTGCTATTTCTGAAGGCGAAACTAAATACGAAATCAACGATACTTGCATCGATTGCGGTTCTTGCGAATCCGTTTGCCCAGTATCTGTAATTTCCGCTGAGTAATCACAAATTAAACTGCCCCTCATTGAGGGGCTTTTTATTTTGCCTAAATTTGGTTAACTTAGTATAATAGGACTATTAAGATATATATTATTATAGAGGAGTACATCTTGTTTTATTTTATACTTATATTTTGGATTCTATTAGATCAATTGACTAAATATTATGTTATGAATCATTTTATGTTAGGGGAATCACTTACTGTTATTCCTAATGTATTTCATTTAACATTTATCATCAATCGTGGAGCAGCTTTTGGTATGCTAGCTAATCAACGATGGTTCTTCTTGTTGGTAGCTGTCATATTATTAGGTATTTGTGCGTATTACTGGAAACGATTATTGAAAGGTCCTTGGACTTTACAAGTTGGTTCTGCATTATTAGTTGCAGGCGCTATTGGTAATGGTATAGATCGCTATTTGCTTCATGGCGTTGTAGATTTCTTTGATTTTCGTATATGGCCTATTTTCAATGTGGCTGATATTGGCATATGTGTAGGCGTAGCATTGGTTATCTATCATTTGTTTACATCTAAAGAAGAGAATGAATGATAGATACTCTAAAATAATATGAATATATTACTTAACTCATAGAGAGGTAGAGGATGAACGAATATATTGTTAGTGCTGAGCAAGAGGGCATGAGATTAGACGTTTTTTTAACAGAACAAATGGAAGGATCTCGTAGCTATATTCAAAGTTTAATTAAAGGCGGTCATGTTACTGTAAGTAATAAAGTAGGTAAAGCGAATCTTAGACTTACAGCAGGATCGATTATTCATGTAGAGGTACCAGAGCCAGAGTCTGTTGAGGTTAAACCAGAGAATATTCCTTTAGACATATTGTATGAAGATCATGATATTATCATTGTAAATAAAGCACGTGGAATGGTTGTTCATCCTGCAGTGGGTAATTATTCAGGTACACTTGTTAATGCATTGCTATATCATTGCAAAGATTTATCTGGTATTAATGGTGAAATAAGACCTGGTATTGTTCACCGTTTAGATAAGGATACATCAGGTGTTATGATGGCTGCTAAAAATGATGCGGCTCATATAGGGTTAGCGGAGCAGGTAAAAGAACATTCTGCTAAACGGACGTATTTAGCATTAGTACAAGGTAATATTGTAGAAGAAAAGGGTACTATTAAAGCTCCTATTGGAAGACATCCCAAGGATCGTATGAAAATGGCTGTCGTCTTTGAAAATAGTAAGGATGCAGTCACTCACTTTAATGTAGTTGAACGATTTGGACATCAAACCTTGGTTGAATGTAATTTAGAGACTGGGCGCACACATCAAATTCGTGTACATTTTGCTCATATTGGACATCCTGTTGTTAATGATCCGTTCTATGGTTACCGTCGTATGGATTTCCCTATTGAAGGACAGGCATTGCACTCTAAATCTTTAGAGGTAAAACATCCTATTACAGGTGAAAGTATGCATTTTGAGGCGCCTCTTCCAGATGACTTCGTAGCATGTATAGAGTTTGCTAAAATATATCGAGAAGATAAACGAAAATAAGCGAACAAACGAAAAGGAATGAAAACAAACGTAAATAGATGTAAATAAAATAGCTGACTTATATTGTGGTTTACTAAATAATCTTCTAACTATATTTGTAAAGGGGCATAGAGAACTCTGTGCTATAAGGGCGTATATATGGAAAAGAAACGCTTATTGATGGATCAAGATGCTATTATGCGCGCGATTCGTCGTATTAGTCATGAAATCCTAGAACGTAATAAAGGCTTATCTAATGCTCTTATTGTAGGCATTGAACGACGTGGTGTTATTCTGGCAAAACGGTTGCAGGTCGAAATCGAACGCATTGAAGGTATTCGTATAGAATGTGAATCGCTAAATGTTGCTATGTATCGTGATGATCGTGATGCTCGCCAAAAAGAGGGAGAACCATGTACGATTGATACAACGGAGAAAACAATTATTCTCGTGGACGATGTGCTTTACACCGGGCGTACTATTCGTGCAGCTTTAAATGCATTGATGACATCTGGTAGACCTAAATCTATTCAATTAGCGGTTCTAGTGGATCGTGGTCACCGTGAATTGCCAATCCGAGCAGACTATGTGGGTAAAAATATTCCTACATCACATCTTGAAAGTGTACGGGTTGCCGTAGCAGACTTAGATGGTGAAGAAGGGGTTACAATACAGGAATAACCTGTATTGTAACCCCTTTTTTACTTAAATTAAAATTATGCTTTTATTTAATATATTGTGGTGTATATATATAGTCTGTATGACCCATACGTTTATCTTGATTATGGAAACATAAGGCTTGTATATCTGTAGCTAGCGTATCAACGTGGTATATAGATTTTCCAAGATTGTTAAGTTGAGTAGGTGCTTTGGCCCATTTCTGAATGAGTGGAATGTCATGTTCAGTCCTAAGCCATTGACGACCTCTGTCATTGAAGGCTAGTAATCTAGCGTATTGAGGACCGTTTTGCATAGTGACATTTAGCAAGTCTTTCGTAATTCCTAATGTAAGGTATGCACTCATTCGCTGTAAACGGGCATAGGTGTAGCGCTTGGATTTAATTTGCTCAATGGCAGATTCCCATGAAGGCTGTTGTGCTGCTTTTAACCACAAGTGTTCAATACCTTCGGTGAAATCAACAAAACACACTAATTCATTAGTAGTCATGCGACGACTCAGCATATGTAACATATTGTAATATCTACTATAATCGACATAGTCACCATTAGTGATTCTATGTGTCATATCATTTAGAATCGCTGTTGGAATAGCACTTAAAAGCGCTGAAGATATATTTAATGGAATAGAAGTAGTGATAAGTTGGCGCAATGCCGTACCGGATGGTAACTCTTGATCGATATTTGGGTTGTGGTGATTAGATGTACGCAGAATAGGAATATATTCTAAGTTTGGGTGATGTTTTAATCCAGCTCGTATATATTCAAGCCCTAATAAGGCATTAGGTGTGCTAAGTGATTCGGAGCCTAGGGCTTTGCGGAAGGCTGTACTATAGGATAGCCCTTCATTTAAGTAATTACGTAACTTATTTTGTGTGCTTTCACAATCCATACATTTAGCAGTAAGGATGAGTTGCTCTAAATTAGTTGTTTCAGAACCAAAGGAAAGCATATCAATAGATAAAGATTTTATTAATTGAATGGCACCTGAAGCAAATAGTTGGGCACTGCCTAACGAATAGAGTGTAGGAAGTTCGATAACGATATCTGCACCGCCTAGAATGGCCCAACGAGCGCGATCAAACTTGGAGAAAATAGCTGGCTCGCCTCGTTGTACAAAGGAACCACTCATGATACAAATGCGCAAGGCATTTGGGTATTTTGTTGCTAGGGTATGTAGTTGGTGTGCGTGACCATTGTGAAATGGATTGTATTCACAAATAATGCCTATAGTTTTCATGGTGACTCCTTTCATTAGTGTTAGTGTAACAAAGCATAAAGGTACTGTAAATAAATTTTGAATTTAATAGACTGTATTGTGAAGGAACAGATGTAAAAATGTGTGTAAAACTAAAGTTTTTTGTAGATTTTATTTGTTCTATAGGCTATAATTAACTATAAATGCTGAATTGATGTGAGGTATATGATGAAACAAAATTGGAAACGTACATTACAAGGGGCTCTGCTCGGTGCTGCGCTACTAGCAATGGCGGGATGTGGCTCTACAAATGTAATGGATACATATAGTTTTGGCCATCAAGTTATCCGTGCTGGTCAATCTGAAATTACCATTGCTTTGCCTTATGAAATGGGTAAAAGTACCAAAAATATGTCGGATGATGGGTATCCAATTGATATTTATGGATCCGTTACAGAACATATGGTAATTGAGGTTGAAGCTTTGCGTGCCGGTGAAAACAAGCCTTTGCCAACCGTGGATGACTATGTAAACCGTAGCAAATCTGAGTTTACTAAAATTGGCGGCACCATCAAGGAAGAGTCTGTAGCTTTAGATGGCGCATCTGCTAAAAAGCTTGATGTGACGTATACGACTCAAGGGCAAACATTTAGATTTTCTCAATACGTATTCTTAGATCATGGCGTATTGTGGAATATAGTCTACCAATATCCTGAAAAGGATCAGGTAGGTGCTGATATCAGCAAAGAAATTCAAAACAAGATTCAAGTTACACAACAGAAAGAGGGTTAATCGATGAACGTATTAGTAGTTAACTGCGGTAGTTCTTCCTTGAAGTATCAATTACTTGATATGACAACTGAAACAGAATTGGCAAAAGGTCTTTTTGAGAAGATTGGTGATCAAGACGCTATCTTCACTCATAAACGTCCTAACGCAGATAAATTAGAACGCGTTGAACCAATTTTGAACCATAAAGAAGCTCTTCGCATTTTGCTTGATATTTTAGTTGATGCTGAATATGGTGTAATTAAGTCCATGGACGAAATCGACGCTGTTGGTCACCGTGTAGTACATGGCGGTGAAAAATTCGCTGACTCCGTATTGATCACTCCAGCTGTTATGGAAGCATTAGAAGAATGCTGCGCATTGGCTCCATTGCATAACCCACCAAATATTCAAGGTATCGAAGCTTGCCAAGCTATCATGCCAAATGTACCACAAGTTGCTGTATTCGATACTGCATTCCACCAAACAATGCCTAAAGAAGCTTACATGTATGCACTTCCTTACGAATACTATGAAAATTATGGTATTCGTCGTTACGGTTTCCACGGTACATCCCATAAATATGTTGCACAACGTTGTGCTGAATTGATGGGTAAACACATGTCTGATCTTCGCATCATCACATGTCACTTAGGTAATGGTTCTTCCGTATCCGCTATTAAAGGTGGTCGTTCCATCGATACTACAATGGGCTTCACTCCATTGTCCGGCTTGATCATGGGTACTCGTACTGGTGATATTGACCCAGCTATCGTTCCATTCTTGATGAACAAAACTGGTATGAACTACGAAGAAGTTGATACTGTAATGAACAAAAAATCCGGTGTACTTGGTATTTCCGGTGTGTCCAATGACTTCCGTGTTATCGAAGAAGCTGCTTCTAATGGTAACAAACGTGCTCAATTAGCATTGAATATGTTCCATTACAAAGTTCGTCGTGTAATTGGTGCATTTGCTGCAATTATGGGTGGTGTTGATGCTATCGTATTCACTGCTGGTATCGGTGAAAATGGTATCGGTAACCGTGATGCAATTTGCAATGGTTTAGAATACTTGGGTACTCGCATTGATTCTGAACGTAATAATATTCGCGGTAAAGAACAAGAAATTAGTGCTGAAGGCTCCAAAGTTAAAATCTTCGTAATCCCTACAAACGAAGAAATTATGATTGCTCGCGATACTCAACGTATTACAGGCGCTTTGAAAAAATAATATAGTTCGTATCTGAACTAGTTGACTAATAGAGTCATAAAACCCCGTCTATACATTAGGTGTAGACGGGGTTTTTGTAGTTTTTATGTTTATAATACCTTATAATAGAATGTATAGTTATGATGTAGTAGTTCTTTTAAAGGGGTAACATATGACGGTATTATATGAAGAAAACTCTCTCCGTGCTAAAAGTGCGGAGTGGCTAGTATTATGTTTTGTCATTCTATTATTATGTGGTGTCGGGTACACTACATATCGTAGTATTAACTTGCATACTATATTAATAGCAGAATATTTTATTGAAATTATGGCGATCATTGTGATTGTTAAACAAGCGGTAAGTCGATATACCTATATTTTGACAGATACAAAATTGGTAATTGAAGAATCTTCTATATTTAGAAAGCGCCATTTTGAGGTAGATTACGATATGATTGATGGTGTATTTAAGTTTGAACGTGAATTATTGACGAATATTAAATATCGATATAAATACAGAAAATGTTCAACTTCTGATCCCCGTCCTATTTGGTCTTTAGTATATGCTATTGTAAAGGGGGATAAGGTTCAAAACGGTCGCCTTTTATTGAAAGCGGATGATAAATTTTTTGAGATTTTAGATGAATATGTACCAGGTCGTATTCGTGTTTCGCAAGAGAATATTGTATTCTATGCTGCCGTGCGTGCTGATGCGGTAAAACATGGAGAGAATGTGCAAGAGTACTATAAGAAGTTAACCACACCTGAAAAGGATGGCCCGGATATTACTGTTTAATTTATAAATGTTCTAATTTATATTTTTGGGTCTATGTTTCTGGGCTATGCTAGTTAGTTTTATTGATAAAATAGTTAAATTAACCTAAATTCTTATACCGTAAAGGAGTGCAAATGGCTGGATTATATTTGGCGAGCCAATCACCACGAAGAACTGAATTATTAACACAAGTTGGCATTGATCATATTGTCGTATCGAGTACCTATGAAGAGGCTAATAAGGGATATGATAATCCCATTGAAATGGTAAAAGCACAGGCTTTAGGCAAAGCTCGTGCTGCTGTAGGCATACCTGAAGGGGGTCTTGTGCTTGGTGCTGATACCATTGTGGTGTTAGACAATCAAGTGTTAGGTAAACCTCATGATGAGGCTGAGGCTCGTTATATGCTAGAATGTTTATCAGGCCGAGTTCATTCTGTCGTTACGGGAGTGGCCTTACTCGTTAAAGGTCAAGAAATAGTTTTTCATAATGAAACAAAGGTATATTTTAAAAAATTAGCTCCTTTTGAAATAGAGTCTTATATTGCTAGTGGTGAGCCTATGGATAAGGCTGGTGCTTATGGTATACAAGGTAAAGGTGCTTTATGGGTAGAAAAAATAGAAGGATCTTATACTAATGTCGTAGGATTGCCAGTTGAACATGTATATGAGGAACTGTGTAAAGCATTAGGTGCTAAATAACATTATCTTATTATAGAGAGTAGATATATGTAGTTAGATTTACAAATGGTGTTATCTGTTTGAATGGAGAGATTCTATGGAAGTACCAACAGTAAGTGTAAAAGATATGTTGCCATTTCAACGGCCTCGGGAGAAGTTTCTTGCCCTCGGGCCTTCTCATATGGCAATGGAGGAACTTTTAGCTATTTTATTGCGAACGGGCGTAAAAGGTCAATCTGCTATTACGTTAGCTAGTGCTATCATACAGTCCTTTGATGATGGTGTGTATGGCTTAAACAGAATGACTGTTGAAGAGCTTGTAAAAATCAAGGGTATTGGGACTGATAAAGCGGTAACTTTGTGTGCAGCTCTTGAAGTGGGACGGCGATTAGGTGAGCTAAAAATCAAGGAAACTTACGAGGATTTTTCTCAGCCCTTTGTGGTTGCTCAATATGTAATGGAACGCTTACGGCATGAAGAGGTTGAACATGTATGGGCGGCCATGTTGACATCTCGCAATAAGTTAATTCAAATAGAACATATTTCTAGTGGAGGTCTAATATCTAGTCTGGTAGAGCAGAGAGCTGTTTTTAAGAAGGCAATAGCTTGTAATGCGGCAGCTATTATTTTAATACATAATCATCCGTCCGGCGATAGTCGTCCTAGCGATGAAGATATACGACTTACCAAGCTTTTTGTCAGTGCGGGTCAGTTTATGGGGATACCAGTATTAGATCATATTGTTATAGGTGATAATGAATTTACTAGTCTTAGCGAAATTGGTAAACTTAGTTAGAGCATACATACATTAATAGATAAAAGCACTCATAATAATGAGAGTATTCTTTCTGATTAGTTCAGTGTAAGAAATATATCATTATAGGAGTGCTTTTTCTTTTGGGTATAGTTTATGCGTATACACTATGTATGATTTATGTAATATGAATTGTGTATGACTTAAGGGTACTTGAATTATGCATTTTCTATGCTTTTAACAACGGGAAAAGCCTTGATATTAATAGAAAAAGTCGCATTATATGTGGTAAAATGGAATGATGATGTAATGAAGGAGATTTTATTATGAGTTCCATTTTACCTACTCTAGGAAAAGATGTAAGTATAGATATTGGTTCCATACAGACGCGCCTCATGGGGGGGACGCGAGGAACTGTTATAAGCGAGCCATCTATTATAGCAACTGATACAAAGCAAGAAAAGGTAGTAGCCGTTGGAGATGAAGCAGCTCGTCTTGTATTGCGTATGCCAGACATGTGGCGCCCTTTGACACCATTAAAAGATGGGTTTATCGTGGATTACCGCGTTATGCATACCATGCTTAACTATTTTCTTAACAAGGTGTCTAATACATTGCGTCGTGCTCGTGTTCTTGTAGGCGTTCCATGTGGTATGACTGATGTTGAGCAACGGGCGATGATGGATGCTGTTATTCAAGCTGGCGCTCGCGAAGTATTTCTTATTGAACGGCCTGTAGCTGCAGCTATTGGCTGCGGTGCACCTATCTTTGAGGCTCGTGGATCTATGGTCATTGATATTGGTGGTGGTACCGTAGATATGGGCATTGTTTCATTAGGTGGTATTGTAGATAGTAAAACGATTCGCTTTGGTGGCTCTGATATCAATAATGCATTGCTACGTTATGTACGCGAATGCTTTGGTGTAATCGTTTCTGATGAAATTATAGAGGATATTAAACATACTGTAGGCACTGCTATGGAACCGTTAGAAGATGCAGAATATGCCTTCCAAGGCCGCGATATGATGAATGGTCTTGGTAGACGTTGTGTCATTCATCAATCAGAAGTATACCAAGTTATTAATGATTGTATTACTGGCCTTTTAGATGAAGTGAAACAAATGATTCGTTCCGCTGAACCTGAAATTGTAGCAGATATTATGCAATATGGTATTTATCTTACTGGTGGTACAGCGCAATTGTCAGGGTTGGCAGAGCGCATCGGCGGCGAGTTGGGCGTGCCTGTACATGTTCCTGACGCACCAGAGACGAAAGTCGTTGTCGGCCTTAATGGGGCTTCATCGGACTTGGTGAGTTTATCGCGATTTATTGTAAATTCTAAGAATAGAAAGGGCCAAGACTAATATGATACAGTCAGATAAAAAGTTGATTATCGTTGTTGTCATTAGCTGTATCCTATTAGCTTTACTTGGATTTGCTTGGAAACAGCGAACTAGTATTCCTTTTGTTACTGTTACGCTTGAAGGCATTACAACACCGTTTGCGTATGGTTCTGCACGTTTACTTGATGGTGTTCAAACTGGTTTTACAGTACTTAATAATGCAATTTCTACAACTATTGAACGTGATGAGGAAGCATCTCGCAAAGCTACATTAGAACAAAAAGTTGTTAATTATGATGAGGTAGTGGCAGAAAATATTCGACTTCGCCAACTTCTTAATTATAAGAGTAATCATCCGGAATTCTCTATGACATTGGCCGGTATTATTACAAAGGATTATGGTACATGGACAAATACTTTCACTATTGATAAGGGCAGTGAAGATGGAATGTCCGTTAATATGGCGGTTGTTGTGCCAAGTGGGGTAGTTGGTTTTATTACCGATGTGTATCCTCATTCCTCTCGCGTACAAACGATTCTTGACCCCCGCAGTGCAGTCGGTGTTATCGTACAGCGCCCTGAATCTCGTCTATCTGGTGTTGTAAAGGGGGATGGAGACTCACCTCGTACGCCATCGATGGTAAATATTGCTCGTGATGGTGATGTATTAGTAGGGGATAAATTAATAACCTCTGGGTATGGTGGTATTTATCCAAAAGGATTGCCTGTTGGCAATGTACAGTCTATCGAAAATGATACAGAAGGTTTTGTAAAGAATGCCGTTATTACACCTAGTGTAGACTTCTACCGCTTAGAAGAGGTGTTTGTGTTGACATCATCTTCTCTTAGTGCACCACAAAAACCAGGCCTTGAGCCTAAGCTTGTACCTCAGACACAACGAGATCAAGTAGAAGGGGCAAAGGGGGCTGTTAAACCATGACGCGTTTAGCTTTAGTCCTCTGTGGATTTTTAATTTACTTTATACAGGCCCAATTATTGCCAGCCATATTTCATACGAATTGGTTACCAAATTTAATTTTAACTATCATTGTTATGGTCACACTTTTCAAAGGACGTCGTATGGGGCTGATGGCCGCTGTTATAGGCGGTATCGTGCATGATGTATTAATATCTAATTTCTTTGGGCTCCATTTATTCCCATATGTTCTTGTGGTTTATTTATTATCCGCTGTAAAACATAGACTCTATGAAGAGCGTTGGTATTGGTCTAGTGCTATCGTAGCTATTTGTACCTTACTTGATGGGTTTATCCGTAGTCTCATGATATTGGCTAGTGGTGGGGATTTACATATTGGATTATATATGTGGCATATGGTTATACCTGTTCTATTTTGGAACGGCGTATTGGCTGCTATCGTACATGGGCTGTTGTGGCGTAAGGACGAACGACAAGATTATATTTGGTAATAAATTAGTAAGGGGGTGAAAGAGTGCTTGAAGGCCTCTATAAACGAAAAAAAACGAGTCGCTTTGATGTACTCTTTTACATTGTAGCGGGCATATTCATCATATTGGCATTGCGCTTGTTTATGCTTCAAATCTTGGCTGGTGGTTATTATCAAGCTAAGGCGGAAGGTAACCGATTGCGCATGGTACCGATGACTGCAGCACGAGGCGTTATGTATGATCGTAATGGTCAAATTCTTGTAGGCTCTCGACCTGCCTATACTATATCTATCATGCCTACTGGAAAGGCTTTGGATGATGGTGAAGTTGCTAAATTGGCAGCTTTATTAAAAATGAAGCCTGAAGATATTACAAAGAAGGTTAATGATCACAAGTATGGTTATGAGCCAATACGTATTGCTAATGATATTTCTATGGACGTAGTGACAACCATTGAAGAGCATCGTCATGAATTACCAGGGGTAACCATTGATGTTGAGCCACTTCGATACTATCCATATGAAACGATGGCTTCTCAATTATTTGGTTATGTTGGTGAAGTGAGTGAAGAGGAATTAGAAGAGCTAAAACAGCAAGACCCTAATACACTGGTAAGTGGCGGTACTATTTTAGGTCGTTCTGGTCTCGAAAAATTATATGATTCTATCTTGCGTGGTACCGATGGTGGTAAACAAGTTGAGGTAGATGCTACAGGTCGTCCTGTGGCTGAAGTAGATAGAAAGCATACTGTACCAGGTGCCAATATTCATTTAACTATTGATGTAAATCTTCAAAAGGCTGCTGAAGAAGCAGTTAAAAATCAGCTCAATCAATTGCGTGCACAAGGTATTCCAGCACAAGGGGCAGCAGTGGTGGCCATGGACCCTAATACAGGGGCTATTTTAGCTATGGTCAGTGCGCCTGAATTTAATCCAAACTGGTTTTCTAAAGGAATTACAACTGCTCAATGGAATCAGCTGAATAATGATAAAAATCATCCATTTGATAATAAGGTAATTTCTGGTGGATATCCACCAGGGTCACCATTTAAGATTATTACTGGTACAGCAGCGTTAGATCTTAAAAAGGTTACTCCTGAAGAGATGATCTTTGATAGTGGTAAGCACTGGTTGATCGATAAGCGAAATGCAGAAGGTGAAGCCTTAGGATGGCTTAACTTTAATAGAGCGCTTGCTAAGTCAGATAACGTTTACTTCTATGAAATGGGTAATCGTGTTGGTATAGAAAATCTCGATAAATATGCTGCTTATTTTGGCATTGGCGAAAAGACTGGTATTAATTTACCAGGTGAGGCTTCTGGCATTATGGCAAGCCCTGAGTATAAACGAAAAGTATATGATGAAGATTGGTACTTAGGTGAAACCTTCGATGCTGCTATTGGTCAATCTTTTACCTTAGTTACGCCATTGCAAATGGCTGTTTTGCTCAGCGAAGTAGCTAATGGTGGTATTAAATATAAACCTTATGTGGTAAGCCGTATTGATAATAAAGATGGCACTCCGAAAGAGATTTTTGGTCCTGATAAATTAGGTATTCTACCAGTTCCAAAAAATATTATGGACCTTATTCGAGAAGGTTTGCGTGATGTTACAAATGAAGGTGGTACAGCAGGGGACTTATTTAAAGGCTTCCCAATTAATGTAGCTGGTAAGACTGGTACGGCAGAAAATGCTCATGGTCGAGATCATGGTTGGTTTGTAGCCTATGCACCATATGATAAGCCACAAATTGTTGTGGTTGCACTTGTTGAACAAGGTGGCTTTGGTGCGGGCTCTGCAGGCCCAATTGTACGAGATGTGTTAGCCGCATATTTCAATGTACCATTAAATAAAAAAACGAATGACACAAATACTAAAAGTAATAAAGATAGTGCAACTGTAGGGAATACGCCTAATGGGCAGAAACCTCAGAATGCAGTAACAAGTGGGCAACCAAGAAAGGATTAGTATGGGTGAAATCATTGGTGTTGTATCCGGCAAGGGTGGCGTAGGTAAAACGACCGTCACTGCATGCTTGGGTGCAACCTTAAGTCATGCAGGGCACCGCGTATTGCTCTGTGATGGGGACTTTGGATTGCGCGATTTGGATCTCGTATTAGGCGTGGCAGATGAAATTATCTATGATGCACTTGATGCGAGTGAAGATAAAGAATATACAGATGATGCTATTGTATCAATTGCAGAAAATCTAGATTTCTTACCGGCTAGTCAAAGTGCACGCTGGGAAGATATAGGTCGAAAGAAGTATAAGAAATTAGTTCGTAGGCTTTGTGATGTATATGACTATATTTTGATCGATGCACCAGCAGGGATTGGTAAGGGCATTGAGTCAATTTTAAATCTTGTGAGTCGTTGTATCGTTGTGACACATCCATTGTGGGTATCCTTGCGCAATGGGGCGCGTATGATTCAAGTGTGTCAAGAACATAATATTCGCGACTTTGCTATTGCCTTTAATGCAGTGCCAGTAGATAGTGAAGACATAGATTTATATGATATGTTGGAAGTCCTTCGCGCCGAGTATGTAGGGGCTATGATTCCTTATGATGAAGATATCCTAACATATACACAAGATGGTCATTTGTTAGACCTTGCTTCTCATGAGTTTCGTAATGTATTAGCACCTCTTGTAGACTATGTTGTGACAGGTGATTGTTGGGAAGATTATGATGTACAAAAACAATTTGATGCCTATGTAACTAAGAAAAAAGCGGCTAAAAAAGAAGCATGTACCCCGACTCTTGCTTCAGCTGGTGAGTCTATCTTTGGGGATTCAAATACTGTTTTGTATATTAATCGCGGTGGATGGACTACTCAGCGTTTATTAGTGCAAGGTAAGCAAAGTTTATGGCGTCGTCGTAAATTGAAATAGGTGATATGATGTGGCGGAAACTATGGAATGATAGCGACTGGGCTATCATCATATGTACTTTTCTACTTGTTTCTATTGGCTTAGCAGCCATTGGCAGTGCAACTCATGTTAATCAAGAACCTATTGGCTTTGGCAGTTTAGTAGTGAAGCAACTTATATTTTTCCTTGCTAATGTAGCCGTTGTAATAGGTATGCAATTTCTTAACTACCATCGGTTAAAGGATGGAGGTAATATCATATATGCTATTACCCTTTTGATGTTAATTGCCGTTATGGCTGTTGGCACCTCTGCATTGGGTGCTCAACGGTGGATTCAATTAGGTCCTATTACCATTCAGCCATCAGAATTTTCTAAACTATTGATGATTATCTGTATGGCGAAAATGCTAGAGCCCCGTATTGGCAAGTTAGATACATTTAAGTCTTTAATAATGCCTGTATTATATGTGGGGGTACCTATTGCGCTTGTATTCTTACAACCTGACTTAGGTACATCTCTTGTGTACATTGCCATTTTTGTGGGAATGCTATTTATCTCTGGCATTAAAACTAGACTCATAAAAATCATTGCAGGCACTGGTTTATTATTGATGCCTTTAGGCTGGTTTGTACTGAAAGAATACCAAAAACAACGTATTCTCGTATTTTTAAATCCAGATATTGATCCGTTTGGATCTGGCTATCATATTATTCAGTCTAAGATTGCCATTGGTTCTGGTTTGATTTTTGGCAAAGGTATCTTTAATGGCACACAAAGTCAGTTAAACTTCTTACCAGAAAACCATACAGACTTTATTTTTTCCGTTATTGGTGAAGAATTTGGTTTTGTAGGCTGTATCATTGTGTTGTTGTTGCTCTTTATGCTTATTTATCGCAGCATTAAAGTAGCATATATGTGCAATGATAATTTTGGTATGTTATTAGCTACAGGTATTGCCACTATGTTTACCTTTGAGGTACTCGTAAATGTAGGTATGACCATTGGTATTATGCCTGTTACTGGTATTCCATTGCCATTCCTTAGTTATGGTGTTAGTGCATTGACTACGAATATGTTGAGTATTGGTATTTTATTAAATATCGCTATGCAACGGACAAAATATATTTTTTAAATAATACTATGTATATAGTGTTGATTGTGAAAGAAGTCTTTCAGAAAAGACGGAGGATGTATGATTCAATTAGATACGTCATGGTTACAACATGTCCAAAAACCTGCTCGTTATACGGGTGGTGAATATAACAGTATCGTAAAAGATCACAGTACTGTTGATGTAACAATGGCATTAGCTTTTCCAGATGTATACGAAGTGGCTATGAGTCATTTGGGCATCAAAATTTTATATGGTCTTGTAAACCGTCGTGATGATGCGGCTGCGGAACGTGTGTTTGCACCGTGGCACGATATGGAAGAGGAAATGCGCAAGCGCAATATTGCTTTGTTCTCTTTGGAAACTCGTACGCCTATCAAAGATTTTGATGTGTTGGCCTTTACACTTCAATATGAGCTGAGTTTTACCAACATTTTGAATATGCTCGATTTGGCTGGCATTCCAATGTATGCTAAGGACCGCGATATGGATTATTTCCCATTACTTGTATGCGGTGGCCCATGTGCATTTAATGTAGAGCCTATTGCAGAGTTCTTTGATATCGTATCTCTCGGTGAATCCGAAGAATGGGGCGATGAATTTATCGATCTTTATAAAGCGGAAAAGGCAAAGGGATTCCCAGGTGGCAAGGAAGGATTCTTACGTAAAGTGGCTCAAATTCCTGGCACCTATTGTCCTGCATTATATGATGTGGAATATACAGAGAAAGGAGATTTTAAATCTATTACACCTCGTTTTGAAGATGTACCGGCTGCTGTAGAAAAACGCATCGTAGAAGATGTAGAAAATGTTTTCTACCCAACAAAACCTGTTGTGCCGTTCTTAGATATCGTGCATGACCGTGCAGTACTTGAATTGTTCCGTGGCTGTACACGGGGGTGTCGTTTTTGCCAAGCTGGTATGCTATATCGTCCTGTACGTGAAAAGACGCCTGAGCGCTTGTTACAAATTGCGAAGGATACGATTGCAAACACTGGGTATAATGAAATTTCCTTGATGAGTTTAAGCTCTGCTGACTATTCTAAATTGCCAGAGCTAGTAGATATGCTTATGGAAGAATTCAAAGATAAACAAGTAAGTGTAAGCTTACCATCCTTACGTATTGATAGCTTCTCCATTGACATTGCAAAAAAAGTACAACAAGTGCGTAAAAGTGGTCTTACCTTTGCCCCTGAAGCGGGTACACAACGTATGCGCGATGTTATCAATAAAGGTGTTAGCGAAGAGGACTTATTGGCAGCGTGTACAAATGCCTTTAAATCCGGCTGGAATACAGTTAAGTTGTACTTCATGATGGGTCTTCCAACTGAAACGGATGAAGATTTGGCAGGTATTGCTGATCTGGCGTATAAGGTGCTTGATTTACACCGTGATATTACAGGCAAACGAAATGGTTCTGTAACTGTGAGCGTATCCTTCTTCGTACCAAAAACACATTCTCCATACCAATGGTATGGTCAACAAGATGTAGAAGAAATCCATCGTAAGCAACGCTATTTAAAATCTCTCATCAATAATCGCAATATTTCTTATCACTATCATGATGGCTATACTGGCTACATGGAGGCCGCTTTTGCTCGTGGGGACCGTAGATTGTCTAAGGTTCTTGTAAAAGCATGGAATGCAGGTTGTAAATTTGATGGCTGGACTGAGTACTTTAACTATGAAACTTGGTTAAAAGCATTCGCTGACTGTGGTTTGGATCCTGCATATTTTGCACGTCGTACTCGTGATTTCGACGAGCCATTACCATGGGACCACTTAGACTGTACAGTAAGTAAAGCCTTCTTGAAACGGGAGTGGGAACAAGCGGTAGAGGCAAACTTAACAAATGATTGCCGTCGCGGTCCATGTAAGGGCTGTAACGTATGTCCAGAGCTAAATACTGCAATTATTGACTATAAGGAGGGTGGCAGAGTTGAAAAAGTTACGTTTGGCCTTAAATAAAGGCGAAAAATTGCGATTCTTGTCGCACCTTGATTATGCACAAGCAGTAGAACGTATGATTCGCCGTGCAGAAATAAAAATGGCTTATTCTGAAGGCTTTAATCCACATATGAAAATTAGTTTTTCCTCTGCACTTGCTCTAGGTGTAACAGCGGCGGCTGAATATATCGATATGGATGTATTAGAAGAGGACTCTTTAGAGTCTATTATGAAGCGTTTGAACCGCGTAGCACCGCCAGGTCTTGAGGTGCTAGGTGGCAAGGAAATGCCTGAAAAGGTTAAAAAGATGATGGCTATCTGTAACTTTGCTATTTACGAAGTAACAGGTCCTGTAACGGATGAACATGCGGATTGGGATGCTTTACTCAAATCTTTCAACGAAGCTACGGAGATTTCTTATGAAAAGGTAACACCAAAGAAAACTCGCACTATTGATGTGAAAGAATTTGTAAAAGAACCTATCGTAGCATCTGTTAAGGATGGTATGGTAACCCTTACTATGGGCATTGGCATCTATCCGCAAGGTACAATCAAACCTAGCGAAGTGTGGAATCTTGGTAAAGATCAATATAACTGGCCTATTACAAGTGGCTATGAAATTCACCGTAAAGCAATTATGGTGGAAAACGAAGAAGGACGTTATACTCCGTTGGACATTAACTACTAATACTCTTTACATAAATTTAAAGCTGTTTATATAAGTTTTAGTGCTTTAAAAGATTTATATATTTTAAATTGAGCGAAGGGAGGGATAGGATGCATAAAATTTTGGTCAATGTTATGCGCGAAGAAATTCGCATGGCTGTTATCGATGAAGAAGGACAGTTAGTGGACTTTGTGTTGGAGCGTACCGATGAGTCTCATATGGCAAACCATATGTACAAGGGCACTGTTAAGAATGTATTAAACGGCATGCAAGCTGCATTCGTAGATATTGGGGGCTCTCAAAATGCGTACTTGAACCTTCAACAAGGGAAAGAACAGAAAATCTTGCCACGCCTATCTGTGGGGCAACAAGTTCTCGTGCAAGTCGTAAAAGAGGAGATGCTCGGTAAAGGAGCTCGCGTTACTGCTGATGTGAGTTTAGCAGGACGTTTTATGGTGCTGTTACCATATTCTAAAGGCATGCATATCTCTAAAAAGATTACCGATGAAGCATTGCGCGCTAAATTACAAGAGTTGGCCGCACCATATGTGCAAGAAGGCTGTGGTTTTATTATTCGTACTGCGGCGGCTAAAGCGAGTGCTGAAGAAATCGGTCGTGATATGGATTACTTGTGGCGCACGTGGCAACATGTGTTAAAGCGTTTTAAAGTAGCTAAGAGCGGCACTGATCTTTATAGTGATGCGGATTTTTGGTTCCGTCTCGTGCGAGATTATGCGCACCGCAATGTAGCGGAAATTATCGTAGATTCCGATATGGGCGAATCTCGATTGATGGACTTATTAGGTCATGGACCTACATCTCAGCAAATTAAGGTTACACGACATCGTGACAGTACACCGATTTTCAAAGCTAACCATATTGAACCTCAATTAGAGGATCTTATCTCTCGTGATATTAGTCTACCTTCAGGGGGCTCTATCCGTATTGATCATACGGAGGCTCTCACCGTATTTGATGTAAACTCGGCTCATTACACCGGTAAGTCTAATAAGTTAGAAGATCTGGCTTTTACAGTCAATAAAGAGGCGGCAAAGGAAATCTGTCGACAATTGCGATTGCGCGATATTGGTGGTATTATCGTCGTCGATTTTATCGATATGAAGGATAAGTCCCATCAACAAGAGTTGTTAAAATTGTTGAGTGCACAGGCTAAGCTGGATAATATGAAGACCGTTGTATGTGGGATTAGTTCGCTTGGTCTTGTGGAAATGACTCGTAAGAGAGCGCGCCAAGGTTTACAAACTTTGATGTTTGATACATGTCCTCAATGTGGCGGCACTGGATATATGTTGTCTGGTAGAACTGTGTATATGCAGATTGTTCGTCGTATTCGTGAGTTATTTAAATCGGGACGTATTAAGTCTAATTTAGAGATTGAAGTTCACCCTGAGGTAGCTCAATATTTGACTAAGGCCGTATTAGAAGACTTAGGAGAATCCATAGGTCGTAATATTTCAATCGTAGTAAACCCACAAATTAGCCGGGAAGGATATTCCTTGATGGCCGTAGCAGAATAAGTAAGTAGTTTTTATAGGGGAGTATCGTGTCTGTATTTGAAATTATATTAATCAGTATTGGCTTAGCCATGGATGCCTTTGGTGTTTCTATTGGTAAAGGTTTATCCATGCCCGTAGGTGAAAATGGACGCAAGGTGACATTGGCATTTTTATTTGGGGTATTCCAGTTTCTCATGCCTATTATTGGTTGGCTCATTGGGCGCCAGTTTATCGACGTTATATCTGAATGGGATCATTGGATTATCTTTGGTCTCCTTGGCTATTTAGGTATTGCTATGATTCGAGAAGGACTCAGCGACGACGATGATGAAGAGAATGACAAACAATTCTTAGGGGCTTGGGAGATGATTATGCTTTCTGTAGCAACTAGCCTTGATGCTATGGCTGTAGGCTTAACCTTTGCATTCTTGCCAATCAATGTATGGGAAGCTTCCACTATGATAGGGGTCATTACCTTTGGTATTTCTCTTATTGGCGTTTACCTAGGCAAATTTATGGGCCAGTTCGTAGGAAAATATGCAGACATATTAGGTGGGAGTGTGTTGATCTTCATCGGTACAAAAATACTTTTACAACACCTCGGCATTATCGGAGAATTTTAGAGGTTTGTATATATATGAAAGTATCAGAAATTGAGCTATTTATGGTGAATTTTGTTTGACATGGATAGGTAAATAGGATATACTGTATCAGTATTAGTTCGGTTTACTGAACTTTGCAATCCGCGTGAAGCAGGTTTAAACGCCCGACCGATGTTCGGGTCGGGATACCGAATTCAGCGAGTTCGATAACAAGGAGGTGTTCTCATGTACGCAATTATTAAAACTGGTGGTAAACAATATCGCGTTGCTGAAGGCGATGTAATTACTATCGAAAAATTGGAAGCAGCTGCTAACGATTCCGTAACATTCGAAGAAGTTTTGACTGTAGTGAATGACGGCGACGTTAAAGTTGGCGCTCCTCTTGTAAACGGTGCAAAAGTTACAGGTACAGTTCTTGAACATGGTAAAGGTAAAAAAGTTTTAGTATTCAAATACAAAGCTAAATCCAACTACCGTCGTCGTCAAGGCCATCGTCAACCGTTCACAAAAGTTCGTATTGAATCTATCCAAGCTTAATTATGGTTTCCATTCGAATCCAGCGGAATAGTGATGGTCAAGTAATTGGTTGTCACATGTCCGGTCATGCAGGATATGATGAGCATGGCTTTGATATCGTATGTGCTGCAGTGTCAGCCTTATCGGCAACGGCAATGTTAGGACTTACTCAGATTGCTAAGCAAGATGGGAAATATACGAATAGCGAAGGTCAATGTGATATGGTTCTCTCTGGTACGATTAACCAGAGTGGACAGGATATTCTGGGGACTATGCTTCTCGGTTTAGAGGAAATTAGCCGTCAATATCCAGAGTTTGTCCAAATACACGAAATATAGGAGGTGAACTTAATGTTTACTTTTGATTTGCAATTGTTCGCACATAAAAAAGGTGTGTCCAGTACTCGTAACGGTCGTGACAGTGAATCTAAACGTCTCGGTGTTAAATGCCATGATGGTTCCATCGTAAAGAGCGGTAACATCATCGTTCGTCAACGTGGTACTCACTTCCACCCTGGTACTAACGTAGGTATCGGTAAAGATGACACTTTATTTGCACTTGTGCCTGGTAAAGTAGCATTTGAACGTGCTGGTCGTTATAACCGTAAAGTTAGCGTATACCCTGTAGAAGCTTAATTTTACAAAGACTATTAATCCCTAGTGGTTTTCCACTAGGGATTTTTGTTTTTTGTAGTAGATGTCTTATAAATATATTATAATTAAGATTAACATTATCATTATCATTTTGATGATATGATATTTAAAATCATTATACTTAAAATAACTAAATATTTAGCCACAGTGAGGCAATATTTTGCTTTTAATATACAAATGACGAGATAGGGGGCATTATGGCATTGCTAGAATTATCTAATATATCTTATGTTGCAAACGACAAATCTATTATCCGTGATGTATCTTTATCTGTAAATCAAGGCGATTATATTACTATTGTAGGACCTTCCGGAAGTGGTAAAAGTACACTTTTAAAATTATGTAGTGATCTGATTAGCCCTACATCAGGAACTATTACTTATGATGGTCGTCCCTTAACGGCTATAGATCCTGAATCTTATCGTAAAGAGGTGGGCTACTGCTTTCAAAGACCTTATTTGTTTGCGAAAACTGTACGCCGTAACATTTTGTTTCCTTATGATATCCGTGGTATGAAACCCGATATGGAGCGTATTAAATATTTATTTGGTTTATTACATATGCCTATGGAGTATCTAGAGAGACGTAATGATGAATTATCTGGTGGTGAAATGCAGCGGATTTGCCTTATTCGAAGTCTTATTTTTGAACCTAAAGTATTACTATTGGATGAGGTTACATCTGCATTAGATTTTGTTAATACATCTATTGTAGAACAAGTTATTGATGAGCTTCATAATAAAGGGATGACTATAGTATCTATTACTCATAGTGAGGAACAAAGTTTGCGGAAAGCTAATCGTCGTATCACTATTGTGGATGGTGTACTAGCTAAAGAGGAGGTATTACGATGAGTCAATTTCATGCTATTTCTACTGCATCGCTATGCTTAGCATCAATATTAGTTATTATTAGTATGGTGATGTCCTATCGGCAAGAATTGAACTTAGAAAAGGATATTTTTATTAGTGCTATAAGAGCTACAGTTCAACTATTGATTATTGGATTTATTTTATCCTATATTTTTGGTACTGAAAGCCCTATATTTATCATTGGCTTATTAGGGTTTATGGCTTTTAATGCAGCTTATAACTCCGCTAAACGTGGGCAGGGGATTCCACATGCCCTATGGATCTCTTGGTTTGCTATTACTATTGGTGCATGGATAACGTTATCTATTTTACTCGTAACAGGCGTTCTGGATTTTACTGCTTATCAATTGATTCCCGTAGGAGGGATGGTTATCAGTGGTGCTATGGTTGCCATAGGACTTTGTTATCGCCAACTGCTATCGAATTTTGACCTACGTCAACAAGAGGTAGAAATTAAACTAGCTTTGGGGAGTACACCTAAACAGGCCTCTAAAGCAATTGTTAGGGATATTATAAAAACTGGCTTACAACCTACAATAGATAGTGCAAAAACATTGGGGATAGTAGCTTTGCCTGGTATGATGACTGGTCTTATCCTAGCAGGCATGCCTCCATTAGAAGCTGTAAAATATCAAATGATTGTTACTTTTATGACGTTATCCACTATTTCAATTGTCTGCTTTATTACGTGTCAATTAGCTTATAGGACATTTTTTAATAATAGGAATCAGTTAAATAGGTAGCTCTGTAGTCGCTTTAGTAAGTCCTGTTGATACGGCTATATGTGCGTTAAAAAAAGTAAAGATTGTTAAAAATACTATAATAATTCAAATAAAACTTGTATTGCTTTAGGTAAAAACTTAAATGGCGAGACTGTAGATTTCTTACAATTATGGTAATGAATTGTAAGGATAAAAGATATTTATACATAAACTGTAGAAATATACATTTTACTCATATTCGATATAGATAATCGATATAAACTAGAAATACCCATTAAATAAAGGTTGCTTCTATTGAAGATGGAGCAATCTTTTATTGTGTGTCAAATTCCTATGTTTTTTAGTAGGAATAGTGGTATACTATGTACAGTATCAGTGAAATACCAGAAGACTGGTTGTCATATACTTTCATATACCTAAAGAGGGGTGGCGTTGCCACTAGAAAGATTTGAGGTAAGTACTATGTATGATGTAAAATCTCCAAAGGCGGAGGAATTTATTTCCCATCAGGAAATCCTTGACACCCTTGCCTATGCAGAGGAAAACAAGGAAAATCGGGAGTTGTTAGATGCTATTTTAGCAAAAGCTGCTACATTTAAGGGGTTAAACCATAGAGAGGCAGCTGTTCTATTAGAATGTCCGTTGCCTGAATATAAGGAAAAGCTTTATGCGTTAGCTAAAGAAATCAAGAAAGCTATTTATGGCGATCGTATCGTTCTATTTGCACCATTATATTTGTCTAACTATTGTATTAATGGTTGTGTATACTGTCCGTACCATTCTAAAAATCGCGATATTAAACGTAAAAAGTTGACTCAAGACCAAATTAGAGAAGAGGTTATTGCCTTAGAAGCAATGGGGCATAAGCGCATTGTTATTGAGTCTGGTGAAGATCCTCTTAATAATCCTCTTGAATATATTTTGGAATCTATCAAGACTATTTATGGTATTAAAAATAAAAATGGCGAAATTCGCCGTGTAAACGTAAATATTGCAGCTTGTTCCGTTGAGGATTATAAGAAATTACATGAAGCTGGCATTGGTACATATACATTATTCCAAGAAACGTACAATAAAGAAAACTATGAAGCACTTCATCCAACAGGCCCTAAGAGCGACTACGCCTACCATACAGAGGCGATGGACCGCGCTATGCAAGGTGGCATTGATGATGTAGGCATCGGTGTTCTTTATGGTTTGGAACATTATAAATACGATTTCGTTGGCCTACTAATGCATGCTGAACATTTAGAGGCTGTATTTGGTGTAGGTCCACATACAATTTCTGTACCTCGTATTTGTCCAGCTGATGATATCGATGTAGATGATTTCAGTAATGCTGTACCTGACGATATATTTGAGAAAATCGTTGCTCTTATTCGTGTATCCACACCGTATACAGGTATGATTATGTCTACCCGTGAAAGTCAATCCATGCGTGAACGTGGTTTGGCATTAGGTATCTCCCAAATTAGTGGTGGCTCTCGTACTAGCGTAGGTGGTTACAAAGAAGAAGAGAAACCAGAAGATAATTCGGCTCAATTTGATCGCAGTGACACACGTACATTAGATGAAATCGTAGATTGGTTACTAGATCTTGGATATGTGCCTAGCTTCTGTACTGCATGCTATCGTGCAGGTAGAACAGGGGACAGATTTATGGCCCTTGCTAAATCCGGACAAATCCATAACTGTTGCCAACCTAATGCATTGATGACATTAAACGAATACATCATGGATTATGGTGACGAAAAAACTAAAGCACATGGCGCTAAGGTTATTGAACAACAGTTAGAAAATATCAAAAATGATTTAGTTAAAGATAAAGCTAAAGCTTATATTGCACAGATGAAAGAGGGCGAACGAGACTTCCGGTTCTGAGTAATTCACTGATCGAGAACCTCCTATTGATAATGGGAGGTTCTTTTTTGTTGAGAAAAATAAAAAGTTTAAATGAGAATAAAATATATAAAACTGTTTATTTTATTCGCTTTTTGATGTATAATAAATAAAAATGATAATGATAATACGTTGAATTTCATAATAATATTGATTATAAATTACTGAGGGATATGATGATTAAGAAAAAACGTTGGCGTATATCTACAGGCAACAAAGAACAAGAAAATATCTTAATCCGTGAACTTGGTGTAAATCCTATTGTGGCAAAATTAATGGTAAATCGCCATATAGATGTTGACGAAGGTCGTCGATTTTTACAAAGCTCATTGTCTGATTTGCTAGATCCATTTACTTTGAAAGATATGGATGTGGCTGTTTCACTAGTTCAGGAGACAATTGAAAGGCATAAGCCAATCGTTATTTATGGCGATTATGATGTAGATGGTATTACCGCAACATCTGTTCTATATCGATTCTTAAAGAAACTTGGAGCCGATGTTACTTATTATATACCGGAGCGTCAAAGCGAAGGGTATGGCCTGAATTTAGAGGCTTTAGAACACCTTATAGAACGGGGAACAGCTCTAGTTATTACCGTAGACTGCGGTATTAGCTCTTACGATATTGTGGAGGCTGTACGAGACCGTATCGATATGATTATTACCGATCATCATACAGCACCAGATATGATTCCACGAGCAAAGGCTGTTATTAACCACAAGCAAAAAGATTGTCCATATAAGGATAAAAACTTATCTGGCGTTGGCGTTGCCTTTAAATTATGCCAAGCTTTGTGGCTTACAAAGTATGGTGAATGGTATTTAGATGATTTGGATATCGTTGCATTAGGTACTGTAGCAGACGTAGTGCCTTTAGTTGGTGAGAACCGCATCATCGTAAAAGCAGGCCTAGATAAGATGAATAGTTATCCTAATTTGGGGATTAATAAGCTTATAGATGTGGCAGGTCTCCATGAACGAACTATAACATCTGGCCATATTGGGTTTACGTTGGCTCCAAGGCTTAATGCAGCAGGGCGTGTAACTCATGCAACACGTGCCGTTGAGTTGTTGGTTACTGAAGCTGCTGATACGGCTGAAGCGATTGCTGAGGAATTAAATGAAACAAATCGTGAGCGTCAAGAACTAGAGCGGAATATTCACGAACTAGCTCGTATTGATGTGGCTAACCAAGGCCATAAAGCAGACTATGTAACCGTTGTGGCTGGCGAAGACTGGCACCCAGGTGTTATTGGTATTGTTGCATCTAGGTTGGTAGAAGAGTTTTATAAGCCCACATTAGTCATCAGCATTCATGACGGCATCGGTAAAGGTTCTTGTCGTAGTATCGATGGTTTTAATATCTACGATGCACTCAAGTCTTGTGAAGATATTTTGCTACAATTTGGTGGACATGCTGCAGCAGCAGGATTCAGTATTGATGTTAATCGTATAGATGAATTACGGAATCGTTTGACTGCATATTGTAAAGAACATGTGACAGAAGAAGAATACATCCCTGTTGTTGCTATTGATGCGGAGTTACCCGTTGATGATATCGATGTAGATATCATTGACCGTATCTCAGCTCTTGAGCCGTATGGTATGGGAAACAGCACACCAGTTTTTGCTGTTATGGAAGCAACAATACAAGATATTATGCTAATGGGGCAATTAAAAAATCATTGTAAGGTGATTTTAGAAACCTCTAGTGGTACGTTGGATGCTATTGCTTGGAATCGTCCTGATTTGTTTAAGACTATATTTGTTGGAACTGTGGTGAGAGTAGCATTTTCGTTGCAAAAGAATGAATGGCAAGGAACGGTTTCTCCTCAACTTATGATTCAAGCTATTGAGCCTTTGTGTGAAGAACCTATTATGCTTTCAACAGAAGGTCTTAGACAAACGTATGTAATAGTAAAACAGGCTATGCGTGGACGTAATCAATCGGTTTACCATGTAGAACAAGAAATTCTGCGACGTAAACCGCCGGATCAAAATAATCGAAGTGCTCTTACATCCTTAGATGTGTTTAAGGAGTTGGGTATTATAGAAGAATATACAAGTGATGATGGTCAATTAATGCTAAGATGGAATGCCATTGAAGGAAAGTTAGATCTTGTCACGTCTGTAACATTTCTTACCTATAGTGTATAGGAGGTGCCATCATGACAACTGTAAATGAAGAAGGCAAAGCTTTGGTGGAACAAGGAACATTTAATAAAGAAAAAGCTTTAGCTGAATTTATGGAATATATTCATACCTATTTAACAGATGATGAGTGCAACCAAGTATTGAAGGCTTTTAAACTTGCTGATAAGGCTCATGAAGGTCAATTGAGAGCTTCTGGTGAACCGTATATCATGCATCCTTTAGCAGTAGCTGGAATTTTGGCGCACTTACAAATCGACCATATCACACTTATGGCCGCACTTATGCATGATGTGGTTGAAGATACATCTTACTCGAAGGAAGACCTCGAGAAAATGTTTGGCTCTGAAGTTGCTTTCCTTGTTGATGGTGTAACGAAATTAAATCAGTTCCAATATGAAACAAAAGAAGATCGCCAAATGGAAAATTATCGGAAGATGATTTTGGCTATGGCGAAGGATGTACGCGTTGTTGTTATTAAACTAGGTGACCGTTTACATAATATGCGCACCTTAAAGCATATGCGTAGTGATAAACAAAAACGCATTGCGAAGGAAACCTTAGAAATTTTTGCACCTTTAGCACATCGACTAGGTATTTTCAATGTGAAATGGGAGCTCGAGGATTTATCGTTCCGTTATTTAGAACCAGAGAAATACTATGATCTTGTAGATCAAATGAAACAAAAACGCCAAGCTCGTGAGGATATTGTTAATGATACGATGAGTCAACTCACCAAGGCTTTAGGTGAAGCTAATATCAAGGCGGATATTAAAGGGCGTCCAAAACACTTCTACAGTATTTACAAGAAGATGAAAAAGGATAATCGTGATTTATCCCAAATTTATGACTTGCTTGCTGTTCGTGTTATCGTTGATACGATTCCAGATTGCTATGCGGTACTAGGTATTGCTCATAGTTTATGGAAACCATTGCCATATCGTTTCAAGGATTATATTTCCATGCCGAAATCTAATATGTATCAATCCTTGCATACTACGGTTATCGGTACAATGGGGCAACCTGTAGAAATTCAAATTCGTACTTGGGAAATGCACCGTGTATCTGAATATGGTGTTGCAGCGCATTGGCGTTATAAAGAAGGCAATAAAAATGGCGATAAAGACTTTGACCAAAAGGTTGCATGGTTACGTCAGGTTCTTGAATGGCAAGATACAAGTAACCCTACAGAACTGGTTAATGCTTTAAAACTAGATGTTTTCTCTGGCGAAGTATTCGTATTTACACCTAAAGGCGATGTTGTTAAATTGCCAATAGGGTCTGTTCCACTTGACTTTGCGTACCGTGTTCATACCGATGTAGGTCATCGTTGTGTAGGGGCTAAGGTAAATGGTAAAATCGTACCTCTTGATTACACTTTACAAAATGGTGATATTGTAGATATTATTACATCTAAAACGGGACATCCAAGTCTTGATTGGCTTAATATCGTAGGCTCCTCTGAAAGTAAGAGCAAAATACGCAACTGGTTTAAGCGTGAAAATAAAGCTGAAAATATTGAAAAAGGATTGGAAGCGCTTGAAAAAGAAGCAAAACGATTAAATTATAGTTGGAAAGAATTGATTACTGATAATCGTCTCCAACAGGTTACAAAACAGCTAAAAGCGGGTACAGAAGAGGAAATGTTTGCTGCCTGTGGTTATGGTGGCATTCCCGTTAGCACTGTGCTCTTACGCTTAATTGAACTGTATAAGAAGTCTAAAGAGGCAGAAGAATCTAAACGTAGTACAGAACAAATTATTGAGAAGTTAAAATCTCAAAGTCCAAAAACTACTAAGAATGGTACGGGCGTTCTTGTAAAAGGCGAAGCTGGTGTTATGGTTCGTATGGCTAAATGCTGTAACCCTGTACCTGGTGATGATATCATTGGTTACATTACGCGTGGTCGAGGGGTATCTGTCCATCGTTCCGATTGTACGAGCTTAGGCCATACACCTGAAGATTTAGAGCGTATGATAGAGGTCTCTTGGGATGGTTCTTCTGGAGAATCCTTCCATGTAGGCATCGATATTCAAGCGTACGATCGCAACGGGCTATTGATGGAGGTTATGGCTGTCCTTTCAGAATTGAAAATTACTATAACGAACATTAATGCAAAGGTTCAAGAAGATACTAAAACTGTAAGTATTAATGTGGTTGTTGATATTCGTGATATTTCACAACTTGATTTTGTTATGACTAAGTTGCGCCGTATTCGTGAAGTGTATACTGTACAGCGTAGTAAAGGAGGAGCTTAATGAGCGAGCAACAACTAGTGCTTATGCGTATGCCTTTGGGGCCGTTAGGAACTAATTGCTATGTAATAGGCGATAAAGCAGTAGGAGAAGCTTTTATTATTGATCCTGCTACAGCGGAAGTATTAGAGTCACTTAAGAAGAATGACTTAAAACCAAAGGCTGTTTTGCTAACTCATGGTCACGGAGATCATATTGGTGGTGTTCAAGAGATTATAGATACATATCATGTGCCCGTATACATTCAAAAGGGCGATATCCCGTATTTATCTGATCCTGAGCTTAATCTTAGCGCGTATAGCAATCCTACACCGATTAAGGTAAATGCTGATATTATTGAGGTTAAGCAAGGTGACCATATTATATGTGGCGCTATTGATCTTGAAGTACTTGAAACGCCAGGTCATACGCCAGGTGGGGTATGTTATTATATGGAAGGTCTTGTGTTTGTTGGTGATACTCTCTTTAGAGATTCCGTAGGACGCACAGATTTTCCGAATGGATCCTATGAGACATTAATGGAATCCATTAAATCTCAGCTTTATAAATTGCCTAATAATACAATGGTTTACCCTGGTCATGGACCGGAAACAAATATAGGTTATGAAAAACAATACAATCCATTTGTTGGAGCGTAGGTTTTATAAAATTTTGTAAGAAGTAAAGGGGATAGTTATCATGAATACAACATTAGAGAAATTAAAAGAACGCATTAAAGACAAAAAATACAAATTGACTACACAACGTCAAACAATTTTGCAAGCCTTCATCGATGCTGATGAAAATCATTTAAGTGCGGAAGACGTATATGTACTTGTAAAAGAAGTGGCTCCTGATATCGGCTTGGCTACTATTTACAGAACACTTGATCTCTTCACTGAACTTGATTTGTTGAAACGTCTTGATTTCGGCGATGGTCGTAATCGTTACGAATTAAATGATGAAGAGTTTGCTCATTTCCATCATCATTTGATTTGCGTAAAATGTGGCAAAGTATCCGAGTTCGAAGATGATATGCTTGAAACATTAGAATCCATCATTGCTAAAAAATTGAACTTCCGCACTATCGACCACCAATTGAAAGTATATGGTTATTGCAGTGATTGCCAAAATCATATGACTGAAGCAGAGCTTGAAAAATTAGAACGTATGGCTCATCACCATGCTTAATGGATATCTATATACGGGGCCATTACCACTTGGCTCTGTAGTAGCCCATAACTGTGGAGCTGCAGGTTTATTCTCTGATAAGGTTAATCCAGATGTTGTTCTAGAGGCTATAGAAGTAGAGCGATTATATCGTTTGACTGTAACCGTTGGTGAGACCGTAAAAACCTTTGAAGGTGATATTTCCTCTAGGGGCAGACGTCAAATTGGACAAGCCTTATTGCGCTATTTACGTGAATATCAAGGTTTACCTACTGATGCGCCGTGGGGAACGATGGTAGGTGTGCGTCCTACAAAGCTACTACATAAATATATAGATACATATGGCTCTGTCCACGCAGCAACTCGTCACATTAGGGACGAGTTTTCTGTGTCTATGGAAAAACTTGCTACTTTAGGCTCCATAGGTGAATACCAACGTCCATTTTTAGCTGACACAGACGATAAAAAGGTGAGTCTTTATTGTGGTATTCCATTCTGTGATACGCGCTGTATCTATTGCTCATTCCCGTACGGACTGTATCAGGATTATGCTAGTAAAAGTCAGTTTTTAATTGCTTTAGAGCGTGATATAGATGATATGAAAGCTATCGTTGAGTCCTATGGTTTAAAGGTGGATACCCTATACATGGGCGGCGGTACGCCAACGGTGTTAGGGGATGAAGACTTTCACCAAGTTTTAAAACAATTATCAGTTCTTGTACCTGAAGGCCATGAGTTTACTGTAGAAGCGGGGCGACCAGATTCTGTTAACCCTGCGAAGATACAATCTATGATCGAGTTAGGTGTCAATCGTATCAGTATTAACCCACAAACGATGCAAGATGATATTTTACGTCGCATAGGGCGTGGACATAGTGCACGTGATATTGATGAGTTGTTACAATATGTCAAACATAATACGTCTTTAGCGGTAAATATGGATTTTATTGCCGGTTTACCAAATCAAACAATGCAAAACATGATTGAGAATATGGATTATGTATGTCAAAATTTGCCGGAAAATGTTACAATTCATACGTTAGCATTAAAACGTGGTAGCCCATTGTATGATTTACATATGGAAGATGATATTCCTGAGGAACATCTGGTGGCTGAAATGGTACAATATGGTAAAGAGCGTCTTGAAGCGGCCGGCTATGTGCCATATTATCTATATCGTCAACAATATATGAGAGGGCAGTTAGAGAATATAGGCTATACCTTGCCTGGCAAAGCGTGCGAATATAATATTCAGATTATGGAAGAGAGACAAAGTATTCTATCCATGGGACCAGGCAGTTCATCTAAGTGGATGCGAGCCCCTGAATATCGTCAATTAAAACAGCATATGCCAAAGGATGTAGATGTTTACCACGTAACGATAGATGCGCTATTAGAGAAACGACATAGAATTTGTGAAAAATTTTGGGAGGTTGTGTAATGGCTATTAGAAAACCAAGAGGTACACAAGACTTTTTGCCAGAGCAAATGATAAATTGGCACTATATTGAACAACGTATGCGGGAAATTTGTAAGGTATACGGGTTCAACGAAATTCGCACACCTGCCTTTGAAGATACTAAATTATTCTTGCGCGGTATCGGTGAAACTACAGATGTAGTACAAAAGGAAATGTACACATTTACTACAGGGGATGATGGTGGATCTAGCTTCACATTGCGCCCTGAAAATACAGCGTCCGCTGTGCGTGCATATTTAGAAAATAAAGTATATGGTAAAGAAGGTCTTACAAAGTGGTATTATATGGGACCGATGTTCCGTCATGATAAACCACAAGCAGGCCGCTACCGTCAATTCCACCAATTTGGTGCAGAGGTCTTAGGCTCTCAATCCCCTGTAGTGGATAGTGAAGTTATCTGCATGGTTGTACAATTATTGAAAGACTTTGGTCTTAAAGACCTCAACGTAGAGGTGAACTCTGTAGGTTGTCCAACATGCCGTCCTGTATACCGTGAAAAATTAATTGAATTCTTTGAACCTAAAAAAGAACAATTATGTAGCGATTGCCAAGAGCGTTTATATAAAAATCCGTTGCGTATTTTGGACTGCAAAAATGAAACATGTAAATCTTTGTCAATAGGTGCTCCTGAAATTCACGAACATTTATGTGAAGAGTGTCATGATCACTTTGAAGAATTAAAAACATATCTAACTGCTGCTAATGTGCAATATACATTAAATCCTCGTCTTGTACGAGGTCTTGATTATTACACAAAAACAGCATTTGAAGTACAATATACCCCATTAGGCGCCCAAAGCGCTGTAGCCGGTGGTGGCCGTTATGATGGTCTCGTAGAGGAACTTGATGGTCCTCATACGCCAGCAATTGGCTTTGCCATGGGGATGGAGCGCTTATTATTAGCTCTTGAAAAACAAAATTTATTGCCTGAAGCAACTGTTGAACCATCTGCATTTGTAGTGGCTCTTGGTGATGCGGCTAAGGTAGAGGCTTTCAAAATTTGCCAAGCATTACATAATGCATATATATCCGTTGAAATGGACGGACAGGGCAAGAGTATGAAGGCACAATTAAAATATGCTAACAAAATTAATGCAAAATATGTTATCATATTGGGTGATGATGAATTGGCCCGTGGGGAAGCCATAATCCGATTCATGGAAACTAGTGAACAAGAAACTGTACCACTTAATACAGTTTCTGAACGTATAACTTCTTTGGTGAAAGGATGACAATTAGAATGGAAACAATGCAAGGCTTACACCGTACACACGGTTGTGGCACCATCTCTGAACAAGAGGTAGGTAAAGAGGTCGTATTATGTGGTTGGGTTGAACGCCGTCGTGACCATGGTGGTTTGATTTTCTTGGATTTACGCGATCGTTCTGGCGTAGTTCAAGTAGTAGCATCTCCAAATCATAACGTAGAGTCTTTCCACAAAGCAGAGGATGTTCGTAATGAATATGTACTTTGCGTACGTGGCAAAATTACTAAACGTGATGAAGCTGCTATCAATCCTAATCTTCCAACAGGTGCATATGAAATGTACTGTGAAGAGTTGCGCGTATTGAACTCCGCTAAAACTCCTCCATTCTATATCCAAGATGATATCGATGTAGATGAAAACATCCGCTTAAAATATCGTTACCTTGACTTACGTCGTCCAGAAATGCAACGTAACTTGATTTTGCGTCACAAAGTAACGAAAGCAATGCGCGACTTCTTCGATAGCCGCGATTTCTTGGAAATTGAAACTCCAATGCTTACTAAATCTACACCAGAAGGCGCTCGTGACTATCTAGTACCTTCTCGTGTAAATGCAGGTACATTCTATGCATTGCCACAATCTCCACAAATTTTCAAACAAATCTTGATGGTAGCTGGTTATGAAAAATATTTCCAAATCGTTCGTTGCTTCCGCGATGAAGATTTGCGTGCGGACCGTCAACCAGAGTTTACTCAGCTCGACTTGGAAATGTCCTTCGTAGATGAAGAAGACATTTATTCCATGCTTGAAGAAATGGTTGCTCATGTATTTAAAACTGCGTTGGGCAAAGAAATTACATTGCCTATGCCTCGCATTACATGGGATGAAGCAATGGATAAATATGGTTCTGATAAACCAGATCTTCGTTTCGACATGGCATTTACTGATGTAACTGAGCTTGTAAAAGATACAGAATTTAAAGTATTCCGTTCTGTTATCGACAATGGTGGCGTAGTTAAAGGTATCGTAGTACCTGGTGATGCTGGTATTCCTCGTCGTGAACTTGATGACCTCGTTGAATATGTAAACCGTTATGGTGCAAAAGGTCTTGCATGGGCTTGCTTCAACGAAGATGGTTCTATCAAGTCTCAAATCATGAAGTTCTTAGGTGAAGATACAATCCGCAACATCGGTGAAAAAATGGGCGCTAAAGGTGGAGACCTTGTATTGATGATTGCTGATAAACCTGCAACTGTAGCACGTGCATTGGGTGAATTGCGCCTTGAAATGGCACGTCGTATGAACATGATTGATCCAGATAAATTGGCATTCACATGGGTAACTGATTTCCCTATGTTCGAATATAACGAAGATGAAAAACGTTATGTTGCAATGCACCATCCGTTTACAATGCCTCGTCATGAAGACCTTGATAAATTGGAATCCGATCCAGGCAGCGTAAAAGCAATCGCTTATGATATGGTATTGAACGGTGTCGAAATTGGTGGCGGTTCCTTACGTATTTATCAATCGGACGTACAAGAAAAAGTATTCAAAGCTATTGGTTTATCTGAAGAAGAAGCAAAATCTAAATTCGGCTTCATGCTTGATGCATTCCAATATGGTGCACCTCCTCATGCAGGCTGTGCATTTGGCCTTGATCGTCTTGTTATGTTGATGGCAAAACGTCAATCTATCCGCGACGTAATCGCATTCCCTAAAACTCAATCTGCTTCTGATGTTATGAGTCAAGCGCCATCTGAAGTAGAACCTAAACAATTGAAAGAGTTGCATATTAAACCAGATATCGAGGAAGAAGAACAATCTTTGGTGTAAAAACATAGGCAAGAATTAATTAAAATTCAAATGTCAAGACTTGTTTATTACCAATCTTTCTGATACTATTTATGTATAAGATATCCCTGCCATGTGCGTGTGATATCGCAGTTTTGAGCCAACACATTTACTTCGGGAGTCCGAACTCTCGTCTGAACGTTACGCCCTTATGGGACAACCGCAGGATGAGGAGGACACCCACCTGCCCTAAGCAGGATCAAAACGCGGTACATTACGGCATGGTGGGGCTTTTTTGCGTGTAAAAATAGCATATAATGTCATATACTATAGAGAAATATGATAGTGTATATCGATGTATGATACTGGTTATAAGTATTCATACTTGAGAGCAATACAGTTTGATGGTCTAACATATTTGATTTATAAAATGAGAACATCAATGGTTTAGAAATGTTGATATTAATAGTTTAGATACTGTGAATTGAGGTGATAGAATGGATAGTTTGTTTGATTTAGAGCCTACAAATACATATGAGCCACTTCCTGTGCGTATGCGTCCTACCAAATTGGATCATTTATATGGTCAAGAGAAGGCCGTAGGGAAGGGGACCTTCTTACGTGCTATGGTAGAGAAGGATACCATACCATCTATGCTTTTTTATGGGCCTTGCGGAACGGGAAAAACTACACTAGCAGGTATTATTGCTAAGGTAAGTAATAGTCATTTTGTAAATTTAAATGCTACCAATGCTGGCATAGGTGAGTTGCGTAATATCATAGAGGATGCTCGTAAGCGCGTACGGTCATTACAACAAAGAACTATATTATTCCTCGATGAAATCCACCGTTTCAATAAAAGCCAACAAGATGTGTTATTGCCTTGTGTAGAAGATGGTACGATTATTCTCATTGGTGCCACCACAGAAAATCCGTTTTTTGAGGTTAATAGACCGCTTTTATCCCGTTTGCGACTCATAACATTGGAGGCTTTGACACCAAAGGCAATTGGTCAAATTTTGCGTCGTGCTATTACAGATGAAGAGGTAGGTCTTGGTAAACGTCGTTTACAAGTAACCGATGAAGTGCTAGAGGATATAGGGATTTTCGTTAATGGCGACGGTCGTATGGCTTTGAATATTTTAGAACAGGCTGCAGCTATGGTACCGGATGAAGGGACTATAACCATAGAGGTTCTTGAGAAAGTTGTGGGACGTCGAATTTACACATATGATAAAAAAGGTGATAGCCACTACGATACAATCTCTGCTTTTATTAAAAGTATGCGTGGTTCTGATGTACAAGCGACGGTGCATTATTTGGCACGTATGATTGAAGCGGGAGAGGATCCTAATTTTATTGCTCGTCGTATCGTAATATGTGCAGCTGAGGATGTAGGCCTTGCAGATCCGCAAGCTTTAATTCTTGCCAATGCAGCAGCTCAAGCAGCTCATATGGTAGGGTTTCCGGAGGCTCGCATCATATTGTCTGAGGCGGCTTGTTATATAGCATTAGCACCGAAAAGTAATTCTGCTTATTTGGCCATCGATGCAGCTATTGCCGATGTGCGTCACAAGGATTGCGGTCAGGTGCCAGATCATTTAAAAGATAGTCATTATAGTGGGGCTAGTAAGTTAGGTCATGGGGACACCTATAAGTATGCCCACAACTATCCAAATGGCTATGTAAAACAACAGTATTTACCAACACCTCTTATGGATGCTACATATTACAATGGTGTTAAAAGAGGTAAAGAAGAGCTGTTACTTAACGATTGGGAGGAACGGCTTAAAAGTTAAGTAAATACTTCGATATATGCTATAATATAATGATAAGTTAATTTTTAATGGTGTTATATAGTAAGGGGTTTGTATAGATTTATGGCAGAAGAAAAAACTTCCACCAAAAAAAGTAATACACGACGAAAGCGAACAAGTACAAAGCAGCAAACTAAGTCTCAAGGGTTTTCCTTACGTAGCGAAGTTAAAGGTTTAATTGTAATTGCCTTTGCAGTTATTTCTTTGCTCGGATTCTTTGGGTTTGAACTCGGTCTTGTAGGTCAGATTTTAACGGGTATATTTCGTTATGGCTTTGGCCTAGGTGGTATTATTCCTTGCCTTGGTGTTTTTTGGATCGGTTGGCGATTATTGTATAAAGGAACATTTATTTCCATTACTAAACGGGGCATTGTAATGACCTTGTTTTTCTTGTTTTTACTAGCTCTCGTTCCATTATGGCGTGTTCCTGAGGGGCAGGAACTGATTACAACACAATTGGCTAATCAAGGTGGTGTTGTAGGTGGTGCCATCGCTACATTCCTTCGTACATTGTTAGGTGAGCTAGGGGCTATTATTTTAGATGTGTTCTTATTATTAGCCTTTGGTATTGTAATTACTCGTTTATCTTTGCGCAGTGGCTTACAGAAGGCAGCGGATAAAACTCAAGTGGGATTAGATGTAGCTAAAGAAGTGGCTGCTGAGAAGGTGGCTGTAGCTAAAGAGGTCTTCGAAGATTGGAACGAACAACGCAAAGAGGCAGCAGAACAACGTAAAGCCTATAACAGGGAAAAGGATACGCGATTTGCTGATGCTGCAGATCAAGCGTTAGATACATTAGAAAAACGTGGTATAACTACCAATAGAGATAATTTTGAAACTAGTACAATTGTAGAGAATGAACCTATGGTAGATACAGTAGCAACTGTGGAATCTCCAAAGGCTCCTACATCTTGGAAAGAATTAGCAGAAATAGAAGCACGCAACCGTGCAGCAGAACAATTGGCGAATATCTCTGAAGATACAGGTGATGTAAAGTCTTATGATGTAGATGATTTCGATCAATTCTCTGATACTAGTAGATCTACCGGTGATGATTATGTATATACTCCAGATGAGGATTACACATATACTCCAGACGAAGGATATACAGATGAGTCTGAAGCAGTAGACAATAAGCATGAGGAACAACCCGAGTTTACATATCAAAATACAACGATTGGTCCATTGGAAACTAATCACGCTGCCATAGCTTCTGCTGTACCTGGAACAGGTGCTGCTGCAAGTTCTGTAAGTGCTGGTGCCGGTATGTCTGGTATGAGTTTACAAGTACCATCTACTATTAGTACTACAGAAGATACAGCACAAGTAGCAGTATCTAAAGATGGTCAAATTCATCGTACCTATGATAGACCTTATCATTTCCCAAGCCTTGATATTTTGGCGAAAGGGAAGGGGAGTCAAAGCAATGGTGAAGAAGTAGCGCACAATGCAATGATGCTTGAAAATGTATTGAGTAACTTTGGTATTACTGCTAAAGTTGTTAATGCTACACAAGGTCCAACTGTTACACGTTATGAAATTGAACCTGCACCTGGTGTAAAGGTTAGTCGTATTGTCAACTTAACTGATGATATTGCCTTAAACTTAGCGGCTCAACATATTCGTATGGAGGCTCCAATCCCTGGTAAATCCGCCATCGGTATTGAGGTTCCTAATAAGACGACAGAGGCCGTTCATTTACGCGATGTTCTTGATTGTAGTGACTTCAAGGACGCTCGTGGAGGTATTCCGGTAGGTCTTGGCAAGGATATTGCAGGCAAGCCTGTTATTACAGACCTTGCGAAGATGCCTCACTTACTCGTAGCAGGTACTACTGGTTCTGGTAAATCTGTATGTGTAAATACGTTGATTTCCAGTATTCTATTTAGTCGTAAACCAGAAGAGGTTAAGCTTTTATTAATTGACCCTAAAATGGTTGAATTATCTATTTACAACGGTATTCCTCATTTGATGGCGCCAGTTGTAACAGATATGAAAAAAGCAGCTGCTGTATTACGTTGGGCTGTTCGTGAGATGGAGGCTCGTTATAAGGCCTTTGCTTCATCTGGTAAACGTGATATTAAGAGCTATAATGAGGCGCACCCTAAGGCGGCTATGCCATTGATCGTATTAATTATCGATGAGTTAGCTGACCTCATGATGACCGCTCCTGATGATATTGAAGAATCTATCAGTCGATTAGCACAAATGGCGCGTGCTGCAGGTATTCACATGGTACTTGCTACTCAACGTCCATCTGTTAACGTTATTACAGGTTCTATTAAGGCCAATGTGCCGAGCCGTATTTCCTTTGCCGTAGGTTCTCAAATTGACTCCCGTACTATCCTCGATATGGCGGGGGCAGAGAAATTGCTTGGTAAAGGGGACATGTTATTTGCCCCAATTGGTGCTAATAAACCGATTCGTGTACAAGGTGCATTCATCTCTGATGATGAAGTAGAACATCTTGTAGAATTTGTAAAAGCTCAACGAGAACCAGAATATGATGATACTGTTACACAAGAGGCTGAAAAGGAAACAGAAAAAGAATCATCTGAAGAAAATGATATTTACCGTGATGAATTATTAGAGCGTGCGGTAAATCTCGTTATGGAATCTGGACAAGCTTCTGTATCTATGTTACAGCGCCGATTCCGAATAGGTTATACTCGTGCGGCTCGCCTTGTAGATACAATGGAAGATCTTAAAATTGTTGGCCCTAGTATGGGTAGTAAGGCTCGAGAAATTTTGATGAGTCCTGAACAGGCTAAGGCACGATATTTCGCAGACTCTACTGATGAGCAATAATTAAATGATTGCGATATAAGTAGTATCTGAGTTAGAAAGGAACGAAAATGGCTGAATTAGGCGAAGAATTACGACGTGAACGAGTAAGACGTAATCTAACCTTTAAAGATGTGGAGCAAGTACTACACATTAAAACAACCTATTTGGAAGCTATCGAAGATGGTAAATATGACATCATTCCTGGGCAGGTCTACGTAAAAGGCTTTATTCGTAATTACGGTAATTATTTAGACCTTGATGGTGATCGCTTGGTGAAAGCCTACCAAAGTCAAGTAGGAGATATAGACACGTTTTCTTTGCGTTCTGTTACGCGGCAGAAGGCACAAGCTACGCCAAATTTGGTGCAAAGTGAATTCGTCGAATATCAAACTTCTAAGAAACGTATGTCCTTAGAAACACGTCAACGAAAACGCCAACGTTCTATCGTACAAGAACGCATTGTTTTAGGTATTATTTTATTCTGTATGGCATTATTTTTACTATGGTTATTCCTTTTCTAATAAAAGGGAAGAAAGGCATTTACTCAATTAATGGATAGATTTTTAGTAACAGAACCTTCGGATATGAAGGAACGTGGTTGGGCCGAATTAGATTTTGTCCTCATTAGTGGGGATGCCTATGTAGACCATCCGTCCTTTGCACCTGCAGTTATTGGCAGATATTTAGAGTCCAAAGGGTATCGTGTAGGCATTATAGATCAACCAGATTGGAATGATGTAGAGGCTTTTAAAAAACTAGGTAAACCGCGTTTGGCATCTCTTGTTACAGCAGGAAATCTAGACTCAATGCTCAATAAATTTACGGCTGCAAAGAAAATCCGTCGTCAAGATGATTATTCTCCAGGAGGGGAAGCTGGACATCGTCCAGATCGGGCCACACTGGTATATGCGAACCGTATGAAGGAGGCTTATAGTGATGTGCCTCTTATTATCGGTGGCATAGAGGCGTCCTTACGCCGGTTTGGTCATTATGATTATTGGTCAGATACTGTGCGTCGTTCTATTTTAGTTGATTCAAAGGCGGATGTACTCATTTATGGTATGGGTGAACTTCAAATTGTAGAATTAGCTGATGCGTTAGATCAAGGTAGATTTAAAGAGTCTTTGCCATCTATTCGTGGTATTTGTTATATGGCCAAGGAAATCCCTACTATAGACTATGTTGAATGTCCGTCTTTTGAGGATATTAAGGCAGATAAGATGGACTTTGCTGATGCATTCCGTATTCAATATGATGAACAAGATCCGTTCTATGGTCGTATTGTTGTACAAAAGCATGGTGATCGATATCTTATCCAAAATACGCCGGCTTTGCCATTGACACAAGACGAAATGGATGGGGTATACAATTTACCATATACTCGTAAATGGCATCCAAAATATGATGACAAGGGTGGTGTACCAGCCCTGAGCGAAGTGCAGTTTAGTCTTGTAAGCCAGCGTGGTTGTTTTGGTAGTTGCTCGTTTTGTGCTATTACAAATCATCAGGGGCGTATCATCCAAAATCGTAGCCATGAGTCCTTAATCGATGAAGCACAAACAATGATTAATATGGATAATTTTAAGGGCTATATTCATGATGTTGGTGGACCTACCGCAAATTTCCGTCATTTAGCTTGTGATAAACAAGCTGTATATGGCGCTTGTAAAGGCCGTACATGTGCAGCACCTGAACCTTGTGAAAATCTTAATACAAACCACGATGACTATATTGCATTACTCCGTAAATTGCGTAAGCTGAAAGGGGTAAAAAAAGTATTTGTTCGTTCTGGTTTGCGTTATGACTATGTTCTAGCAGATAATAATAAAGATTTTGTTCGTGAGCTTTGTGAATTCCATGTAAGTGGGCAACTAAAAGTGGCTCCAGAACATGTTTCTAAACGTGTTACTAATATGATGGGCAAAGCTGGTAAGGAAGAGTTCCTCACTTTTAAATCCTGGTTTGAAGAGGCCAATAAAAAACTTGGTAAGAAGCAATATTTAGTACCATACTTTATGAGCTCTCATCCTGGGTGTGCCTTGGAGGATGCTATTGAATTAGCTGAGTTTCTACGGGATCAACATATGTATCCAGAACAAGTCCAGGACTTTATTCCTACACCAGGGAGCTTATCGACCTGTATGTATTATACGGGGATTAATCCACTAGATGGAAAGCCTGTATATGTAGCAAAAAAAGGTAGAGATAAAGCTAAGCAGCGTGCTTTAATGCAATATAAAAATATTGAAAATTATGACCTTGTAAAAGAGGCGCTCATTGAAGCGAATCGACGTGACTTGATAGGGTTTGGACCTGAATGTTTGATTCCACCACGCCCAATTGGTCGGAATAATCGTATTAGTCAATCTAGTGGTTCTCGTAATGGTGGGAAGACTAATGATCGTCGAAACGGACGTCAGTCTAGTGAGAAGAGTAGTAAAGGGAGACCATCTCGTAATGGTATGACGAAATGTCGTCCATCTAATAGTAATCGAGGACGTGGTAGTCGATAATAATGGAGAATAGCGTTGTCTATTCTGGTTTGGGAATACTTTATGTCTTATAGGAGGCATATATGAAACGATGGATTGCTCCGGGCATTTTAGCCCTTTTTGTAGTAGGGATGTTAACCTATGGCGTCAACTTTTATCATCAAGAACAATTAGAACATGCTAAAGAGCCTGTTCGTGGTGAAATTATAGTTTATACAGACTTGCCGAACAATATAACTACATTGCTTGCTGATCGGTATGAAAATGAAAATAATGTAAAGGTTACAGTTTTACCTCTTACAGAAGAACAAATGGCTCAACGGTCGGCTTCAAATGTAGCTGATACATCTGGTGATTTAGTACTTACTTCAGAAGATAATCTCGTTGTGGGTGCTAATACTGGGAAATATGCACCTATCGTTAATGAGAGAATTGACGAAGTACGAGATAATTTAAAGGATATAAATGGATACTGGGTAGGTCTTTGGTATGATCCTATCGTATTTGTTCAGAATGATACATTCTACAATGGGGTTGGTAAATATATTACTACATGGGATACATTAGGAAAACAAGGTGACTGGTCTATTGTTATGACCGATTTTGTGGCATCCCAAAATGCAGCTAACTTGTTATATAACATGGTGGAATATAGAGGGGAACCGGAGGCGTTGAATTATTTATATAGTTTAAAACCGCATGTAATACAACATGCCAAGTTCTTGTCTACTCCAGTTCGCTTGACAGCTCTTGGTGAGTCTAATATTGGTATAGGTAATCTGTCTGATGCAGCTCAATATACTCGTCATGGATATCCGATTAAGGTTATTTATCCAATGGATGGAACATCTTATTATGTAACTGGAGCCGCAGTATTAAAGAATTCAAAACATAAAGCAGATAGCGTTGAATTTATTAATTGGTTATTATCAATAAAGACTGCAAAATATATGGTTGAAAATAATTTTACTTATATATTCACGAATCCAGAAATGGAAGAGCCAAAAGATTCATTGGGACATGAGCTAATTTTATGGCCTGTGAATGGTGGTTACACGATAGATGGTAAAAAATTACTATTAAATCATTGGGTTAGCCAAGTGCGTTTTCGTAAGGAGTAACTTAGTGATATAGCTCTTGTTATAGAGCATAAATCGAGAAATAATCTAGTTAAGAAAGGATATAGAATGGGTAAGAAATTAGGATATGTTAGCCTAGGTTGTGCTAAAAACTTAGTTGATACTGAAGTAATGTTAGGCTTGTTGAAAGATAATGGCTATACGATTACAGAGGACCTAAGCGAAGCAGATCTTATCGTTGTAAATACCTGTACTTTTATTGAGAAAGCAAAAGCAGAGTCTATCAATACCATACTAGAGGTAGCTCAATATAAAGAAGATGGTACTTGTAAAGGTCTTATTGTCGCAGGTTGTCTAAGTCAACAATATCAGGATGAGCTGTTTAAAGAAATTCCTGAAATTGATGCTTTGATTGGTACAGGTGCATGGGATCAAATTATGGTAGCAGTCGATGCTATTGAGCATGGAAACCGTAGTTGTATTATGGAAAATATTACAAATATCTATGATGAGCGTATGCCACGTATTCAAACAACACCTCGTTATAGTGCGTATGTAAAAATTGCTGAAGGCTGTAATAATGGTTGTACTTTCTGTATTATTCCAAAGGTACGTGGTGCATTCCGCAGTCGTACTATCGAGTCTATTAAGGCCGAAGTGGAAAGATTAGCTACGGCAGGTGTTAAGGAAGTGGTCCTTATTGCTCAGGATACAACTAGTTATGGTATTGACCTCAACGATGGTAAGCCATTGTTGACTACATTACTTAAGGAATTAACTACGGTGGAAGGTATCGAATGGATTCGCATGTTATACCTATATCCAACTTTCTTCTCCGATGAATTGTTAGATCTTATCGTAAATGAGCCTAAACTCTGTAAATATGTGGATATCCCATTACAGCATGTTAATAACGATATCTTAAAGCAAATGAATCGTCGTGATGATCGCAATGATATTGAACGTTTGCTTAAGAAGATTAGAAATGCATCGACCCATATTACATTGCGCACATCTATCATCGTTGGCTTCCCAGGGGAAACAGATGAGCAATTTGAGGAGCTTTGTGAATTTGTAAAAGAAATTAAATTTGATAATATGGGCGTATTTACCTACTCTCAAGAGGAAGGTACACCAGCTGGTGCCCGTGAAGACCAAGTACCAGAAGAGGTTAAAGAAGACCGTTATCATATTCTCATGTCTATTCAAGCCGCTATTTCTGAAGAGAATAACCGCGATTTAGAAGGTACTATTGACTATGCAATGGTAGAAGAAATCGAGGAAGGTGAGAATGGTACATTACTTGCTAAAGGACGCTTGAAGTCTCAAGCACCTGATGTAGACGGTAATATGTACATTGAGGATTGTGGTGAAGCGATTCAACCTGGAGATATTCTTAAAGTACAAGTAGAGCAGGGTTTTGCTTACGACGTAGTAGCTACAGTTGTAGAATAAAACATTGCTCGATACATTCCATTTTGGAGGTGATCTGATGATTGTAGAACTCATTTCTACAGGTTCAGAGTTATTGCTAGGTGATACAGTTAATACTAATGTATCTTGGCTAGCACAAGAATTAAATAAATTAGGATATACCATTGCTCATCAATCTGTGGTAGGCGATAATCCAAAGCGTATGGCGGAGGTATTTCGATTAGCTAGCTCTAGAGCAGAAATCGTTATTAGTACCGGCGGATTAGGACCTACGCAAGGCGATATTACACGAAATGTATTAGCCGACTCTATAGGTAGATCTATTGTATTTAATCAAGAGGCCATGGATGAGGTTAAGCGTTTCTTCGAAAGTGTAAAGCGTACTGTGCCTGACGCAAGTCGTCGAGAAGCACAATTGCCAGAAGGGGCTAAGGTGCTACATAATCCAGTAGGCGTAGCACCAGGTGTAGTCGTTGAGGATGGGGTTACTACATATATTCTTTTGCCAGGACCTCCAGGTGAAATGAAAGGAATGTTTCAAGATAGTGTAGTTCCTTATTTGCAAGAGCGTTATGGGTCGCAAGGTGTTGTTACCTCCTATCGATATGGTGTGTATGATATTCGCGAAATCGATTTGGAAAATACCTTAATGGATCTCGTTAAAAATCAATCAAATCCGACTATAGCGTTATTGATAAAAAAAGGATATATTGAGGTGCGCATCACCGCTAAGGCCGATACCTTAGATGCCGCACATGATATTCTCAATCCTTGGGATGCAATCATCCGAGAACGTTTAGGGTCTCGTGTAGGTCGAGATTTGACGATTTCTATGGAGGAAACGCTCGGTCGTACTTTACTAGAGGAACATAGTACAATTAGTACTGCTGAATCCTGTACAGCTGGTTTAGTTGGTAAATTGCTAACTAATGTGAGTGGTAGTAGCGAGTACTACATGGGTGGTGTTATCTCTTATAGCAATGACGTAAAACATCGTGTATTAGGTGTACCTCAAGATATGCTAGATACATATGGGGCTGTTAGTGAGCAAGTTGCTAAGGCTATGGCAGAAGGGGCTCGAACTGTTGGTCAAACAACATATGCCGTTTCTACAACTGGCATAGCAGGCCCTGGAGGCGGAAGCCTTGAAAAGCCAGTTGGTCTTGTGTGGTTTGGTGTTACCGGACCTTATGGAACAGTGGCACATAAAGCTAATTTAATTGGTAATCGTGAAGATATTAGACAAAGTGCGGCAGAATTAGCACTTTATTATGTGTATACTTATATAACAGAAAAGGGGAAATAAAAGAATGGCTGTAGATGGCAGACAAGCTGCGTTGGATAACGCGTTAAAACAAATTGAAAAAGACTTTGGTAAAGGTGCTATTATGCGTCTTGGTGAAGCAGCAGATCGTATGAACGTAGAGGTTATTTCCTCTGGTTCTCTTGCTATCGATATCGCTGTTGGTGTAGGTGGTTTTCCTCGTGGCCGTGTAATTGAAATCTACGGTCCGGAATCTTCAGGTAAAACAACAGTAGCTCTTCATGCAGTAGCAGAAGCGCAAAAACAAGGTGGTATTGCAGCATTTATTGATGCGGAACATGCGATGGATCCTGTGTATGCTCGTAACTTGGGTGTAGATATTAATAATTTGCTGATTTCACAACCAGATAATGGTGAACAAGCTCTTGAAATTACAGAAGCTCTTGTTCGTAGCGGCGCTGTAGATATCGTCGTAGTCGATTCCGTTGCAGCGTTGGTTCCTAAAGCTGAAATCGATGGCGAAATGGGTGATGCTCATGTAGGTTTACAAGCGCGTTTGATGAGTAAAGCTTTGCGTAAATTGACAGGTATTATCAGCAAATCTAAAACTGTTGTTATTTTTATTAACCAATTGCGTGAAAAAGTTGGTGTCATGTTCGGTAATCCTGAAACTACAACTGGTGGTCGTGCGTTGAAATTCTATTCCTCTGTACGCCTTGATGTTCGCAAAGGTGAACTTATTAAAGTAAACAACGAAAACGTTGGTGCTCGTACAAAAGTTAAAGTTGTTAAAAATAAAGTGGCACCTCCATTTAAAACAGCTGAGTTTGATTTGATGTATGGTGAGGGTATTTCAAAAGCAGGTACCCTTATTGATATCGGTACCAATATGGAAATCATTAACAAATCGGGTGCATGGTATTCCTATAATGGGGAACGTATGGGCCAAGGTAAAGAGGCAGCTAAGCAATATTTGCTAGATAATCCACAAATAGCGGAAGAAATTGATCGTATTATTCGCGATACATTAGCTGTCGGTACTGAAGAAATCGATGTAATCGGTGAAGAAGTAACTGAAGAAGTATAATCATGAGTGATGAAACGATGCAGACTGCTATGGATCAAGCGTATCGCTTCCTAGCTCAACGATTTCTTAGTTCTTATGAACTGACACAAAAAATGAGACGTAAACAAATTGAGGACCCAATCATTGAGCGGGTCCTCGAACGCCTTAGAGATTATGATTACATCAATGATGAACGCTTATCTGAGCAAGTATTAACATACTTGATGAAAGAACAAAAGTATGGCGCCTATTTGATTAAACAGAAGATGAAACTTCGGGGACTTGCAGTACCTCAAGAAATCTCTGCTTACGATGAAGTGAAGGTTGCATACCGCGTAGTAGAGAAAAAATTTGGACCTATTCTCAATGAAGAACGCACTCCTCGTGTAAAAGTATTTAATTTTCTCAAATATAGAGGCTTCTCAACGAGCACTATTCAAGTGGTGTGCAATGATTTTTATGAATAGATAGTGCCTTTTCTGAGGCCTCACTAGGCTTGTAAAATCTTGACAGAACAGGGTTTCAAGTCTAAAATTAATAGGAGCCTTATTTATTTATATGATGATATGGCTAAATGATAATTTAATGCATAAAGGGCATAAAAAGGAGCATGAAAGCTCAATTTTGAGAATTTAAGAGGAGGTGAGACAGATTTTAGAAGATGTGGGACATATTTTAGAGTATTGTATAATTGCAGTGGTAATGGTACTGATTGGACTAGGGGCAGGCTATTTTTTAAGAAAAAATATTGCTGAAGGAAAACTGAATCAAGCTGAACAAGAGGCTGAACGCATCATCGCTAACGGTGAGCGCACAGCTGAGTCTAAAAAGAAAGAGGCTTTATTAGAAGCTAAAGAAGAAATTCATAAGCTCCGTTCCGATGTGGAACGAGAAAATAAAGATCGCCGTTCTGAACTTCAACGTATGGAACGTCGTATTCTTCAAAAAGAAGAATCTTTGGATAAAAAATTAGACAATATTGAGCACAAAGAGGAAGCTTTACATCGCAAAGAAGCTGACTTAGCCCAAAGCCGTGAAAAGATTGAAGTTTTATATGAAAAACAAATGTCAGAATTAGAACGCATTTCTGGCATGACATTTGAAGAAGCTAAGAATATCTTGTTAACGAATGTAGAACAAGAAATTCGTCATGAAACGGCGATTATGGTTAAGGAAATGGAGCAGCAAGCTAAGGATGAAGCGGAGAAAAAAGCGAAAGAAATTATCTCCTCTGCAATCCAACGTTGCGCAGCTGACCATGTAGCGGAAACTACCGTATCCGTAGTGGCATTGCCTAATGATGAAATGAAAGGTCGCATTATTGGTCGTGAAGGCCGCAATATTCGCGCACTTGAAACATTAACAGGTATTGATTTGATTATCGATGATACACCAGAAGCAGTTATTCTTTCCGGTTTCGATCCAATTCGTCGTGAAGTGGCTCGTATTGCTTTGGAAAAATTGATTGTAGATGGCCGTATTCATCCAGCTCGTATTGAAGAAATGGTTGGTAAAGCCCGTAAAGAGGTTGACCAAACTATTAAGGAAGCTGGTGAACAGGCAACATTTGAGGCTGATGTTCATGGCTTGCATCCTGAAATTGTAAAGATTTTAGGTCGTTTGAAGTATCGTACTAGTTACGGTCAGAATGTTTTGAAACATTCTATTGAAGTATCTCATTTAGCAGGATTGATGGCAGCTGAACTAGGCTGTGATGTAACATTGGCTAAACGAGGTGGTTTGATTCATGATATTGGTAAAGCATTGGACCGTGAAATTGAGGGCTCTCATGTTCAAATCGGTGTTGATGTAGCTCGTAAATATCGTGAAGGCGCAGCAGTAATTAACTGCATTGGGGCTCATCATGGTGATGAAGAGTTTCAATCTGTAGAAGCTGTATTAGTAGCAGCTGCTGATGCTATCTCTGCGGCTCGTCCAGGAGCACGTCGAGAAACATTAGAAAACTACTTAAAACGTTTATCTAAATTGGAAGAAATCGCTGAATCCTTCGAGGGTGTTGAAAAATGCTTTGCTATTCAAGCAGGTCGTGAGATTCGCGTTGTAGTAAAACCGGATAAGATTGATGAAGCTGAGTCTACATTACTCGTTCGGAATATCGTAAAACGTATCGAGTCTGAACTCGAATATCCTGGCCAAATTAAGGTCGTAATTATTCGTGAAACTCGTGTTGTAGATTACGCAAAATAATATGCTATAAGCGATAGGTATAGGCTGCAATGAAATCATTGCAGCCTATTATTATCAAAATTTATGTGTATAATACCAGAAGATACGGTGTATAGTAATCATCATGTATTGAATATTAATAATCGTTAATAGATGATGATTCCTATGATTCGTATCAGTTAATATAATCGTTTATCTTGATAGCTGATTAAATTAATATACAAATAGAGGATTTTCTATTTGTATATCGAATTAATATATATATAAGGGAAGGAGGCGCTGGCTATGAGTCGATATTTTGAAAATGAATTGATTGAACAAATCAAAGATGCAAATGATATTGTATCTGTAATATCTGAGCATGTAGCCTTAAAGAAACGGGGCAAGAACTATTGGGGTTGTTGTCCATTTCATAATGAAAAGACGCCGTCCTTTAGTGTTGCCCCTGAAAAGGGCTTTTATTATTGTTTTGGTTGTCATGCGTCGGGGAATGTTATTAAATTTCTTATGGAGCTAGAGCATTTAAGCTTTGTTGAAGTTCTTGAACGACTTGCCAATCGTGCAAATATTCCATTGCCTGAGGCTAAACTTTCACCAGAACAACGAGCTCGAGATGAGCGACGAAAAAAACTATATGAAGCATCAGAATTAGCGGCTACATTTTTCCATAATTGTCTTACTCAAACTTCGATTGGTAAAGTAGGCTTTGATTATTTAAAAAAAAGAGGTCTTACAAAGGAAACCATTGAAAAATTTAAGCTAGGATTTGCTCCAGATGGTTGGGATAAGTTGTATCGGGCCTTTCACAAACGTGGGATTGATGATTCCATTCTCTTGGAATTGAATCTTGTTCGTAAAAATCAAAAAGGCCAGTTTTATGATTTTTTTAGAAACCGTATTATGTTTCCCATTATGGATGGTAAAGGCCGTGTAGTTGCCTTTGGTGGGCGTGTCATGGATGACAGTACACCAAAATATTTAAATTCACCAGAATCGGCTATCTTTGAAAAAGGAAAATTATTATTTGCTTTTGATAAGGCTTATAAATCCATTCGCCAGGAGAGACAAGCTATCCTTGTTGAAGGGTATATGGACGTTATATCTGCCCATAATCATGGTGTTACTAATGTGGTAGCATCCTTGGGGACGGCTTATACACGAGATCATGGGCATATCTTAATGCGGCAGGCTGATGAAATTGTGTTGGCCTATGATATGGATGGAGCTGGACGTCAAGCAGCTGCTAGGGCTATTGAATTATTGCAAAATACAGACTTCAAGGTGCGAGTTCTTGCCATGCCAGATGGTAAAGATCCAGATGATTATGTACGTAATCATGGAGGTCAAGCATTTAAAGACTTAGTGGCTAAAGCGGTTAAGCCTCTTGATTATTTATTAAGTGAGTCCTTAATTAAACATGACACAAATGATACAGAAGGTAAGCAAGCTGTTTTGGCAGATGTATTCCCATATATTGCTAATATAGATAGTCAAACACAAAGGGATGATGCTTTAAAGACATTAGCTTTACCGTTGTGGCTTGATAATAGTAGTATCTTTAGATATTTTAGAGACTATGTAAAAAAAGGTCAAATTGAATTAGTTGATACTGCATCTGCACCGTTACCAACACAGGATTTACCTAAAGGGGATGCAGAAAAATTACTGTCCTTAGCTTTTACAGATGGTGAAGTGTTACAACATATAATGAACTATTTACCATTAGAAGACTTTGAAAAAATTGAATATCGGGGTATAATAGAAAAGATATTCACCTTGTTTAAACAAAAAGGTCGTCTAGATGATACTGATATCCAGTCTATTTTGGAGCCATCTGAGTATGATATTTACTCCAGATTGGTTGTGATGAGTGACGAGGAATATAAGGTGCAAGTGCCTGGATTAATCCGCAAGATAAGAATCCATTCATTGCGTGAACAGTATAAAGCGCATTCAATTATGGCGGATCAACTAAAACGGGCAGGAGATTCGACATTTATTAGCGAATTACATAAGTGTCAGGAAATACAAAACTTGATTAGAGAATGGTCTAAGTAATATATAATGTAAAAAGGAGAGCGCTGTGGCTAAGAAAGTACAAAAAAGTCAAATAGAGGAGATTGTTGAACAACTTCTTGAAAAAGGCCGAAAAAACGGTGTGTTGACACAATCAGAGATTTCAGATGCTCTTCATGAGCAGACTGATCTTACTGCAGAACAATTAGATGATATTTATACTACGTTTGGCAAATTAAATATTGAGGTAGTAGCTGATATAGATAGTGAAGATAGTGATGATCATTCATTAGAGCCAGAAGAGGATGAAGAAGATACTTCCAATGAGAAGAATATCTCTATTGATTTAAGTGTAGATTCTGGCGTTAATATTGATGATCCTGTTCGTATGTACCTCAAGGAAATTGGCCGTGTTCCGTTGCTTTCCGCTGATGAGGAAATTGTTTTAGCTAAGCAAATTGAAGCTGGCGCAGCAGAAGATGCTACTTATAAAGAAATACAACTTGCTAAAAAGGCTAAGAAGAAATTGGTAGATGCTAACTTGCGCTTAGTTGTAAGTATTGCAAAACGCTATGTAGGACGTGGAATGTTATTCTTGGATTTGATTCAAGAAGGTAACTTGGGCCTTATTAAAGCTGTAGATAAGTTTGACTATACCAAGGGTTATAAATTCTCCACATATGCTACATGGTGGATTCGTCAAGCAATTACCCGTGCTATTGCGGACCAAGCTCGTACGATTCGTATTCCAGTACATATGGTAGAAACAATTAATAAATTAATTCGTATTTCCCGACAATTGTTGCAAGATAAAGGTCGTGAACCATTACCAGAGGAAATCGCAGAAGGTATGGGGATTACGGTAGAACGCGTGCGTGAAATTCAAAAAATTGCACAAGAACCAGTATCCTTGGAAACTCCAATTGGTGAAGAGGAAGACTCTCACTTGGGGGACTTCATTGAAGACCAAGATGCTATTGCTCCAGATGATGCAGCTAGCTACATCTTATTACAAGAACAAATTGAAGATGTATTTACATGCCTAACTGATCGTGAGCAACAAGTATTGATTTTGCGATTTGGTTTAAAAGATGGCAAACCTCGTACATTGGAAGAAGTTGGTCAACATTTTAATGTAACGCGTGAACGTATTCGTCAAATTGAAGGTAAAGCTCTTACTAAATTGCGCAATCGTGGAAAACGCGATAAAATTAAAGATTTCTTATAGGATAATGAACCTATTAAGGGTTGTAATACAGTGTTAGAGTACTGTATTGCAGCCCTTTTATGATATAATTATATATAGCAGTAAGATTGAGTATTAATTAAAGAGACCTAGCCTATTTATCTTGACTAATAGTTAGGCTATTCGGTATAATTAATGAGCTAGAAACTAACTGTGGGCCTATAGCTCAGGGGTAGAGCAACCGGCTCATAACCGGTCGGTCCCTGGTTCGATCCCAGGTGGGCCCACCAATTATGTTGATATCTACCGTCCTTGAGAATTCAAGGGCGGTTATTTTTATATGTAATATATTTATTTATAGATGTAACGGTCGTTATTAAGATAGAGACGTATTTAAATACTTGTGTCTGTATCATTTAACTTATGGGTGTATTTAGAGATAAATAGAGGAATTATGGAACCTAGACCTATGATGGATCGCTTAGAAGCGGTGTTTTCAATAGTGCCTAAGGCACGTGCAATAGCTGATATAGGTACTGATCATGGATATTTAGCAGTAGAACTTATTAACCGTAATCGTGCTGAATTTGTTGTCGCTGGCGACGTACACAAAGGGCCTTTAGAATCTGCAAAAGAATATGTTCAATCTTGTGGATTAACTTCTAAAGTAGAGTGTCGATTAGGGGATGGTCTAAAAGTAACAGAAAAGGGCGAATTAAATGGTGCTATTTGTTGTGGTATGGGTGGATACCTCATGCGCGATATTGTAGACGCTGGTCCAGAGCCTTTAGAGTTCTACGTATTACAACCACAGAATGGACAAAAAGAGTTACGTCAATATATGGTGCAAAAGGGATATATTATTATTTTGGAAATCATCGTAGAAGATGCAGGAAAGCTATATACAGCATTTCTATGTGTCCGTAATGATTGTGTAGAAGTGTATACGGGGATGACTGCATACGTAGACGTTTATCAGTCTTTACCAGAGGATTCCTTATTATGGTCTGTAGGCGCACTTTTGGAACTGGAACGACCATCGCTTTGGTCAAAATATATTGAGTACTTAATATATCAACGACAATGTGCGCTAGATGGTATGACTGAGCAATTGAGCCATACAGATAAATATAAGGATTTAGAGCATGAAGTAGAATTTCTGCGCATACTTTTAGAAGATAAAAAGGAGTGAGTTTTATGACAACTGTTCAACAAGTTATTTACTTAATGGAACAATTGGCCCCTCGATCTTATGCTGAATCTTGGGATAATGTAGGACTTATGGTGGGGGATAGAAATGCTATTGTTACAGGTGTGTTAACTACATTAGATGTAACAGAGGAAGCCATTTCATATGCTATTAAACATGACTGTAATTTAATTATTAGTCATCACCCGTTGATCTTTAAAGGTTTAAAACAATTATCTTGTGATACGGTACAAGGTAGAATGATTAATTATTTAATTCAACATAATATTGCCGTATATAGTGCACATACAAATCTTGATATTGCATCTGGTGGCTTAAATGATATGTTGGCAGAACGATTAGGTCTTACAGATGTTAAGGGCTTTATCAAAACTGGGGAAGATGCACTGTTTAAGATAACTACCTTTGTACCTGAAAATGCTGCTGATGCAGTTCGACTTGCAATGGGGAAGTCTGGAGCAGGACGAATTGGTAACTATGAATATTGTAGTTTTAGTGCTCATGGCGAAGGGCGCTTCATAGGAAATACGGACTCTCATCCTGTAATTGGTGAAGCGGGATCTATGATAGTAGCACCAGAAGTACAAATCAATGCATTAGTAGATGGCACACATTTACAAGGCGTGATTGAAGCGATGAAAGATGCACATCCTTATGAAGAAGTCGCTTATGAGGTATTATCTTTGCTAGAACCTAAAGGAGCTACTCAATATTTAGGTCGTATTGGTCGATTGCCAAATGCGTTAAATTTAGATACATTCCGCGAATGGGTACAGGAAGCATTACCAGAGGCTAATATTCGTTTTGCTGGGGTAGCGCCTCAAGAAATACAATCTATAGCACTATGTTCTGGTGCCGGTGCTGAATTTATTAAGGATGCAGCTCGCTTGCGTGTAGACGCATATGTTACAGGCGATGTGAAATATCATGATGCACAATTAGCTAAAGAGCTTGGATTGCTTGTAGTTGATGCAGGACATTTTGGCACAGAATCTATTGTTGCTAGCGGTTTACGTGACTATTTACTTAGTAAAGATATATCTGTTCCTGTGAAAGCTTTTATAGAACAAAATGATTTCTTTTTCTTATAATGTTGTATTTTCTTGCAACAAGTAGGTTAGCTATGATAAACTGAATTGAAGCAAGTATGAAAGACGATTGCGAGTCTATAGGACTCGAGGAAAGTCCGAGCTCCATAGGGCAGGATGCCAGATAACGTCTGGCGAGGGTAACCTTAGGGAAAGTGCCATAGAAAAGGAAACCGCCACGTCAGTGGTAAGGGTGGAAAGGTGAGGTAAGAGCTCACCAGCAGTTTGGTAACAGGCTGGCTCGGTAAACCCCATCTGGAGCAAGACCGAATAGGGAAGGGTTAAGGGTGGTCCCGCCTACCTTCCGGGTTGTGTCGCTCGAGCGTGCAGGTGACTGTACGCCTAGAAAGATAATCGTCACCGTGCAAGCGGAACAGAACTCGGCTTATTGATTGCTTGCTTCCATATGCAGGAAATAATTTATAGTATATAAGATTGTAGATCTTTGTTAGGAGAACTTCATGGCAATTACAGCGATTACTAGTGTACAAGAATTTGATGAAAAAGTACTTGGCTCTAAAGGTTTAGCTATTGTTGATTTCTGGGCTGCCTGGTGCGAACCTTGCACTGTTATGCGTCCGGAAGTAGAAGCAGTAGCAGAACGTTTGAAGGGACAAGTAGAGTTCTTTAGTGTTGATGCAGAAGATAAAAATCTTCGTGGTATTTTGTTGAAAGAAGATATAGATGGTATTCCATCCATGGTATTTTTCCGTAATGGCAAAATGCTAGATTCCCTTGTAGGGTATAAGAAAGCTGATGTGCTTGAGTCCCTTATCAAGGAAGTTATTTAATTTAGTTATAACTGGAAAATATTACAATATCATATAATACAAGACTGTATACAAGTTGAATAAATTTTCTTGTATACAGTTTTTTTATTTAAATTCTATAGTTTTAACATTTATTAAGTGATATAATAAAGTTGTAAAAATAAGATTGTTATTATAATAGTTGTAGTTCATTAAGTAATATGATATATTGCGCAAAGTTGTTGTAAGGAGGCTATATTCCGTGAAGAATCGTATAAACAGTTTATGGACACTCTTCCAAGAGCGCCGTTTGAGTCGACGCACATTTATGAAATCCTGTGTAGCACTCACCGCTATTCTCGGTTTGCCACCAACGATGTTAGATACCGTTGTTAAGGCAGCTGAGACAACTGAATTGCCTACAGTAATTTGGTTACATGGTCATGAATGTACTGGTTGTAGTGAATCATTCATTCGTTCATCTTCTCCGTTTACATCCGATGTAATTTTGAACATGATTTCCCTTGAATATGATGATACTTTGGCGGCTGCATCTGGTGCACCGTTAGAAGAACATTTAGAGAAAATCATTAAAGAAAAAGCAGGCAAATATATTTTGGCTGTTGAAGGTGGCGTACCACTTGATGAAGATGGTGTTTACTGTACAGTAGGTGGACGTACATTTAAAGAGTCCTTAATAGAAGCGGCTAAAGGTGCTGCAGCAATCATTGAATATGGTTCTTGCGCATCTTGGGGTGGTATTCAAGCGGCTAAACCAAATCCAACAAATACAGTATCTGTATCCTCTGTTGTATCTGGTAAGCCTATTATCAAAGTTCCTGGATGTCCTCCAATTCCAGAGGTTATGACTGGTGTAATTATGCATTATGCATTATTCGGCCAAATCCCACCTCTTGATTCTCAAGGTCGTCCTAAACAATTTTATGGCAATCGTATTCACGATACATGCTATCGTCGTGCCTTCTTTGACTCTGGTCTCTTCGTTGAAAAATTTGACGATGATGCATCCAAATCTGGTTGGTGCTTGTACAAAGTAGGTTGTCGTGGACCTCAAACATATAATTCTTGTGGTAACTTGCGTTGGTGGAATGGGTTATCCTACCCAATTCAATCCGGTCACGGCTGTATTGGCTGCTCTGAAAAGGGCTTCTGGGATAATGACGTATTCTATAAACGTTTACCAGATATTCCATTGGCTAAAACCATCACAACTGCTGATACAATCGGTACCGTAGCTGCTGTTGGTGCCACTGCAGCTGTTATTGTTCATGGTGCTGCAACTCTTACGCGCAATAAAATTCTTGATATGAAAGAAGAAAAACGCTTAAAAGAACAAGGCTTATGGGATGAAAAGAAACATAATAATGGAGGAGGTCACTAATGAAACGCGTAGTAGTAGATCCGATTTCCCGTATTGAAGGTCATTTACGGGTAGAAATAAAAGTTGATGAAGCCAGTGGTAAAGTAGAGGACGCATTGTCTTCTGGTACAGCTTGGCGAGGTATCGAACTTGTTGCTAAAGATCGCGATCCTCGTGACCTTTGGGCATTTGTACAACGTATTTGTGGCGTATGTACTACAACACATGCGTTGGCAGCGTTGCGTGCTGTAGAGGATGCACTTGGTATTACTATTCCTAAAAATGCAAACTATATTCGTAATATCATGCATAGCTCGTTAGATGTACATGACCATATCGTACATTTCTATCACTTACATGCGCTTGACTGGGTTAGCCCAGTAGCAGCTCTTAGTGCAGATCCAGCTAAAACTGCACAATTACAAAATGATGTATTAGCTACTTATAATGTAAGTGGTTTGGCGCCAGCTGAAACTGCATCTAAAGACTCTGCATATCCTAAAGAGTTTCCTAAAGCGACTGCTGCATATTTCACAGCTGTACAACAAAAGGTTAAGAAAATTGTAGAGTCCGGCCAATTAGGTATTTTCTCCGCTCAATGGTGGGATCATCCTGATTACAATTTGTTGCCACCAGAGGTTCATTTAATGGCCGTATCCCATTACTTGAATATTCTTGATCGTCAACGTGATATCGTAATTCCTCACGTTGTATTTGGTGGTAAAAACCCTCATCCACATTATATTGTAGGTGGTATGCCATGCTCCATTTCTATGAATGATATGAATGCACCTATCAATACACAACGTCTTGCTGCGGTAGAACAATCTATTGCATTGGCTAAGGATTTGGTAAGTAACTTCTACTTGCCTGATTTACTTGCAATTGGAAAAATCTATGTTGAAAAAGGCATGATTGATGGCGGTGGCCTTGCGAAAAAACGTGTAATGTCTTATGGTGATTATCCAGACGATACGTATACTGGTATTTCTAATGGTGATTACCATAAAAAATGTATCGTTCGATCCAATGGCGTTGTAGAAAACTTTGCTTTAGGTGTTGATAAGGCTACATTCATTCCTCTAGAAGGTAAAGATTTCATGGATCCACAATACCTCAGTGAAGAAGTTGACCATTCTTGGTTTACATATCCAAATGGTACTAACACTCTTCATCCACTTGAAGGTGTAACAGATCCTAAGTTTACAGGTCCTAAATCTGGGACAAAAGAAAAATGGGAATTCCTTGATGAAGATAAAAAATATTCTTGGATTAAATCCCCAACATTCAAAGGTAAAACTGCTGAAGTGGGTCCATTAGCTAAATATATCGTTGTATATACAAAAGTTAAACAAGGTATTATTAAAGATCCAACTTGGGCAGAGTCTATGATTGTTCGCCAAATCGATACAGTATCTCAAGTACTTGGGGTGCCTGCTCACGTATGGATGACAACTATGGTTGGTCGTACAGCTTGTCGTGGTCTTGATGCACAAGTTGCGTCTAACATCAGCCAATATTACTTCAATAAACTTGTAGAAAACATTAAAAATGGTGATACTACAGTAGCGGATATGACCAAATTCGAGCCAAATACATGGGATAAAGACGCAAAAGGTGTTGGCCTTGTAGATGCGCCTCGAGGTGGTTTGGGCCACTGGATTCATATTAAAGATGGTCGTTCTGCAAACTACCAATGTATCGTCCCATCTACATGGAACGCATGTCCTAAAACTGCAGCAAATGAACATGGTGCCTATGAAGACTCCATGATTGATACACATGTAAAAATTGCGGATAAACCACTTGAAATCTTGAAGGTAATTCATTCCTTTGACCCATGTCTCGCATGTGCAACCCATTTATACAATAAAAAAGGCGAAAAAATTGTTTCCGTCAATACAGATGCATTGTGTAAATAAAGGGTGGTGGACTTATGTTAATACATACTGACAAAAAGGCGTATGTTGTATTTAGCTTATGGCTACGCATATTCCACTGGACTATGGTGCTTAGTGTAACAGCTTTATTCTGGACTGGTTTATATATTGGTGACCCAGGATTTGCGGCTATCACAGGTAATCCAGAGCCAACCTTTGCTATTGATGGCTGGTTCTCTATGGAAACTATGCGTCGTATCCATTTCATTGCAGGGGTTATCTTAACATGCTCCTTTATTTTCCGATTTGCAGGAGCTCTTTGGAATCGAGGAGATCGATTATTACCTAAATTCCGCCAAAAACGGTATTGGTATGGTCTTAAAGAAACGACATTGCACTATTTGATGATTCCACAAAAACACGAACATCACTGGCTTCGTAATTCTTTAGCAAGAACGGCGTACATGATGGTGTACGTAATGTTCTTCTTTGAAATCTTAACAGGTTTTGCAATGTATTCTATGGTGGATCCTAATGGTATTCTGGGAACCCTATTCGCACCAGTTGTTACATTATTTGGTGGTGAATATAAGGTTCACATTATTCATCACTATATTGCGTGGGGATTCTTGTTCTTTACTATCATTCACGTGTATATGGCATTCCGAGAAGACGTTATGGAGGAATCCGGCGAAGTATCTGCTATGGTTTCCGGCATGAAGTATTATGCGCATGATCCAATCGATATTGAAGATCTAAACGGTAAACGCCGTCGTGGTGAACGTATCGATAAACCGTCTGGTACGACATATCGTCCAAGTGATCCTAACGATCCTAGAGAAAGAGAATTACAAGATAATGACTAATACAAGTACTGATATCATCAGTGGCTTGGAACAATACGCGGGCTCTGAGGGTCCGCGTATTGATTTAAATAGCCTTTATGATGATGGTAATAATGAAATCGTTCTACTTGGTGTAGGTAATATATTACTTACTGATGAGGGTTTAGGGGTTCATGTAGTAAAAGATTTGAAAGAATCTTTCACATTTACACCTACAATTTCTATTATTGATGGTGGCACTATGGGAATGGAACTGCTTACATATATGCGTGGTATGAAGAAGATTCTTCTTGTAGATGCTATTAATGGTGGGGAAGCTCCAGGGACTATATATGAGTTTCCTCATAAGGAGTTAGAACAATATTTCACTGAACATATTTCTGTACATGAAGTAGGAATGCAAGATATTTTGCGTATCCGTGCCATTCAAGAGGATCCGTTAGAGGACGCGGTAGTTATTGGTGTGGAACCAGAATCCTTAGAAATTGGTTTTGAACCTAGTGCAGCTGTACAACGAGCACTACCAGAGGTAAAAGCGCGTGTACTCAATGTTCTACGCGAATGGGGCGTAATTGCAGAACCTAATACTTAAATTGATGAGTTTATAACATGTAAAAATTATCTCTAATAGGAGTATTTATGATTGAAAATTATGGTAATGTTCGGGCTGTTTTAAATGAGCTGCGTTTAGCCTTAAAAAATTTGCGTGAAACGGGTGAGACGTATTCTATTTATATAGAAAAAACAGGTCTTGCAGAAGAAGAACAAGTGGAAGTATTAGAAACACTTGGTCGTGGTCATATTACAATTAACTTCGATGAAACAGATCAACCTGTAGAGTGGTATGAATCTCAATTTTCTGGAATTTGGATTGGCACCTTTAAAAATGGTCGAGATGATTCAATTTTGCATACTGTAGAGGTTGCTAAGTATCCAGTCGTAGCTGGTGCGTATGAAGAGGATATGGTTCTGGCAGAGGAAGACTTACAATCTTGGATTGATGCTGCAGGCTTATGATAGAAAGAGACCCTTGAGAGGGTCTCTTTCTTCTCTTCGGGTAATAATGGATAAGTGATGCTAATTTATTAATAGTATATTAATATTATTTTGTATATTAGTAATGCTTTATGCATAAAAATGGTATATATAGTTACTATGCGTCTTGCAAAAGGTATTAAATAACTACATTTTTTATGAATATAAAATGAAGTCGATTGACTTTCTTAGATTTTATATAGAAAATTTATTTAATATTTTTGTTAATTAGATAAAAGATAAGTATTTAATACCATTTATATGATGTTTTATATATCAATTTAAATTATATAATAGTGTATTAAGTAGTGTTTAAGATATATAAATGTGTTATTCATTTGTTATTCTTATATATAAGCTATATGAAGAGAAAACTCTATAGAGTTCTAAAAAGTCTGATATTTACTGGATTTATAGATATAATTTTGTTTATTGTTAACCTTGACGATTTGCCTTAATTTACTAATTAACATAAAATATGTGAGTAAAATACTTTGGAGGATTTATGTTACTTTCTATTGTAGTGCCTGTATATAACGAAGAAGAAAACATAGCGATTTTTTATAAAGCTGTAACTGATGTTATGTCAGGACTCACGTACGATTATGAATTAATCTTTGTGGATGACGGTTCTAGCGATTCGTCATCTATGATATTGCGTGAAATTGCTTACAATGATAAACATGTCAAAGTGTTATTGCTTGCTCGTAATTTTGGGCATCAGATTGCACTTACGTGTGGACTTGATTATGCTCATGGAGATGCAGTTATTACAATGGACGGTGACATGCAGCATCCACCGGCTTTGATTCCTGAGCTCGTTAGGTTATGGGAATCGGGCTATGATGTGGTGCGCACCATACGCGATTCAACTGAAGATGCTAGTTGGGCTAAATCCTTCACATCTAAGTATTATTACAAACTAATGAACAAAATGGCTGATGTTCCTATTGTTGAAGGTGGATCTGATTTCCGCCTCATGAATAGTAAAGCATTAGGTACATTGAAACGGTTCAGAGAACATGGTCGTTTCTTGCGCGGTATTGTCGGTGCCTTAGGATATAGACAAGCTGAGTTGCACTTTGTAGCGCCACCTCGTTTTGCAGGGGTTTCAAAGTTTAGTGTTCGTAAAATGATTCGATTTGCTCTCGATGGGGTAACTGCCTTTTCTAGAGTTCCTTTACGGGCTGCTTTGTACGTTGGTGTACTATGTGGTGGGTTAAGCTTCTTGCTTATATTGCACCTCTTGTATGTATATCTTACGGGACAAGCATTAAATGGATGGACTACCTTGGGCGTATCAATTTTGTTTATTGGTGGGATTCAACTCGTCGGACTGGGAATTATTGGCGAGTATGTAGGTCGTATTTTTGAAGAGGTGAAGCAACGGCCTTTGTATTGGGTTAAGTCAGCTATAAACTTTGATGAGCATGAAGAGGCTCCATTACTTGGACCTAGTAGTGCAGATGTGTTTATGGCATCTGAGACTTATACTAACAAAAGCAAAGAAGACTAGCTGTATTTGTGAATGCAAATAAATAGACGGTTAGTATATTTTGAATAAATAACTTACTTTAAAGTTTTTTGGAAAGGAAGCATATGAAGTCAAAATATAGTAAGGTTAAAATAACGGCATTAACATTAACTTTTGTGTGTGCCACAACAGCCATAGCAGGTGCAACAACATTACAATATGGTGATAAGGGCAAAAGTGTTACAGCGGTTCAACAACAACTAATTAAACACGGTTATAATGCTACAGATAAAAATGGTGTATATGGTAAAGAAACGAAATGGGCAGTTCGTCTGTTCCAACAAGATCGTGGTTTACCAGTGGACGGTATCGTAGGTCCTGCTACGTACAATGCATTGATGAGTGCTCCTCGTTCTACGAAGGCGGTATTGACTCAAAATGCGGCTACTAAAGCAGTGGCGACGAAATCTGCTTTCACAAATAATAATGCGACGTCTCGTCGTATTGCAGGTCAATCCATTACTGGCAAAAACATTAAACTAAATAATATTACGAAAAATGAAACTCCAAGCAGTATCCACGCTATCTTGGCTGAAGCGGATAAATACCGCGGCGTACCATATGTATTTGGTGGTACTACTCCAAGTGGTTTCGATTGCTCAGGTTATGTTAAATATGTATTTGCGAAACAAGGTATATCTCTACCACGTTTAGCAGATGAACAATATAACGTAGGTGTTGAAGTTTCTCGTGCAAATTTAAAAGCAGGGGATTTGGTGTTCTTTGAAACATATGAACCAGGTCCATCTCACTCTGGTATTTATATTGGTGATGGCAAGTTCATCAGCGCCACTTCCAGTCGTGGTGTTGCAGTAGCAGATCTTGATACTGGCTATTGGGGTGAACGCTACATCGGCGCAAAACGCGTTGTATAAGCTAATATATACTAGCTTTAAAAGAGGCTATACGAATCAATTATGTTCTGTTGATTTGTATAACCTCTTTTTCTCATTTATAGAAATATCGAATTTTATCCTTTTGTTTACTATTGTGAAAGTCGGTAAATTCCGCATAATCTCAATGTATTTGATAGATTTTATGTCGTTTTTACGATATAATGAAGAGTAAATAATTTTAGGAGGAATATACACATGAAGGGTAATGAACTGCGTCAAGCATACTTGCAGTTTTTTGAAAGCAAAGGACATTTAAAATTAGATAGTTTTTCTCTTATACCAGAAAACGATCCATCTTTATTATTGATTGGGGCAGGTATGGCGCCGTTGAAGCCTTTCTTTACAGGTAAATTGGTACCTCCTTGTCATCGTATTACAACAAGCCAAAAATGTATGCGTACTGGTGACCTTGAAAACGTAGGTCGTACAGCTCGTCACCATACATTCTTTGAAATGCTTGGTAACTTCTCCTTCGGTGATTACTTCAAAAAAGATGCGATTCACTGGGCGTGGGAATTCTTAACTGAAGTTATTAAACTCGACAAAAATAGATTATATGTCACTGTATATCCAGATGACCAAGAAGCTTATGATACATGGCATAATGACTGTGGCGTAGAAGAAAGTCATATTACACGCCTCGAAGATAACTTCTGGGAAATTGGTGAAGGCCCATGCGGTCCTGACAGTGAAATCTTCTTCGACCAAGGTCCTGAACATGGTTGTGATGATCCTAACTGTGCACCAGGTTGTGACTGCGATCGCTATCTTGAAATCTGGAACTTGGTATTTACTCAATTCAATAAAATGCCTGATGGCTCTTACGAACCATTACAACATAAAAACATCGATACAGGCGCTGGTCTTGAACGATTGGCCTCTGTATTGCAAGGTTGCAAAACAAACTTTGAAACAGATTTGATTTTCCCTATTATTGAAGCTACTGCAAAACGCGCAGGTGTTACATATAACGAAGATCCAAATACAGATGTTTCTTTAAAGGTTATTGCTGACCACGCTCGTGCTGTTACTGCATTGATCTCTGATGGCGTATTGCCATCCAACGAAGGTCGCGGTTATGTATTACGTCGTATTTTACGTCGTGCTGTACGTCATGGTCGTTTGCTTGGTATTGAAGGTGTCTTCTTAACACCACTTATTGATGTAGTAGTAGACATTCTTGGCCCTGGTATTAAATCTATTGCTGAGAAACAAGACTTCGTTAAACGTGTTGTTCAAAATGAAGAAGAACGCTTTAACCAAACATTGGAACAAGGTCTTGAATTATTGAACTCCTTGATCGATACACTTGCTGCTGAAAAGGCAACGGTAGTTCCTGGTACCGAAGTATTTAAACTATATGATACATATGGATTCCCTTGGGAATTAACAGAAGAAATTGCTTCTGAACGTGGCTTTACAATCGACCACGAAGGCTTTGAAGCTGCTATGAAGGAACAACGTGAACGCGCTCGTGAAGCTCGCGTAAAAGAAGATGCAAAGGTAGCGACACCAGACATTACATTCTTGAAAGACGAAGAGCTTCTTGAAGATGAAGCTGTAACTACTTCTTCCGTATTGATGCTTGGTAAAGGTTCCGAACGCTTACAAACAGCTGCTGATGGTGATGAAATTACTGTTATCGTACGCACAACTCCATTCCATGCTGAAGGGGGCGGTCAATTAGGCGATACAGGTTTTATTGTTGGCCCAATGGGTAAGGTTGAGGTACATAATACAAAACGTTTACCTGAGGGCACTGTATACCATATCGGTACTGTTGTGGAAGGTTCCATTTCTGAAGGCGATGATGTAACGCTTGAAGTAGATACAAATCGCCGTGCTGCTATGGCTCGTAACCATACAGCTACACATTTGTTACATGCAGCATTGAAAAAGGTTCTAGGCGAGCATGTTAACCAAGCAGGTTCCTTAGTAACTCCAGATTACTTGCGTTTCGATTTCACTCACTTCTCTCCTGTAACACAAGGGGAACTTGATCAAATCGAATCTCTTGTAAATGAAGAGATTTTAAAAGCTACAGATTTAGCTATTGCTGAAATGTCTATGGACGAAGCAAAAGCTAAAGGTGCGATGGCACTCTTTGGTGATAAATATGGCGATGTAGTTCGCGTTGTAGAGGTTCCTGGCTTCTCTGTTGAATTGTGTGGTGGTTCTCATGTAGGCAACACTGCTTTTATTAGTTCCTTCCGCTTAACATCTGAAGCGGGCATCGGTTCTGGTGTACGTCGTATTGAAGCAATCACAGGTCGTGCAGCTCTAGATGCAGCAAAACATGATCGTTTGACTATTGAACGCATGGCAGGCGAACTTAAAACTAAAGCATCTCAAGTAGAAGAACGCTTACATCAAGTATTGGCAGATGCGAAAGAAACTGCAAAAGAATTGGAACAAATTCGTAAAGAGGTTTCTGCAGCAGGTGCGGCTGATATCATTGCTGGTAAAGTTATGATTGGCGATGTAGCATTTGTAGCGGCTTCTGTAAAAGCTTCTTCAATTGATGAATTACGTGATCTAGCTGATATGGGCCTTGATAAATTGGACGGTTCTGGTGTAGTTCTTGTTGGCGCTGCTATGGGTGATGACAAAGTTAACTTTGTATGTAAAGTTTCCAAAGATGTAGTGACTAAAGGTGCTAAAGCCGGTAATATCGTAAAAGCTGCAGCGCAAGTAGCTGGTGGTAATGGCGGTGGACGTCCAGATATGGCACAAGCAGGTGGTAAAGAACCAGCTAAATTGATGGAAGCATTAAAAGCTGGTGGTGAAGCCTTAACATCTATGTTACAATAGGCATATAATTTTATAATTATACTTGTATCTGTTATAGAAAATTTTCATAATACATAAAAAGTTACTGACGATGTGGTTTTAATTCAAGTATAATGGTAGGAAAGGTTTCACTTTTACAAGTGGAACTTGCCAATATAATTAAAAGGAGGGATACGATGAAGGTTTCTGATGAAACTATGTTATTCCGTAAAGTAGACGATGAACCGATGACAGCTGAAGAGGTTCTCACTCGCGTTTATCAATCTATTCAAGAAAAAGGTTACAATCCAATCAATCAAATCTTAGGCTATCTAATCTCTGGGGATCCTGCGTACATTACAAGCTATAATAATGCACGCTCTGATATCCGCCGTTTAGAACGAGATGACTTGATTGAGGAATTGTTGAAAGAATACGCAAAGGCAAAACAACTATAATGAGAATTATGTCATTAGATGTGGGCAGCCGTACTATCGGTATTGCCTGTAGTGATGCACTGCTCATGACAGCACAAGGTATTGAAACCATTCGTAGAACATCTCTTGAAAAAGACTTTAACCGTTTACAAGAACTCATTACTGAGTATGAAGTACATGAACTTGTAGTAGGTATGCCAAAAAATATGAATGGTACAAAAGGCGAACGGGCTGAAAAGACTGAAGAATTTGTTGAAAAGATGAAGGAAGTCATTGATTTACCTGTTACATATTGGGATGAGCGGTTATCTACCGTTATGGCTGAACGCCAACTCATTGCAGCTGACGTGAGTCGTAAAAAACGTAAGTCCGTTATTGATAAAATGGCAGCGGTTGTAATTTTGCAAGGATATTTAGATCGCTTGCAGATTAATAAATAAGTATTTTTTCTTAAGGAGGGTTTCCGATGGTTGACCAAAATTTTGAAGGCGAAGTATATTACTTGGAATTCGAAGATGAAAATGGTAACAAACAGTACTTCACAGAGGACATTATTTTAAGTCATGAAGGCCAAGAATATGCTGTTCTTGTACATGTACAAGATGAAGAGGCTGACCATGAAGGTCAAGATGATACATACATGATTTTGGCTCGCATCGAAACAAATGAAGAAGGCGTAGAAGAATACGTACCTTTAGATGAAGATGATGAAAACTTTGAAACTCTAGTAAAATTGTATGAAGAAATGGAAGATGGCGAGTAGTCCTATTCCTTGTAAAAATAGCGTGTTGTCTTTGGATAATACGCTATTTTTATTTGTTTTATTTTAAGCCGCCGATGATATGATAATATCCTTTTATATAGGGGAAACATAGACTTTATGGTATAATAAAGTGATAAATACTGTTATGTCATAGAAAGGAACTCAACATCGTGAGAAAAACCTTAAGATATATATTAATCGTTATTATTGTAGTCGTATTAATTATTGCAGGCGGTCTTGGTGCAATTTATCTAGTGCCAAATACATTTGCTCAAGATGATGGTACACAGGTACTTGTTATTGAAAAGGGGCAGACTGGCACTGAAATTGCAGATATGCTTTATGAACGAGGCCTTATTCGTTCTACGCAAGGCTTTAAGCTTTGGTTATATTTGAGTGGTACAAATGATAAACTTCAAACTGGTCATTACCAAATTCCTAATAAGGTAACGGTTCGTGAGCTGATCACTTTATTACAAGAAGGTCATGTAGAATCTATTCGTGTTACGATTCCTGAGGGGTATACAGTTGGTGATATTGCCATCGTTTTAGAAAAGAATCAAATTATGAAGGCAAAGGACTTCTTAGCAGAAGCAAAAACCTTTGTGCCATATCCATATATGAAAGGTACAAGACCTGCTACCTATCCTGTAGAAGGCTTCTTGTTCCCAAGTACTTATGAAATTCCAGTAGGTGCTACACCACGTGAAGTTATTCAAATGATGGCCGACGAAATGAATCGTTACCTTACACCAGCTGTGAAAAAACAAATTCAAGCGCAACACATGAGTATTCATGACTTTGTAACATTGGCATCCATTGTTGAACGTGAATCTTTATTTGATGCAGATCGTCCAACAATTGCAGGGGTATTTAAAAAACGTTTAGCTCATGGTATTCCATTACAATCTGATGCGACTATTTCCTATGTACTTGGTTATGCAAAGGAAGATGTAACGATTGGTGATACACAATTACAAAGCCCTTACAATACATATGTATCCAAAGGTTTGCCACCAGGACCGATTGCTAACCCTGGTAAAAAAGCGTTAGATGCAGTATTGCATTCTGAAGATACAGATTATTTATACTTTGTAGCAGATAAAGATGGACATAATCACTTCTCTAAAACATACGAAGAACATTTAGCGGCGGTTCATAAAATTTATGGAAATGATACAGCTACTTCCTCCAATACGGAGGCAGCAGTACAAGCTGGTCCTAACTATGACGTGGCTGTGGCAACGACAGAGCCTAACTACAACTACAGCTCTGAAGAGGCAGTGCAAGCAGATTCTCAATATGTTGATGTGGAACCTACGTACAAATATACACCTACAACAGTTCCAGCTGCTGAAATTCCAGCTCCAACACCGGCTCCACAAGCACCAGTTCAATCTGCACCAGCTACGCAATCATCTACTTCTACTTCTAATTCTTATGTACCTACTACAACACCTGCTCCAGAATCTATGCAAAATGTTGTACCAAGTACACAACAAACACCTCATATTGAAGTAAAGCCAGCTGAATCTGTTGATCGTTCTACGTTGGTAGTTCCTAGTGGTAATAGCAATAAATAATGTAGGAGATTGAATCTACTTTCATGACATTAAATGATATTTTAAATGAACAGCGTATTTACGCGATGATTAATGATGTACCGATTCTACGAGAATCTGAGGTTCATCTCTTTGAAGAACTAATAGGTTTGTACCGGCCCACCTCTGTGTTAGAGGTGGGCACCGCCATTGGTTACTCTGCTTTGTTGATGGCTCCGCTACTCGACGAAGAGGAGGGGCATATTACATCTATTGAACTAGATGATGTGCGTCACGAAATGGCGAAATATTATATTAACCAATCTGATTATGCCGATACAATTACATTGTTGAAAGGCGATGCATCTCAAGTCTTACCGGAACTCACTGGTGAATATGATCTAGTCTTTTTAGATGGTCCTAAAGGCCAATATCTTAAACAGTTAGAACTTATTTTGCCTCATGTGAAAGAAGGGGGCGTTATCCTGGCGGACAATGTACTCTTTAGAGGCTATGTAAGGGGCGATAAGGAGCCGCCAAAACGGTTCAAAACTATCGTCAAACGGTTAAAAGAATACTTAACGTATGTTGAAAATAAAGAATTGTTTAACACCACCATCTATCCAATGGGTGATGGCATGAGTGTGAGTGTGTGGAAAGGGCACAACAAATAATGGCAGAACATTTTATGGAATTGCTTTGTCCAGCCGGTAATATGGACAAGCTTAAAATGGCGATTCGCTACGGTGCGGATGCCGTATATTGTGCAGGCAAACGTTTTGGCTTGCGCGCAGGTAACTCTAATTTCTCCGATGAGGAATTAAAAGAAGCTGTAGAATTCGTACATGCTCATGGTAAAAAAATCCATGTAACATGTAATATCATTCCTCACAATGAGGACTTTGAAGGTTTAGAGGACTATTTGAAATTCCTTGAAAGTATCGGTGTTGATGCAATCATCGTAGCCGACATGGGTATCTTTAGCCTTGCTAAACGGGTGGCTCCAGGACTTGAGCTTCACGTAAGTACACAAGCATCTACAACAAACTGGCATACAGTGCAAATGTGGAAAGAACTGGGTGCTACACGTGTAGTAGCAGCTCGTGAAGTATCTTTGGCGGACCTTAAAGAAATGAAGGACAATGTAGATATCGAAATCGAATCTTTTGTACATGGTTCTATGTGTATTTCTTACTCTGGTCGTTGCCTATTATCTAATTATATGACGGGTAATCGCGATGCGAACCGCGGTCAATGTTCTCAATCTTGCCGTTGGAAATATTCCCTTGTTGAATCCAACCGACCTGGTGAATATTATCCAATTGAAGAAGATGAACATGGCACATATATCTTTAACTCTAAAGACTTGTGCTTGATTCACCGCATTCCTGATTTATATGAAGCTGGTATTGATAGCCTTAAAATCGAAGGACGTATGAAATCCGTTCACTATTGTGCAACAGTAGCAAAGGTATATCGTACAGCTATAGATACATACCTTAAAGAAGGTAAAGACTGGTATGTTCGTCCAGAATGGATTGCAGAATTAGAAAAGATTTCTCACCGTCCATATACTGATGGTTTTGCAGAAGGTCGTCCTGACGAAACAGCTCAAAACTATGGTAAATCTACTAATACACAAAGCCATGACTTCATCGGTTTAGTTATGGGCTATAACGAAGAAGAAAAATACGTTGATCTTGAACAACGTAATAACTTCAAGGTAGGCGATAAAGTGGAATTCTGCCAACCTAAAGGCGAACTCGTTAAGACTGTAATTGAAAAAATGACAGATGAAGATGGTAATCCAATTGACGTAGCACCACATGCGCAAATGAAAGTGCGTATCTACATGGATACACCACTTGAACCGTACTCCATGATGCGTCGTGAATGTAAGTCTAAAGAAGCTTAATAGTTAGTATATTAACGACAAACTTATCTAATAGATGCCTATACTAGCGGTAGGTAGTGAGTTTATATTTTATAGTAATGATGTGTAGGAGGTTATATGAGCAGTACACCTTTAGAACCGAGTAAATCTATTGGTGCATTTCACGATGTACCCGATTTAGAGACCTCTGGAGAAGAAGCGTATGTGTACTTTCATCTTGAACCTAAACATACGAATTATATCAATCGCATCATTGAAGGCTATGAATATTTAGGAGTTATGACCTCTATTGATGTAAATGGACGATGTATGTTACGGTGTACACCTTCAACACGGCCCTTGGCTATTGAATTATTAACTAGTTTATCGGACTATGTTACTATCGATGATTAAGATAATTAGAATTAGATCTAGTAGAGAAATGAGAGTATATCTATGAAACAATCTATTTTAAAACGTGCATTATTAACAGCTTGCCTTAGTGTATCTATGGCTGGCGTAGCTATGGCAGGCCCTGTAGGTCCTGTTGTTATTCCTCAAGCAGGGGATGTAGTAGTTATCAATCATGGCCCTGATATGACCTTCACAGGTAATATCAACTTTGATGTAGAAAGCCAAACTAATAGCAATCTACAAGTGGGATCCACTGTGATTCCTAATGTAGTGTATGGTGCAGCTTTCAATAAATCTGGTGCGCCAGATACAATCATTCCAGCTCAAACTTACGTATATGTAGGTACAAAAGATGGGGCAAATGCTTTCACAGAAGCTAGTGATGCAGATAAAAAAGGTGCTAACTGGAATGTAGAAACATTAAAGAAAACTAAATCTGGCGATGTACAATTGGCAAGTCGTGGTATTCCTGAAAAGCCATTGGCAAACCAAGTTGCTACAATTAAAGACTCTATTATGCTTAGCGCTGTAGACCTCAGTACAACAGAGGTAGGCCGCAATAGCAAGGGCGTTCTATACATGACTGTTCCTAAGGAATTGAAATTGACTGCTGACACAGGGATTCCTGAAGACGTGCGTGAAACAATGCCGGCTATGTTCCGTGGTAAAATGGGTGACTCTCTCATGGTGAACCTTATGCCTTTAAATGAAGAGGAGAAACAACAATTAGCGGCAAATCCACATAATGCAAATACAATCGTATTCAACCGTGGTATGAGCATGGCGAAGATGATCGGTTCCTCTGCACGTACAAGTAAAGTGTACACATATATGAAGGACCATTACTTGAATCTTGTTATCGTAGCAAAAGATTACGACGATAATGGTGCTCGAGGTAGCGGTGTTATGATGGTATCTAAACAAGATAACTCTAACGATGTACTTTTAACATTATACAAAGGCCCAGACCTTTCCAATAGCAAATTGGAAAAAGTAATTGGCGCTATGTTGTCTACAAACTTCAAACGCTAATAAATTTAATAAAATCTTAAAAGGTTAATAGATCTTACTAAACGGCTCGATTTATTCGGGCCGTTTGATTTTAGTTTTATGATGTAAGGGCGTTATGTTAAATGTATAGAATTTATGAAATTTAATATTTAACCGTATTGAATTTTTTAATTCCCTATGATACTATAATCTAGTAAAAGTTATGCAAAGGACATGATTCTCATATCCCTGTGTGCCAGAGAGAGGCTGATGCTGGAAATGCCTTACACATATATCAGAGTTACCCCCTTTAAACTGATTTGTCGAACCTAAGTAGGCAAATACGGCCGCCACCGTTATCGGGCTTAATGAAGTGAATTAACTATACATATATATTCGTATAGGTAGTTAACTAGGGTGGAACCGCGAATGATCTTCGTCCCTTGTTTTGTAGGGATAGAGGGTCTTTTTTTATTACAAAAATTCAGTCTATCCTAGATAATAAATTGGAGGAAATTAAAATGGCAGATGTAAAAATCATTTTACCTGATGGTAGTGCAAAGGAATACGCTGCTGGCACTACTCTTGGGGAAGCAGTAAAACAACTATCTAACAGCTTGGCTAAAAAAGTACTAGCTGCTAATGTAAATGGCGAATTAACAGACCTTCGCGAAGAATTAGTCGACGGTTCTGAAGTAGCGTTCTTAACATTCGAAGAAGATGGTGGTAAACATACATTGCGCCACACAGCTTCTCATATCTTGGCTCAAGCGGTAAAACGCTTATGGCCTGAAGCTAAATTGGCTATCGGTCCTGCTATCGATAAAGGGTTCTACTATGATATCGATATGGAACATACATTGACTCCTGAAGATTTGACTAAAA
>NZ_CAUQYW010000002.1:0-211324 GCF_963522475.1 uncultured Veillonella sp. | reverse complement strand
GAAAGACCCTTATAGGGTCAGAGCAAACCACCCGTTCTACGGGTGGTTATGATTAATAATCAGATTTTGACAAAATAATTTTCTAACTCTATACTTTTTGGGCAATCTAATAGTATATCTCGTTCGATTTTGATCTAATAAATCTTCAATAATAACTTTCTTAATTATTGCAGATTTTTTTATACCATCGAATATAGTTGAGACTAGTAATGTAGCAGTTAATCCCCCCATTAATAAAAAGAATAGATCCATCAAGATAGAATGGCTATGTATGCTCCAATACACTCCACCTAGTACAAAAGAAAATAAAGTTAAGTAAAAACCGAAAGATTTTGAAGAAATTTTTAATAATGTCGTTATAATAAAACCAATTAAACTTGTTGCAAATAGAAATAAGACCGTAGCAATCATAAAATTATTATAAGCAGAAACCATCTCATCCCCTGGAGATGGTTTTAACATTTCAATTCCTAAGTTTACCCCTAGGCCCATTAATACAGCTAATGTTACACTGAAAAATATTCCAGTATAAATATATGTTAATCGACTTTCTAAATCACTTACTAATATTTGATAATATAATTGTAATTCTGTATATGAGAGTTCTATAAATTTATTATTGACATATTCTCTATATGCACAATCATATCCAATATTCATACATCTTAATACAAAATAAAAAGAAAACTTTATCTTATTTACTATATTTTTTAGATTTTGTAACATATAACTCCTATTCATTTAATGTTAAAATAACATAAAATTCTAAATAATATTTACCTATAATAATCATCCTCATAATCATCTTTATACCGTATTGCATCGAGATCTGATGGAGATAATATATGCCCCTCTTCATCAACATATTCTCGAAATTCATTAAAGTATACACCTGGAATATCAGATTCTTCTAACTCAGGCACATCCTCGGGCTCAATATCCCAAAATTCAATTTCTACAGGTTGATTTTGTCGTTCCTTAGCAATATTAGATTCAGTTCTATTATCTTCTGATTTCAATTTCGATTCTTTAGTAATATCATTATCCGATGAATTAATTCCTATAAATTTCAATAACTCACTTATCATTATACAACACTCCTTAGTACAAATAACATATTAATTGTATTTTAGCAAAATATATAAAAATAAGCACTATATCCCATTTTAGGTATAGTGCTTATTTTGTATTTAATACTTATCTTGTATTTTATTATGCCCCAAAGAGTGACATTTGTTCGTCTTCAGGTAACTCACCACAGCATTTGAGTTCTTTCATTAAATCAATGATTGTGTTAGATACCTTACAACGACGTTGCAAGTCTTTTAGAGATGTAAACGGACGTTCTTCTCGTTCAGCTACGATAGCATCAGCTACTGTTTCACCTAAGGAATCAATAGCCAAGAATGGCGGCAATAGAGCACCATCTTTAATGCTAAAACGTCTTGCTTCAGAGTGTTGAATATCTACATTAACAAAACGATAACCCCGTTGGTACATTTCCATAGATACTTCTAAGGCACTCATAAGGTCCTTATCTTTAGGACTGGCACCACGATCAAGAGCTTTAATACGATTGAACTCAGTCATTTGCGTTTTAAGGTCTCCCGTCATAATGCGCAAATCAAAGGCCTTCGCCCGAATGGAGAAGTATGCTGCATAGAAAGCCAATGGATGGTATACCTTAAACCATGCAATACGGAATGCCATCATTACATAAGCTACCGCATGGGCCCGTGGGAATAGATAGGAAATCTTTTTACAAGATTCAATGAACCATTCAGGAATATTATTTTCCCGCATTTCAGCTTCAAATTCCGTAGTAGCTTGACCTTGTTTATTCCGTTTTTCAATGCCCTTCCCTTTACGTACGTTCTCCATAACGAAGAAGCTATGCTTTCGATCCATACCACGATGAATCAAAAAATTCATTACGTCGTCACGAGTAGAGATGGCTTCGTTCAATTTACAAGTACCATTTTTAATGAGGTCTTGCGCATTATCGAGCCATACGTTAGTACCATGAGAGAAACCAGAGATACGTACTAAGTCGGAGAACGTTTGTGGACGAGAGTCCTCAAGCATGCCCCGTACGAATTTCGTACCACATTCTGGCACTGCTAAACTGGCTACTTGGTCACCTTGTAATTGCTCAGGTGTTAAGCCAATACCCTCTGTGGAAGAGAATAGACTTAAAGTACGAGGATCATCAAACGGTATAGTTTTAGCATCTATACCCGTCAAATCCTCTAGCATACGAATGATAGTCGGATCATCATGGCCCAGAATATCGAGCTTAGTCATACGGCCTTCGATGGAGTGATAGTCAAAGTGTGTTGTTAATACACCACTTTCCTTCTTATTCGCTGGATGCTGTATAGGTGTAAAGTGATGCACATCCATATCGCGAGGACATACCATGATACCGCCAGGATGTTGGCCAGTAGTATTCTTAACATTGGTAAAGCCTTTTGCTAAATGTTCAAAGAAACCACTACGAGCTTGAATATCTCGAACTTCGGCGTATTTTTTAACATAACCATATGCAGTTTTATCCGCAATAGTACCGATGGTACCCGCTTTAAATACATTGTCACGTCCAAATAGTTCTTCCGTATATTTGTGAGCCTTTGCTTGGTAATCACCGGAGAAGTTAAGATCAATATCTGGAACCTTGTCACCTTCGAAACCAAGGAAGATGGCGAACGGAATATCATGGCCATTAGTTTGTAGCGCATGACCACACTCTGGACAATCTTTACGTGGCAAGTCAAAACCACCTGCATACTCACCCTTTTCAAAGAATTCTGAATATTTACAGTTAGGGCATACATAATGTGGCGGTAATGGGTTTACCTCTGTAATCTCTGACATGGTGGCTGCAAAGGAAGACCCTACAGAACCACGAGAACCTACGAGATATCCATCATCAAGAGATTTTTTTACTAGTTTATGAGCGATGTAATACAATACGCCATAACCATTAGAAATAATACAATCCAATTCATAGTCTAAACGTTCTTGTACAACACGTGGCAATGGATCACCATAAATAGCCTTCGCATTTCTATAGCACATTTCTGTGAAAGCTTCATCGGCACCTTCAATCTTTGGTGAATATGTGCCATCTGGAACTGGTTTAATATCTTCAATGCTATCATTAATTGCACGAGTATTAGTAACGACTACTTCATAAGCCTTTTCTTCACTTAAGTAAGGGAAGGATGCCAACATTTCATCGGTGGTACGTAAATGTAAATCTGGTTGTTCATCTGCATCTGGATAACCACAGGCAGTCAACATGATTTCACGGTAAATCTTTTCTTCTGGTGTTAAATAGTGAACGTCACAGGTTGCACAAACAGGCTTATTTAATGCTTCCCCTAATTCAATAACCGTTTTGTTCATATCGATAAGGGCTTGCTCATCTGGCATAAGTCCTTTACGAACCAAGAACATATTGTTCGTATGTGGCTGAATTTCAAGATAGTCATAGAAAGATGCAATCTCTAATAGTTCTTCCTTTGTAGCGCCACGAACAATGGATTGCATAAGTTCACCAGCTTCACAAGCAGAACCGATGATGATACCTTCACGATGTTCTTCAATAACAGAACGAGGCAAACGAGGACGTACCTTATAGTGTTCAAGGTGAGAAATAGATATCATCTTGTACAGATTGCGCAAACCTACCATATTTTTAGCTAATAAGATAATATGATAACGTTTATCTTTTTCTTTTTTCTTCTTCTTATCTACTACAGGCTCTTCATCACGAGCAACAATTTCATCATCAATGAGATAACCTTCTACACCGTAGATAACCTTAACGCCCAACTCTTTACCAAGAGCTTGAGCTTCTGGAAAGGCTTGTACAACGCCGTGATCTGTAATAGCTACCGCAGGATGACCCCATTTTTTTACTGTTTTAAATAGGTCTTTAACAGATACAAGAGCATCCTTATCACTCATCTTAGTATGCAAGTGCAGCTCTACACGGGAGTCTGGACGGTTTTCAGTGCGCTCCACGCTATTAGTTTCCATAGCTTCAATACTTCGAATAGATAAGATATAATCCTTATCAAATCGATCATCAAAGCTGACGCTACCTTGTACGCGTACACGTTGTAAACCTTTTAATTGTTTAAGTAGCGCATCCCCTTCTTCAGGGCTGTTCGTAAACTTGATAAATTTGATACTATTTGTATCGTCTACGATGCTACCGTTAACGATACTTTTACCAGTCTTAGTATCACGTTTATCTAGACCAACAAATACACCTTCAAAAATAACACTAGGCGTATCCAAAGTACCCATAATTTTAGAGGTAACTCCCTCAATCTTAGGCCCTAAAATCATGCCTTCATCAGTAGGAGCATCCTTCGGGGCACGACGAGGGTATTTACTATCCCCTTCACTACCTTTAGCAGTAGATTTTGTAGTACTTTTATGTGCAAAACCTTTACTTGCTTTAGGTGTACTGCTCACAGATGCGACAGTATCACTACCGCTAGATGCGGCAGCCGTTTGATTAGAACGAGATACAACGACAGGACTATTATTAAAGTAGCCCAGCTCAACAGCCTCTACAAATGGAGCAAAATCATCTTCATCGACATCATCATATTCATCTTCTTGGTCATAACCAGCAAAAGACTTGCCTCTAGGCACTTTGTTTTTAGCCTCTTCAGCCTCACGTTGCGCTTCTGCCGCTTCAATCCATTCACCAGCACCACAGCCGCCACCATAATAATAGGTATCTAAGCCTTCCCCTGTTTCAGTATCTACCTTCCAGGCGAAACAACAAGCTGTATCTGTATTAGTTGGAATATTATCAAAAGAAATATTTTTTTCCTTATACCATGCAGATAATCTTTCACGCAAACTAAGCAATGTAGAAAACGCAGAATCTGCAGCTTGTATCGTCACATGTTGGCTATGACAGTTTACATAGAAGGATGATTTCTTATTCTGTTTTGGTACAACACGATAACGTACTTTCATTTTTATCCTTTATACCCACAATAGGTAATACATAAATCTCTAAATCGCCAAATATCGCCCTTACTGCTACGACTATCTAAAATAATCTCATATAGCCCTTTTAATAAAGCTCGCAAGGCCTTAACTGAAATTCTAGGACTTGCTTCGTAAGCCAACTTAATCGGATATGGTTTAAATGACGAATCATGATCCTTACATAAGTTTTGTATGGCTTGAACAGACATTCCCGCTTGGCGACATTCGCTAACCAGTAGCTGCAAACGTAACTGCCCCTCAATATAGCTCATAGCACGATCTAATTCTTTATAGCCGAACATAAACGGAAATAATTCAAGCAATGTATCAATATCTCGTTTCAACAGCGCCTCTTTAAAGGTGAAAATATTTTTAGCACCATAGTCACTACCATTCTCTTCAAGGAACTCTTTCGTAATGACTTTATCGCCTGTTATCTGTAAAAAATAACGATCAAATTCGGTTTTCATAAATGAAACCGGTACATCTTGCCACAAATCGATGAGATGAGCTACATATTCCTGTGCATCAGGAGTCAGTTTAAATCCATTAGATGTACAATATTGACGAATCCACATCACTAGGTCAGCCCCTTCAAGACGCTTACATTGATAATTTGGTATTTTATCTAAAATTTCTTTATTCTGTTTGATTCGTTTATCAATCATATCATGATAAATCAAAAGGATAGGATTATCCCCATTATATTCCATAAGGAGTTCATATAATGGAATCCAGGCATCACTATTCTTACCGCTTTTACGAATAATAGGCAAGTTAACTAAACAGAATACCTTTTGATCGCCAAAGAGAGAATCTTCACATAGCTTTTCGCTAATCTTCTGTGGCCCAGCTTCATCATCTAATACTACTACTGGAAGGTCAGGATAGGCACTAAGAAACTTGCGTTTTTCTTCTTCAATTAATTGTGGCTCATCGCCATAGATGAGTTTAATTTCAGCCATACATCCTCCTTTCACAGATACATATCTTCAATAAAACTGTACCCCATAATATACATATATTCTGATGATGGATCCACATCGCGTAAAGCCCCATGTGGACTGCCAAATAGAACTATATTATGCGGCAATAGTCTGCCAATTTCATTCATTGAACTAGATCGACTCGTAATAAATAATGTATTAATCTTTTCATTTAATTTTAGATTTTTTTCTCCTCTTTGTCCATTATATACATCGATTTCTTTCATACTATTTTTATATATTGTTTTTGCAGATCCGTTACTATGAAAGTAGTCTACATGTACAACTTTTGGATTGACACCATATGCCCTTATAGCTTGATTGATAAGCCTTTCATTAGGCATCGTTTTAATATGGTCTGGCGCATCAATTAATAAATGAGCCCCTTCATGATTGGGTTCTATGCAAAGCAATACATTACATTGTTTCATAGGTATATAGTGAATCAATGTATCCTTATGATAATGTGTAACAAAATATGAAGCACCAAAGGTTGTGACCATAAAAAATAAACATATCGCTATATAAACAGTATACCTCTTTCTATGGGTTAAAAAATACGTAAATAAACCTAAAGAAAGAAAATAAAAATAAGCACAATAGGGATGCATCATCCCTAACCAAAGTAAACTACCACTACGCCCTAACAGATAATTTAAATATAAAGAAACACGTAATAATATATCTATTGGTAACCACACTATTGATATAGGAATCACATAGCTAATAACAGTACTTATAAAGATTAAAATAATAGATATATCTAATATAGGGGCTACTATACAAGCTGCTAATAAACTAGCAATACTGATATAGTGAAAGTAATACAGCTGTAACGGTAATATCAACAATTGGGCCGACACACATAATACGAGCGGCATTTTTAACCATCTAGGCAGCCATTGTATCCGTTCGTATAATACTTTGCCCCATATGAGCAATCCATAAGTTGCACCAAAAGATAGCTGAAAGCTCACATCAAACAAAGAGATTGGATCATATATGAGACATAGTATGGCAGATATACATAGCGCTTGTTTAGCTTGATATAGCCGCCCTTTTATATAGGCGATACACATGAGTATGCTCATCATCGTAGCCCTTACAACAGGAGCATCGCCACCAACAACACCACTATACATGCAAGCCACTAAAATCCCCATAATCAAACTAGTTCGCTTTCTTAATTTAATGAGTCGTCCCAGTCCATATACCAATGCTAACAAGAGAGCAATATGTGAACCCGATATAGATAGAATATGGATTAGTCCTGTATAGGAAAAATCCTTCATTGTATCTTCCCCTAGATCACTATAATGGCCACCTAAAGCTAATGCTTGTGCTAATACTTGTTGTGGCCCCTCCAGATTATGGGCAATAGTTTTATCTATGGACTCTCGTATTCCCCCACAAATAAATAAAAATTTCCTATATATTTTTTCAAAAAAGGTTTCTTTATAGCGAAATGCTTGTAAGTCTTTATTAGTAGCAACTCGATATACACCATCATAGATACGACCACGAGTATTTGAGCTCATATAGCGGCCACGAAGATTCATACGACCTTCCTCTTCAATGAGAAATAAGGGCTTTGGTGTGCCTTCAACAATTGCATATTCTCCTAGTCGTATAGGATAGTTCGTACTAGACGCCTTTGAGTATACCTGTAATCGCCCCTGTGCTTTAATATAGTCATTTTTTGCAGTATTTTTATAAGGATGTAATCCATGGATTTCAATAGTATATTTGTAATACTCCTGTTCATTCAAAGTTACTTTTTCAGGAGCAGTTACAACAGTACCGAGATATTCTCCTTCTTGCTGCAAATAATATGATGTATAACTATTGAAATGTATAATCCGTAAATCTGTTTGATAATAAAATAAACCAACTAAAACAAGGACTAAACCGATTAACTTGCTAAGTGAATGCCATCTATTAGACGATTGAAATGCTTTGAAAATACCTACAACTATAATAGCTAACCCAATAGCAAAAATGTAGTGCATCTGATTTAATACTGGATAATACTGACCATATCCTAATATTATACCCATAATTATAGAACCCAATATGACATGTGCCCAGTGACTGTGGGTTAAAACCTTAGTATTCAAATTAACAACATTTATATCAGGGAAGGGTCCATCATTCTTGCTATCTTGATGATTAAATTGTAATTTTGTCTTTAATCTTCTTAAATACGCCATCACCAATGCCCTTCACCCCCTTGATGCCTTCCACAGATGTAAAGGGGCCTTTTTGTGAGCGATATTCCTCAATTCTTTTAGCCATAGCAGGGCCTATCCCTGGTAGGGCATCTAATTCTTTTGCCGTTGCAGTATTTATATTAATCTTATTACCACGCAATAACACTTCAGGGTTGCCGTGAAAGTTAAATACCACGTGGATATGATCGCCTGCTACAACTGGCTTGGCCATATTAATAGACTCTACATCTGCATATGGTAAAAGTCCTCCCGCTAGTTTAACTACATCACCTATAGTGGCAGAGCTTTCAAGTTCATATAGACCAGGTGAGACTACGGCACCCGTAATATAAGCAATCGGTTTATTAGATATTTCTACTACATTTGACATAGAAGGATTTCCGTCCATTGACCCTTCAGCAAGGACAGAATCTCTTTCATCTGTTATAATAGGCCATAGGAAATAAATTCCTACTAAAACACATAGGATTAATACAATTATCATATACGGCTTCAATTTGCTTTTCATAGTGCACCTCCTACTGAAGGTTTTCCCTATGAAATTGTAAACTCCTACCATTGACTCTATTAGTCACACTAGCAGGAGTTCTAGAATTGATAGCGAATAAAAGGAGAATTTATGAATCAAGATACACTAAAAAAATATGCCCATACATTGCTAAAGTACGGCGTAAATTTACAACAAGATCAAACATTAGTTATTTCTGTTGATGTAGAAAATAAAGATTTTGCAGTTATCGTTACTGAAGAGGCATATGAGCTAGGCGCAAAAGAGGTAGTTCTTAACTGGAGATGTTCCCCTATCGCTCGTCAACGCTTATTACATGCTAACGAATCTGTTTTAGAAAAACCGGCTAACTGGATTCCTGAATTCTACAAACAATACATCGATGATAAGGCAGCATTTTTATCTTTAATCAGTGCTAATCCTAAAGCTTTAGAAGGTATTCCAACAGATCGTATTTCCTTACAATCTCGTAACTTAAACAAAGCATTATCCTTCTATCACACAGCTATCATGAACTCTTCTGTTACATGGTGCGTTGCATCTGTGCCAACTGTTCTATGGGCAGATTTACTTGGCTATGAAGGTAGTGATGAAGAAAAACTCGATCAATTGTGGGCAACATTATTAAAACTTTGTCGCATTGAAGGTATCGAACCGAAAGATACGTATCGTCATCACTTGGCAAAATTACGTCGTCGCTGTGAAGCATTGAATAAATTAGACTTAAAGTCATTGCGTTACACTTGTGAAAACGGCACCGACCTTTTATTAGAATTGCCAGAAGACCATATTTGGCTAGGTGGTGAAGAATCATCTAAAGATGGTACTATTTTCAATGCTAATATTCCTACAGAGGAAGTTTTCTCTGCTCCTCAATATAATGGTGTAAATGGCGTTGTGTACAGCACAAAACCATTAATTTATCATGGCAATACAATTTCTGATTTCTCCTTCACCTTTAAAGAAGGTAAAATCGTTGAATATACAGCCAAAGAAGGTTATGAAGTTCTAAAAGAATTAGTAGAAACTGATGAAGGCTCCCACTACCTTGGCGAAGTAGCATTAGTGGATCACTTCAGCCCAATTAGCCAATCTAACCAAATCTTTTACGAAACATTATTTGATGAAAATGCATCCTGCCACTTAGCAATTGGTGCATCTTATCCTACATGCCTTAAAAACAGCGATGGTTTATCTGAAGCGGAATTAAAGGAACGTGGCCTTAACCACTCCTTAACACATGTGGACTTTATGATTGGTCATGAACACATGAATATTAAGGGATATACTCGTGATGGTCAAGCTGTTGATATTATGATTAACGGTCGTTTACAAGTATAATTTAGGTATATAATCTGAAATAGTAAAAATATAGCAAAAGCTCTTATCCATTAATTAATAGATAAGAGCTTTTCTTGTAATATTATTGTTTTATACTTTATCATACGGTAATATGTAAAGTTCGTCCTGTAGGTTTATATTCAATAATTTCTACACCTGCTGTTTTAAGCATTCGTTTAGATGCTTTTACCTCTTTTGTGTCCTTATAGAGATCGTCACGATAGATAACTGCCTTAATACCACTTTGAATAATTGCTTTAGCACATTCATTACAAGGGAATAATGTGACATAAATCTTAGAGCCTTCTAAGGAACCTCCACGATAATTTAGGATAGCATTGAGTTCGCTATGTACAGTATAGAAATATTTATTATCATCTGCTGTATCTCGCTCCCACGTAAAGTCATCATCACTACAATTCAAAGGCATACCATTATAGCCAATGGATAAAATTTTATTATCATTGCTAACGATACATGCACCCACTTGTGTATTAGGATCCTTAGAACGTTGAGCTGCCAAAATAGCAACGCCCATGAAGTATTCATTCCAGGATATATAATCGCTACGTTTTGCCATACTTACCTCACTAAAAATAAGCCCCCTTCTACCTATGTAGTTGGGGGCTTACAGTATTGAACAAATAGAGTATCGTTATTTAACAACGATATTTACAAGTTTACCAGGTACGTAAATAACTTTTACGATATTTTTACCTTCTGTAAACTCTTGAACACGACTAGATTCTTTAGCCATTGTTTCTAATTCTTCTTTTGTAATATTTACGGAAACAGTAAGTTTATCACGAACTTTACCATTTACTTGTAATACTACTTCTACTTCATCTACAACAAGAGCAGCCTCTTCGTATACAGGCCAGTTTTCAGTGTGGATGGATGTAGTTTCACCCAATTCATGCCACAACTCTTCTGTCATATGAGGAACGAATGGTGCTAAAAGAAGTAATAAGGAATGAGTCAATTCATTAGCCAAAGCGCTATTGATTGTTTCAGCTTTATCCTTATGAGCGTACATAGCATTTACAAGTTCCATGATAGCAGAAATAGCAGTATTGAAGTTGAAGTTATTATCGAGGTCTTCTGTTACCTTTTTGATAACGCGGTGTAACTCACGACGTAATGCAAATTCGTCTTTTGTAAGTTCACCAGTTACGTTCTTCTTACCTTCTTCGTTGTACGCATCAACGATACGCCATACACGACCCAAGAAACGATAAGAACCTTCAACACCTTGGTCAGACCAATCAAGGTCACGATCAACAGGAGCCGCAAAAAGAATAAACAAACGTGCAGTATCTGCACCATAGGTATTGATAATTTCTTCAGGAGAAACTACATTACCTTTAGATTTAGACATCTTGCTGCCTTCTTTAAGAACCATACCTTGTGTCAATAAGCCACGGAATGGCTCGTTAGCTTCGATAAGACCTAAATCGTGAATAACTTTCACAAAAAATCGAGAGTATAACAAGTGCAAGATAGCATGTTCAATACCGCCGATATATTGGTCAACGTTCATCCAGTAATTAGCAATTTTTTTATCGAATGGAGCTTGGTCATTTTTTGCGTCTGTATAGCGCAAGAAGTACCAAGAGGAATCGATAAATGTGTCCATTGTATCTGTTTCACGACGTGCAGGACCACCACATTTTGGGCACGTAGTATTTAAGAAGCTTTCAGATGTAGCCAATGGAGATACGGCACCAGATTCAAATTTAACATCCTCTGGTAAGCGTACTGGCAACTCTTCTTCAGGAACGAGTTGTTCACCACATTTTTCACAGTATACAACAGGAATTGGCACACCCCAGTAACGTTGACGAGAAATCAACCAGTCACGAAGACGGAAGTTTACTTTACCTTCACCAATGCCGCGTTCATTTAGAGCAGCTGTAATAGTTTTACGAGCCTCTTCAGATGTTTGGCCGTTATAATCGCCAGAGTTAACTAGAATACCATCTTCATGATACCATTCTTGCCATTTTTCAAGGCTATATTCTTCACCTTCCCGAGCTACAACTTGTTTAATAGGTAAGTCGTATTTATGAGCAAATTCCCAATCACGTTCATCATGTGCAGGAGAACCCATTACAGCACCAGTACCGTAGTCTACTAATACATAGTTAGCAATCCAAACTGGAACTTGTTCGCCAGACATAGGGTTTACTGCATAGGAACCCGTGAACATACCTTCTTTAGGTGCATCTGTAGATGTACGGTCAATATCGCTCATATTGCGCATGCGGGTAATGAAAGATTCTAATTCAGCTTTGTTAGGAGCGTTTTCAATGAGGCGTTCTACATATGGATGTTCAGGAGCCAATACTACATAGCTTACACCGTAAATAGTGTCAACACGTGTAGTATACACAGATACACGTTCATTAATGGATGGAACTTCAAAGGAGAATTCTGTTCCTTCAGAACGTCCAATCCAGTTCTTTTGCATCAATTTAACACGTTGAGGCCAGTGATCAAGACTGTCCAAATCAGTTAACAAGCGATCAGCATATTCAGTGATACGCAAGAACCATTGAGACAAGTCTTTTTTCTCAACTGGATTATCACAGCGCCAGCAAGCACCATCGATAACTTGTTCATTAGCCAATACAGTATGGCAAGTTTCACACCAGTTTACCTTAGCTTCTTTTTTATAAGCTAAGCCCTTTTTGTAAAACTGTTCAAAGAACCATTGCGTCCATTTATAGTAATCTTCTTTACATGTTGCAACTTCACGGTCCCAGTCGTAGGACAAGCCAAGTGCTTTTTGTTGCAATTTCATGTTCTCGATATTATCAAGAGTCCATGTTTTAGGTGCAATGCCATGTTTGATAGCCGCGTTTTCTGCAGGCATACCAAAGGAGTCCCAGCCCATTGGATGCAATACGTTGAAGCCTTTCATTTTTTTGAAACGAGCTACTACATCACCGATGGAATAGTTACGCACGTGACCCATATGTAAGTTACCAGATGGGTATGGGAACATTTCTAATACATAGTATTTCTCTTTAGATTCATCATATTCTGTTTTAAAGGTATGGTTATCGTCCCAATACTTTTGCCACTTTTTCTCAATATCTTGGGCTACATATTTTTCGTTCATGTAGGGGCCTCCTTATATAGTCAACCTCATTAGTTACCGTTTTATAATCAATATTTTTATTGTACTACTTACTATGAAAGCAGTCAAACTCTAGCGTTTTACAACTTGTACAGATTCTATTAATTCATTTTTAGTAGATGTATTTTGAACGAATCCATGACTTTTATAATAAGCTTTTTTATCATTTACTTCTTGTGCATCACGTTCTTTTTGAGTCTTAGCCTCTTCTTCTAAACGCTTCTTTTCCGCTTTAGCTTCCTCGACTTGACGTTTTTTCTCTGCTTTAGCTTGCTCCGCTTCTTCCTTAGCTTTACGTTTCGCTAATTCTTTTTCCTCTTTAGCCTTTCGTTTTGCTTCTGCCTTAGCGGCTTTTGCCTTTTCTTTTTCTTCTAAGCGTAATTTGTATTGTTCAAGCTTAGTTAAAGGTTTTGCTTCTTCTACTACAGGCTCAGGAACAATGGCTGTAGGAGAATTAGGAATGCCACGACCTAAGTCTTTACCTTGAATCATAGCAATAGTAGATTCGTCTTCAAATCCTTTACGCCATGCAGCAAAGCCACCGAGTTGCAATTCTTTTACTAGGTCTAATTTTAAACCCAAAGAGGTATTATCTTCAAACCAAATACGGTCAGAACCAGAACCAGTTGGGATTGATAAATAATACAATTTTAATCGATCATCCCAAGTCATTTTATCCTTATAGTTTGCAAAATAGTTGCCTATATTTTTCATAGCCAAAGTTTCACCTTTAGCATAACCATTAGTATCATGCCATAAGCGCATATAGAATGGTACACCAAGTACTAGTTTTTGGGATGGGACTTCAGAAAGCATTTTTTCTGTATGATTACGAACCCATGGATAACTTGCTACAGGACCTGCTGTAGTACTCTTGGCCCAAGTTTCATCATACGCCATGAGAACTACATAATCTACAGAATTAGCAAAAGCACTACGATTATATACTAAGGACCATTCAGGACTATCAGAATAACCAGTTACATCGATGGATGTTTTAATATTGTATTGATGTAAATGATTAGATAAATACGCCACAAACGCTGTTAAACGATCACGATCCGCATAATCAATATTTTCAAAGTCAAAGTTATAACCATCAAATCCGTAAATATAAGCATACTGTACTAAATTATGGGCATATTTCTTCCATACAGATTGATCTGCTAAAATACCACTAGTAAAGCCAGGGTCAAAACGATTCGTAATCAATGGCCATACGTGGTAACCTTTACTTTTATAATCGTTAACATAATCAATACTTACATTAGGACTTGCTTCAAGGCCAAGGCTATGCAATTTAAACCAACTTGGAGAAATGATATTATCGCCGCTAGCATTGAGTTTTGCTTGGTATGGAGTTCCCTGTGTTGGCCATGGATCAAAAGCCCAAGACAGTGGTGTTTGCATTGTATAAGGAGCTTTTACCGTGGAGGCTTGCGGTGCAGGACCTAATGTTAGTTGACCATTAACCTTTGTATAGCTCACCCCAAGCATGGCTGGATCAGACTCAATATCAACATAGGTCATACCATTTTTATTGGTAGTTGGTAATTTTACGGGTTCACCGACAGCAGTTGGATTTAAAACGACAGCATTTCCTTGTAGCTCTGTTTGAGGTACATACACTGTATAGGATGTTTTATATTGATTAGCTTCGTAATGACGTGTAGTATTCGCTAAAAATTGGTCAATAGGAACCAATACCTCAGCTTGTACTGCTATACTAGATAATGCAGATATTACTAAAGCTGTTAAGGATTTTAAAATAGTAGATTTACGAATCATAAACTCTCCTAACTCTAGCCCCATAAGGGGATATAATTTCAATCTCTATATTATACCATATTATATAGAGTTCATCTCTCTTGTTGCATGAAAAGTACATGTAATTTATAATTTAGTTTATATAATAAAATTTATCACATAAGGAGTTTTATATGCATCAATATCTATTTTTTATAGGAGACTTCCCAATTAGAGCCTATGGTGCCATGTTAGCTTTGGCAATTATCTGTGGTGCCTCTGTAGCATATGTACTATTAAAAAAAGACGGCAGAGGTTGGCATGAACATATCATAGACTTTTCTATTACTGTTGCTGTAGCGGGTCTCATTGGCGCCAGATTATGGGATGTGTTCTTCTTTGATTGGCACTACTATGGTAATCATTTACTTGAAATCCCCTTTGTATGGCAAGGTGGCATGGCCATTCAAGGCGGTGTAGTTCTTGGCACAATTGCAGGTTATTGGTATTTACGTAAAAATAATATCGACTTTTGGGCCTTTGCCGATTTATTCGCACCAGCGTTAATCTTAGCTCAATCTGTCGGTCGTATGGCAAATCTCTTAAATGGCGATGCCTTTGGTCACCCTACGGGCGGTAATTTTGGTATTCTTTACCCTGAAAGCACGTTGGCTCATCGCACCTACGGTAATCAACCATTATGGCCTGCTGAGATATGGGAAGGTCAAATCGATATTCTTATCTTCGTAGCCCTCCTATTATTTAGCTCCTTCAAACATGCTAAGGGGCAAGTATTCGTACTTTATGCAATTCTCTATTCTACGGCTAGATTTTTCCTAGAATTCTTACGCGGTGACTATGTAGACTTAACATTAGGCTTAAAATCTGCTCAAATGACAAGCTTGATTGTCATTATTGTAGGTATTTGTTTATTTATCTATTTAGGCTATTTAGAAAAGAAAAATAGACCTGCTCTTGAAACTACAGAAGCAGTACCTAAAAAGAAAAAACGTAAATAATAAAAATCCTTCATTCATTGGCTTCCCTTTGAATGAAGGATTTTTCTTTATAAGTCTTAAAGACTCATATAGTATTGAGCAATTTATTTTTTAGATCAAAGCTTATAAATTTTCTTTAGCTTTTAATGTATCTAGTTCTTCTAATGCACGATTAGCGATAAGAGCATTTTTCTCTTTTTTCTTACTTATTCTTTGTGGCCATGAATCCATAATACCAAAATTGACATTCATAGGTTGGAAATTAGATCCTTCATAGTTAGATACGTAGTGGCTGAGAGAACCGATAGCTGTAGTTTTAGGAAAATCTATAAATGGACGTTCTTCCAAATAACGGTCCACCTGTAAACCTACCATAAGACCACTAGCAGCAGATTCCAAATAACCTTCAACGCCTGTCATTTGGCCTGCAAAGAATAAGCGTGGTTCTTTTTGAAGTTGGAATGCATGGTTCAACAACTCAGGAGAGTTGATATACGTATTGCGGTGCATAACGCCATAGCGCACAAATTCAGCATTTTCTAGGCCTGGAATCATGCCAAATACACGTTTCTGTTCCCCCCATTTCAAATGAGTTTGGAAGCCTACCAAGTTAAACATGGTGCCTTCTTTATTTTCCTTACGTAATTGAACCACTGCATAGGATTCTTCATTAGTGCGTTTATCTACTAAACCAACTGGTTTAAGTGGACCATAGCGCAATGTATCTTCACCGCGGCTCGCCATAATTTCTACAGGCATACAACCTTCAAAGTAGATTTCTTTTTCAAAATCCTTTGGTTGCACAGCTTCAGCTGTAGTAAGCTCATGCCAGAACGCTTTATATTCCTCTTTTGTCATAGGACAGTTAAAGTAATCTGCATCGCCCTTATCGTATCGAGATGCGGCAAATACTTTGTCGTAATTTAAAGATTCTGCTGTAACAATAGGTGCTGCAGCATCGTAGAAATAAAATCCAGTTTCACCTGTTAGTGCTTTAATCTTATCCCCTAACGCTTCAGAAGTAAGGGGACCAGAAGCGAAAATAATAGTACCTTCACTAGGAATTTCTGTTACTTCTTCGTGATGAACTGTAATATTAGGATGGCCTTTTACCTTTTCAGTCACCATTTCACTAAACAAATGACGATCAACTGCTAAGGCTCCACCGGCAGGTACAGCAGTTGCATCAGCACATTCCATAATCAGGGAGCCTAAACGACGCATCTCTTCTTTTAAAAGACCTACTGCATTTTCAATATTGCCAGCTCGTAAGGAATTACTACAGACAAGCTCAGCAAATTGATCTGTTTGGTGTGCAGGGGAGCTCTTCACAGGGCGCATTTCATATAAGTCTACATGAATGCCACGGTTAGCGAGTTGCCAAGCTGCTTCAGAGCCGGCTAAACCTGCTCCAATAACAATAACATTTTTATTATTCAACTGTTGTTTCCTCTTTATCTTTGCTAGATTTCTTAGACTCTTTAGTTTCCTTTACGGTCTCTTCACTAGCTTCACTCTTTTTCTTTCTAGTTTTCTTTGGAGGTCGAGTTGGACACGTTTCATTGGAACAGAATTTCTTAGTCGTCCCATTTTTATATGTCTTTTCAACCATAATAGAACCACAAGTATCACAGAATTCATGGGTTGGTTTATCCCATAATGTGAAATCACATTGTGGATAACGGTTACAACCGTAGAATAAACGACCACGACGTGACTTACGCTCTACGATTTCCCCTTCCTTACATTTAGGACAAGTTACACCTGTACCTACCGTAATAGGTTTAGTATTTTTACATTCTGGGAAATTAGAACATGCGAGGAACTTACCATAACGACCAAATTTATATACCATCGGACTATGACAAAGTTCACAGGTTTCATCACTTTCCATGGATGCAATTTCAATGCGATCTACATCACTCGCATCTTCTAACTCTTTACCGAATACTTTATAGAAATCAGACAATACCTTTAGATACGTATCCTTACCAGATGCAATAGCATCCAATTCTTCTTCAAGATCACGGGTAAATCCGGTATTGATGATTTTTTCGAAGTATGCAATCAAGAAATCTACCACTACAAAGCCTAGCTCTGTTGGAACAAATTGTTTATTCGTATTCTCTACATAGTTACGACTCACAATCGTATCTAAAATTGGTGCATATGTACTTGGACGACCAATTCCGAGCTCCTCTAGTGTTTTGATGAGACTTGCTTCTGAATAACGTGGAGGTGGTTGCGTGAAGTGTTGTTCAGGCAATACCTCTACCGTATGAGCAGCATCATTTTTCTTAAGAACTGGCAATTGAGGAACATCCTCTTTTTTCGCATCTTCATAGACAGCACTAAAACCAGGGAAGATTACACGAGAGCCTGTTGCTTTAAATGTGTAATCATCATAAACAGTCAATTCAATAGTAGTAGATTCGTTTTGTTGTGGTGCCATTTGGCTCGACATAAAACGATTCCAAATCAATGTATATAACTTAAGCTCATCACGACTCAAGAATGGCTCCACCATCTTAGGTGTTAACTCTAAAGATGTAGGGCGAATCGCTTCATGGGCATCTTGAGCGGAACCTTTAGCACCATACATATTAGGTTTAGATGGATAGTAATCTTCACCATAGTTACGAATAATATAATCCTTAGCCATGACCTGCATCTCTTTAGAGATACGAGTAGAGTCTGTACGCATGTATGTAATCAAACCAACATGACCATAAGAACCGATTTCTAAACCTTCATATAGATGTTGGGCAATCATCATGGTACGCTTTGCACCAAAGTTCAACTTACGAACACCATCTTGTTGCAACGTAGATGTTGTAAATGGTGGTGCCGCCTTACGAGAGCGCTTGCGTTTTTCCACATTCGTTACTACTCCATCAGCACCACCTATAGCATTTACTACAGCTTGTGCATCTTTTTCAGTAGTAATATCTATTTTCTCACCTTTAATATGAGTTAATTCTGCAGTGAAAGACTCTTTTTTAGGTGTTTCAAAATTGCCTTCAATAGTCCAGTACTCTTGTGGAACAAAGGCTTGAATTTCTCGTTCTCGTTCGCAGATAAGACGAACAGCTACGGACTGTACACGTCCTGCGCTTAGGCCCTTACATACCTTTTTCCAAAGCAATGGGCTCAATTTATAGCCTACGATACGGTCTAATACACGACGTGCTTGTTGAGCATCGACCATGTTCATATCGATGGTACGTGGAGATTCTAGCGCCTCTGCTACGGCATTCTTAGTGATCTCGTTAAATGTAATACGGCATGTAGATGTAGGATCCACATTAAGAATGTACGCCAAATGCCAAGAAATAGCTTCCCCTTCTCGGTCTGGGTCAGTTGCGAGCAAGACGGCACTACTGTCATCGGCGTAGGAAACGAGTTCTTCAATAACCTTTTTACGGGTCACCAAATTACTATAACGTGGAGTAAATCCATGCTCTATGTCGATACCCATTTGAGATTTAGGCAAATCTCGTAAATGGCCCATACTTGCTTTTACCACATAGTTTGAACCTAAGAATTTTTCAATTGTTTTAGATTTAGCAGGAGATTCTACGATAACCAATACTTTGCCTGTAGGATTATATACGCGTGGTTCCCGTTGCTCAGGTGGCACAGAGGTTTGTAACACAGACTTATCTCGTACAATCCCCATAGGAGTAAGAGCCTCTTTGGCGACCTTACGTTTTATCGTAGTACTCTCTTTTGTAGTACTTTTCTTTTTTGTTTCTTTACTAGTACTAGCTGCTTTTGGCTCGCCAATAACGATAGATCGTTTAATGGACAAGTATATCACTCCTAGTCATATTAATATAGCCTCTCGGCGGTTGATGTTCTATAGCACCTTCTAACTCTAACTCAAGTAATAAGGGCTGCAGTTGTTGTAATGGAATATGAGTTGCTTTCAAAATATCACTAACAGTAATACATCGATCATGAGGTATTTCACTCAATATTAAACTCTTATCCAAACTAAAGCTTAACATAGACGAGCCATGACTATCAACACCCTTACATGTGTTACTTAATGAATCTTCTTCTTTAACATTATTATTTTCTATTTTCTTTGGCTGTAAAAGTTTCTCTTCTTTCGAGAAAAAGTTACGCAATGTCAAATGATATTGTTCAACTATATCCTCATATCCAGTCAATACATAAGCACCATTTCGCATAAGGAACTTATTACCATCCGCTGTATGATCTAATAGATTACAAGGTACTACAAATACATCACGCCCTTCACTAACAGCCATATCTGCCGTAATTAAAGAGCCACTACTAGACTTAGCCTCTACAACGATAACACCTCGACTAAGGCCACTGATAATACGGTTACGTGCAGGGAAATGTTTAGCCGATGGCGGTGTGCCTGGAGGATATTCAGATATGAGTAAACCATTATTAGCCATTATTTTGTCAAATAGTTTTGAGTTCTCTCTAGGATATACTATATCTAATCCACATCCCATAACCACAATACCATACCCCTGACTAGCAAGTAAGCCTTCATGACCATGAGAATCAATGCCACGAGCACCACCACTAACAATTATGGTACTGTATTTACCTAGTTCTTTGCCTAACATTCTCGCCACATTCCGACCATATAATGAACATCGTCGCGCCCCTACAATGGCAATGCGGTTCAATCTTTTATCTAATAGAGCTCGATTACCTCTCATAAATACTATGGCTGGTGGATTATAGATTTGGTTTAACATAGATGGAAAGTCCTTATCTAGAAAGGTCGTAACATCCATTTTATATTCTTCTAATTTTTGGCTAATATAATCTAGTTTTTCATCCTTAGCTGATGCTGTAATAGCACGTTTATCTCCTACAGAGAGGTATGTATACCCTTTTAAATTTTCCACATCTTTAATGGCTTTCCATGCATCATAAGGAGATCCAAAGTCTTCTACGAACCGTCTTACATACGTAGCCCCTATATTATATAAACTTTGTAAAGCTGCAATATAAATGTTGTCGTCATATCTAGTCATAGTATCACCTATTTTCCAGTTCTAAATAACATTGCTTCAGAAATATGTTGTGGTTCTACCTTTTCATTTCCTTCTAAATCAGCTATAGTTCGAGACACCTTTAAAATTCGGTCAAACGCACGCCCACTTAAATGAAAATGATCAAATATATTGCCTAATATACTCCAAGCCTTATCTGTAATATGGCAAAGCTCACCTATAGCCTTATGCGGTACGGCTCCATTAGTACTAAAATCTAGGCCTTCATAACGTTTCTGTTGCATGGAAGTTGCCATAACAACTTGTTCTTTCATACTTTCACTGGTCATCGTTGACGCCGAAGTATCTAATAATTGTTCTAGTGTAGGCCTTTCAACGGGAATATGTAAATCAATGCGGTCCATAATAGGCCCTGACAAGCGTTGCTGATAGTTTTTAATCATCGTTTCAGAACAGATGCATTCCCTATGTGGGTCATGATAATAACCACAGGGACAGGGATTTGCAGCCAATATACAAATAAAATTGGCAGGATACATATAATTGCCTTGAGACCTATTGATAGTAATTGTGCGAGACTCTAAGGGCTGCCTTAGGGCATCAATAACTTGGCGCTGAAACTCTGGTGCTTCATCCATAAATAAAACACCACCGTGAGCAAGTGTGACCTCCCCAGGGCGTCCTTGTATACCTCCGCCCACCATACTCGCTAAAGTCGCCGTATGATGTGGATGCCTAAAAGGCCTAGTTTTAACGAGTCCCTTATCACCGAGTAAACCGATCACATCTTGGATGCGACTTACCTCAACAATTTCATTCCAAGTCATGGGAGGCAATATGGTCGGTAATCGTTCAGCCATCATCGTTTTACCACCACCAGGCGGACCTATCATAATACAATGATGATGTCCTGCAGCACTAATGAGCATGGCCCGTTTACCAAGCTCTTGACCTTGTACATCACCAAAATCTACATCATATGTAGTATTATGGTTTTTATTATCCATCGTATCTGTTAATATCTCATCTTGATTTTTCCCTATTTTTATATTTTTAGAAGTTGGAATAGATTTAGATTTAACCTGGTCTTCTAAGACGGTAATAACATTTTGTAATGAAGACTCGCCATATATAGTAAGATTTGGAATAGCTTTCAAATTATATCCATTTTCTACGCTTGTATATATAGTGTTGTAATCAGCTTCTAACCCTGCTAACGACATCGCCAAGGTTCCAAAGGTAGGTAGCAGTGAACCATCTAAGGCTAGCTCACCCATAAATAGACATCTATTCAATAAAGCTGAAATATTAGCTTTACGCCCCTTTATCTGTCCCGATGCAATGAGAACCCCTAAAGCAATCGCTAAATCGAGTCCTGCGCTACTTTTACGAATTGTAGCAGGTGCTAGATTGACTACGATACGCCTCATAGGGAAGTCATAGCCACTATTTTTGATAGCTGCCCTCACACGTTCCCGAGCTTCTTTTACGGACTGATTAGGCAGTCCTACCATATCAAAGACAGGTAAGCCTTGCGATATATCAACCTCTACCGTAATAATGCATCCGTCTATACCATGTAAGGTGGCTCCATAAAGTTTTGCATACATAGGTAACCTCTCTAAAAGCACTGCGGCAAATAATGAATGGAACTTTGAAAGTCTTCATGCAAGTACACTTCGATTACATCAAAGGATAACTCTTTCCAGCGCCGTCTTTTCTGATGTAGATCATACAAAAATAACATGGCTGCCCGTTTAATATGCTTTTGTTTCTTCTTTGTTACCGCCTCTCGAGCTAATCCATGCTGCATACCACGACGAGCTTTTATTTCAATAAAATGATAGATTAAATCGCGTTTAGCAATAATATCAATTTCTCCTAACCGGGTTCTATAATTCGTATCGACTACAGTAAGGCCTATTTTTTCAATATATTTAATGGCCACCCGTTCGCCCCATTTTCCAAGTTCCTTGGAATCCAGTTCATTGAATGCTTTTCCTGTACTAATCGTTTTCATATATACCTCCTATTTAAGTGTAGTAACTACAATAACTTATAGAATAATTATCACTCAATCTACATCTAAACTTTCAACAGGTAACACTTACTTGTAGCGTAGAGTATGGAGACTATAAAAGTAAATACAAAAGAGGTTCCTAATAGTCACATCGGTGACCAATAGGAACCTCTTTACGGTTATGAACTATATGCAATTTATAATGATAAAACTAATACAATTAATACAAATATAAAACTTAACTTAATAGTCGAATCATAAAATAAATTTATTACGAATTACTCTGGCTTAACCCAACGAACGATAGATTTAATAGGCTCAAAGCTCTTGCGATGTAGTGGTGTTACACCTTGTTGTTCAACCGCTTCTTTATGTAACTCCGTATAATAGCCTTTATGAATACCAAATCCATAACCAGGGTATTCATCATCAAGGCTCTTCATATATCGATCTCGCGTAACCTTTGCAATGATGGATGCAGCCGCAATATTAGCGCTTTTACTATCACCCTTAATTATGGACTCCACAGGAATCGTCAAATCAGGCAATTTCATAGCATCCGCTACTACTGCTTCCGCTGGTACGCTGAGAGTTCGAATCGCCTCATACATAGCTTGTCGCGTTGCTTCGTAGATATTGAGTTCATCAATCTTTTCTGGACCGTAGGAAATACAGCTTACTGCTACGGCTTCTTTCATGATGATATCGTAGAGGATTTCACGCTTTTCTTCAGTTAGCTTTTTAGAGTCATTTAAACCTGGAATTAATGTCATAGGCGGCAATATAACGGCAGCTACCGTTACAGGTCCTGCAATAGGGCCACGACCTACCTCATCGACACCAGCTACATAATACATACCTTGATCGTAGAACATACCTTCATAGTCATACATGCTCATGAGGCGTTGTTGTTCTTTTAGCTCTTTTTCTTGGCGCTTAATGTAAGAAGCGGCCAATTTTTGTACAGAAGTACGAGTATCCTCTTTGGCTAAAGGCAAAATCTCTAAGGCTTGTTCAGTTTCAAAAAGAGCTTTTACATCTGCTACTTTTAATTTACTAAATGTATCCTTATCCATTTTGCGGGTCCTCACCATTTTCAGGATAGTATGGTTCTTCATCAACTTTATCAAGAGTAATTGTACCTAGTTTAGTATTGCGATAGTCTTGCAAGATAATGCGGCGTGCTTTATCAAAGTCTACTACGCCACCACTTACGAGACAACCACGACGACGACCGATGCTTTCAAGAATTGTATCCACATCTGTCATCTCTTCTTCTTTTAATTTATAACGTTCTACCAAAATATTTGGTGTATTCGTCAATAAATGATTAATTAGCTGTTTAATGACATGCTCTAAATCATATACATCATCAGAAACAGCACCCGTCATAGCAAGGCGAGCCGCTGCGCGTTGGTCCTCTAATTTAGGCCACAATACGCCTGGTGTATCAAGCAATTCAAGATTTTTACCAATCTTAACCCATTGTTGACCACGTGTATGACCAGCTTTGTTAGCTGTACGCGTTGCTGCAGAGCCCGCTAAGGAGTTGATCAATGTAGATTTACCAACGTTAGGAATCCCTAAGATGATAGTACGTACAGAACGACTTCGAATACCTTTGGCTACCCAACGATTGATGATAGGCTTGCTTAAACGCTCTACAGTAGAGATTAACTTCTTATTACCCTTACCAGATTTAGAATCGATAGCCAATACTGTAATACCTTGCTTAGTAAAGAACTCAGTCCATTCCTTTGTAGCTTTAGGATCTGCTAAATCTACTTTATTTAACAGTACAATATGAGGTTTCTGACCAACCAGTTCAGTAATTACAGGGTTCGCACTAGAACGAGGAATACGTGCATCTAATAACTCGATAACTACGTCTACCTTTTTGATATACTCCGTAATCATACGTGTGGCTTTCGCCATATGTCCAGGGAACCAATGTACGATAGGTGAATCTGCCATAGTATTTCCTTTCATATCTAAATTTTAGCAAAAATAAAAGGCTGCCAACGGCAGCCTTTTATGAACATTAGCGTTTTTCGCGAATACGAGCAGCTTTACCAGTAAGGTTACGTAAGTAGTACAATTTAGCACGACGAACAACACCACGGCGCATAACTTCGATTTTAGCTAAGCGTGGGCTGTGAAGTGGGAATGTACGTTCTACACCTACACCGGATGCAATACGACGAACTGTGAAAGTTTCACGTACGCCACCGTTTTGACGTTTAATTACCAAACCTTCGAATACTTGGATACGTTCACGAGAGCCTTCCACTACTTTTACGTGTACGCGAACTGTGTCACCAGCGCGGAAAGTAGGGATGTCTGTACGAAGTTGTTCTTGTTCAAGTACGTTAATAATGTTCATTGTTTCCTCCTGTTTGCAGACATTCAATACCTACACCTTATAGGCAGCGGACTGTCTCAAATTAACAGAAATATAGTATCATAAATCACGTACTGTTCGCAAGTATTTTCTATATAATTTTAAGAAACTGATTATTTACTTAAAATTGGGCGCTTTAACTTACCTAACAAGCGGTATAAATCATCTTTTTCATCATCAGAAAAATCAGAAAATAGTACATTAAGAAATTGGTCATATGAATGTAATAATGACTTACCTAATCGTTTCCCCTCTTCAGTGAGCCCTACTACGGAAATTCGTTTATCCATATAATCGATATGCTTTGTGACATACCCTAATTCAATAAGAATATCGGTCTGCTCTGATACTGTAGCAGGACGCATATTAAGAGCATCTACTAATTGTTTTTGAGATGCCCCTTCAGATCGCATATATAATTCTATAATTATTTTATCACGAGATTTTTCTTTACCATTTGGCACCTTACATAAGGCTTTATATAATTCATCATGATTCATGACAGTTATCTCCTCATACAACTTTGTATATTATAAGATATTCGCCATAGTCTCAAAAAATCCTGCATAAAATTTGTATATTCTTCGTAAAAGCAAAAAGAGGTACCAAATGGTACCTCTTCTTTCATATATTACTGTAAAAGTTTTATCTATCTTTTACCCAATATATTATTTTAATGCACTAATATCGCCGATAATAGCCATTACACTATAAGCTAAACGAACGAGTTGTAAACGGTTAGCTTTAATAGCTTCGTCTTTATCCATAACCATTACATCTTCAAAGAATTTGTTGATTGCTGGAACTAAAGTAGCAGGAACAGCTACAACAGCAGTGTAATCATTTGCTTCCCATGCAGCAAGGCTTGCTTCAGATGCTTTAGAAGCGGCTTCGAACAATGCTTTTTCAGCATCTTCTTTCAACAAGTCGCTATTAACGCCTGTATATTCCACATCTTTTACAAGATTGTACATACGAGTATAAGCTTGAACAAGCTCAATATTTTCATCGATGCGATTTGCTAACAATGCGTTTACAAGACCTTCTGCATCCGCAACAGACAATTCGTTGTTGGACAACAACAAGTCAATTACATGATGAGGAACTTCGCGATCAAGGAAGATATTTTTCAAACGAAGTGTGAAGAACTCTTCTACTTGGCCAAGCAATTCTTCTTGTTTGTCAGCAGCTACATTCAATAATTCCATAGATGCTTTGAAGATTGGACGCAAGCTGATATTCCATTCGCTACCAAGCAAGATGTTCAAGATACCAATTGTTTGACGACGCAATGCATATGGATCTTGAGAACCTGTAGGAATTAAACCACGGCTGAAAGTAGCAACGATGTTATCTACTTTATCGATGATGGACAATACTTTACCTGCTTCTGTTTGAGGCAATACATCGCCTGCAAAACGTGGTAAATATTGTTCGAAAATAGCTTCTGCCACTTCTTCGGACTCACCATCAAGTAAAGCGTACTCTTTACCCATTACACCTTGTAATTCTGTAAACTCAGTAACCATACCTGTTGTAAGGTCAGTTTTAGCAAGCTCTGTAGCGCGTTCTAACACAACAGCTGCATCTTCGTGCAAGCCACATTCTTCACCAAATACACGGCCCAATTTAAGTAAACGTTCAGTTTTATCGGCTAAGTTACCAAGGCCTTCTTGGAATACGATTTTAGTCAAACCATCTTGACGGTCGATAAGAGGTTTCTTGCGGTCTTCATTGAAGAAGAATTTAGCATCATCAAGACGTGCGCGCAATACACGTTCATTACCAGCTTGAACTACTTCGATGGAATGATCGGAGCCATTACGAACAGTTAAGAACATTGGCAACAATTTGCCATCTTGGTCAACCAATGGGAAGTAACGTTGATGGTCTTTCATCGGTGTAATGATAGCTGCGTCTGGAAGTGCTAAGTAAGACTCTTCAAAGCCACCGCACAATGCTGTAGGCCATTCAACAAGATAGTTAATTTCTTCTAATAAATCATCATCCCAAACGATGGATGCATTTTTAGAAGCTGCTATATCATGTAATTGTTTGGAGATTAATTCACGACGTGAATCTTGATCAACCATAACAAAGTTTTCTTTTAATGTGTCTACATAGGATGCTGCATTTTTGATATTGATTTCATCAGCACCTAAGAAGCGATGACCACGTGTTACATTACCAGATTTTACAGTAGCAAATTCTACAGGAATTACTTCTTCATCAAGTAATGCTACAAGCCAACGTACAGGACGTACGAATTTAGCATCTAAATTGCCCCAATGCATGGATTTAGGGAAGTTAAGGCCTGTAATCAATTGTGGTAACATGTCTGTAACAATATCTTTTGAAGGTACGCCTGCCGTTTTAGTTTCAGCGTAAATATAGCCGTCCTCTACAACGAGATCAGCTACATCAAGACCTTTACCACGAGCAAAGCCGATAGCTGCTTTTGTAGCATTGCCGTCAGCATCATAGGCGATGGATGCAGAAGGACCTTTATGACGTTCGCTGATTTCAGCGGATGTGTCAGCAAGACCTTTCACGATAAGAGCCAAACGACGTGGTGTACCGTATGTTGCGATGCTTTCAAAAGGAAGATGGGCATCATTTAATTTTGTTTCAGCCAATTGTTTCAATTGACCTAAGATATTTGGCATAAAGCCGGCAGGAATTTCTTCTGCACCGATTTCAAATAATAAATCCTTTGCCATCTTATTTATCTCCTTTCAAAAGTGGGAAACCTAATTCTTCGCGTTTAGCGAGGTATTGTTGTGCACAAATACGAGCTAATGCACGTACACGGCCAATGAAAGCAGTACGTTCGCTGATTGAAATAGCACCACGGGAATCAAGCAAGTTAAATGTGTGGGAACATTTCAATACATAGTCATAAGCTGGTAATACATAGCCGGCTTCGCAAACACGTTTTGCTTCTGCTTCGTACATATCAAATAATTTGAAAAGCATATCTGTATCTGCTAATTCAAAGTTATATACGGATTGTTCTACTTCGTTAGCATGCCAAACGTCACCATATGTAACATTTTCATTCCATTTAAGGTCATATACGTTTTCTACGCCTTGAATGTACATAGCTAAACGTTCTAAACCGTATGTAATTTCTACGGAAACTGGTTTGCAATCGATGGAACCAACTTGTTGGAAATATGTAAACTGCGTTACTTCCATACCGTCAAGCCATACTTCCCAACCAAGGCCCCAAGCGCCCAATGTTGGAGACTCCCAGTTATCCTCTACGAAACGGATATCGTGATCTTCCGCATGAATACCAAGAGTTGCCAAGGATTGTAAGTACAATTCTTGGATATTATCTGGAGATGGTTTCACGATAACTTGGAATTGATGATGTTGGAACAAACGGTTAGGATTATCACCATAACGACCGTCTGCTGGACGACGAGAAGGCTCTACATAACATACAGCCCATGGTTCAGGACCAATAGCATGCAGGAATGTAGCAGGGTTCATTGTGCCTGCGCCTTTTTCAATATCATATGGATTTTGAACGATACAACCTTGATCGCTCCAGAATTTTTGTAGATTTAAAATAATCTCTTGAAATGTCATTGCTGCCTCCACTTTACACAACCGACATAAAATCAACCATTTCGTTACAAACAAAAAAGTCCCTGTAACGAAAAACGTTACAGGGACGAGTATACCCGCGGTTCCACCCTATTTGGCTTGCGCCCTCTTTTTTCTATGTTGGCCTTTACTAACAGATACCTGCGTTCCTGCCAATGCTCTACAGCGCCTTCAACCAAATGTGAGCTTACACCATCCTCACTCGCTAGAGAGGTTTACTACTCTGCTTCATCGCATATATTATACACAATATTGTAGCAATACAGGGGGAAGAATGTCAACACAGATATAAATTAACGGGAATTAATAAAAGTACTTTACATATAAGAATTTAATAATTAAAAGAACAGCACTACCACAACCTAGTATACGTTGCCAATTACTCATATCTGCATAGAATATTAATATATTCATCATATAAATACTTAAAATTAGAGAATTTGCTAATCACAAATTTATTAACTTTATAAAGAAAATTGTAATTGCTTTAAAGTCAACATTTTTTATCTACTTAACTGTTTTAACTGTTGAAGAATTATGGGAAGCATTGTTTGATCTGTATACATTAATAATTTTACAAAATTATCATTCCACGATCCTCCTAATTGTGCTGAAATTTCTAAATGTCCATATTTCTTAAATTGTGCTTTTACATAGTCATCAGAATGTTCATAATTTATTAAAAACTCCCCTTCCAACTCCACATACATCTTTTCAATATCACAAATTAATTTCTCATAGTCACTAATCATTATGCCAAAGTTAGTCCTACCTGAAAAATCCCCTGCCTTCATATAGACAGAAAACTTATACCAATCATCAAATTTTTCTATCAAATCAATTTTTATATCATTCATTAGAACACCTCTTATTTAAATTTGAAATCATCAAATTGTTGCGTATTTTTGTTATAAACATAGTGTATCTCAACACCATTAACATTTTTAGCCATCTTGACCCAACCCAATTCACCAGGCCATCTTTTATCAGTCATCGGAATTCGCAATTGTTTAGCTCCACTTAACGGGTCTTTAAGCACACTCTCCATAGCTAATTTTTGCTTCAAATTACGTGGCTCTGTTGTCGCCATATTAGAACGACCAATACCAGTTTCAATATTTTTCCTCAGACTATATAATTCAGCGTTGAATATATTTGCTTGAGTATAAATTCGCGGTATTTCTTGCTTTATTGAGCGTATATTAACAATATTACCACGCCCCATAGAGTTTCCACCAGCATACAACATCCCATTTTCCGAAGCATAATCAAGAGACTCCTTAAGTTCAGCCATAGTTGTAAGTTTTACTAGATCTGGATCTCCATCAGGAAATACAGGAAATCCTCCACTACTAAATGTTCTTGTTTCTCGATCAAACACTATTGCTTGACCATCTTTAGCATTATAATTTCCTTTATATTCACCAGTTAATACTTTACGACCATCAGCAAGCACATTAAAAAATTGCCCATCAGTATCTTGATAACCTTGCCACACTATTCTATTTATAGAGCTTTCAGATGGATTAGGATTATACCAAGGTCTTCCATTCTCATCCAAAGTATAATAAGTTTGTCCATCGTCACCTAAAACTGTAGGATATCCCTCAAGCTCAAGTTGCTTCCCTCTAAAACGTCCATTTAGTACAGTGCCACCATTTATAAGTTTATTATAATATTGTCCATCATCTTCTTGCCATCCAGCATCATAAGTGCGAACATTATAGCCCTTATCTTGAATATATTTTTCTTCACTAACGAATTTATTATAATAATACTCTTTTAAATGCGTATAATAATTGATATTATCAGGGTCACTACCTACTACATACGCAAATAAATTATTAAGTAATGCTGAGTAAGATTCATCTGTATAATAAGGTTCTCCTATATGGCCTCCGTCTGTTGCATGTACTAAATTATCAGAATCATAATAATCATGATAGTCACGTTCATATTCCATTAAAGCATAATAATAAGCAACCTTCTCTCTTAATTTACTCCACCGTGTATCTTCATCATAGCCATAAGCATTAGTAAATAATAGTTGGGAAATATCATAATTTAAATCTTGACGATTCTGATGCTCTAACCAATTATAAGTAGTCGCCTTTTCTGCTAAAGCACCGCCAGTATCTCCACTGACAACTTTACCAATGACTAAACTTATAATTTTTCTAAATTCCGGATTAGTGGATTTATTAATTAAACTTTGTAAACTTTCATTCACGCCAGAAGCTTTAACACCAGAAATAATATTACTTCCTGAATAATTAGATAAAAAACCACCAAAGCTAGCATGTAAGCTTACTTTATATATACCATTATCCCCCCATTTTTTCGACTCTTGATAATACTTTTCCGCTTTAGCATTTTCGCCTTTCATTTTTGCCTTCACAGCTTTATCAAGTAATCTCGTTTGTTGATGTGCACTTACGTCTCCAATTAACTTATATCCATGTTCAGAAAGCTTATTTAATAGAATTTGTTTTTCTTCTACCGTTTTCTTATCAAAAATTGGTGCGAGTTTATTAAGTGCTTGTTCTGTATCATGATTAATCTTTTCTAAAGATTCTTTCTCAGCAATTTCAATGATACCTTCACTGATAGCAGAATAAGTAGTTGATTTAGAATTACCTTTCACAGGAATCCCCATTTTAGGGCTGCCAGTAATACCTATCGGATTATTTTTAGAGCGTTTAGTTGTAGATAAACTATATCCAGAGGTCTTAGCTGAATAGGATGCTTCATTTTGAATATCATTCATTTTTAAAGAGTTAGAGGATAATTTATTCTTAGATTTATCACTACTACCTTTAATTATACCACTTGTAAGTGTAGTTGCATTATTTACCTGTACATTATATCCACCATCACCTGCATATATGCCAGCCTGCTCTGTAACACTTGCATAGTGACTGTCTGTAGTACCTCTCGAATTATCAAAGCCAACTCTCGCAGGTCCACTCATACCATAGGATACAGATATACCTTTATTTTTACTTATTTTATGGTAGTCATTCGTATCTTGTAAACTTTCAATTTTCAAATCATGTCCAACTTTTGTAGTCACACTTTCTCCGATGACCTTAGAGCCTATAATTTCTGTATCATTTCCAGAGACAGTATTGACTTGTTTACCACGAATAACGGTTCTAGTATGTGTCTTAGTTGTCTCTAATGCATTTTCTTTACCTTTATACACATTGGCATCTAAACCAATAACACCATTACCGTGAGGACTAACTGTAGCACCAACAGACCATCCAGAACTTGTATATGTATCACGTTGTACCGAAGAGTTTGTTCCTGCATCTAAAATTAGGTTATTTATTGCATTTAAATTAACCTCTGGAGCCTCTATAACACTACCTGTAATATGAATATTGCCTTTATCAATATTGTCACTATCTGCAGTAATATTTACTTTATTTTTGCTCCCTATAGAACTACCTATATAATTTTCTTGATTGAGTTCACTAACCTGTTTAAATTTGCTTGAACCAACACCAACTTGTATATTCAGTAAACGATCTTTTTTTGCTCTATTATTTACATTATTTATCGCAGTTTTAACATCTGGATGCATAGCATTTTTCTCTTCAGGATGTTCTGCCTGATATGCTTTATTGAGTTCATCCGCCTTAGCAAGTATATCTTTTTCTTTTTCTACAAGTTTTTCTATCTTAGCATTTTTATAAGAAGTCCCATCAGTATAAGCATGTTTTAAAGTATTGGCAGCCTCAAGATACTCTAATGTTGATAGGTTGTTATTTTTTCTAGAGTTAGCACGTTTACCCAGTTGCTGAACATTATTTAATTCATTAACAATCTGACCACCAACACTTACAGTAAGACCGGAACGCTTCTCCTCATGACTTTGAACTACATGTGTAGTATTATGCTTCCCATCAACAGTTACCTTTTGAGCAGAAAGATCTGCAGGTTGATTGCTAAAATAGTTTGTCGTAGTACTATGAATGGCATTACCAGCCTTAACGTTGATCTCTCCATCTGAGGAAGCAATATTACTTGCAACTTGATTTACATACCTTCCATCTAATGTATCAGTCACTTTTTTACTACCAATAGTAAATCCTATACCAGCGCCCATTAAGCCAGATTTTTTACTATATTGATATACATCATCACGTTGAGTTTCTTCACCTGAATCTGTACGCACGTCATTACCCGCAGATACGGAGACATCTTTTGTGCCTAAAACATTTGAACCTTTTACCGAAACATTACGATTAGCTTTCACATTAATCGTATCGCCACCAATTGTTGAAGATAACACACCTGTATGCTCATGATCTGTACGTATGATATTAGTTGTACGAGATAGTAAACTTTTTTCTTTGTACTTTAGACCATATTCATCACGGCTATAGCTTTTCCCATTTGTGATAGTAACATCATTTCCTGCTTCAACAGATGTTAAGCCATGTTCACTATTAACAATACCATTGCGGATATTTACATCATTTCCTGCTCGCAAAGTAACATTACTATCACTTAAAATAGCTGTACCTAATTCTGTACGGCGGTCAGTGCGATTATAATTATCACTATTAACAGTCATATCCTTTTTAGCAGATAATGCCTCAGTTGTTAGATTAATATTCTGACCAGCTTCAATCGTTGCTTTAGAATTTTCCCCAGCATGAACAATAGCACCTTTAAGGTTAACATCTCGTTTAGCAGATAAAGCTAAATCACCTTTTTCTCCTACACCTATAGTACCTTGGCGACCAACAATATCGTGGTGTTCTAATTTATCTACATGGGTGCCTACATTTATATCACGACCTGCATTAATGTTAACCTGTTTATCACCATGAATATTACCTGTATTTGTTACATCTTGTATTGCTTTAATATTCACTTTACGTCCATCGATACGGCCTGTATTTTGTACATCATGAGCACCTAATACAATTGTATCCGCAGTCATAATGCCTTGATTTAGAATATCTGCATTAGTATTGCTAACAATAGCTTTACCACTTATGATTCCACCCATTGCATCAACAGATTTTGCAGGTTGTTTCGCTAAATATACTTTAGGATATAGAACTTGTTGAACTTTACCATCTACTACAACCGTTTTAGTTTCTAACCATACCATATCAGTTGTTATAGCTTCCATTTGTTTTTTAGATAAAGCAATTCCTGGAGCTAATTTAAAAGCTTTACCAAAAGCTATACCGGCCTCTAATAGCGCTTTATATTCAGCCTCATTATCTGTATACCCTTCTAAATATTGTTTGCCCGTAGCTGATACAATTTGCTCATTAATAAGCTGCTGCTCATAGAATCCATCACCTAAACGTTTTAATCTTCGTTCAGGATCATTTGCTAAGGCATCAAGCATATATTGAGAAGATAAAAAATTCTTACGATTTGTAAAAGCGGAGTCTGTTTCTATCAAAGCATTAGCTGTAATATCTGGATGAATTTGATATAGTGCCTCTGTTGGTAAGGATAAACCATCTATAGTATGACTTTCTTTACCTTTTCCACCACCTAAACCATAGGGATCTAAACTATCATTAACCTTTGCAATAGTAGCTTTAGACAATGTATCTTCAGCATGCTCTTGAACTGTACCAATTGGCTTTACATTGGTTTCAGTAATTGTTGGGGTCATATAAACTTCTTGAGCCCAAACTCTACGATGTTTATGTCCTGCACCATGACTTTTTAGTTTTCTTATTGTTTTACTCTCTTGGGTGGTTCCAGTAATAAAGCTTTTATCACTCATCGAATCAGATATATTTTCTATTCGCCCCTTAGTTTGAATCGTGCCCCCAGAAATCACTTTACTATTATCATTATGGAGAATACCTGTTGTTACAACATCACCGCCACTACTAATAACACCTGGGTCATCATTAGTAACCTCTTTATGGGTATGTTCTGTTTCAGTTCGAATAATCGTAAACTTATGAACTCGATTTTCATCTTTATCCATTTCTTTGTTATAAGCTTCATCTTCTGCGGTTTTAACAGATTTTACATGAGGTGTACCATAACCACTTTTGTAATCAGCATAAGGGAATTCTGACTTATCAAAGACTTGGCCTTCTAACTTATGGTGTGGGTCAGTAACTTTTAACTTATCAGGATTTTTAGTGATACCATCTGAAACACGCTTTACACCTAATGCAACATTTTCATTATTTACTACAGGTGTATCTAGTTCAATATCCTTAACGGCTTTAATAGTTGCTCCCGTATTACTTATACCTTGTTTAGCAGTAAGGTCCATAGTGCCACCACTATAGATGAAACCTTTACCTGTATTATTTATTGTGTCTGTATGTATATCAACGTGATTACGACCTGCAATTACACCTGACTTATGCGTATCTAATTCTTTTTTTATGGCAGTAACGTTCTCTTGTGCTTCATCATAAGTCTTTGTTAACTCTTTAATACGTTGACGATGTGCTTCTAACTCTATTTTAGTTTTATATTTTGTAATATCAGCATTCCATTCAGCATCAAGATCATTTTTAGCTTTTTCTAAATCCTTACCAGCTTTATGGTAACGCTGTTCTATTTCAGAATTTGTATGATTTATAACTGTGTTTGCATCAATAGCTACAGTATCACCATAAATGCGTCCACCTTCATTATTATCTACGGATTTTGCTTTTATGGCCGTAGTTTTTCCAGAGTTAATAAGACCACTATTATTTAGGGTATCTTGGCTATTTACAGTCGTAGATACATCACCTTGAACCACACCATTATTGTGAATGGCAATGCTTTGACCAGCTAACGTAGTGTTGCCATTACTCGTAATACCACCATCAACTATGATTTTGCCATCACTAGTAATACTAGATGCTTGAGTAGAGCTGACTACACCTTTAACATTTACACCAAGACCAGTATTGGTACCTTTCATGGTAATAGAATTAGCATACATACCACCAATAGCAGAAACATCTAATCCAATATTGTTAGAATCCCCGATTTTTTGAGTGTCTAATGTATTAGCCTCTATTGTATTTTTGCCAGTACGGGTTTCAATTGTATTAGCCCACACTCCGGCATTTACATTTGTTGCTTCTGTTAAAATTTGTAGTGAGTTAGCATCTTTAGCATTAAGACCGTTTCCGTTAATAGAAACACGTCCTTGCTCTACGCGATAGGAGTTTAGATTTCCCTTTGAATCATATTCTGTTTTACCTGTGGTTAATACAGCCCGATCTGTATTGATAAAGCCACCACCATCTACAGTAATACCATTTGGATTAGCCACAACTACTGAAGCTTTACGACCTGCTACCTCAATAAACCCTTTCATCTCAGTTGGGTTATGTGATGTAACCTCGTTAACAATAACATTGGCAGAACCGCGCATCATATTAGCATTACCAGGTACATATCCACCTAATTTTGTATTAGCCATTTGGTAGGAGTTGTTAAGAATTACACCATTTTGCGGTACATTAAAATTAGTGTAATCATTTCTAGATACTCCACCAGCACTAGGGCCTGCAACATTTACTAATGTAATACCATTACCAGCTTGACCAACCGTAGCTTGTCTTTCATGTGGTGCATTTTTGTCAACCTCAATAGGATTTGCAGCATAGGCAAATGGAACTACTAATGGGTCTACAATCATTAAACCCATAGTAAGCCATACGGCAATTTTATATTGTAATCGTTTTTCTTTCATAATTACTCTCTCTATTAATACATATACTCAAACTAATTAGAATCGTATACCAGCTTGGAAACCTGTAGTTAAAGAGTCTGTTCTATAACCACTCGGTTTGTATAATGGGACACCAACAAATACATCATAGAATAATCCAGATTTGAACTGCCCTTTCATCCCTAAACTAGTACCAGCGATAAATTTACCGGTTAATACATCAGTACTTGGACCATATACAGCGCCAAAATCTACATTAGCATAAACACTTGATTTCCATTTAGGAATGTAACTAGCAACTTCATTACGCATATACCAACCGCTTTCAGCCATTAATGTATTCTCACCATCAAACCCTTGTACAGTATATCGATTCCCAAGGCTAATCATATCTCTAGAAAATAAACGTTTATTCCCTAATGTCCATTGTCCATGGAATGATGTAGTAATGCTTGCCGGTCTATGCCCCCATGTACGAGGCATTTGATAATCTACATCTACTAAAAGTTGTGTAAATCGAGTGCTTGGTGCTCCATTACTATATTCAGGCTGTGAACCAAACCAACCAACACCTTGTTTAATAGCCGCTCTAGAATATAAGGTATTTTGTTTGATATATCTTCGTTCTGATATACCGAGTTCTATAGAAGCTGTATTGGCACGTTGTACAGCAACCTCTACATCATTAATATAATTCTTGGCATTACGCTTGCCAATAATAATATCCCAACTACGTTTAGTTGTTCGATCACGATGGAATACATGACTCCAGGAACCTCTAACTGTCTTAGCATGGCTAGAACTAATAAATGGAGTAGCCATAGAGTTAATCGTTTGGTGATATTTCATATCACTATAGGAGATACTAAAGGTATCCTTTCCTCTAGGTATAGAATACGAAATAGTATGATTTCTAGTGCCTTTATGTTCACCGTCTTGAGCTGCGTCTCGATTTATACTTAAATTTAAAGAATCGTTGGCATTAAAGACACGATCAATACCAATGGCCGCAGTCCACTGAAGTTTTCCCGTTTCTTTTAATCCAGAATCATCTATGGACACCATCCCATGGATAGGTGGCTTTTTAGTGGTTTCAAGTACAATATTTGTAGCCAATGGTTTTGAACCAGGTTCAAGCTCAACAGACACATTTTGAGAGCCTAGACGCTTCATTTGTTCAATACCTTGTTCTATATTACGAATATTTAAGATATCCCCTTCACGAATAGGAAATGCATTTTCCCATGGTAATGGCTGTACGTAAGGTTTATATAATATAGATTCTACTCGACCTAATTGTAAATTGAATTGTAAATTACCCGAAGCTAAGAATTGAGCTGGAATACCAATTCTAGAAGTAACATAACCATGCTCAATTAGTGCATTATTTAGTCTATTAGATAAAATATTTATATCTTCAAGGGTAAGTCTACGATTCATAAATGGTTTAATTGTTTTTCGTAGAAAACCAAATTCTTTAGGTACATCTAATTGAAGTTTCTTTTTTTGAGCTTCATAATACAAAGGACCTTTAATCAATCGTGTACTTACTGCAGAACTATTATCTACAAACGTAGTTTGATCCATAGTTGAATTTGTCATATCATCATATGTTAATTGTGCAGATTGACTAATAGGCTCTTCGACAATACGTATTTGAGATACAAAAAAAGATGGTCCTACATGTGCTGGCTGTTGTGCCGGTACTGTATAACCACCTTGTGATGATAAAGATCCAGATGTAATATCTAATCCACCTGTTTGTACTGTAATTCGTCCCTCTCCAAGCCGCGCCTCTCTCGCTAATTGCTGTTCTCTTGCTCTATCTAGTTGTGCTTGTGTATCAATTGGTTTAGCACCATAAATATGTATTGGCAGAATACAAGCTAAACTTAGACAGAAAAGTAAATCTCTCTTTTTCATATACTTCCTCTAGCAGTAAAAAATAAACTCATTTGTTATATTTTATTATGTTTTTTTTTTGAAAGTCAATAGAGAGTTTAAACCAAAACCACCTACCAAAGATAATCAATTCATCTTCGATAGGTGGTTTATTTTATTCACCCTTAGCAATGCGATCTAAGAGTTCAATATAGCTTTGTTTATTTAATGCTGGTGTAAAGTTGTCTAATACATCCTTAGCACCTACAGCGTCATCGTATAGTAAGTCTACGATTGTCATAGCCAAGGCTTGTGCTGTTTTAATATACGCTACATCAGGTACAGAGATTTCATATTCTGCACTGTGTAGTACACCACTAATACAGCCAACCCATGGATGGATAACCGGCATCAAGTGAGATACGTCCCCCATGTCTGTACTAGCTGTAATATGTGGGCCTTGGTATACATTGGCTTCACCAAAGATAGGATTTGAATTTTCTCGTAATAGAGCATTCATACGTTCATCATTACGCATCGGTAAATAGCCTGGTAGATCATTGATAACACATGTGGCCCCTACTGCATCGCCACCAGCTTTTAATGCTCTGTTTACACGATGATTACCATCTACAATAGCTTCAATATTAGAGGCACGCACATAGCTTTCAACTTGAACATAGTCAGGCACACAGTTTACTAATGTACCGCCTTGATTAATAATTGGGTGGAATCTGAAATAATCGCTTTCTTTGAAAGTTTCACGAATGGAGTTAACCCCCATAACACCCATTAAAGCAGCATTAAGAGCATTGATTCCTTCATGAGGTGCTTGAGCGGCATGAGCTACCTTGCCATGATACTCAATCAGTTTAGATACAAAACCATTGGATGTACTGCCAAGCCCCATTTCACCAGCTGGAGTTTTGGCAGTCTCCACATGCATTTGCATAGCCATATCGATATCATCGAAAGCACCTTCATAGATAAGCTGTTGCTTGCCGCCCATATATTTCAGTTTTCCTTGTTCACGCAATTTATTGCGGTAATCAATTTCAATCATTTCTTCTGCAGGGACGGCAAATAATACGACATCACCAGCTAGCTCATCCATCACCGCTTGTAAGCCCATAGCGACAGCAAACATATTGGTAATTTGTACATTATGACCACAGCAATGGGCAGCCCCTGTTAAATCATCAGCGCGAGGATGGCGAGGACATAAAATGGCATCTAATTCCCCCACCATGGCAACCGTATATTTACTATCTCGGCCCTTCATTCTACCTTTTACACCTGTCAATGCATGCCCTGTAGTATAAGAAATGCCAAGTTCATCAAACATAGCTTGAACCTTTTTAGAGGTTTTTACCTCTTTAAAACCTAGTTCAGGTTCAGCCATAATAGATTCAGCTAATTCTCGTAAACTTGGTTGTGCATCAACAATAGCTTTACAAACACGTTGTTTTACTTCTTCCTTTGTCATACGGCTCATACTATCTCCTTTATAAAATCGACCGTATAAAATACGGTCGATCATATCATCATGATAAATAGATATCTTCTAAAATATAAATCTATAATTATATCTTAACATAATTTAGACATCTTACATTATGATTTAGTATTAAATTAAACCTTCTAAATGAAGTACTAATTGGGCTAATGCTGTTGCACAGATGAAAGTACCTGCTGTTACAGCTAGTGCAACAGGAATAATGCGCCAAGATAAGCGACGGAATGCACCAAGGTCTTTCCCTAAGGATAAACCTGCATAAGCAAGTACTGGTGTTGTAGTAGCAAGGAATGTAACTTGGCTAGTTTTTGCAATAATCCATTCTTGGCCAGGCATTCCTGGTAAGGATGCAACAACACCGATAAAGGAAACCCAGAATACCATAGGTAATTTATTAGCATATGGCAAGTTAGAGATTAAAGCACCAATCGTAGCAAGGACTGCTAAGATAGCTACGCCAACTAAGCTATCGCTAAATAGATGTTTACCATCCATTACATTACCTACTGCAGTGATGATAGCAGCAATACAAATAACGATGACAAACTGTGTTAATTTTTCACTTTTACTCATGATTTGCTGCCTCCTCTGCTAAATCCTGTTCACGGGTACGACCTGTAAAGAAGTTGTATATTTTTTCCATAACTGGTAAAGAAACAAATAGACCAAAGTATACGCCTAGAACGGTAGTTAACAAGTTTGCAGCCCCTGCAAGAGCCATAATTTGTTGTTCGTAATCTGGATATACTGCAATGATTGGAGCCGTAGCAGCAGCCATCATACTAGCACTACCTACGCCAGCGCCCATAGCTAATGCCAATGGATGGAACCAACCAGATTGTGCCAACATACCAGCCAATACGGAGGACCACATAGCGCCAATAAGAACACCACAGATGTACATCCCCATAACACCACGGCCCTCAGGAGAGCTAAAACCGAATTTGTCGATAATAATTGCTACGTTCGGCTCACGGTCTACAGAGTAACAAGCACCTACTGCTTCGCGACGCATACCAACTAATAATGCCACAGGTAAACCGAATACAATAGTTCCAAAGAAATGACCAAGCTCTTGTAATAACAATGCCCAGCCTGCACTTGTAAGAATACCAAGATTTGGTCCGATACCTAAACCTACTTTTACCATCAAGATCATAACGGCAATACCGATATAATCTGCAGATTTTTCCATCTGTTTAATGGTTAGGATTTTAAACTTAGGAATAGAAATTAATAAACCTAGAATCAATGTGTACAATAATGGCAATAATACAACAGGACCTAGTTTTTTTATGCCTATAAATTCAGCGACTACAGTTAATACGAGCGCTAGAAAATGTATTTTGAGATTTCCCAAAAGCTGCATAATGACCTCCTATAAAAACATATAATATAACATTGTTATATTATAAATAATTGTTATTAAAAGTGTCAACTACAGATGTACATATGTCTATCAGTATTATATTTTTTCATATGTGTCTTGAGATACAGAAAATATATACTAGTTATGCTTACTGGAAAATGATATCACCATTCAACATTTCATAACATATAAAAAAGCAGTTTGATTTCTCAAACTGCCTTTTACTATCATTAAATTATGGAATTTAAAAATTTAACGCTTTGTAATGGTTTACCAATTTCTTGCTCGCAGTATGCAAATAGTAGTTTTTCTAGTTCCTTCCAAATTGTTTTGGGAAGTTCTATAGGCGTGTCTTCGCCCCACTGGTAAGCGAGAATTTGAGGTAATCCAGCTTTTACAGAACGCGAAATGCTAAGATTTGTCGTTTCTTTCACCTGTATCCAGAATGGATCGATACCATCTTGATGTGAAAAAGCATTAGCACTAGGCACAATACCGGCAAGGAATAATAGTTGCCACCCAAGCATGATCGTTCCCAATTGCACATTGCGGCGTCTAATTTGCTTGGAGTAGTTAACAACGGTATCAAACACCTTACGATCTACATCATACACAGCAAATAGTTCTTGAATGAGCTCACTCGCTACAGCAGCATAAGCAATATTATCTAAATTCACATCTAATGATTCTACCACATAGGAGCCATCAATTTGTGTAACATTTACATATTCACCATCAGGTACGACCGTTATATACATAGCACTAAAGGGACGTAAATAGGAACTGTTACGCATGGTCATCATACGCTTATGCGGTATGGATGCATGAATGAGCCCTAAGCTAGGTGTGATAAAAGTAAATACAGAGTATAGCTTATGTTTTTTTCGACTAATAACAATGGCAGGTGTGTTAAAACCACCATTAAGCTTCTTCATATTCTTCTTCCGTTGTTTCCTCTTCAGGTAAAGGTGTTACTTTAATACGGGATACGCGATAACCTTGCATTTGTGTTACTTCAAAGGTATATCCCAATGCATCCACAGTATCACCAACGATTGGTGTCCGTTCTAAGAGACCAAATACATAGCCCCCAATTGTATCAGAATCGGAATCGTCAATTTCAACGTCCATCATTTCCTCTACTTCGTCTACAAGGACCTTACCATCAAATTCGAAGGATCCATCTGCATAAGCAATTTTAGCTGGTAAGTGTGGTTCATGTTCGTCTTGAATATCCCCAACGAGCTCTTCGATAATATCTTCAAGGCCTACGAGACCAACCATACCACCGTATTCATCTACAACAATAGCTTGATAGATACGACGAGTTCTCATGTATTGTAGTAGTGTGGATAACTTCATTACCTCTGGCACAGTTAAGATATCTCGTTTTACATTACGCAAATCCTTACGTGCTTGATTAGGACGCTCCATGAGGTCCTTAATATGAACTAGACCAATGATATGATCCTTATCCTCCACACATAGAGGGTAACGCGTATGAGCCTTAGAGCGAATAAATTTCATCGCTTCATCGTAACCGTCTTCAACGAAAATACAGTCCACATCTTGACGTGGTACCATAACCTCTTTAGCTCTACGGTCTACAAAGTTAAAAACATTGTCAATCAACTCTGATTCTACTTGGTCTAGTTGACCTTCTTCATGGCTTCGAGAGATCATCATACGAATCTCTTCTTCAGAGTACACAAGGTCTAGCTCTGTTAAATATTTTGTTTTGTAAAAGCCCAAAATAACAGTGGAGATTTTGCTAGCAATCCAAATGAACGGATATACCAAACGACCAGCAGCTACTACGATACGGCTATAGGTATTTACATACTTTGTTGGGAACGATAAGCCCAATGCTTTAGGTACAATTTCACCAAAGATTAAAACGATTAAGCTAATTAATAACAATAAAAGTATATCTAGTACGAAGTGCATCCACGTACTATGCACATTAAATACCGCTACAAGTTGATCTACAATGTTATCAAATACATAGGTGCCTGTACCAGCAAGAGCCAAAATAAAGAATAAAATCAAAAACTGCGTCGTATTTAAAAAATACTCAGGGTTTTGATAGAGTTTTAATAAAAACTCTCTATCCTTCTCTAAAAGGATATCCATATCCTCAACATGCTCTTTACGAAGGCGAGCAAAGGAGAACTTTGCGACCACAAAAAAGTTAATTAAAAATATACATACCAGACCAAACCCTATGGGTAACAGGCCATCTACACTATCCATCTTAATTCCTTTCATACAATAGGGAAAACGAGTTAGTTTTTATTATAGCAAAAATTATTTTCTATAACCAAGTTCAGATAACATGCCGGATTTATTGCGCCAATCCTTTTTAACCTTAACCCAAAGGTCCAAGTACACCTTTGTAGCCAATAGTTTTTGAATATCTACACGGGCTTCAGCACCGAGTTGTTTCAACAAGGCACCTTTTTTACCGATGATAATGCCCTTTTGAGAGTCTCGTTCACAGTAAATAGTAGCACGGATATAGGTTGTACCATCATCACGCGTTTTCATTTCATCTACGTCTACAGCGATAGCATGAGGGATTTCATCACGTGTAGCCAATAGGATTTTTTCACGAACAATATCAGAAATGATAAGACGTTCTGGTTGGTCCGTAATCATATCCTCTGGGAAGTATTGTGGACCTTCCGGTAATGTTTCTTCTAATACATTTAGAACTTCATTTAGGTTCTCTTTATCCTTTGCAGAAATAGGAATAACCCCTGCAAATGGATATGCATCTTGATAAGACACGATGGCTTCTAAAAGCTCCTCTTTTTTTAGAGTGTCAATCTTGTTAACGACTAAGAAAACAGGAACCTTTACACGTTTTAATTGCTCAATAATAAAATTATCCCCAGGGCCGCGTTTTTCATTGCCTGCTACTACAAATAAAACAGCTTCCGTTTCTTTCAAAGACTCAATGGCAGCATCTACCATGAATTCACCTAATTTATGTTTAGGCTTATGTACACCTGGCGTATCCATGAAAACGATTTGTTTTGCTTCATCTGTATATACACAGATAATACGGTTGCGCGTTGTTTGAGCCTTATCGGATACGATAGCGATTTTGTCGCCAATAAGGGCATTAATTAATGTAGATTTACCAACATTAGGGCGTCCTACAACGGCAACAAAGCCAGATTTAAAATGTTCGTTCTTATTCATTATATGGTGCATCCTCCCGCACATAACCGAGATTACCTAAGATAAATTCTTCTTCAGTACGCATCTCTTTTTTATCTTCGTCGTTCATATGGTCATATCCTAAGATATGTAAGCAACTGTGAGTCGTTAAATACGCTAATTCCCGTTCAAAACTATGTCCATATTCAATAGCTTGTTCACGAGTGCGCTCTAAGGAAATAATCATATCACCAAGTAAGTGGTGTTCCTCTTCACTGCCTTCATAATCATCCCCTTCATTAAGGGCAAAGGACAATACATCGGTAGGTCTATCGATGCCGCGATATTCTTTGTTAAGCTCGTGAATCTTAGCATTATCGCAGAGTAAAATACTCATTTCATCTTCTTCAAGACCATATACGCGACTCACTTCATCACAGACCTTGCGTATAACAGCCTCAATATTGGAATCCTCTTGAATTCCTTCATCATAGCTAATATGTATATACATGCTTATCCTTTCGCTACATGCTCTTTAGATGCTGCGTTAGTTTCCGCAGTCTCACCAGCTAATTTACGTTCGTGATACTGATCGTAAGCTTTTACAATACGACCAACTAAATCGTGACGAACAACATCTTGATCGCTAAAGTAAACCATATTAATACCAGGTACATGACGCAATACCTTTTCAGCCTCGCCAAGACCAGACACAACACGTGGTGGCAAGTCAATTTGTGTCTTATCACCGTTGACTACCATTTTAGAGTTGTTACCTAGACGGGTTAAGAACATCTTCATCTGCTCAGCCGTCGTATTTTGAGCTTCGTCTAAAATAACGAAGGCGTTTTCTAAGGTACGACCACGCATATATGCTAATGGTGCAACCTCGATAGTACCACGTTCCATAAAGCGTTGTACTTGCTCGATGCCAAACATTTCATGTAATGCATCATAAAGAGGTCGCAAATAAGGATCTACCTTGTCTTGTAATTCACCAGGTAGGAAGCCTAATCGTTCACCAGCCTCTACAGCAGGACGAGTCAAAATGATTTTATCTACGTTGCGGTTTTTTAAATAGAATGCGGCTAACGCTACAGCTAAGAATGTTTTACCTGTACCAGCAGGGCCTATACCAAAGGTAATGGTGTTTTTACGGATGCTATCTACATAGTATTTCTGACCTTCCGTTTTAGGCGTAATATTTTTACCGCGCATATTAACGGATAAGGTATCTTCAAACATAGTATGTACAGCATCAGCTTTACCGTTCGCTATAAGTTTGGCCGCAATACGAACTTGGGACTCAGTAATGGTACTGCCTTCACGATATAAAAATACCAGTTCCTCTAACGTACGATACAGGGCCTCTACTTGCTTTTCATCGCCCTTGATAACCACAGTATCCCCGCGTGCCACTACATCTACAGAGATAACTTCAAGCATCATATGCAAATATCGATTATGTTGACCTAGTATGGATTGTGCTAGGTCATATGTAGGAAATGTAAATACTTGTTCGCTCATACAACCTCCTAATCTATAAACTTACGAACGGCTTTGCCGTTTAAATAATCACATAAATCACCTTGATGGGCATCCAGTTCGTCTAATTTATCATCAATTAAGTCTTGAACTCGCCACCATCCCATAGACCAATTCGTAAATAACGTATTATCTTCAGGTGCTCGGCCTACAAGACGTTGTAATACAATGTCAGGATGCAAGTGACGAATAAAATTCACAACCCGATCAGCATATTCCTCAGCACTAATTAAAGTAAATTGCCCTTCTTGATACCACTTAGCCATCAATGTATTTTTTACGATATATAAAGCATGCAGTTTGACTTGATCTACACCAAGAGCTGACAAAATACGGGCTCCTTCAATAGTATCCTTCATAGTATCCCATGGAAGATTTACTATCATATGGGTTGTTACATTAAATCCATATCTCTTAATGCGTAGTACAGCATCAATAAACTGAGCTAAATCATGACCCCGATTAATTTTCTCTAATGTATCATAATTGACCGTTTGCAATCCTAATTCAATATAGATATCCTTTTGAAATCGATCTCTAATATCAGCCAATATGTCTAAGTATTCATCGGCAATACAATCTGGTCGCGTCGCAATAGCAATGCCTACTGCTTTGTCGATGCAGCCTTGCTCCATATAGCTTTTAAAATCATCAAGTCCCAAATAGGTATTACTAAAGTTTTGATAATAAGGTATGAATTTTTTCGCCTTATATTTGGGACCTATGTGAGCAATGTTTTCCTCTAGTTGCATGCGCACTGTCATCCACGCAGGACGATTTTCATAGCCTGCACCAATTTCACCGCAGAAGGTGCATCCCCCTACGCCGGCCGAACCATCTCGATTTGGACACGTCAGCGGTAAGGCAACAGGCAATTTATAAACCTTTTCCCCATAGGTTTCTTTATAATATTTAGATACCATGCGGTATCGTTTTGGTCTCGTTGTATCGGTCATAACACTCCTATTTAACTAACCAATCATCGCTTGTTATGTAATATCTCAACTATCAAAAATTAGATAAATTATTTTTATGTTACTAACAAGCCTCTATTTCAGGACGTATAAAGGGTTTTACCTCTTTATTAACGTCAATAATTACTGTAAATGGTGTATTAGGTACATTCTCTATGCCTAATACATGTGCCGTATCTTCAGACATTGGCATTTCTACATATTGTTGGCGAATTTTACGCCATTCTTTGAATGTATAGTTTGGAATATACTGAGATGCAATCTCTTCGTTGCGCCAGAATGATTCCCCTTCTTGTAAAAGTTCCTTTGTTTGCTTCGGCAAACCAACGGCTTCGCTGCGAACCTTACCTCGATAGCTAACAAGTGTATCATATTGCAATAGTTCAGCTGCTACTTTGTCGCCTTTAGACAAGAAGAAATTATACAAGAACTCAATTTGGTCGATATCTTTCAAATTAACCTTATGATTTCCAGCATCGAGCCAAGCCTGTGTCATTTCACAGAAATAAGAAAAAGCATCTTTTTTAGGCTCCACTTTAGTGGGATCATACTTTTTCATTGGTGGTACATGATTTATTGCTGTATCTTCACCAGTTATGGATGTATCAGTATGTTCCTTTATGAGCTTGCTACCAATATAGCCAAAGACTGTTCTAAAGCGCTCACTATTATAGAAGCGTTCAAATACATCTTCAAAATGCTTTAAGAAGCGTACATCTTTATAAGGTAATACATGGGTACTCAAAACTTCATAAGGTGCTAAAGGATCACTAATATATTGGTATTCCTCCATGCGGCGTACACCAGAGCCTTTTAATAGTTTTAAGAAACCTATTTGTAGCGCATGAGGTTGTAAGCTAAAAAGATCATTAAAGGATAATCCAAATCGCGCTTTATTTTCGTAAGGTAAACCTACAATTAAATCCATATGCACATGGGTACGACCGGCCTCAATAATAGGACGGATAGCCTTTTGAATGTACGGCCAATCGTTATATCGGTTAATGGCATCTAAAGTTTTCTTATGTGTACTTTGTACGCCCACTTCGATTTGAATACGCCCTGGTGGTGTTTCACAGAGAATATTTGTTTCCCATTCCGTCATGAGCTCAGGTTCCATTTCTAAATGGAAGTTTGTCTCTGTATTGGCATCTCGCATAAATTCCATCAACGGACGATGGTGATGTGGTGCACAGTTAAATGTTCTATCTACAAACTTAACTTGCTTTACCTTATGGTCGATAAACCATTGTAATTCTTTAAAAGTTCGCTCTTGTGGAAAGAATCGCACTGTATTCTTATTGCCAGACAAGCAATACTGACAAGAGAACGGACAACCACGAGAGGACTCATAGTAGATAATTTTATGTTCTAAATCAATCATATCCTCTTCTACATATGGGAATGGAATAGTGCTAAGATCTTTAACCTCTACGGCCTCAGTGGATCCCATAAGTTGACCTGTAATATGGCGGCCCCGTACACCAGGGATTTCTTCTCCTAATCCATCCTTACCATTTTGTAATGCACTAATGAGTTGGTAGAAAGCTTCTTCCCCTTCACCTTGTACAACATAGTCTACAGCATGGCAACGATTTAGAATTTCATCGGCAGTGAAAGATACCTCTGGACCGCCTAAGATAATTTTAATATCTGGTCGAACTGCTTTCACCATGTCCACCACATGTAAGGTCATTTCAATGTTCCAGATATAGCAAGCAAAGCCCAATACATCTATATTGCGCTCTGTAATATCGCTAAGAATATGTAAAACAGGCATATTAATAGTATATTCTACTATATCGTATGCCTGTCCGTGAGCCTGCCCGTAGGCTTTGAGATACCGCAAAGCCAGGGAGGAATGTATAAATTTTGAGTTTAATGTGGATAAAACTACGTTCATAGGTCCCCTTTATATCATCGAATGGCTCAGCCACCGTCTAGTCATAATATATATATTATACCATTAAAAGAGGCCAAAGATAAAGGAAACAATAGCCCCCACTAAAATGACAACCCCTACTACAGATAGGATAATGCCACCAAAAAATACTACAGCTGCTAATACAATTGCTAGAAGAATAATTAAAACAATACGACTTAGCCAACTCGTACTATTAAAGCTATACACCTTAACATGAGGGCCATATTGATTGTACTCTTCACTGCGTTGATACTCTTCGTTCATATTACTAGGTGTAGAGTCCACATGAACAGAGTCTCCTACTTCTTCAATGGTTATACCATCAAAGTCACGGCGTTCATCATCAGATAATACCCGTGTATTTGGCTCTCCGAAGTAGGCATTACTACCAAAGCTATCGCTACGTTCATTATTTCTATATGTATTTTGATTGTTATTTGTATTGTGTTGATCAGACATCGTTACGTCCTTTATATGACCAAAATAATAATTAATTTTGTACAATCTATTATACCATATTTTTCTTATAAAAATGCAAATAAATATCCCCTATAAATATAAATTCATATATCTATAGGGGATATTTTTGTTTGTATTGCTTTATATGACTATAGGCTAACGGGCAAATTAGTCTTTCAAGTATTTTTGAAGCAATTGATTTACCATACCTGGGTTAGCACGGCCTTTAGATTCTTTCATAACTTGACCCACTAAGAAACCAATAGCCTTACCATTGCCACCTTTGAAATCTGCCACTGGTTGTGGATTATTAGCAATAACTTGCTTAACGATTTCTTCAATAGCACCAGTATCTGTGATTTGAACAAGACCTTCTTCTTTTACGATAGTATCAGCATCCTTGCCGGATTCCCACATGGATACGATAACTTTTTTCGCAATTTTACCAGAGATTGTACCTTTATCGATAAGGGCAATCATACTAGCCAAGTTTTCTGGGCTTACTTTAGATTCAGCGAATGTTAAACCACTTTCATTAATCATCTTGGACAAGTCACCAAGCATCCAGTTAGCCACAGTCTTAGCATCTGCACCTGCTTTTACAGTAGCATCTAAGAAATCTGCAGTTTTACGAGATACAGTAAGGATTGTTGCGTCTTCACGAGACAAACCATATTCAGATACAAAACGTTCAATCTTAGCATCTTGCAATTCAGGTAACGCACGACGCACTTCTTCGATTTTTTCGTTCGTAATCACAATTGGTACCAAGTCTGGTTCAGGGAAGTAACGGTAATCGTTTTCTTCATCTTTCTTACGCATACCAATAGTAATGCCTTGAGCATCATCCCAAGTACGTGTTTCTTGATCTACTTTACCGCCAGCTTCGATCAACTTAGCTTGACGCAAGGCTTCGTATTCAACAACCTTTTGAATAGCTGTTAAGGAGTTAACATTCTTAGTTTCTGTACGTGTACCAAACTCTTTAGTACCGCGCAAACGTACGGATACGTTACAATCACCACGCAAGGAACCTTCTTCCATACGACCATCAGATACTTCTAAATATTGCAAGATGGAACGTAGTTTTTCAACATATGCTCTTGCTTCTGCACCGGAGCGAATATCTGGTTCAGATACGATTTCAAGAAGAGGAACACCTGTACGGTTGTAGTCAACATTAGAAGATTTAGAATCGGAAATAGTGTTACCACTATGAACGAGTTTACCTGCATCTTCTTCCATGTGAATACGCGTAATACCAATGCGTTTAGTTTCACCATTTACTTCAATGTCCAAATGACCATTTAAGCAAATTGGCAAATCATATTGAGATGTTTGATAGTTTTTAGGCAAATCTGGATAGTAATAGTTTTTACGGTCAAATTTATTGAAGTTTAGAATTTCACAATTCAATGCTAAACCAACTTTGATAGCAAATTCTACTACTTGTTTATTTAACACAGGCATAGCACCAGGCAAGCCAAGGCATACTGGGCATACATGTGTATTTTGATCGCCGCCGAATTCAGTGGTACAACCACAGAAGATTTTAGACTTAGTCTTAAGCTCGGTATGAACCTCTAAACCAACGACTGTTTCGTATTTACTACTCATAGAGAAACCTCCCCAGTTGGTGCTACTAATTGACAGTCCGGACGTGCTTGTTCAAATGTGAAAGCAGCACGTAATAATGTTTCTTCACCCATAGCAGGGCCAAGTAATTGTAATCCAATTGGCAAATTATTGCTACTCATACCTGCTGGGATGCTAATACCTGGAATACCTGCAAGATTTGCTGGTACTGTACAGATATCTTCTAAGTACATTGCTAATGGATCATTAGCTTTTTCACCAAATTTGTAGGATGTATTAGGTGCAGTTGGTGTCAAAATCAAATCCACCTTGGAGAATGCTTCGTCAAATTCGTTTTTAATAAGGCGACGAACTTTCAATGCTTTCAAATAATAAGCATCATAGTAACCAGCACTCAATACATAAGTACCTAACAAGATACGGCGTTGTACTTCAGGACCAAAGCCTTCTGTGCGAGTTTTAGTGGACATATCTACAAGATTATCTGCAGGTACCCGCATACCATAACTTACACCGTCATAACGAGCCAAATTGGAGCTAGCTTCTGCCAATGCGATGATATAGTATGCAGACAATGCATATTTAGAATTGGGCAAGGAAACCTCAACGATTTCAGCACCTAATTTTTTGTATGTTTCGATAGCTTCTTCCACAGCTTTACGAACTTCGCTATTGAGACCTTCACCAAAGAATTCTTTTGGTACACCAATTTTTAGATTTTTTACATCGTTTACAAGTGCTGTAGTGTAGTCTACACGAGTGCCTGGAATGGACGTTGAATCTTTAGCATCGTGACCAGAGATTGCATTTAATACTAACGCTGCATCAGTTACATCTCGAGTAACAGGGCCAATTTGATCCAAAGAGGATGCGAAAGCAATTAAACCATAACGAGATACATTACCGTATGTTGGTTTTAAACCTACAACGCCACAGAAGGATGCTGGTTGACGAATAGACCCACCTGTATCAGAGCCAAGAGCCCAAATAGCAGAACCGCTAGATACAGCTGCTGCACTACCGCCAGAAGAACCACCTGGTACGCAATCAGCATTCCAAGGGTTAGATGTTTTAGCTAATGCAGAGTTCTCTGTAGAGCCACCCATAGCAAATTCATCCATATTAAGTTTACCAAGGCTAATATAATGATTGTCTTGTAAACGTTCAATAACTGATGCATTGTATGGAGGCACAAAGTTCTCCAACATTTTAGATGCACATGTTGCAGGTTCATCTTTAATACAAATATTATCTTTAATTGCACCAGGAATACCTGCCAATGGGGAAATAGCATCACCTTTAGCAATTGCTTCATCTACAAGCTTAGCTGTAGCCAAAGCACGATCATGAGAATCGGATAAGTACGCATGTACAGTCGGTTCCACTTTCGCTTTATGTGCAATAACAGCATTCGTCAATTCAACAGCGCTGATTTCTTTATTCACTAGTTTCTTGTGTAATTCATGAATTGTTGCCACAGCGAAACCTCCTATTCTTGTACAACGCGAGGTACTTTAAAGTACCCATCCTCTGCTTCTGGAGCATTGGACAAAGCTAAATCATGGTCTAAGGATGGTTTTGTTTCATCCTCTCTAAATACATTGTGCAATGGTACTGCATGAGCCATAGGCTCCACACCATCAAGTTCTAATGCATCTAGTTCAGCAACATAAGTCAAGATGTCGGACAACTCTTTTTCTACATGTGCCATATGTTCTTCCTTAACTTCCAAGCGTGAAAGTAAGGCGATTTTTTTAATTTCCTCTTGGCTGATTTTCATCGAGACACATCCTTTCATAATTATTTATTATAAAGCAAATAATATATATTTTCAAAATATTGTAGAATGTATGTCTATTGAATTTCTCCGAGTTTGTGTAGGAGTTCTACAAACTCTTCTTCATTCATAACACGAATACCCAATTCATTTGCTTTAGTAAGCTTACTACCACTGTCTTCGCCAGCAATAACAAGGGTTGTTTTCTTAGAGACGGAACCGGTCACCTTAGCTCCATGAGATTCAAGAATCTTACCAGCTTCACTGCGGCCCATAACTTCAAGTTTACCTGTGAGAACGACGATTTCGCCTTCCATTTGGTTGCCTGCTGCTTCAACAATATCTACAGTCATCTTAAGTCCTGCCGTTGTTAAACCTTCAATGATTTCTACATGAGTAGGATCTTGACGGTATTCAACAATACTATCTGCCATTGTAGGACCAATCTCTTCTACTGCAACAAGTTCTTCCTTAGTAATAGTCATGAATCGTTCCATAGATTTCACAACACTTGCAATTGTTCCGGCTGCCTTAGAACCAATTAGTCGAATACCAAGACCATATAGTACACGATCTAATCCGCGAGATTTAGAATCTCCGATAGCTTTTACCAAATTCTCAGCAGACTTCTTACCCATTCGATCCATGGTAACTAGTTGTTCGACCGTTAAATGATATAAATCAACAACATTGGTGATTAATTTGTTATTGATGAGGTTTTCTACAATGCTAGGACCGAGACCATCGATATTCATAGCATCGCGAGATGCAAAATGGATAATTTGTTCCTTTTCAATGGCAGGACAATGTTTATTGGTGCAACGAATAGCGGCTTCACCTTCACGTCGGACTGCAGGAAATTCGCATACAGGACATGTATTAGGAATTGTGAAAGGCACTTCAGAACCAGTTCGTTTTTCTGGAACTACGCGGATAACCTCTGGAATAATCTCGGCTGCCTTGTGAATGATGACATGGTCACCAATGCGAATATCTTTTTCATTGATGAAGTCTTGATTATGTAGTGTAACACGACTTACATTTGTACCGGATACGAATACAGATTCCAATTCACCAGTTGGAGTAAGAACCCCCGTACGTCCCACATTGATAGTAATATCCTTAAGAATGGTCTCTACCTCTTCTGGCGGATATTTGTAAGCTGTAGCCCACTTAGGATCCTTCGCAGTACTGCCAAGTACCTCTTGGTCATCGAAACTATTAACCTTAATTACCATACCATCTGTATCGTATGGCAACTCATGGCGCTTTTCACCCCAATAATTAATAGCCTCTATGACCTCGTCAATTGTTTTGCATACACGGTAATGAGGATTTACAGAAAACTTGAAAGTTTCTAGACTTTGTAGCAATTCCTCTTGACTATGAATATTAGCCCCCACTTCAGAACCGATTGCATAGGCAAAGAATGCTAAATTACGACTAGCCGTAATGGCAGGATCTTGTTGACGTAAAGAACCTGCTGCTGCATTACGAGGATTTACGAAGATAGGCAAGCCCTCTTCGTCACGTTCTTCATTTATACGTTTAAATTCACTATGAGGCATATACGCTTCACCGCGAACCTCGATAAATTCTGGCGCATCCTCTAGATATAAAGGAATAGATTTAATAGTACGCACATTAGCAGTTACGTCTTCACCAACGCGACCATCACCACGTGTTACGGCACGTACAAACATGCCGTTCTCATAGTGCAAATTAACAGCTAAACCATCGATTTTAAGTTCTACCACATAAGCAGAAGGCTTATGACCTAATTCCTTCTCTACCCGACTAGCAAATGCACGTACTTCATCAGCACTAAATACATTAGATAAGCTCAACATAGGGCGGCCATGGACGACCTTTTCAAAGGAACCTTCCACCTTCATGCCTACCCGTTGTGTTGGAGATGATGGCACAATATATTCAGGATGAGCTGTTTCTAAATCAACGAGCTCTCGGTATTTTTTATCGTATTCAAAGTCACTCATTGTAGGAGCATCTTTTACATAGTATAAATACTGTGCATGAGTCAGCTCTTGTTGTAACTCTTTAATTCTATCTTTCGGATTCATCTTATATCCTTTTATCGAATAAACATTTAGCCTTTTTTTACAGGTGCAAATTTGGCCATTACCACACGTACACCTTGTGTGGGGAATTCAATAGTTAGCTTCATACCAGCCCCTTCACCGGCAACATTGATGACTTTACCATTGCCCCATTTACTATGAATGGCTGTGTCACCTACTTTCCAATCGGCAATCACTTCATTGCGAACAATTGGTTTTGTTACAGGGCGACTGGTAACACTCATATGTTGCGGTACATGGCGCTTAATATCATCAGGTACTTTACGCTTAGCACGCAAACCATCTACCAGCTCTTCTGGAATTTCATCGATAAAACGAGATGGTAAATAGCTACTAGTGCGTCCAAATACGGTACGCGTAGTGGCATTAGAAATATATAATTCCTTTTCAGCACGAGTAATACCTACATAAGCAAGGCGGCGTTCCTCTTCAATTTCCTCAGGGTTCATCAAGGTGCGGCTATGCGGGAATAAACCTTCCTCCAAGCCACCTAAGAATACAATAGGGAATTCCAAACCTTTCGCAGCATGTAATGTCATCAATGTAACTTTAGACTCTTCTTGCTCGAAAGAATCAACATCATTTACAAGTGCTACTTGTTCCAAGAAGTCTTCCACTGTACCAGTTGGATTTGTATCTTGAAAGTCTTTAGCGACAGATAAAAGTTCACCGATATTCTCAGCGCGAGCCTGATCTTGTGGATCTGTACTTTCTTCTAATTGTGCTAAGTAGCCGGTTCTATCGAGAATAGATTCTAAGATATCAAGCACAGTTTTATCTTCCATTTCAGCTACAAGAGTAAAGATAAGGATACCAAATTCCTCTAACTTTTCCTTTGTCTTACCTTTAATCGTATCTACTAGATGCAACTGTGTTAATGTCATAAACAAGGATGTGCCATTTGCGCGAGCATAATCTTGTAGTTTTGCCACTGTAGTAGCACCAATACTACGCTTAGGTACATTGATGATGCGCAATAAACTCAAATCATCGAATGGATTATATAACACACGTAGATATGCCAAAACGTCCTTAATTTCTTTACGATCGTAGAACTTTGTGCCCCCTACCATAGTATAAGGCAATGCTCTCTTAATCAGTGCTTCTTCAAGTACACGAGATTGAGCATTTGTACGGTACAAAATAGCCATATCACCATAAGGTACACCATGAACATCGTGCTTTTTAGCGATGGTATCTCCGATGAAAGCAGCTTCTTCATGTTCAGATTGAGCCGTAAAATGTTGAATTTTATCCCCTTCTGTCTTATCTGTCCATAAATTTTTCTTAGGACGACCTTCGTTATTTTCAATTACTGCATTGGCTGCATCAAGAATAATCTTTGTAGAACGGTAGTTTTGTTCCAACTTGATAGATGTGCAGTTTGGATAATCCTTTTCAAAGTCCAAGATATTTTGAATATCTGCGCCACGCCATGCGTAGATACTTTGATCAGCATCACCTACAACGGCAATATTTTTCCAATGAGAGGCTAATAATTTAGCCAATAAATATTGAGCATGGTTCGTATCTTGATATTCGTCGATCATAACATAACGAAAACGCTTACTATATTTATCTAGTACAGCTTCATTAGATTGTAATAACTTTACAGCCACCAATAAAAGATCATCAAAATCTAAGGCATTATTTTTACGCAATTCCCGTTCATAATACTCATATACATCAGCAACCTTTTGTTGATAAAAATCTTTCGCTTGCTTTCTAAAATCTGAGGCAAATAACAATTTATTTTTTGCATCAGATATGGCACCAATCATAGCACCTACAGGATAGTATTTATCGTCGAGGTTTAATGCTTTTAAAGCAGCCTTAATAACTGCTTGTGAGTCAGATGTATCATAGATTGTAAAGTTACTGTTATAACCTAAGAAGTTATCTAATTCAAAACGCAAGAATTTCGCACAAAAGCTATGGAATGTGCTAAGCCAAATACGATTAGCTATATCACCTACTAAACCTTCTACACGACTTTTCATCTCTTTAGCCGCTTTATTGGTAAAAGTAATGGCTAAAATTTCATAAGGATTAACACCTTGTGCCAACAAATGTGCAATACGAACGGTTAACACCTTTGTTTTACCAGATCCAGCACCAGCTAAAATCAATAAAGGGCCTTCCGTATGCTGAACGGCTTGTTGCTGCTCTTTATTTAAACCTGTTAGTAATGAATTCATCGGAACACCCCTATCGCCCTTACATATACTATAATTTGATAATCATGTAAATAGAGAAGAAGAACGTTGCAAGCAACGTTCTTTTCCCTTTGTATACTACTATACTATTTCATAGCACCAAGAATTGGTGGTACGATTTGTTTTTTACGAGACATAGTATTTGGCAAGAATACACCATTGTCTTTAACTTCTTTTTCAAATGCTTTTGTTACTACAGCTTCAACATCGCCACTGAATAACAATGTAGTACTTTCATCAAGAATATTTGTAACCATGATGTAAGATGCATTGTAGTTATTAGCGCTCCGAAGAGCTTCTAGCGCAGCTACAAGTTCAGCTTGTTTAGCCAATACATCTGTTGTATCCATAACAGAAATTTGACCAATAGAAATTGTTTTACCTGCTTCGGAGAATTCTTTCATGTCTGTACGAACGATATCGTCATTAGTCAAATCAGAAATATCTGCACCAGCTTTTAACATATCAAGGCCATAGGACTCGATATCTACACCAGCGATTTCTGCCAATTTATGAGCCATTTCTTTATCTGTTTCAGTACATGTTGGAGAACGGAATAAAACAGTATCAGAAATAATAGCGGACAACATCAAGCCTGCAATAGATTTAGGGATTTTTTGATTGTTTTCAATGTACAATTTAGTAATAATTGTATTGGAACAACCTACTGGTTCTAAACGCATAAATACAGGACCATCAGTTTCAAAGTCACCGATGCGGTGATGATCCACAACGCCACACATATTCATGGATTTGTAACCATCAATGATTTGTTTAGATTCGTTGTGGTCAGTTAAGTACAAGTTGCCGCCTTCTGGAGCGAATTCTTCCCAATTCTTAACGATTTGAGGGTGTTCAAAACCAAAATGATTCAATACATATGTTGTTTCTTTATTTGCTTCACCTGCACATACTGGAGTTGCGGGTGTACCCATTTGTGTTAAGAAATTAGCAAAGGAATAAGCAGAACAAATAGAATCTGTATCAGGGCTTTTATGACCTGCTACATATGTTTTTACATCACTCATAATATACCTCTTTAATTTTTAATTTCACATTTATATTGACCAAAGTCAATCCGATTTTTAACTCTATTATTATATCATAAAATATACAAAAAAACACGCCACTACTTAGTAATGACGTGTTTTTTATCTGTCTATATTAATAGCTAATATAGAAAATTATTCATGGTCTTTTTTACGATTTGTTAACAAACCAGGGCCAAGTGTTTCAATGATGATGAACAACATTGGAATGATAAAGATACCAAATAATGTTGCTGTTGTCATCCCTGCTACTACAGTAATCCCCATGGATGTACGTGCACCAGAACCAGCACCGCTAGATACTGCCAATGGCAATACACCAAGGATAAACGCAAAAGATGTCATCAAGATTGGACGCAAACGAATTTTTGCAGCTTCGATAGCGGCATCAACAACGTTCATGCCACGTTCATCAACACGAATCTTAGCATACTCGATGATAAGAATCGCATTTTTTGCGGCCAAACCAACAAGTGTCAAAAGACCGATCTGCATGTAAATATCATTAGCTAAGGAATATCTACCTGTAAAGTTCAACAAGAATGGAACTAAAGAAGCTCCAATCATACCAGATGGTACAGAGAATAACACGGCAAATGGAACCTTCCAAGATTCATACAAAGCAGCCAAGATTAAGAATACAAATACTAGGCCTAACCCAAGAATCATCATAGTTTGGGAACCAGCTTTTAACTCTTCACGAGATTGACCTGCCCAGTCATAAGAATAACCTGCAGGCAATGTTTTAGCTGCTGCCTCTTTCAAGGCGTTAATTGCATCACCAGAGGAGTAACCATTTGCTTGAGAACCACCGATTTGTACAGCCATTGCATTATCAAAACGAGTAATACTAGATGGTGTACCTGTTTGTTCCTTCTGAATATAGTTAGAAACTGGAACCATAAGGCCCTTGCTATTACGAACAGCTAGCATATTAAGCTGATCCGCATTTTGACGATAAGCATCTTCAGCTTGAACTACTACTTTGTAGTTTTTTCCGTATGTAGTAAAGTCATTAACTTGAATACTACCATAGAAACCTTGTAATGTAGTAAAAATATCAGCTAATGCCACACCATCTTGAGCCGCTTTTTCACGATTCACATCAAATTGTAAGGATGGTGTAGATGTATCGAAGGTAGTGTAAATAGATTGAATGGCTGGACTCTTACGGGCTTCTGCTAAGAATTCATTAGCACGTTCCGCCATAACTTGTGGACTGTCACCAGCTTTGTTAATAATGTACATGCTGAAACCACCTGTAGCCCCTAAACCTGGAATAGATGGTGGATTCAAAGCAACTACAGTTGCTTCAGGTACTCCTTTAGCAGCAAAGCCAAATGTTTGACCAACCAATGCATTAATAGATGTTGCTTGAGTTGTACGATACTTCCAGTCAGACATAGTAGCAAAGATTACACCAGCACTAGATTTTTGACCATTCCCTAAAAGGTCAAAGTCTGCTACAGTAAATACCTCTTGGAATAATTGTTCATCCTTAGGTTTTTCAGGATCATTTTTACCTTCCAAGAAAGATGCTATTTTTTCAAGTGTAGCCATGGTACGTTCTGATGTAGCACCAGGTGGCTCATTAACAGCAATCATGTAGTAACCGCTATCCTCTGCAGGTACAAAGGATGTTGGTAAGAAGTGGAATACTAAACCAGTACCACCTGCGAAAATTAAAAGTACAATAACTGTCAAGCTCAAACGATGGCTTAAACGAGCCAATTGAATTCCATACCAATTACTGAAACGTTCTAGACCTGCATTAAATTTATTTAATTGACGATGTAACCAATCTTCACGCTCTTTAGGCGTATGCGGTTTTAACATTGTAGCACATAATGCTGGTGTTAACACAAGAGCGATAATTGCAGAAATAATAACAGACACAGCAATTGTTAATGCAAATTGTTTATATAAGATACCTGTCATACCACCCATGAAGGCTACTGGTACGAATACTGCGACCAATACGAAAGCAATACCAATTACAGGACCTTGTACATTTTCCATCGCTTTAATAGCTGCCTCTTTCGGAGGTAAGCCATTATATTTCAATTCATACTCTACCGCCTCTACTACAACGATAGCGTCGTCAACAACGAGACCTATAGCCAATACCATGGCGAATAATGTTAATGTATTGATGGAGAAATCAAGCAATACGAAAGCACCAAATGTACCTAACAAGGATACTGGAACAGCAATCATAGGAATAATCGTAGATCTCCAAGATTGTAGGAACACATATACTACGATAAGAACGAGTAACAATGCTTCTACAAAGGTATGCTCTACCTCATTGATAGATGCACTTACGAATTTAGTATTATCTACAACCACATTATATTGCATATCTGGTGGGAAAGATTTAGATTGTTCATCTAGTACCTTCTTAACATTTGCAATAGTTTCTAATGCATTAGCATCATTTTGTAAAGAAATAGCGAAACCTGCTACCTCTTTATGAGCGGACTTAGCATTAAAGTCATATCCTTTAGCACCAATTTGAATACGAGCAACATCTTTTAGATGCAATACCTTACCATTAGAACTTTTAATAGCAATATTGCCAAATTGTTCAGGCGTCACAAGACGACCTTCAATTTTGATAGGATATTGGAATGCTTGTTCCCCATTAGTAGGATTTTGACCAACTGTACCTGCCGCAGCCTGTAAGTTTTGCCCCTTAATAGCTGCTGTCACTTCAGAAATAGTAACACCGAGGTTTTGCATTTTTGCAGGATCTAACCAAATGCGCATAGCATAGTCGGAACCGAACTCTTGTACAGAACCAACACCCTTAATGGCTTTAATAGCATCCATCATATAGTTGGTACCATAGTTCTTTAAGAATGTAGAATCATAAGTACCATCAGGTGAGTTCAAGGAGAATACCATAGCCATATCACCAGATGATTTAGTAGTTGTAACACCAACTGCTTGTACCTCTGCAGGCAATTGTGCAAGTGCTGCTTGAACACGGTTTTGAGTATTAACCGTATCCATATCGGCATCTGTGCCTTGATTGAACTGAACAGTCAAAGAGTAGCTACCATTACTTGAGCTACTAGATGTCATATAGTCCATATCTTGTACACCTACGATTTGTGTTTCAATAACACTAGCTACCGTATCATTTACTACTTGAGCTGTTGCACCAGTATAGGCAGTGTTTACACGAACTGTAGGTGGAGAAATTTGTGGATATCGAGCTACCGGGAGGTTCATCATAGAAATGAGACCTACCAAAGTAATAACAATGGCTATTACAATGGCAAAGATAGGTCGATTAATAAAAAATTTCGACACGATCTAGCCCCCTTCTATTTTGTAGCTTTTAATTGTTCTTTTGAAAGCAATTTAGCATTAACCTTCGCACCATTTTTAACCTTAGTTAATCCATCAACGATGATTGTGTCTCCAGGTGCTAAACCGGCTTTAATAATTGTATCGCTACCACTTGTACCGCCAACTTCAACACTTTTTTGTTCTACTACTCCGTCAGCATTTACAACAAAGATAAAGTTTTTATCCATAATTTGAAGAATAGCGCGACTAGGAACAAGAATAGCATTTTTTAATTTTTGACCAGGAGAAATTACTGTGGCAAACATATTCGGTAACAATAAATGATCTGGATTTGGGAAAGAAGCTTTTAACACAAGCTTACCTGTTGATTGATCAAGACTCTTTGCGGCTTGAACAATGGAACCAAATTGGTTATAAGTATCACCATCAGCAAGTTTTAATTGAATATTTGGACCACTAGAGTCATCACCAGTTGGATTTTTCATGAAGTCAAGATATTCTTGTTCTGTCATGCTAAATTCAACAAAAATTGGATCAATGGAGTCAATCGTAACTAAAGTAGTGGAGCCAGCTTGAACAAATGTCCCTAGATCGATATCATCCATACGTAATGTACCAGAATATGGAGCATATACAATTGTGTCACCCAAGTTGTCTTGAGCAATTTTTACGGATGCTTGATAAGCCTCATAAGCTGCCTTAGCTTGTTCTGCAGTACTGCGTTGCGTATCTACGCGTTGTTGCGCAATAGCATCTTGTTGAGCTAAAGTTTCATAACGATTAAGATCTACTTCAGCATTTTTATAAGTCGCATTAGCCTGAACCGCTTGCGCTTCTGCATTAGCAAGACTAGCTTCGTATTGACGAGAATCAATACGATATAATGGTTGACCAGCTACAACTTGTTCTCCACCTTTAACATATTTTTCAACTACATAACCTGATACACGAGCATGTACAGCTACAGAGTTTTCTGCAACTACAGTACCAGCATAGGTTTGATTTACCTGTGCATCACTTGCAGTAATTTTGTATGCATTGACACTCACGTCGCCTGCTTGCTGCTGATTACTGCCACAACCAGCAATCATTACAGCGGATACAACAAGAGCCGCTAACATACGAGAATAACGGGACTTCATTATATGTACTCCTTTACACTACACTAATCATTTATAGCTCATAATTGCATAATTATCTTTATATATTTTACAGGATTCTATAGACAAAGTCAATTTTTTCGATACCTCACCAATGTTCTAAAACATAGATAAAATCTATATAAATTCACATCCATTGTATACAAAAAAAACGATAAAAATCATTGACATTTAATATTTTTCGTGTACAATCTCCTCCAATTTACGGTGAAATATTCTGTGGGGAAATAAAGGGGAAATTTCAACCGAATAAATGCGAATTTAAGCGAACATATGCGAACACTAAAAAAAGCTAGAAGACTAGGTAGCTACTGTATTTGTTCAGTATTTACGTATCTTCTAGCTTTAGCTTGAATATTGGTGGAGATGAGGGGAGTCGAACCCCTGTCCAAAAGTGTTGCCATATAGACTTCTCCGAGAACAGTCTATGATTTAAGTCTCAAGTTGCTACCGCTCACAGACAAGCTACACAACCCCAGTTCATATTGTCTCACCTAATTCATATGAACAACTGAATTAAGCCAGCCTACGGTTTGACGTCCATTCACACTTGGTAGGCACAAGTATGAGGGACGTAGCTTATGCAGCTAATGCAAAATTTTCTTCTGCGTTTAAATGTTTTCCCACCGTTTAACGGCCTCATGGAACGCCGACTCGCTATCTATACCACACGCACCCCTGTCGAAACCTTTACATCCCCGTGCGTCAGTCTCATAATTATAAGCCTATTTACTAGTACTGTCAATTCAGTCGAAACTCCACTAAACCAATATTCTGATTTACTTTATTTTCTGTATTGCTTTATGCAATGTATGACATACATAATCTATTTGTTCTCTATTATGAGCAGCTGTAACGGTCAAGCGAATTCTGCTTTCACCAACAGGTACTGTAGGCGGACGAATAGCGGTGCCTATAATGCCAGCCTCATATAGATAATCAGATACGGCAAGTGTATCTTCATTACGGCCTATTAAAATTGGGAAAATTGGCGTTTCATTAGTAGCATCAATTCCCATAGAAATCAATTGATCTGCCATATAGTTTACATTTTCTTGTAAACGCCGTAAAACAGATCCATCTGTCTCAAGAACCTGTAATGCAGCTAGGGACGCCCCTATATCAGCAGGAGATAATGCGGTGGAGAATATAAAGCTACGACTCGTATTAACGAGATAATCTATGATAGTGCTATTTGCAGCTACATAACCACCAACAGATCCTAATGATTTACTCAATGTTCCCAGTTGAATATCGATTTCTTTTTCTAGATTAAAATAAGCCGCTGTACCATGACCATTGCCGATAGTTCCTGTTGCATGAGCATCGTCTACCATGAGTAATGCATTATAGTCACGACTTAATTCATATAGTTTATCTAATGGTGCAATATCCCCATCCATGCTAAATACACCATCTGTGACGATAAGCTTGCGTGCATTTCGATCTGCTTGTTTGAATAAGTACTTTAATTCATCTACATCACAATGGCTGTAAGCCTTTACGGCCCCTCTACTCAATCTACAACCATCTATAATACTCGCATGATTTAGAGCATCGCTAAAAATAATAGTATTCTTATCCGCTATAGCAGAAATAGTTCCTACATTGGCCATATAACCGGTATTAAATACGAGCGCTTTTTCAGTATTTTTAAATTTTGCTAATTCTTTTTCAAGCTCTGTAAATAATGGAAACGTACCAGATACAAGGCGTGATCCACCAGATCCTGTTCCATATTGTTTAGCCCCTTTCAGGGCCCCTTCTATTACACGAGAATCAAAAGTTAAGCCCAGATAATTATTTGAAGCCATCATCAAATATTCTTTATCATCTCGTTTTACTCGTACTGCATCAATAGGGCTGTATTCTGTTAAGGTTCGTAGATTATGGTTCTGTACCTTTGAGTCTAATTGATCTTTAAAAAATTCATACATTTTATCACCGCTGAACAAGTACTGGAGATTTCTCCAAATATGTTATTACACTTTCACTATCTATATCAGAGCGTACAAAGAAAACGCGGCCCCCTATATCTGATCCAAATTCTTTCATATTAGGAAGGCGATGGTATACACCATTACAAGCAACATAACCTACTGTATAGTCTGGATCATCAGACCAACATAATTCGCCAACAATACCATCTGCTGATTGAACTTTTGAAGCTAATACTAAAGCCTCTCTCATATGTTCATTATCACCTAATGTATGAGATTCAAAGGAGTCCATATGACTAACACGTACTCCGCGGTCACCTGTATCTAAGCGCTCGCCAGTAATGGCATCCACTAACATAGCGCCGCGCATAGATTTATCTAAACTTTTTAATAAAGATATAGCTTTATAAACAGTTACCTCACTAATATTAGGACCTTGTAAAAGTTTAGTCGCCAATTGATGGGATTCAGAAATACTACTAGTTTTATGTTCCTCTACCTTTAGACAGTCTATGTATGTAATCTTCTCCGATGGAATTAAATCTACTGTAATATTGATAAAATCAGCTGTTCCTTTGCTATGATGTAGAGCACGTTCTGCTAGTGATTGAGCTATAGCGCCCACATCTTCTATTTTTACAATACGCTCCGCCCCAGAAATATGATGGCCCCCTTTTTCATGGGGACCACCTTGTGCTGCACGCATGCGTACACTATATAATTCACTCATTATGATACCTTACCTTTTATTATATTATTTTGATGTGCTTGACTGTGAATTTTACGGAATACTTTCACAAATACAGGCGCCATAATAACTGTAAAAATCATACCAGGCACCGCTAATGCAACCATAGGTAATGCAGCCTTACCAATATATACAGACAAGGTCAATCGGGCTAATGCAGATGCAATAGGACCAGAAATCATAATACCGATCATATGATTATGACACATCCAAAGGATTAAACCTACAATAAGACGAAATTGCATAGCAATCATAACATTTAAAATCGTTTGAGTGCCTAGTGCTAAGCCGATTAAACTAGATAGACATCCGCTAATAATATATTTCTTAAATCCGAATACAGCACATATGGCTACCGCCAACGGAGCTGACAGTTGAAACTCTATACCGGGAATGATATTAGGTATTTTAATAGCACCTAATGCAGTAATCATAGCCGTTAAAATAGCAACCTCAGTAATGTACCGAATATTCTGATTCATGATATTTCTCCTCTACTCAGAAAATGTCAACTACAAACACGACTCTTTGTTTACATTATAAATTTTATATACTCATTTATCAACTAAAAACTCAAAACTAAGTTGACAAGCATTACAAAAAAATCGAGTCACTATGACTCGATCTTTTTATCTTAATATTTTTGTTGCTCTTTGAGACGCTTTGCAATATCTCGCTTAGCATCACGTTCGGCCATATCTTGACGCTTATCGTATAACTTTTTACCAGTTACAAGGCCCACGGTCACCTTAACATAACCATGACTAAAATGGAAATTAAGCGGTACTAAAGAGAAACCTTTTTCCTTAACTTGTGCATGTAATTTATTGATTTCAGATTTATGCATCAATAGTTTACGAGTCCGTTCAGGTTCATGATTAAAACGATTGCCCTGTTCATATGGGCTGATATGAACACCATACAACAAAAGCTCACCTTTATCAATCCGACAAAAGCTATCCTTTAAGTTTAATTTACCTTGGCGTATCGATTTAATTTCAGTACCTGTTAAAGCAATACCAGCTTCATAGGTTTCATGAATATTAAAATCATGACGGGCCTTACGATTATCAGCAATAAGAGATGGACTAGATTGTTTTGCCATATATACCTCTATCGTTTACGTTTACTTTTATATTTCTTAGATTGACTGTGCTTAGTCGTTTTATTAGACTTCTTACGACTTGATTTTCCTTTACTAGATTTTTTACTGAAAGTATCATATCTAGAACGACCAGATTTACTGCTATCACGCCGAGAATACTTTTTACTAGATTTATCAGAAGATTTACGACTTCTACGACTACCAAAACCATCGCAAGTAGTTGCATAGTCAGAACCACTGAGCAATTGTTCTTGAATAGCCATTAAGTTATTAACTTCACCTAGTACAAAATCAATCTGTTTCTTTTCTACATCGGCTTTTACTAAGGTAACAGTTACCGTTTCACCTAAGCGATAAGTTTTACCGGTTCTCTTTCCTACAAGCACAAAATGTTCTTCATCGAAGAAATAGTAATCATCATTCATCATGCTCATATGCACAAGACCATCGATACCATTTTCTAATTCTACAAACATACCAAAGGATGTAATGCTAGAAATAGTTCCTTCAAAAACTTCCCCTACAAATGGAACCATATATTGTGTCTTCTTAAGATCTACTGTATCTCGTTCGGCCTCTGTAGCAACTTGTTCTTGCATAGAGGAATGTTCAACAGCTCCCGCTAAGAATGATTCGTCTATATCGCGTTTAGAATAGCCATTTTTCCAATGCATATCCGCCTTTAAAAGGCGATGAACCATTAAGTCTGGATATCGTCTAATAGGAGATGTGAAATGGGTGTAACATGTAGATGCCAAGCCAAAGTGCCCCACATTGATGGTACTATATTTAGCCTGTTGCATAGAACGCAAGGTCATAATTTGAGCTACTTGCTCAATATCTTGGCCCTTTACTACATCTAAGATTTTTTGAAAATCTCTTGGTGTTACACCATCAGTACTAAGGACGAGATTTTGCCCCAAGTAATTTAATACCTTCTGAAATAAATCCAATTTCTCTTCACTTGGGTTCTCGTGAATACGATATACCGATGTACGGTGTGTATTCTTTAAGTGTGTAGCCACTATTTCATTGGCAATGAGCATACATTCTTCGATAAGTCGTTCCGCCATGGTTCGATCTCGTTTTACAATACGTAACGGTGTACCATCATGATCGAGTAATACTTTATATTCAGGGAAATCAAAATCTAAAGCACCTCTACGACGACGCATGCGATTCAAAATCTTAGAGATTTCTGCCAAATCATACAGCATAGACATAAAGTCTTGTAAGTCATCAGGAATAATATTTTCCTCTAATGCTTTATAGACCTCTTTATAACTACAACGACGTCCTACATGGATAATAGATGGGCGAATACGATAATTTACAACCTTACCATCTTTATCTATTTCCATCATACACGTCATAGCATAACGGTCTTCATGAGCATTTAAACTACAAATACCGTTAGATAGGATCTCAGGTAACATCGGTACTACACGATCTACTAAATACACAGATGTACCGCGTTTATAGGCCTCATTATCAATGGCCTGTCCGGATACTACATAATGACTCACATCTGCAATATGTACACCTAACTCATAATTACCATTTGGTAATTTTCGGCCACTCACAGCATCGTCTAAATCTTTTGCATCCTCCCCATCGATAGTAACCATTTGTAAGTCACGAAGATCCCAACGGGCAGGGTCTTCATGAATAAGGGTATCAATTTTCTTGCTCGCTTTGATAACATCATCGGGGAAATTAAATGGAATCTTATGATTAGCCATGATGCAGTTAATATCAAGACCTACATCGCCCTTATAACCAAGAATTTCAGTAATAACACCTTCTGGCTTTTTATCGCCTTCAGGCCATTTAGTAATTTTCACTAATACCTTTGCGCCACTACGAGCATCTAATGTATTTTTTAAATCTACAAAGATATCAGTCCCAATTCGCTCATCATCAGGGATAACAAAGCCAAAGTGTTGTTGTCGGTCATAAGTACCCACTACGGTTTCATTAGCCCGTTCAATAACATCAACTATGACACCTTCTCGTTTATGTTTTGTATAGTTAGAAGGTATAACACGAACACGAACCTTGTCATTATGCATAGCAGTACCTTTATTTTGCTCTGCTACGTAAATATCTTCATCTTCTGGCATAATAACAAAGCCAAAAGACTTACGATAGCCCTTATAAATACCTTCATATTCTTCATGTTGTTGCTCTACATATTGATATACATCAGGTCGCGAAGATGTTAATACTCCTTCTCGAGCAAGCATCTTAGCAGAACGAATAAACATTTCAAGATCTTTACCACCTCGAATATGATTATCCATAGCAGCATCTTCAATATGATATGCATGTGGTTGTATAGATTTATAAAAGTCTAATACTTTCTTCTTCAAATCTTCACCTCCTTATTCTGTAAAAAAGAAAAAGCCTGCAAAGCAGGCTTTCATCATTAGAATTGATTAATCATTGCCCCTAACACTAAGCTTAACACAGCAAAGATAATCCCCAATATAATCGTACATTTAGATAAGAAAGCGTCCAAACCACGTTGCTTACCACCAAAAGAAGAGTCAGCCGCACCCGATACAGCACCACCCATGCCTGCGTTTTTACTCTCTTGTGCAACAACTACTACGATTAATAAAATAGATACAATAAGTTCTACAATCATTAAGAAATTTGTCACGACTGTCATCCTTCCTGTGTGGTTCTTGGAGAATCCAAAACCCGATGTTCTAAATACTTCTCTAATTTACGTTTAACCCTTTGTAACGCATTGTCTATAGATTTGACACTGCGATCTGTGACCTCAGCCATTTCTTGATAAGAACGTCCATCTAGATATCCTTCCAAGACCTCCCATTCGAGTTCACTTAAAATATGACCAATATTGCGCTCAATATCATCCAATTCCTCTTGGCTGATAATAAGATCCTCAGGATTGGTAACCTTTGCCGAGGATAGCATCTCGATCAACGTACGCTCTGATTCCTCTGTATAAACAGGTTTATTTAACGATACATAGGAATTTAAAGGCGCATGTTTTTGTCTAGTAGCCGACTTAATAGCCGTAATAATTTGTCTAGTTATACAAAGTTCAGCAAAAGCTCTAAAGGACGCTAATTTATCATGTTTAAAATCCCGCGTAGCCTTATATAGGCCAATCATTCCTTCTTGAATGATATCCTCACGATCGGCCCCTACTAAAAAATAAGAACGTGCCTTTGCACGAACAAAGTTTTTATATTTATTAACAATATAATCGATTGCAAACTCATTTTGCTCTTCTTGAGCTATGACCACAACTTGCTCATCGGTCATTTCTTTGAAATTGTAATCGGACTTGCGTGTATGAATTGTAATCATATGCTCCTCCTTACAATTGAGCAGAAAAACCAATATATTCATTATACTGGAACTATATGTGATTTTCAACTATCAATAGCCACGGCGTAATTTTTCAAGCTTTTCAGCTACTTCAGGAGATAATAAGCCTCCTACCTCATTACGTCGCAAACTAAATTGATCTCGTCTATGTTCATGAGCGTATTGCAGTCGTTCCTCTTCCTTAGCCATACGAATCATATTTTGTAATTCTCGAGCTGGAATCCGTAAGCCTCCAGAACCAAGAATTTGATTTTGTTCAGCCCCGTCAGAGGTTACAACATATACATTGGTATATTTGCCTTTCCGCAAAAATACCTCCCGTTCAATAAAGGAATCCGCTGTTTCCCCATCCTCAGTATATACTTCAAGAAATCCGCTCGTAATAGCCTCTACAGAACCACCAGATTTTGTATATTTACCATCAAACACAAGGATAACTTCATAGCCCTTGAATTTTCCGTAATTTAACAATCTGTCTCTAAGTTCCATACGAGCGTGTTCTAATGATTCATGAGCCAGCTTCTTTAGATGAGTCCAGGCAAATATCACATTATATCCGTCTACAATTAAGATATCTTTTAGCATAATTATTTCGCTTGGCGCTGACGTACCGCTTCATACATAAGAACCGCAGCCGCCACAGATGCATTTAAAGAATTTAAATTCCCATACATAGGAATAGTAATGAGAAAATCACAAGCTTCTTTCACAACGCGACTAATCCCCTTTCCTTCGTTACCTATAACGATAACGGTAGGAATTGTCATATCCGCCTCATAAAGAGTACGATCCCCTTCCATATGAGCACCCATCACCCAAAAACCCTGTTTTTGGAGTTGTTTTATGGTTTGTGCCACATTTCCAACTTGCACTAGTGGAATTTGTTCAATAGCACCAGCTGATGTTTTAGCAACTGTAGCATTAATAGGAGCATTGTGACGCTTAGGAATGAGAACAGCCGTAGCACCCACACACTCCGCAGTACGGATGATAGCTCCCATATTATGTGGGTCTTCAACGCCATCCGTTAAAATAAGCAGCGGTACTTCATGATTCGTCTCTTGTAGTACTTCACCTAGTTCTTTAAATTGAACAGCAGAAACAAGAGCAATAACACCTTGGTGTGGTACCTCCAAATCATATTTATTCATTTGTTTGATAGGCGTTGGACGTACTTCAATACCTTGAGATTTAGCAAGACCAACAATATCAGCTAGACTGGTTTTAACCTTATCTTCACTGACCATAATGCGTTGAATAGAACGACCACTTCTTAAGGCCTCTTTAACCGCATTGCGACCTACAATATAATTATCCATACTACATACCTCGTAGAGTTATTGAAAAGGCTTGCTTCATAACCTCTTGTAAGCGTTCATCTTGACGTGTTTCATAAAGAAATCCTAGTACTGCTTCAAAGGCCGTACTACTACGATATTCATGAACAGAACTGCTTTTTGGTACATTTACATTACTATTTCTAGCACGTCGTGCAATAGCTTGTTCTTGTTCTGTAAAAGTATTCTCTATTTCTAGCAATACCTTCGCTTGTGACTTAGCACAAATAAACTCAGTAACAATGGTGTGCAGCACTTGTACCTTCGTTATATTCATTTGTACTACTCGTTCACGCACATACATGGAGTATACTGCATCACCAATATAAGCAAGCATAACTGCATCTGTACTAAGACATTCCTCTATAGTTCGTTTACGCAAACGAAGCGGCTCTTCTTCAAGAGCCGTCAACTTTTTTATCGCTTCATTCTTTAGAAATTGAAATTGTTTAAACTTCACGTTTTTTCCACCGTGCGCCTTGAGGGGAATCCTCTATTGTAATACCAATTTCAGCTAAACGATCACGGATACAATCAGCTAGCGCCCATTGTTTTTGATCACGACACGCTTGACGTACAGACAAGATAACTTGCATTAACTCTTCATATTCGGCAGCGTTAGCACCTGTGTTACCTTCCCATGCTTTTTCGAGAATACCAATAACCTCTGTCATAAACTTGAAAATACGTTTTACTTCAGCGATTGCTTCTTGACAAACAACACCTTCACGACCTGTCACAGTTTGATAATAAATGTTGATTTCTTTAGCAAGACCAAACATGCTAGATGTAGCTAAAGCAGTATTGAAGTCATCGCTCATAGCTACTTCGAATTCTTCTTCATATTCTTTAGCTTTTTCTAGTAAATGTTGAGCTTCATCACATGGTCCTGATTCACAGTTTTCAAGATATAAAAGATTTTCAATAGCAGTACTTAAACGTTCTAAGGATTTATTTGCTTCTTCTAAACGTTCATCAGAGAAATCTAATGGACTACGATAATGTGTACTTAACAAGAAGTAGCGTAACGCATCTGGGCTATATTGTTCCAAGATATCTTTTACCAAGAAGAAGTTATTCAAGGATTTAGACATTTTTTCAGAATTAATGGTAATAAAACCATTGTGTAACCAATAGCGTACAGATGGATGTTGGCCAGAACAACCTTCAGATTGTGCAATTTCATTTTCGTGATGAGGGAAAATCAAATCACTACCACCACCATGAAAATCAAATTCTGTACCTAAATATTTTTGGCTCATTGCAGAACATTCAATGTGCCAGCCTGGTCGACCGTTACCCCAAGGACTTTCCCAGTAAGGTTCACCAGGTTTCGCTGCTTTCCATAATGCGAAGTCCATAGGATTTTTCTTACGACCATCAACTTCGATACGAGCACCTGCTTCCATATCATCTAAGGTACGACCAGATAACTCGCCATAATGTTCAAATTTATCAACACTATAATATACATCACCATCTAGTTCATAGGCATAGCCATTTTCAATCAATGTAGAGATCATAGCAATAATATCTTCAATATGTGTAGAAACACGTGGATAAATATCAGCACGTTGTACACCAAGGGCATCCATTACTTCGAAATAGCTATCGATATAACGATTAGCAATAGTATCCCAAGATACACCTTCACCATTGGATGTATTGATAATTTTATCATCTACATCAGTAAAGTTTTGTACATATGTTACTTTATAGCCTACATGTTTCATATAGCGACGAATTACGTCCCAAGTTACGAATGGACGTGCATTGCCAATGTGAGGATGGTTATATGGTGTAACACCACATACGTACATCTTTGCCTCACCTGGTGTTACAGGATTGAACACTTCTTTTTGGCGCGTCATAGTATTATAAACTGTAATTTCTCTCATCGTTACCGATGCCTCCATCTTCATAAAATAAAAAAAGACCCCTCATCTCATACAGAGACGATGGTCCGCGGTTCCACTCTGTTAGGCACCAAGATGGTACCCACTCATCGCATAACGGCGCGTCACCGGACAAACCTACCTATAATCAGAATGTCAGCTCATGAATGCATTTCGTCTACCTATACTTAAACCCTCTCACCGTCGGTTCTCGCTAAAAAGTTAGTTGTAGAGTACTTCTTTCAGTCTCAGCTATTACTATTAAATCTATCTTTAGATATAGAAATATTGTATCAACTATCCTATAGAATGTCAATGAGAACAAGAAAATCCTCATCTCTCAATATATCCAATTAGCCTACTAAACATGCGTAATTTGGATATAGAATTTAAAAGATGAGGATGAGGAATTAACTATTAAGCATTTTCCAATTTTTCTTGATCATCATGTTTACGGCAAATACCTGCAAAGATAGAGCCTGTAAAGTTATGAATGATAGAGAACACTGCTCCAGCTACAGCCGCTTGAGGAGTAAAGTGTTTAAGTGCTAAAGAGACTGATAATGCAGAATTTTGCATTGCCACTTCAATTTGCATTGCACGACGAGAAGAAACATCGATGCTAAGAGCTTTACATACAAAGTACGTTACTACGTAACCACTCACATTTTGTACTAAGCAAGCTACGAAGATGATAAAACCATTTTCAGCAATTTGTTTTTGGTTCACTGCAGTAACAGCAGCCAAAATTAACAATACAGCAATAGCCGCGATTGTTGGGCATACAGACTTAACAGGTTCAATCTTAGAACCGATGAAGTAATTCAAAACGATACCCAAGATAATTGGTACCAATACGATTTTTACAATAGAAATAAACATCGGCATAAATTGAATTTCAATGGAAGATGTAGCCCCTGCATATAACACAACGAATAAAGGTGTTAAAATTGGTGCCAACAATGTAGACACAGTTGTTGCAGATACAGACAAGGGAACATTACCATTTGCAAGGAATGTCATTACATTAGACGCTGTACCACCTGGACATGCACCTAACAAGATAAAACCAATACCAATTTCTGGAGGAAAATTAAAGATTATGGCAACCAAGAAACCTGCTAATGGCATCCATAAGAATTGAATTACAGATACTAAAATAACCTTCATTGGTTGCTTAAATACATCAAAGAATACTTTAGCTGTTAATGTTAAACCCATAGCAAACATAACAAATTGAAGCATGTACGCAATGTATGGCGTCATCCAAGAAAATACAGTTGGTAATAAATACGCCAATACCGCCATTAATAGCACAATCCAGGAAAGATAGCTATTGAATAAATGGTTAAGAGAACGAATAATACTCATAAAAGAACTCACTTTCATAATAAATAAAAATAAAAGACGCCGATTATTATAGCATTTCTATAGAATAATCTCAATATACATAAAAAAGCTCTCATAACAACAGCTATGAGAGCTTTTAAATCAGCTTATATTATTATTTTCTTAAAGTGCTAACATTGTCTAATCGATGTAAGCATTTTTCTTTGCCAAGCAATGTAACAATGTTGTTCAAATCTGGACCATGCATTTGACCAGTAAGAGCAACACGAATTGGCATGAATACAAATTTACCTTTCAAGGCAGTTTCTTTCATAACAGCTTTGATAGTTGCTTTTACAACATCAGGCGTAATTTCATCAAGTTCAGCCAATGCATTGCGGAATGCGCCGAGAACTGTTGGTGCTGTTTCTTCATTCAATACAGCACGCAATTCCTCTTCGTGACCTTCTTCAAGGAATACAGTTTCACCCATGAACATACCTACATGATCTTTAATTTGTGCACCATAGCTAATATGGTCGCGGAATGTAGAGCATAATAATGTCAACCAATCGATATCCGACTGATTTAAGCTATCTGGAGCCAAACCAACCTCTTTCAAATGAGGCAAGCAAAGATGGAATAATTCTTCATCGCTTAAGTTTTTCATGTAGTGGAAGTTGATATGGTTCAATTTATCAATATCGAATACAGCAGGGTTTTTAGCTACGCGATCCATGGAGAAGGCTTGAATCAATTCATCTTGTGTGAAAAATTCCTCTTCCCCTTCTGGAGCCCAACCAAGAAGCGCTAAGAAGTTTACAAGTGCTTCTGGCAAATAGCCCAATTGTTTGTATTGTTCAACAGATGTAGCCCCATGGCGTTTGGACATTTTTTTGTAATCTTTGCCAAGAATCAAGGAAATGTGACCAAACTTAGGTACTTCCCAGCCTAGTGCTTCATAAATAGCCATTTGACGTGGAGTATTAGATAAATGTTCTTCTGCACGAATAACGTGAGTAATGCCCATCATATGGTCATCCATTACTACGGCAAAGTTATATACAGGAATACCATCAGATTTTACGATTACAAAGTCACCTACACCATTGGATTCAAAGGATACATGACCACGTACCATATCATCGAAAGCATATGTTTTATTCAAAGGAACGCGTAAGCGAATGGTTGGTTTACGACCTTCTGCAATATATTTAGCCTTTGTTTCTTCATCTAAGTGTTGGCAATGGCCATTATATTTAGGTGTTTCACCACGATCCATTTGTTCTTGGCGAACAGCATCTAATTCTTCAGGTGTGCAATAGCATTCATATGCTTTGCCTTCGTCCAACAAACGTTGTGTTACTTCTTTATATAAGTCAAGACGTTCTGTTTGACGGTAAGGACCATTATCGCCACCTACATCAATGCCTTCATCCCAGTTCATGCCAAGCCATTGTAAAGAAGCTTTGATATTTTCTTCACTTTCACGGGTAGAACGTGCCAAATCTGTATCTTCAATACGCAATACAAATGTGCCTTTTTCTTTACGTGCTAATAGCCAGTTAAACAAAGCAGAACGAGCGCCACCAATGTGGAATGGACCCGTAGGGCTTGGAGCAAAACGAACTTTCATGGAACTCATGATTATACCTCTCCTTCATATACAGAAACGACAGCTTGTACAGCAATACCTTCACGGCGCCCAATAGCACCTAGCATTTCATTGGTTGTCGCTTTAATACTAATACGTTCTAATGGTATTTCCAAAACAGATTGTAAATTCGCCTTCATCGTATCGATGTGTGGCTTTAATTTAGGAGTCTCCGAAATAACCATAATATCTATATTATAGGCTTGTAAGCCACGTTCTTTCAATAAGGAATTAACCTTTTCTAACAAAAGCATGCTAGAAATCCCTTTATACTGGTCATCTTCAGGTGGGAAATAATATCCAATATCTCGTAGACCTGCAGCACCTAACATAGCATCCATTAATGCGTGAATGAGAACATCCGCATCGGAATGACCATCAGGGCCGAGTTCAGATTCAATATGAACACCGCCAAGAATACATGGACGACCTGCTTTTAATTGATGAATATCATAACCAAATCCAACGCGCATATGTGTATCCTCAATTCCTAAATATCGCTTAGCTACTGCAATATCATTTGGTGTTGTCACTTTAATATTACAATAATCCCCTTCAACTATATGTACAGGCTTACCTACATACTCAACTAGTGATACATCATCAGTACCAAGATACTTAGTTTCATATGCCGCTTGATGAGCCTCTACAAATAATTCTTTTTGAAAGCCTTGTGGCGTTTGAATTTGGTATAGCTCACTACGCTGTAATGTTTCTAGAACATTATGGTCCGTATCAACTCGTTTAATGGTATCTGTAGCCGGAACACCTACAGTAGCAGCACCATAGGTATTAGCCGAGTCAGCAACATTATTAAACATTTCTGTAGAGGCTAATGGTCGCGCTCCATCATGAACAAGGACAATATTGGTATCCTCTGATACAGCCTGTAAGCCACATGCTACAGAGTCTTGACGTTCATTTCCACCAAGTACTATGTGAACGGGAACAGCCAACTCCAACTCCTGAATATGTTTTGTCATATATTCTCGGTCGCCTTCAGCTACAACAAGAATAATTTCATTCAAGCCATCAACATTTGCTACATTTTGCAATGTACGCTGAATGATAGAGAATCGTCCCAAAGGGATAAATATCTTATTCTCTTTGTACCCCATGCGACGCCCTGCACCAGCGGCGAGAACAATACAACTAATTACCTTGTCCATTTTGTCCTCCATCTACACGAGCAAAGATCATACGACCAGCACTAGTTTGTAAGATAGATGTAACCATAACCTCTACAGTTTGACCTACATAAGGTTTACCATCTTCAACGACAATCATGGTACCATCGTCGAGATAAGCAACACCTTGATGTACCTCCTTACCTTCTTTCATAATTTGCACGCGAATCCATTCGCCTGCAATGAGGGCTGGTTTAAGTACATTAGCTAGCTCATTCAGATTAAGGACCTCAATGCCTTGTACACGAGCAACCTTATTTAAGTTGAAATCATTAGTCATCAACTTCCATTGTTTATCCAAAGCAAGCCGCATTAATTTAGAATCTACTTCTGTAAGATCATCATAATCGTCTTCTACCACTTCAATGGCTACCTTGTTAGCATCTTGCATCTCTTTCAAAATATCGAGGCCACGACGACCGCGATTTCGTTTTGTAGCATCAGCAGAGTCAGAAATAATTTGTAACTCATTCAATACAAAAAGGGGAACCATTAGAGGGCCTTCAATAAATCCTGTATTACATAGTTCCTTAATACGTCCATCAATGATAACAGATGTGTCTAGTAATTTAGGCGTACTAGAAGCTTTATCTGATTTATGAGTGGATAACATTTTAAAGCGACTTGTTTTTTTAGTGCCAGCTCCGCCCCACTGTTGTACGTAGTTATTATACATTTCAGGTCCTTTACGGGCCATGAGCTTAAGACCACTATATCCAAAGATAGCACTAAGAATGATATGAATGTAAGGGCCTATAATAGGCACTTCATGGAATGCAACACCAATTAAATTTGCAATAATAAGACCGAATAATAAACCGATGGTACCTGCAATCAATTCTTGATTTGGAATATGAGTAAGAATGCGTTCTAAACGTTTAGAAATTACTAAGCCTTGCTTTAAAATAAATGAAGAAATTAAATACCCAATAATGACGCCTAATAGAGTACCAAAAATTAATACTGAAATACGTGCAATGGTCAATGACATATCCCCAAAGGACTCAAATTGAGAGACCAAATATGGGTCGATAATAGGTGCTAAGCTATCCATTCCAACATAGGCCGCTGTGCCCACGAGAATGGCTATTACATAGCGCAATATCCGATAAATCATCAAATCACCTCCTAATTAAGAAAACACGAGCTGCATCGCCTCTTGAATAGATTTGACGCCTCTAATCTTGATAGAACTATCATTATCCTTGATTTGCTTATAATTGCCTTCAGGAATAATAAACTTTTTAAAGCCTAATTTCTTAGCTTCATTGATACGTTGTTCAATACGTGGAATGCTACGAACATTACCAGTCAAGCCTACCTCACCTAAGATAACCATATCGGTAGGAACAATACGATTTTTTAAATTAGATACGATAGCAACAGCCATAGACAAGTCACAAGCTGGTTCATTTACCTTGAGACCACCAATAACATTAACATACACGTCCTTATTACCTAACGTAAAACCACAACGTTTTTCTAATACTGCCAAAAGTACAATTAAACGATTAAGGTCATAACCAATTGCAGTTCTTCTAGGCATACCAAAAGCAGTCGTAACAACAAGGCTTTGTACCTCTACAAGGATAGGACGAACTCCTTCAAGATAAATCATAACGGCGCTGCCGCTTTCCTCATCAGATCGTTCTGCCAATAAGGAAGCTGATGGATTAGATAACTCTTGTAACCCTTCCTCAACCATGGCAAAGATACCGGTTTCAGATGTAGAGCCAAAACGATTCTTAATAGAGCGCAAAATACGGAATTGATAAGAACGTTCGCCTTCAAAATAAAGCACTACATCCACCATATGTTCTAACATACGAGGCCCCGCAATATTGCCTTCCTTAGTAACATGTCCAATGATTACTGTTGGAATATTTCGTTCTTTACAGAAGCGAAGGAGACGCGATGTACACTCTCGCACTTGACTAACACTACCTGGAGCAGCATCGATATCTCCGGTATACATGGTTTGAATAGAGTCGATAACTAACAAAGAAGGCGTCATTGCATCAGCTTGCTCTAAGATATGATCTAAATCTGTATCGGCAATAACTTGTAGTCGTTCACTATTGATATGAAGTCGTTCTGCCCGAAGCTTAAGCTGTAATTGAGATTCTTCTCCAGATGCATATAGTACAGTACCTACCGTATCGGCTACCTTTTGGGATACTTGAAGAAGTAGTGTAGACTTGCCTATACCAGGATCACCACCTAAGAGCATAAGAGCCCCAGGAACAATCCCACCACCTAATACGCGGTCGATTTCACCAAAGGTAGTAGATACACGAGCGATAGATGAAATTTCAATATCTGGTAAAGCTGTTGGTTTTGTTGTTTGATTTCCCACACCTCGTGAAGGTGTGTGGCTATGTTTAGTTTCTTTAATAATCTCTTCAACTAATGTATTCCATTCTCCACATTGTGGACAACGCCCCATCCATTTAGAAGACTCCGCGCCACAATTTTGACAGAAGAATACTGATTTTGCTTTTGCCATAATACCTCAAAACTGTTATAAAAGATAAAAAAAGGCCATGAATGATAACCATTCATGACCTTTTATGCATAATGTTACTACATGGTTGCTATCATTATTCTATAGTATACCATTTAAGCCATATAATTTATATGAAAAGTAGTCATTAACTATTTATTTTGTATTTATATTAAACCGTTACAACAATACCGTTATCTTCTGCATCTGATTTAATAGTTTTGCCTGCTATCACCTCTCCTTTTAAAATAAGATCGGATACAGGGTCCTCAATTAAACGTTGAATAGCACGTTTTAAAGGACGGGCACCCATAGTAAAATCTGAACCTTCTTTAACGAGTAACTTCATAGCCTCAGGTGTAATTTCTAATTGTAAATCACGTTCACCAAGACGTTTTATTAGATCACTCATCAAAATTGTTACAATTTTTGTTAAGTCTTCTTCAGTTAATGGATGGAACACAATCATCTCATCAATACGATTTAAAAACTCTGGTCTAAAATGACTTTTGACTGCATCCAAAACAGACTTCTTAGCCTCTTTAAAATCTTTGGTTTTAGAATCATTAGTATGAGATTCTACTTTTTTCGGTGCTAAGAAACCTAATTCTGTAGAGTTCTTATGTAATGCTTTAGCACCTAAGTTACTAGTCATGATAATAACCGTATTTCTAAAGTCTATGGTTCTCCCTTGACTATCTGTAAGGCGGCCATCATCAAGAACTTGTAATAGGATATTAAAGAAATCTGCATGAGCCTTTTCTACTTCGTCAAGTAAAATAACGCTATATGGTTTACGACGAACTGCATCAGTCAATTGACCTCCCTCTTCATAGCCTACATATCCAGGAGGTGCCCCAACTAAACGGGAAACAGTATGTTTTTCCATATATTCAGACATATCAAGTCGAATCATAGCAGATTCATCGCCGAACAAGGAGGATGCAAGTGCTCTTGCTAGCTCAGTTTTACCAACCCCTGTTGGTCCAAGGAATAAGAAAGAACCAATTGGACGTTTTGGATCCTTTAATCCAGCCCTTGCACGGCGCACAGCTTTTGCTACAGCTGTAACAGCATCATCTTGACCGATGACACGTTTATGTAACTCATCTTCTAAATGAAGCAAGGTTTCTGACTCTTCTTCTCCAATTTTTGCAACCGGAATACCAGTCCACTGAGCTACTACAGCAGCAATATCATCTTCTGTAACAATTAGTTTTTGATCACTTTCTTCTTTAGCAACAGATTTTTTATCATCGATTTCTTTAACTAGAGCTTGCTCTTCATCACGAAGTTTAGCGGCCTTTTCAAAATCTTGCGATGTGACAGCCGCTTCTTTTTCCTTCTTAACCGAATTGAGTCTGTCTTCTAAAGCTTTAACATCTGGTGCCGCCGAAAATACCTTCATACGGACCTTAGATGCAGCCTCATCAACTACATCGATAGCTTTATCCGGCAAAAATCGATCTGTAATATATCTACTAGATAAAGTAACAGCAGCTTTTAATGCTTCATCTGTAATTTTAGCCTTATGGAAGGCCTCATAACGATCACGTAAGCCTCTCAAGATTTCAAGAGCATCCTCTTCGTTCGGCTCACCTACTTGAACAGGTTGGAAACGACGCTCTAAGGCAGCATCTTTTTCAATATGCTTTTTATATTCATCAAGAGTTGTAGCGCCAATAACTTGGAATTCACCGCGTGCCAAAGCTGGTTTTAAAATGTTTGCCGCATCCATAGCACCTTCAGTGGCACCTGCACCAACTAATGTGTGAATTTCATCAATGAAGATAATCATATCATCATATTGTTGAACTTCATCAATCGCTTTTTTTAAACGCTCTTCAAATTCGCCACGGTATTTTGCACCAGCTAACATAGAGCTAATACTTAGAGAAATAATGCGTTTATTGCGCAAATTTTCTGGCACATTACCGTTAACAATACGTTGCGCTAAACCTTCAGCAATGGCCGTCTTACCTACACCGGGTTCACCGATAAGAACTGGGTTATTTTTAGTTCTACGACTAAGTATTTGAATAACTCGTTGAATTTCAGTATCGCGACCAATAACAGGATCAATTTTACCTTGTTTTGCAGACTCATTTAAGTCCGTACCAAAATCAGTTAATTCACCTAAGTCGCCATTGTTATTCGCTCCTTCTTGCCCACTATGATCACCATTAGTACTAGAACCAAGAATATGACGAATCGCTTCTACTATATCGTTGCTACGAATATTCATAGCCCGTAAAATCCTAACTGCAACACCACCGCCGTCGCTGAGTAAACCAAGTAGAATATGCTCAGTGCCAACGTAATTATGATTCATACGATTAGCAACTTGAATAGCTAACTCAAGTACATGCTTAACACGTGGTGTCATATATATGGATGTCGCTTTTTTATTACCACGGCCCACTTGCTCTTCTACAGCTTCAAAAATATCTTCTGTAACAATACCAAGCTCTTCTAATGCCTTAGCAGCAACACCATTTTTAACCTTTGTCAGGCCGATGAGTACATGTTCAGTGCCTACATAGTCATGTCCCAACTCCAGTGCAGCTTCTTGTGCAAAGGAAAGGATACGCTGTGCATCATCTGTAAATCGTTGCATCATACTATCACCTCATCTATCTATGTAAATTGTAATTATTTCTCTTCAAATATATGTAAACAATGATAGGATATACCATTGGAATATCTTTTAACTGAATTATGTGTAAGTTTGATTTTGAAAATATATATTAATGTGAAAGCTTTTGACGGATTACTTTTGCCCGATAGCTATCACACTCAATTTCTGTTAGATTATCATTTCCTGCATATTTTGAAAGGAAATTAGGTCTAGTTATAGCAATCAACTCATTAAACGAATCCTTATACCATTGAGGTAAAATATCTAAGTCAACACCCAACTGGATATCACTAAGCTTTGTTAAGGCCTCTTTACCATTTACACGGCGTGCATTCTGTAGAACCCCATAAGAGCGCCATAACACATCTTCTAAGCCTTCTTTATCATTATGTAATAATAACTGACGAGATTTTCGCTCTTCTGCGATAATTCCTTCTACAACCTTCGTCAATTGCTCGATGGTATCCTCTTCACTAATCCCCATGGTACGTTGATTAGAAATTTGGTAAATATTCCCTAATGCTTCAGAACCTTCCCCATATAATCCACGTACAGAGTAGCCTAGTTGAATGATGCTACGAATGAGTCGTGTAATTTTTCCAGATATAGTCAATGCTGGCAAATGTAACATTACAGATGATCGTAAACCTGTACCTACATTAGTTGGACAAGCTGTTAAATAACCAAATCGTTCATCAAAGGCATATGGATATTTCGCTTCTATAGCTTTATCAATTTTTAAAACACGTTTATAAGCTTCTTCTAATTTTAATCCAGAAACCATAGATTGAATCCGTAAATGATCTTCTTCATTTACCATAATCACAATCGATGCATCGTCAGAAACTACTAAATTACGGTATGGCAGCTTTTCTTCTAAAGCAGGGCTCATCAAATGTTTTTCCACTAATATAGCCCGATCACGTTGACTTAATTGCTCTAGGTTAATATTGGAATATTGATGTCCATCTACATCTTTTAGGGATTTAAGCAAACTTCTAGAAAAAGAATTTACTTTTTCTAATGACGACATATCATTTCGATTTGTAAAAAGCACACCATCAAAGTTTCTTGCTAATCGAATCCGACTAGAAATAACAATATGATCAGTTGTATCTATATCATGCTGTAACCAAGGACTTAGAGGAGAGTCTAATATAACATCTAACATAATAAGAACCTCCTACTCTTTACCGCCACCAATGATGGCTTCTAATTCTTTAATTTTGTCCCTTAAGATAGCTGCATCTTCAAATTTCTCTGCTTGAATTGCCGTCTCTAATTGATTACGCAATTGTTTAACTTCATACTTAGCTTTAAACACATTATTACCATGACTAGGAACTGCCCCTTCATATTCAGAACTACCTTGCAAACGTTGTAATAACGGTTTTATTTCACTGGCAAATGTTTCATAACATTGGCCACACCCAAATTTACCTACCCGATTAAACTCATCATAGGTAATACCACATTGTGGACACCGTTTTGATTGATGAGATTTTAATAAGTTATCTGGATATACCATATTTTTGAAGAAATCGTTAGTAAAAAAACTATTATCCCACATATCATTCATAAAGGAACTATAAGGAGATAATTTTCCCTCTTGCTGTAATTTATTAGCACAAGTATTACACAAATGCTGTTCCGTCTTCTGATTATTTACAATATTTGTCATATGGATAGTAGCTTCATTTTTATGGCAATGATCACATATCATTGATCATCACCCCTTTCGTAGTGTATCCACCATTGTTGCATACAATTGACGTACAGCATCATTACGATGTTCAATGTCGGTATTTTCAATCAATGTAGCAAAAGAATTATGCATTAATTGAGCTTCACGACGAGTAATTTTTTCTGCTTGTAGTAATTGCAATAACGATTGGTCTACATCTTTAATATCAATTAAAGGATCCACAGTATTTTGACCTTCATAGATACGATAGGTTGTTACAGCTGGTAGAGCATCGGAACTTTTTGGATTTAACTTAGTAATACGAATATATCCACCTAGGCCACGTCTTGACTCAACATCAAACCCACGCTCATTAGAAAATCGTGTACTTAATACATAACTAATTTGTGATGGTGCACAATCTAATTCATCGGCTAATTCGTTACGCTTTAAAATTAATTTCTCTTGTTCTTCACGCATACGATCTAATATAAACTTTTCTATTTTATCAGCTATCATACTCATAAAAAACACCTCTTCAACATTTTATTTAATATATTTTTGACTATTTGCTTTTTATATATATTTATTATATTTGACTTTTTGACTTTAGTCAATATAAAAGTCAAATTATATGTCATATAAATTTGACCTTTTAATTCACTCTACTATAATTGGACTTAATCTTAAATTCTATGTATAATAAATAAGATATATTTTTCTGAAAGAAGGTGTTATTATGGCAGAAGCATTAGGACAAGAACTGTTAATTGATTTATATTCTTGCGATGAAGATGCAATCTCATCCGCTACAGCTGTACAAGAAAGTGTAGCAACTGCATTTGATTTAGCTGACCTTGATGTTGATGAAATCAGTTGTCAAGTTATGGACGAGGAGATCGCCCTCCTATCTGTTGCACCCGGCTTTCACTTTACATTGCACACATATCCTGCTCTCGGCTATGTAGCTGTTGATTTGTATTCTTTTGAGCAATCCTTACCGCTTACATTGATTATGAAAGCATTACGTAAATCTTTTAGAGCGGAAAAGATAAAAGCAACAAGTGTACAACGTGGCGACTTTGGTAACGAGCGCGATATGAAACCACGTCGCAAAACTAAGATTACTACACTTGGTCGTGTTTCTCGTACACGTATCCAACTCAAACAAACAGGTGGCAAATTAAAAAAACAAAGTGCTAAGGTTATCAAAACATTAGCTAAAAAAAGCGGCCTAAAGAAATAATGCAAAAGGACTAACCTTATTGGTTAGTCTTTTTTAGACAGATAAAAAAAGGCTAGAGGAAATTCCTCTAGTCTTTTTAAGGTTAATATTTTATTTATAAGAGCTTATCTACGAACCATCATTTCTTCAAGATCGAGAACATCAGCAATTTCATCAACATCATCACAGATGTACTCTGCATCAGCTTCTTTTAGTTCAGTTTCTGTACCATAACCATAAGTAACACCGATAGAAATACAACCAAGTTCATTAGCGGCCTCTACATCATACTTACGATCACCTACCATAAAGGCCAAACGACGACCATTGTCATCAGTTAAAGGATTGCCACAAAGTTTAAGAGCTTTTTCGAGAATCTCTTTCTTATGCAACAAACCACTTTCATAATTTGCACCTACAATTACCTCGAAATACGGTGTTAATTCAAAATGATCTAAAATATCTTTAGCATAATGTTCAGGCTTTGCTGTAGCAACAGCAATAGTATATTGTTCTGTTTTGCATTTAGCCAACAAGTCTACAATATTCGGATACACTTGATTTTCAAATTTGCCGATTGTACCATACCGTTCGCGGAATTTAAAGTATGTTTCTTCCGCTTGCTCAAAGGTCATGCCACAATGCTCTTGAAAAGCATCTACCAATGGTGGTCCTAAAAATAATTGCAATGTTTCTTCATCAGGTACATCATATCCAAAATGTTCCAATGCAAATTCAATACTTTTAAGAATACCTTCTTGCGAATCTGTTAGAGTTCCATCTAAGTCAAATAATATTGTTTTCTTCATATTATTTCTTTAGAGCCTCTTTTAATGTATGCCATGCAAGAACCGCACACTTAACACGTGCTGGCATGTTAGAGATATTTTGTAATGCCATAGCATCTTCTAATTCTTCTAACTCATTTTCATCAGTAATTTCTTTTTTAATCATACCTAAGAAAACTTCTACCAAACGAAGAGCTTCTTCAACAGGCTTACCCTTAATGATATCAATCATCATAGATGCAGATGCTTGGCTGATAGCACATCCAGAGCCTGTATAAGCAGCATCTTTGATAATGCCATCTTCTACGTTGAGTTGTAATGTTAGATCATCACCACAACTAGGGTTATGGCCATGTTCAGAATTTGTAAAATGAGCTAACTCATGTTTATTACGCTTATCTTGGTTGTGTTCCAAAATAAGTTCCGTATATAATTGATCCATTTCCATTGATGGTAAATCTCCTAATCTTTAAAACCCATTACTGAACGAACTGTCTTTAACACTTCAAGGAATGCATCGAGATCTTCCTTACGAGTATATAAGTACATACTTAAACGAGTAGATGCAGACACATTATAGAATGCGCCTAATGGTTGAGCACAATGGTGACCAGAACGAACACAAATACCTTTAGAATCCAAAATCGTAGCCACATCATGAGGATGTACATCATCTACAGTGAATGCAATTACTCCATGTTTTTCCTTAGGGTTTTGGGAACCAATCACATGAACATGAGGCAATTCAACAATTTTAGGAAGAATATATGCTACTAATTCCTCTTCATAGGCTTCAATAGCATCCATACCAAAAGATTCTAAATAATCAATTGCCGCGTGCAAGGAAACGGCACCATCAGCATTTGGAGTACCTGCTTCGAACTTATATGGAAGCTCATTGAATGTAGCAGTTTGTTCTTTTACATATTCAATCATATCCCCACCCAACAAGAATGGAGGCATAGCTTCTAATAATTCACGTTTACCATAGAGTACACCAATACCTTGAGACGCACACATTTTATGCCCAGAGAATACGAAGAAGTCACAATCTAATTCTTGAACATCAATTTTTTTATGAGGTGTAGATTGAGCACCATCTAGAACAACTACAGCTCCTACAGAATGTGCTTTTTCAGTTAATTCTTTTACAGGAAATTCCATGCCAAGTACATTACTAACATGAGCAAAGGCAACAATTTTAGTGTTTTCATCGATTTTATTAATTTCGCCCTCTTTTAAATGCCCATGTTCATCAAGGTACATATATTCTAAGGTTGCCCCTGTTTGTTCTGCTACGTATTGCCATGTTACAAGGTTTGCATGATGTTCAGCAACAGTAATGACAATCTTTTCACCTTTTTTTACATTATGAAGACCATAGCTATGAGCAATCAAGTTCATAGATTCTGTACTATTACGTGTAAATACGACTTCTTCACGTTCACGAGCATTGATAAATTCAACTACACGATCACGTGCATTTTCATAGTCTTCAGATGCTTCAATAGCTAAAATATGAGAGCCACGATGTGGATTACCATTACGTTGTGTCATATGTTCCACAACACGATCAATTACGGACTGTGGAATTTGTGCAGTAGCACCGCTATCTAAATAGATAACGCGGTGCCCATTATGCTCTTTATGTAGTATAGGAAAGTCTTTGTATGCTTCTGCAATTGGTCTCATAAAAACGCCTCTTTAAATTTTATTACGTACAGCTGTTAAAGCTGCCTCTTCAATCGTTTCATCACCAATGCGATCAATAATAGGTCGAATCATAGATTCAACAATAATATGTTTTGCTTCTACTTCACTAAAGCCACGGCTCATGATATAGAACAATTTATTATGATCAATTTGGCCTGCACTTGCTGCATGATTACCTACTACATTATCTTCTTTACACAATAAAAGTGGTAAAGATACAGATTTAACAGTTGGATCTAACAATAAGCAAGTATCTTCTTCCGCACCCTCAGAAGCTGTTGCTCCATTGAGGAAATCTAGTGTGCCGCGGAAGGATTTTTTAGAATTGCCACTAAGAGCACCTAATGTATGAATGTCACTGTAGGACTTTTTGCCTGCATGACTCATAACCATAGAAATATCAAATTTTTGCTCTTCGTTGCCAAGATAAGCAATATCATGAACCATACGGGATTCTTGACCTACTAAATCATGATAGTAGTTCAAAATATTTTCACTACCACCAAGTTCAATATTGATGTATTCTACATCTGCTTTATCTTCTAATTTTGTATAGCGATGTTCGATATGTTGTACATGTTCAGGTAAAAGATTTACCTTTTTAACAACAACATTACCGCCTTCTTTTACATCGTATTCATTTAAGTAACTAACATTTGTTACAGCTTTACCAGAGCCAGTTACATAGAATTGTACCTCTAGTTCTGCCCCTTTCCCAACGATGAATTGGAAACGGTTAGCTACACGTGCATTAGCGTCAATACGAATACCTACAACTTCCTTTGCATTGGCAGGAATATTAATAGCATAACCTTCTGCGCTATCCACCAATGCTTGAACAGCTTCCTTATTAGCACCTTCATATTTAGCATCTAATAACGGAGCCCCTGTAGGCAATGGTGAAAGTATACTTTGATTCGCTTCTACAGCGATGGATTGTACGGATGTATCATCTCCAGCTAGAGAGCTTACAGTATGGTTAACATGCAACCATCTGAATGTCGGTCTAGGGAGTTCATTAAATAGTAATTCGCTCATAATTCCTCCTTAACCGATAGAACCTTCTAATTCAAGATTGATTAGATTGTTCATTTCTACAGCATACTCAAGTGGTAATTCTTTAGAGATTGGCTCTACGAAACCACGAACGAGCATTGCACGAGCTTCTTCTTCACTAATACCACGTGTCATGAGATAGAAAATCGCTTCGTCAGAAATACGACCGATTTTAGCTTCATGGCCTAAATCCACATTATCGTTTTCTACGATAATAGCTGGAATTGTATCAGATTGGGACTCTGCATCAAGCATCAAGGATTCACAAGATACAGTCGCTTTGGAATGTTCTGCTTTAGGACCAATTTTCAAAAGACCACGGTAAATAGCAGCACCACCGGATTTAGAGATAGATTTAGAGTTTACATTACTTGTTGTATAAGGTGCATTATGAACTACCTTACAACCAGTATCAAGAAATTGTCCTTCACCAGCAAATGTTACACCTGTAAATTCAGCATGTGCACCTTCACCATTAAGGATACTCATTGGATACAAGCAAGATACTTTGGAACCAAAGGAACCAGATACCCACTCAATAGTACCACCTTTACCAACAACACAACGTTTTGTGTTAAGGTTGTACATGTTCTTAGACCAGTTTTCAATTGTAGAATAACGCAATGTAGCATTATCTTTTACAAACAATTCAACGGCACCAGCATGAAGGTTGGATACGTCGTATTTAGGAGCGGAACAACCTTCGATGAAGTGCAATTTAGCGCCTTCTTCAACAATAATCATAGTATGTTCAAACTGACCAGCACCTGGTGCATTCAAACGGAAATAGGATTGCAATGGAATCTCTACTTGCACACCTGCGGGAACATATACGAAGGAACCACCAGACCAAACAGCACCATGAAGAGCTGCCCATTTGTGGTCAGTTGGAGGAATCAATGTCATCCAGTATTTTTTTACAATTTCTTCATGCTCATGAAGTGCTGTTTCAATATCTGTATAAATAACGCCTTGTTTAACAAGATCTTCTTGGATACTGTGATAAACGACTTCAGAGTCATACTGAGCACCCACACCTGCAAGAGATGTTTTTTCCGCTTCTGGAATACCTAAGCGGTCAAATGTGCTTTTAATTTCTTCTGGAACTTCGTCCCAGTTTTCTTTCATATCTACCTTAGGCTTAACATAGGTATGAATATTTGCCATATCTAAGCCAGAAATATCAGGAATCCAATTTGGAATCCCCATGCGATTGTAGATTTCTAAAGATTTCAAACGGAAATCAAGCATCCATTCAGGTTCATTTTTATTAGACCAAATTTCACGGATAATATCTTCTGTTAAACCAGCATCAGAAATATAAGAATATTCAAAGTCATTCTTAATATCGTAGACACCACGGTCCATATCCGCGACTTGGGTTTTCTTTCTTTCTTCCATTGTGCCTCCTATGCTAATGCTTTGTATGCGTCGTAACCTTTTTCTTCGATTTCACGTACAAGAGAAGCATCACCAGTTTTAACGATCTTACCATTGATCAATACATGAACGAAATCAGGTTTTAATTTTTGCAAGATTTGGTTGTGGTGAGTGATGATCAATACAGCATTTTCTTCGTTGTGGAAACGTTGTACACCTTCAGATACGATACGAACCGCATCTACGTCAAGGCCGGAGTCTGTTTCATCAAGAATAGCTAATTTAGGATTCAGGATAGACATTTGAAGAATTTCATTTTTCTTGCGTTCACCACCGGAAAAACCTTCATTTACATAGCGTTGTGCATAGGACAAATCAAAGGATAATTCATCCATTTTTTCTTTCAATTCTTTTTTAAAAGATAAAGCACGAACGTTTTCACCTGTAATAGTAGATTTAGCAGTACGAATGAAGTTTTCTACAGTAATACCAGGGATGGAGATTGGATTTTGGAAGGACATAAAAATACCCGCTTTTGCACGATCATTTACAGCATCTTCCGTAATATCTTTACCATCAAAAATAATAGAACCACTATCTACAGTGTATGTAGTGTTGCCCATAATAGCATTGGCAAGTGTAGATTTACCTGCACCATTTGTACCCATTACAACATGGATTTCACCTTTATTAATTGTTAAGTCAATACCTTTTAAGATTTGTTTACCTTCAACGGATACCTTTAAATCTTTTATCTGAAGTAATTCAGCCAAAATGTTCACTCCTTCTCATAATGTATATGTTCATAAGAAACATACAAGTATTATATGTAAAACGTATATATTGACACATATAAAAAGGCGGTACGCACTAACGTGAATACCGCCGTAATTCTCGCCAACTTAGCAAGTATGTGCATAACAATCTATAATCATTATACATTCTTATCTAAATGATAGCAAGATATTCCTACTAAAATATACAGGAATTAAAAAAATATCGTATATTACATATATTGATAAGCTTTTATTAATATTTATTCTCATCCTATTCGATTCTCAATATTAAATTATAGGTTGGAGAAATCAAGAGTACCAAACAAATCATCATATGTTTCAGCACGTCGAATTTGTGTAACAGAACCATCTTTATGTAATAACAACTCAGCAGAGCGTAATTTACCATTATAGTTAAAGCCCATGGAGTGACCATGCGCACCAGCATCATGGATGATGATACGATCGCCAATATCAATTTTTGGCAACTCACGTTGAATAGCAAATTTATCATTATTTTCACATAAAGAACCAGTTACATCGTATACGTGATCCTTAGGTGCATTTTCTTTCCCCATAACAGTAATATGATGATAAGAACCATATAATGCTGGACGCATAAGGTTTGCCATGCAGGAGTCTAGACCGATATAGTGACGATAAATATCCTTTTTATGAATAGCTGTAGAAACAAGGTAACCAAAAGGACCTGTTACCATACGACCACATTCATAAGCTAATGCCACATCACCAAGACCATTAGCTACAAGAATTCTATTGTAAGCCTCTTCTACCCCTTTACTAAGTGCATTGAAATCTACTGGTGTTTGTTCTGGTTTATAAGCAACACCTACACCACCACCAAGATCGATAAACTCAACATTGATGCCTAGTTCATTTTTAATATCTACTGCTAGATTGAAGCAAAGTTCAGCAGTGCCAACTAAGCCATCAATATCAAGCTCGTTAGATACAACCATTGTATGGATACCAAAGTGTTTTACACCTTTAGCTTGCAACTGTTTATACGCTTCAAGAATCTGTTCACGTGTCATACCATATTTAGCTTCTTCAGGAAGACCAATAATAGTATTTCCCCCTTCTTTTAAGGAGCCTGGGTTGTAACGCACGCAGAATGTATCAGGCAAGGAGCCATGATTTTTTTCCAAATATTCAATATGAGTAATATCATCAAGATTGATAATGGCACCTAATTCAAGTGCTTTTTTGTATTCCACATATGGTGTGTCATTAGATGTGAACATAATATCATGACCTGTAATGCCCACTTTTTCACATAGCATTAATTCTGCTAAGGAAGAACAATCGGCACCTACACCAAGCTTTTGTAATACACGCATAATATATGGATTTGGAGTTGCTTTTACAGCAAAATATTGTTTAAACCCTTTATTCCAAGAGAATGCATTGATGAATGCTTTCATATTTTCTACGATACCTTCTTCATCGTAAATATGGAATGGTGTTGGATATTGGGCGATAATATTTTCTAATTGTTCAGCTGTAAACGGAACTGTTTTTGTATTCATAATAACCTCTCTACACAAATAAAAGACCCATCAAACGATGAGTCTATTATCCTAATTATTATTTAAATAAAGCTTTATCTAGGCTATAGCGACCTGCACCAACAAAGAACAACATAAGTGCACCAAAGCCCATTTGAGATGGATAATCCCAGCTAAAGAAGCTGCCACTAAGATTTAATGTTGTTGCCATAGCTAATGTACCTATGATTAGCAAAGATCCAATACGTGTAAATAGACCAATTGCTATAAGTACGCCGCCTATCATTTCTGCATATGCTGCCATGGTACCTAATATTTCATAACCACCAGGTACACCTAATGGTGCCAACATAGCCCCAACTTTATAAAGGCCTTCAGCACCGCTCAAGTACTTTAAATAACCATGATAAAACATGGAAATGCCAAGTGCCAAACGGTAAACTAAGAGGCCAAAATTAATATAATTAGGTTTACTTTTAAAAATAAAGCTCAACATAGTAATCCTTCTTTCAAACCAAATGAAATCGAAATATTTCGATAGCCATATTATAATGTTCAAAAACTACTATGTCAAACTAGACTCAATATTAAATTCTATAGAATTATAACATATATGGTTTTTAAAATCAATTTTGTCGATTTAATAAACCATATATAATAATCTAATTCAAATTATTAATCGTCAAAAAATATCATGTACTATCTTTACTATTAATAATATGTGTACCATATATGATATAAATTACCATTGATTATTAAATTAAATATAAAAATAATCCTAATGAAAAAGTGAACATATAGTTCCTAATTCATTAGGATTATTCTAAATATTATATATTATGGTCTAAGCAGTTGATTACATCATACCGCCCATACCACCCATTGGAGGCATTGCAGGTGCGGCAGCATTTTCTTCTACTTTGTCAGCTACGATTGTTTCAGTAGTCAATACAAGAGATGCAATAGATGCAGCATTTTGAAGAGCAGAACGTGTTACTTTAGCAGGATCCACAATACCAGCTTTAACCATGTCGATATATTCTTCAGTCAATGCATTGAAACCTACGCCAGCTTCTGTATTTTTAACTTTTTCTACTACAACAGAACCTTCAAGACCAGCATTGTAAGCGATTTGACGAAGAGGTTCTTCTACTGCACGTTTAACAAGGTTAATACCTGTTTGAACGTCACCAGTTTCTTCTAATGTATTCAATGCAGGGATGATATCGATGAATGTAGTACCACCACCTGCTACGATACCTTCTTCAACAGCAGCGCGAGTTGCGTTCAATGCATCTTCGATACGAAGTTTTTTATCTTTCATTTCAACTTCTGTAGCAGCACCTACTTCGATAACTGCAACACCACCGGATAATTTTGCAAGACGTTCTTGTAATTTTTCACGGTCGAATTCAGAAGTTGTTTCTTCTACTTGTGCACGAATTTGGCTAACGCGTTTAGCAATTACGTCTTTATCGCCTACACCATCGATGATTGTAGTTTCATCTTTAGTGATGCGAACTTGACGAGCTGTGCCAAGGTCTGTAAGTTCTACGGAATCAAGTTTACGGCCCATATCTTCAGTGATTACAGTACCACCAGTCAAGATAGCGATATCTTCAAGCATAGCTTTACGACGGTCACCAAAGCCAGGAGCTTTTACAGCTACTGCTTTAAAAGTACCACGCAAGCGGTTTACTACCAATGTAGCCAATGCTTCACCTTCTACATCTTCAGCGATGATAAGAAGTTCTTTACCTACTTTTACCACTTTTTCAAGTGTTGGTAACATATCAGCGATAGCACTGATTTTACGGTCAGTAATCAAGATGTATGGATTGTCCATAACAGCTTCCATGCGATCAGGATCAGTTACCATGTATGGGGAAATGTAGCCACGGTCGAATTGCATACCTTCTACTACGTTTAATGCAGTTTGCAAGCCTTTGGATTCTTCTACAGTGATAACACCGTCGTTACCTACTTTTTCCATAGCTTCAGCAATCAAACCGCCGATTTCTTCATCAGCAGCGGATACGCTTGCAACTTGAGCGATTTCAGCTTTACCGGAAACTTTGATAGAACGTTTTTTGATTTCTTCAACCAAAGTTTTAACTGCTGTTTCAATACCTTTTTTCAAGATCATTGGGTTAGCACCAGCTGCTACGTTGCGCATACCTTCTTGAATCATAGCTTGTGCCAATACTGTTGCAGTAGTAGTACCATCACCAGCTACGTCGTTAGTTTTAGTAGCAACTTCTTTAACTAATTGAGCACCCATGTTTTCAAATGGATCTGGAAGTTCGATATCACGAGCAATAGTTACACCATCATTTGTGATTGTTGGGGAACCGAATTTTTTATCCAATACAACATTACGGCCTTTTGGACCTAAAGTAACTTTTACAGCGTTTGCCAATTGATCAACGCCACGACCTAAAGCGCGACGAGCTTCTTCATTAAACAAGATTTCTTTTGCCATATGTATTACCTCCTAGATAATAACAGTATCTAATGTAAGGGAATGTATATGCCCGCAGGCAATATAAAATGTATCAATAGTATGTTAAGCTCTATGCAGCTATATTAGCTATTATAGTACTGCTAAGATATCGCGTTCGCTAATAATCAAATGAGTAGCGCCATCGATTTCTAATTCGCTACCAGCATATTTTGCGAACATAACAGTATCGCCAACTTTAACTTCTGGAGCTACACGTTGACCATTGTCATAAACTTTACCAGCACCTACAGCTACTACAACACCTTCTTGAGGTTTTTCTTTTGCTGTATCAGGAAGGAAAATACCACTTTTAGTTTTTTCTTCTTTTGCTTCTAAACGGATAAGAACGCGGTCAGCTAATGGTTTTAACATATGATGTCACTCCTTATTTACTAGTAATTATTTACAATTTATTAGCACTCTAAGTTACTGAGTGCTAATCACATGTATTATTATAACCTATGACAAAATAAATGCAAGCAGAAATTTTGATTTTTTGACTTTTTACTTTTTATTTGATTTAAAACGTAAAAAAACTAGTATAAGTTTTGATACTTATACTAGTCTTTTATCTATTTTGTAACTTGATTAATTACTGCTTTGCAAATATTAACAATCGTATCACGTTTCTTCATACTTAGTGCTCGAATACGATTATAAGCTTCCTCTTCAGATATAGAGTATAGCTCCATCAATATACCCGTCCCCTTTTGAATGATTTTACGAGCTTCTAATGATTGTTCCAATTCTACCATTTTTTCACGTAACTGAGCATCACTATTATATCGACCTAATGCCATCTCTAAGGTTGGAACCAATTGTTCTTCACGGACAGGCTTTATTAAATAGCCATATACGCCTGATTCTCTAGCTTTATCAATTAAATCCTGTTGGCTATAACTTGTTAATAGTACTACAGGGGCTTCATGGTGAAAACCAATTTGGCGTGCTGCTTCAATACCATCTAATTCCGGCATTTTTACATCCATTAAAATAATATCAGGCTTATATTCTTTACAAAGCTTGATAGCTTCAACGCCATTAGTACCTTCTGCTACTACTTCATGACCACAGGATTCAATAATATCGCGTAGATCCATACGTATAAGGGATTCATCATCCACTATTAAAACGCGCATTTACTTCTCCTTCTTCATATGTATTGTCACTAGTACACCAACATCTGTATTTTCAATAGATAGCTTACCTTTTAACTCATGGGCAACCAAATTATTTATTATAGTAAGTCCTAATCTCCTATTTGAATTAATAGAGAACTCTCGGGGCAATCCTTTTCCTGTATCAGAGAAAGCCAGTGCAATATATCCGTCTAATTCTGTAACGGTTAAACGAATTTCTCCGTTTTTACCATCTAAACCATGTTCAAGACTATTAGTAATTAACTCATTAATTATGAGGGATACATAGCTCGCCATATTTGAGGAAATCAATATATCCTCCCCACTATAGGTAAAGGTTACCTCTTGATCTTGTCGAACCATACTCATACGCAACAAACGGCATAGCTCGTCATAGATTGACCGAATACCAATATAATCCTCATCATAATGGGAAACAATATCATGAACTAAAGCCATACTTTCAATACGATTAATTCCCTCTTGCAAAGCTTGTTTAACTTCAGGCAAGCTAGAGCGTCTTGCTTCCATACGCAACAAACCCGCTACGGTTTGTAAATTGTTTTTCACACGATGATGAACCTCTTTAATAATAGAGTTTTTTACTAGTAATTCTTGTTGCTGCTTACTTTCACGCGTACAATCATGAAGTACGAGGAAACAACGCGTTTCATTACGCCCCATGGCAATAGGAATCATATGTTGCCGGATTACCATATCTTGATAAATTTCTTCACTAGTATATATTGTTCTATCATCCAATACTTGTTGTATGGCGGAAATTTTTAAGGTACTACTGAAAATTGATGAACCTACTAGTCGTCTATCAAAACCTAATAAATCTACTAATTGTATAGCGGCCTCATTACCATACAGAATTCTATGAGAATCATCAAAGATAATTAAACCGTCAAAATAGGAAATTGGCTCATACGATTGTATTTGTTCGTCTGTAGCAGTCAACATGAGCCGTTGCATAGTATCAGATAAAGTATATTCTTGTTCATATTGTTCTATCTTGATAGACGGAGACAATGTAAAGGAAATACCACCAATAATACGGCCCCCATTGTCTACAACTGGAAAAACATGTTGACGCTGATCATACTCACTACCTATAAGAGGTTGACCATTTTCCAACATAGACTGCCAAGTATGATTTCCTTTTAATTGTCGAGTAACAATACCTTGATCACTACGTTCAATACAGAGCATATCAGTACATTGCTGCATATCACCTTGTGATTTCTCTAAGAGAGGCGTAAAAATCTGTATCCTTTGACGTGTCAACGACTCGCCAAAGGATATAAGTTTACTAATATGCTCAAGTAATGAGGTTTGTAAGGGGCCTAATGGTGTTGTATTCAAAATATCTTGACCAATATCCACAATCAATCCTCTTTCCAAGATACATGACCAATTTCTACACTTGGTTTTGCATTCAATGTTAAATCGGCAAATTTACCAGCTTGTGCCATGTAATAAGCACGACATCCAATCATTGCCGCATTATCAGTAGATAAGATTTTATGAGGCTTATAGTATGTAAAGCCTTCTTCCTTACACATAACCTCTAAGGCTTGTTGTAACCCCTTATTAGCAGATACGCCACCCGCAATGGTAATACGCGTTTCACCTAATGTATGAGCTGCATCTTTCGTTTTTTCAACTAATACATCAACAATAGCCTTTTGAAAAGATGCTGCTACATCGGCTTGATGAATAGATTCATTCTTTTGTTGCTTGCTATTTAAATAATTTAACACTGCAGATTTCAATCCACTAAAGCTAAATTCAAAATTACCCGGCTCACTCAACGCCTTTGGAAATTCAATAGCATCTGGATTACCTTCAAGAGCTAGAGCATCGATGTGAGGTCCACCGGGATACGGAAACCCCATAACACGAGCAATTTTATCAAATGCTTCACCAGCAGCATCATCGCGAGTCTGACCAAGGATATCAAACTCTTCATATCCTTTTACATGGACTAGCATTGTATGGCCACCAGATACAACGAGGCTCAAAAATGGCGGTTCCAATTCAGGATTAGCTAAGAAATTCGCAAAAATATGGCCTTCCATATGATGAACTGGTACCAAAGGAATACCTGTAGCAAAGGATAATCCCTTCGCAGCAGCAACCCCCACTAATAGAGCACCTACTAATCCTGGTCCATAGGTAACACCAATATGGTCGATATCCTTTAAAGTTACATTTGCATCATGCAATGCTTGATCTATAACAGGTATAACTTGTTCTATATGATGACGTGAAGCAATCTCTGGCACAACGCCACCAAATTTTCTATGAATAGGCACTTGGCTAGAAATAACATTAGATAAAACGGTGCGTCCATCCTTTAGAACGGATGCAGATGTTTCATCACAACTACTTTCCAAGGCTAATGTGTATATACTCATTCTATTTCCTCTGATACGAGAGACATAATATAAGCATCCTCTTTTGGCTCTGAATAATAGTCTTTACGTATTCCTTTTACAGTGAATCCTAAATTTCTATACATTGCCAAGGCAGGCAAATTAGATATGCGTACCTCTAAGAAGATTTCATGCATACCTCTCTTAAAACATTCATCTATTAATTGTTTAGTAAGTTTTGAACCATATCCCTTGCTACGAGCAGAAGGAATAATGGCAATATTAGTTATTTGACCTTCATCGTATACGAGCCATGCCCCTGCATAACCAACAATACTATTATCTTCACAAATAACCATGTACAGTTTATTATCTGCCCCTTCAAGTTCTGCAGTAACTGATTCCAAACTCCATGGAACAGAAAAGGACTGTTGTTCTATATCATAAATAGCTTGAGCATCATTTATGGTTGCCAAACGAATCTCCATTACTCTGCACCTGCTGCTTCAGTCACTACAACTGTAGGATTTTGATTTAACATTTCAAGATTATCCTTATGTCGTTCTTCCCACAATACCTCAGCCTCAGAGCGACGGATATAATAAGGAACCATATCCATAGGATCAGATGTCTCTTCACGCTCTATGAATTCTCGTCCTGCTATGAGTAATGAACTGGCTTTTGGAATACATTGAGAAATGTCTAAAATGGTCAAGTTCGTATCACTTTCATCCAAAAGCTTTTCAATACGCTTGATACCATCACCTAAGAATAGTACAGCTTCCTTAGTTTCTCTGAATTTTTCTAATAAATCACTCGCAGCAATTACAAAAGGTTCTTCTTTACATACTAGTTCATTATTTTCAAATCGATACAATCCGGCATATACATGCTTTTTCTGAGCGTCGATAACAGTACAAATTGTACGGTCTGTATTGGCTACGTTATGAGCTAAACTATCCATAGTCATGACCCCATATAATGGAATTTGTAATGCATAAGCCATTGCTTTTGCTGTACCCATGCCAATACGCAAACCCGTAAAAGAACCTGGACCGATACTAACTATAATACCTTTTAACTCATTCTTTTTAACTTGAGAGGCACGCAATAACATGTCAATATGAGGGATCAGTTGTTCAGAATGAGTTAATCCAGCTTGAATAGTTAATTCACCAATCAAGCTTTTTTTATCCATCAAGGCCACACTTGATACAAGTGAGCTTGTCTCAATTCCTAACCACATATGGGCCTCCTATTTCTACTAAGTTGTCTTCTGAAAGATACTCACTGCTTAATGTAATGGATCGACTTGTGTCATCAATACGAGTTAAGTATATCCATAATGTTTCATCTGGTAATTCTTCAGAAAATTTATCAGCCCATTCCACAATGGATACACAATCCTCTGTATATTCATAGAAGCCAATATTTTCTAATTCACTAATATCATCTAAACGATAGACATCAAAATGATATAAATGTGTTCTATCAACCTCATAAGTATTCATGATGGCAAAAGTAGGACTCGTAATCTCCTCAGTAATGCCAAAACCTTTAGCAATGCCTTGGGATAGATGTGTTTTTCCTGTCCCTAAATCACCAATTAAGGCGATACATAAAGGATTGCTAGTTTCTTTGACCCATTTGCCTAATAAATGCCCAAATTGTTGTGTATCTTCTACTGTATGTGTCTCTAATTGAACCTGTGCCTTATGATTCATGAAAATGATTATATCCTTTCGCTTCTATGGTCTTAATCATCTTATCAAGTGTTACCATCTGAACCTGACTTGGTCCAGATACAACTTCACCAATGATTGTAATGCCACCTAACTTTTCTAATTCAGGAAGTAATGATTTAGGTGCCGTAAATACCAGTTGAAAGTCCTCACCACCATACAATGCATAATCCACTGGGTGAGTATGCAAATACTGAGCTAATTCATAGGTTTCCTCATGGAGTGGTATTGCTTGTTCCTCTATCACAATAGATACATTGCTAGCCGTTGCAATTTCGTTTAACTCACTACCAAGACCATCACTAATATCATTCATACTATGAATTCCTAGTTGTCTCAATTGTTGACCTAGTTCAATTTGAGGATCTGGACGTTGATGACCAACCTTCGTCATATGATAGCCTTCTAAATTATATGATAAGGCTCCCAAACCTGTAGCAGCATAACCTACATAATTTGTAATGCCTACAACATCTCCAACCTTTGCACCACTGCGCATAATAGCAGAACCAGTAGGAACATCACCTATAATGGTAACCGTCCATACCATAGGTCCTTCCGTACGCACCGTATCACCACCAAGTATATTAAGATGATATCTTTTACATTGATCTTTTATGCCTCGATAAATTTCATCAAGTATAGCAGTATCAATATGTTCTGGTGCAGCAACAGATAAAACAATCTGCCTTGGCGTTCCACCCATAGCAGCTATATCGCTTAAATTAGCCGTCATGAGACGATAACCTACATCATAGGGCATCATATAATGAAAGCTAAAATGGACCCCTTCCACCATCGTATCAGTACTAATAAGTTGATCTGTTTTATCTGTAGTACTATATACTGCACAGTCATCACCAATCCCTGTAATCACAGTGTTTGGATCATGTATAGTATTGTCTTGAATGTGGCGAATGAAATTAAATTCCCCTACATCTTTTAATTGCATCTCATCACCTGGCTTCCGATTTATATATATATTGTATTGTAACATATATAAAAGACAACAAAAATAGCAGATAGTTGATATATCAACTATCTGCTATCCATGAGCCTAATATTATTATTTTTTAATTAGGTTTGTCATCCGTTTAACTGGATCTTTCGTATCAAAGGAGCCTACTGTAGTAACCTTTTTACCATTGCTAACGAAGAGAACACCATTAATATTATCGAAAGATGTCAATGTATTTACAATGGCAGCCATTTGTAATTTAACAGCTAAGTCCCCTCCATTACCTTTTACAAAAGCGTCATTCACCTCTACAGAAGCAATGCCATCCTTTACAGTAACGGATGTGATTTCAATATCCTTAGAGAATACTGGATACTTTTGTGCTCTATCAGCTTTTAACATCGCTAGAAGAGCCGCTTTAGGCGTTACTTTATCCGCCTCCATCTCAACGGTTGATTGTGTTACCCCTGAACCATCCTCTGCTGGCACAAAGAAGGCCATCTTAACCATTTCTTGAGATGCTTTTGTTGTTTCTGCATCCTTATTGACTTTCGTCTCTTGCACAGGTTCACTTTTACCTGTTGTAGGTGCTTGATTAGGTGTACACCCCGCTGCAAATGCAAGCAAACCTACGCAGAGGATCGACAGAACTTGTTTACGTAATTTCATCGATTAACCTCCAAAGTAACTAGCAATACCATTAGCAATGCGATTAGCAAAGTCTTCTTGTGTTTGAGGAGATTGCAATATACGTTCCTCATTAGGGTTGGAAATAAAACCAAGCTCTACAAGAACTGCAGGCATGTTGGAATGTCTCAACACATATAAGTTACCTTCTTGAATGCCTCGGTCACCATTAAAACCTGGAACACTAGCAATTTGAGATTGTACCTTTTGTGCTAAACGAGCATCATTACCTGTTTTAGTATAGTAGTATGTTGCAATACCACCAACACTTGGGTTGTTAAAAGCGTTAATATGAACGCTTATAAGAGCATCAGAATTGCTGCGATTTGCTACATTAACACGAGCACCCAATTCATCAACACCACTTGCATTAGGACCATATACATCTACGTCTGTAGTACGAGTCATAAGTACTTTAGCGCCACGATTTTCTAGAGCTTTTTTCAAGTACATAGAAATCGGTAGTGTAATATTCTTTTCTTGTATACCATTTGGTCCAACGGCACCAGAATCACTACCACCATGACCTGGATCAATAGTAATTGTTTTACCAGATAGACCACCGCTAATAGAATAATTGCCGGATCCTGTAGGCATATTTTTTGCAGGATGTGCAGAAGGAGATGGACGCTTACCATAATAAGCAGGTTTAGGTGCCACACCTTTTTTCTGTACATCTACAACGATGCGATACGGTTTCTTAGTAACCGTATCTTTCTTCAAGGAAAATACCTTTACATCACTCGTATCGATAGATGAAGGTGTCTTGATTGTTACCTTCACATCTCTGCCATCTTCTGTGAGTCTAGCAGAACTAGCTATGCTAGAATCCATATTAATATTTGCTTTAGCAGTTTTTAGCTTTGTGTTCTTTAAGGTAACAGTCGTAGTTTTCCCATCTTTGCTAATCGATGCAGACGCTTTCACCGGTGCTGATAAATCCATCACCATACGAACATATGGTACCGGTGCATCAGTTCGTGTCACCCATCGAGCATCTTCAAGATTAGCTGCCTTTGCTTGAGTCAAGAATAGTGGTATCGCCATCAAGACAGCAAGGCACATAAAAAATAGTTTACGCAATACATTCACTCCAATCTAACTGACATACGTAGTGTCCAAACCATAGAGATGAGTCGATGATATCTTTGTGAATCAAAGTCTCATCGTTCCAATCTATCCATAAACTAATGTTAGATTATAGATAGATTATTTCATATAAACATGAAGATTAGTATGCGATTACACATATTACTATACAAAGTCCTTATATAGTACTCACAAAAATCAGTTGCTTAAAATTATTTTTTGTGCTATATAATCAACACTAACGTTCAGTTGTAATTTGCCATTCATTCCCATCCGTACTAATGTGAATACGTCCCATCGTATCTGTACGGTAAATGGCAATATTATTCTCCTGCAAGCGACGTAATGTTACATCGTGAGGATGACCATAACTATTATACATGCCATTCGAAATTAATGCACTTTCTGGTTTGATAGATTTCAAAAAATCTTCAGAGCTACTTGTGCGAGAACCGTGATGTCCTACCTTAAGAACGCGAGCAAATAGTCTAGAGTTCTGCTCTTTTATGAGTTTTTTCTCTTCTTGTAATTCTGCATCACCAGTAAAGAGCATAGAGAATTTACCAAAAATTAATTTACCTACAATAGAGTTATTATTAAGATCTGGAGCCCCTTTTTTATCTGTTAAAGGTTCCGCCCATGGCGCGTATACTACAAATACAGCACCATGACCAAAATCAACTACATCTCCACTACGCAATGTAGACCGTTGGATTTTATTTTTATCAATCCATTTTTCATAGGTTTTATACATATTATTATCAACAGAAATGCCATCATCATACACATGTTCAATGGGCATAGCTTTCGCAATAGCATAGAAGCCACCCATATGATCAGCATGTGGATGTGTAATGATAATATTTTTTAACTTAGTAACACCCATAGATTTTAGCTGAGCTACAATATTTTCACGATGCTCTATGTCACCTGTATCAATCATACTATATTCATCGCCAACCTTAAGCAGTATAGCATCCCCTTGACCGATATCTAACATATATACGTCTAGATGACCTTCAGGGTTCGTTTGCTTAGTATCGATAGAATAGCCTTCATTTGTACTAGAACTAGTCTGAGATGCAGCATTAACTACATCTTTATTCGTACATCCTGCAATAGCAAAGATTGGAATACATAGCACTAATAAAAAAGCTATAAAGCGTTGTATTTTATTTGTCATCCTTATTCTCCCAATAATTCACTAATGACACAGCCTATAGAAGTACTTACATCACTAGGTGTATATCCCCAAGTTTTCGTATCACTTAGTATATCTGCACTGCGGCTATGTACATAGACCCCTAAAATGGCACTATCCTGTAAGGAATAGCCTTGGCTGATAAAGCCTGCAATGACTCCGGTTAATACATCCCCCATACCACCAGTTCCCATACCAGCGTTTCCGATAGTATTAACATATACTGTACCATCAGGTAGTGCTACAACAGAAGGAATTCCTTTTAGAACAAGCACTACTTGATGAGCCTTAGCAAATGCTCTTGCCAATGTAATATAGTGACGTTCAATCCATTTTATAGGTAAATCAATAAGTCTACTAAATTCACCTAAATGAGGCGTCATCACGCAGTATGGTAAATGTCGTTTCATCTTATATATAGACTCAACCTTTCCATCTCGCAATGCATCTTTATCTACAACCCCCACATGACCTAATGCATATAATGCATCAGCATCAATAACTAAAGCCCCTTCATAGCAATCAATAACATGATTTACTAAGTCCGGAATATCTGTAGTACGCCCCAAACCGGGGCCAATAGCAACTACTTGACGACCTTCATAAAGAGCGTGATTTTCATTGATAGAAGTAACCATCACTTCCGGTATAATACGTCCTTGTACTACTCGTTTAATTGCCTCTGGAACACCTAATGTAACTTTACCCGCGCCACTATGAACAGCAGCTTCTGCAGCCAACATAGGGGCTCCTACCATATCACTAGAACCACCGAGAATTAATGTATTCCCATTCACACCCTTATGAGCCATTGGAATGCGATAATTAATTAGTGTTGCTGCTAAATCTGAATCAATCGTTAACGTACTATCACGATTAACTAACACTTGTTGCCAAGGCGCTCCTAGAGGTGCCACAATAACGGTTCCCCCTACAACCTTACCAGGATACAATAACAAGCCTTGTTTAATAGCGCCAAAGGTAACCGTATAATCATACTCCAATGTTCCCTCTGAAATTTGACCAGAAGATGCATCTAAACCTGCAGGTACATCAATAGCCCATAAATCAAAATTATATTGACTACGCATGGTATCTATATCGTGTAATATATCTATTGTCGTATCTCGAAGACATCCGGTTAACCCGGTTCCCATAATGCCTTCTACAACGATGGATACATTTGACCAATCATTAAATTCATCATACATATCGATGATACAACCCATTGATTCACAACGTTCTAATTGAACTCTAAATAAGTCACTACATTGGCTTATATTTCCTACTATAGCAATCTGCACAGGTACACCTTGCTCTAATAGATGACGGGCTGATACAAGACCATCGGCTCCGTTATTTCCTGTACCACAGATAAATAGAACAAAACTGTTAATAGAGTGTGCAGTATCTAATGAAAACAAGTCATACTCGCCCCACAAAGCGTCTACGATGCCACGTCCTGCATTTTCCATTAAAATTTCTAAAGAAACACCTATCTGTTTTGGAACCTCTTGATCTATAAATCGAGCATCTTCCGTTGTTAATATTTTCATCTTATGCTCCTTCAAGAATAACTGTACTCATTGCATATGCTTTGCAATGACTAATTGACACATGTAAATTAGTATAGCCTGATATTTCATAAATTTCTTTGAAGGTATCTTGTAAACGAATTAAGGGAGCCCCTAATTCATCATGACCAATTTCTATATCTTGCCATGATCCATGACGCATTCCCGTTCCTAACGCTTTAATGAAAGCCTCTTTTGCAGCATATATGCCAGCATAAGACTCATAACAACTCTTCTTTCGGCTTTCACAATAATCAATCTCATGAGGCGTATACACACGATCACGAAATGATTGCGATTTCTCTATAGCTTGACGGATGCGGTCAATTTCTATAATATCATTCCCTAATTTCATAATAACTCCTAAATCAACCTAACATTTATATTATACACTCTTAAAGTGGATAAAAACATAGATAATATCTAGGCATTTAAAGAGAATGGTAATGTGGGTAGACTATAAATTTCTACCTTACCGTTACGGTTAACCGCCACATACATCTGACCATTGCGATAATCCATATCCTCTACTTCCATTCCTGAAGTATAAGGGCTTATATTCTTTACTACGCCTTCATCATTGACGAAAACGAAGGTCGTTAAGGTTGTAAAAATAGTGTTACCATTGGCAGCATAAGCGCCATTATTATTTAAATCTGTATGCTCTGCATCAATCTTATAGGTTTTTATCTTATTAAAATTAGAGTCATAGTAGTTAATAGTACGATGAGAGTTTGTTAAAGGCACAATCGATACATATTCGTTACGCTCTTTATCATAGGCAAAATTAAATACCTTTTCTTTTAATTTAATAGGTACCTCAACAATCATACTATCAGCTTCAATAGGTGTAACAATATATCCATCTACAACAGCATTAGTCGTATAGTAACGATTGTTATTCGGATTATATGTTAAAGTATTCATATGACCTAACAAACGTTTTTGACTATATTCATACTTAGCAACTACTTGCAACGTTGTAGGATTAATTTCATAAATAATTTGCTTTGTGTTATCAGCATTTATACATGCGAGGACAAATACATCTTTCTTTGAGTTATAACAAAAGCCTTGGCACTGATTAACAGAACTATCTAATGGTATCTCAGCCAATCGTGTTAACGGTAAAGGCATTTGGACAGCACTTACAGGTTGTGCAAGCTTTGGTATATCAAAAACATTAGCAATATAATTAATCACACCTTGATCCATATTATCACCTCAAGCTAACAAAAATATATACAATCGTATATTAATTCATAAATATAAATATATAAAAAATAGGCGGTAAGACAAAAGTCTTACCGCCTAAAATTGGTGCCGGAGGTGGGACTTGAACCCACACGGTGTTACCCGCTTGATTTTGAGTCAAGTGCGTCTGCCATTCCGCCACTCCGGCGTCTCGGAACATTTGTTATTATACAGATATCCCAAAACAATGTCAACACATTTTTTATATTTCATCTAAAATATTTTGGACCGCTTCCATACCGATATCACATTGTTGCTTCCACGTAAGAGCTACACCTGTTATATAGCCTTTACGAGCATATTCTACATCAGTTGGAACACTTTCAGCACCATAATCTAGCTCGCCTGCCAACCAATAGTAATCTTGTCCTCTTGAGTTAATGCGAGCATCAATAATATTGCTATAAGTTTGTAAACCTTGACTAACCATTTTAAAATGATCCCAATCGCATACGCCACGTAACGGAAAGTTTACATTTAATAGGCCATCAAAATTCCCTTTCACATAAATTTTTTCTATCAATTCATGGATAAAGGGATGCATTTCATCCCCTCGTTCAGGAGAATATCGTTCCACAGATAATGCTAACCCTGGAATGCCATAAAAACAACTTTCCATAGCAGCAGATACAGTACCAGAATATAGCACATCTGAACCCAGATTAAAGCCATGGTTAATACCTGAAATCACAAGATCAGGCATATCATCAGTCAATAAATAACTAAGGCCAAACTTCATGCAATCAGAAGGAGTTCCCGTTAGAGCATAAAGGCGAGGATTTTCATCCTCGCCATTGTACGCGTCTAATTTTAAAGGAATCTCCGTCGTCAATGCATGGGATTTAGCACTTTGCTCATTTGCAGGTGCTACAACGGTAATTCGATAATATTGACTTAAGTACGATGCAAGACGACGTAAACCATCTGCTAAAATACCATCATCATTACACATTAAAATATGCATAGTCACTCCTAAAGATTCTATTTTTTATTCTTATTCATATTGCCCATACGTGTTAATTTTACGTCATTCAAACCAACAGCTCGTGTATGTACTGTATGAGACCATTCCTTATTATGACGACGGAACCAACCTAAAATATTTACTGGAACCCAAGAGTACACAAAAATTGGATATAACAAATAGTAGAACCAAATTTTAGGTGGTACCTTAATTTTTAACAACACAATAAGTGGGAACAAATATTGACCAATACCGATAATTTGCCATACAGACATCGGCATAATTTGATACAAAATATTTGTATAAATCGGCACATATGCATTGATATATGAAAATACTAAATATATAGTTGTCAACAACAAGAAATAAGGCTGACTAACTTGTAAAATACCATCCAAAATAACGATATTACCTTGTTTAATACCTGCGGCAAATAATTTAGGTATATATCGATCTGCACAATCAAATTGACCTTGTGCCCAACGTAAACGTTGTTTACAAGAAGCCATCATAGTCGTAACCTTTTCATCGTATACAATGGCATCGTGAGCCCAAGTAGTTTTAAGGCCATGTGTTAATAACTTCATAGAAAATTCCATATCCTCAGTCAAGCTATTACAATCCCAGCCATATTCACGGATGATAGATGTACGTATACACATACCAGTACCACCTAGTGCAGTGGATAATCCAATTCGGTATTTTGCCAAATGCCACATATGATTAACCATCCAAAACATGATAGAAAATGTACCGGCAACCCAAGAATCTGTTGGGTTTTTAGAGTTTAAGTACCCTTGAATTACAGACTCACCTTTTTCAAGATGATCATTCATTTCTAACATAAATTGAGGATGTACTAAATTATCGGCATCAAAGATAAGAAAGGCATCATATTTCCGATCCATTTTTTCCACACGATCAAACATCCACCCCATGGCATAGCCTTTGCCTACTTCTTCTTTATTGAATCGTTCATGTACATTAGCACCTGCAGCGCTTGCCACTTCAGCAGTCTTATCTGTACAGTTATCGGCAACAACAAAGATATCGTACAACTCATCAGGGTAATCCAAACTACGTAAGTTTTTTACTAACTCACCAACTACCGCTTCCTCATTATGAGCACACACAACGATGGCAAAAGAATTTTTAGGGGTATAGTTTTTATGTACTCGAGACCGCCACATACCAATTACGGCGAGCACAAAATAATAAACCGTATAAATTACGATTATTACCTGCATAGGGATCAATATCAGATCCAGTAGGTAATTCATACTATTATCCTCCACACACTTATTTACGTACTATATTTAACGCCCCATTAATGAGACCAAACATCACATAGCCTGCAAAAATCATTACTGCCCATGTATGCCAATCATATACGAGACAAGCTACAACAAAAATGGCAGTAAGTACAATGGAAAGCTTATTAATATAGATTGCAGTTTTACCTTTGAAGTCTGGATACTTGACTTCACTAACCATTAAGAAGCCAACACCAATCATACAAACCACCAATACAAATTGAGGCACCGCTACACCACTCAACACGTAGGTAGCCGCCAAGCAACCTGCAGCTGGAATTGGCAACCCTTCAAAGTAACCATGAACTTCTTCAGTTTTAATGTTAAAGCGAGCAAGACGGAATGCGCCCAATACAGCAAATACTAATAATGGTACATAGGCAATCCATCCCAAACCATAAAGCTCTTTCATATATAACATATAAGCTGGTGCTACACCAAAGCCTACAACATCTGACAAAGAGTCTAATTCACGACCCATAGGTCCTGCCACACCTAAAGCTCTCGCTACACGACCATCTAAGCCATCAGCAACTAAGGATAATAGTACACAAATAGCAGCATAGAAGGTATTCCCTGTAGCAGAGAATGTGATACCTAGAACACCAAAAGCTAAATTAGCACTGGTAAATAAATTTGGAATAATAGATTTATTCATGACGCAACCTCCCGATAACAGTATCTCCACCTGTAATATGTTGACCTTTTTCCACGAACAATTCTACATCCTTATCCATGTAGATTTCAGTACAAGAACCGAATTTAATCATCCCGTACAATTGACCGCGTTCAAGCACACTATCGAGATCAGTCCAAGATACGATACGACGCGCTAAAAGACCTGCAATTTGTGTTACTAATACGGAAGTACGAGTATTTTCAATACAAATAGTATGACGTTCATTTTCAAACCCTACACTATCTTTAAACGCAGGCAAGAAACTGCCCATCGTGTAGTGACGGTACGTAATTTTACCATCAATAGGCGCACGATTAGCATGTACGTCAAAAACAGACAAGAAAATAGTTACTTTTTTACACTCTTTATGTAAGTAAATATCTTCGTATACATCAGAAATATCCATAATTTTACCATCCGCTGGAGATAAAATTAAATCTGGATCTTGAGGGATTACACGTTTAGGATTTCTAAAAAAATTGACGAAAAATAATGCCAAAATAAATGAAACAATCGCAATTACATAATGTCCTAAAAATCCTAACACCACCGTGATAATGAGCATAGCCCCTATCAGTGGAAACCCTTCCTTAATTATTGGTCCTGTAGGCACGATTCAACACTCCTCTATTTATTTCTAATAACGGTCCACATAAACTTCGGAATGGCCAACATGCGGCCAATCCGTTGAGGTTCTAAATATAATCGATACAACCATTCGAGACGATTGCGTTGCATCCATTCTGGGGCCCGAGGAATATTACCAGCCAACACATCAAAGGAACCACCAATACCAATAGCAGCAACTCCATCAAGGTGACTCAATTTTTCTGAAATCCATTGTTCTTGCTTTGGTACTCCTAAGGCAACAAAAACTAATTTTGCCTTAGACTCACTAATAGCTTTAACGATTTCTTGTTCCTCTGCGCTATCGAAAAATCCGTCATGAATCCCTGCTATATTTAACGGTCCAACTTGAGCAGATAAATTATCAATTGCTCGTTGAGCAACACCAGGCGCTGCCCCTAAGCAGTATACAGGAATTTGCCTGTCAGCCGCAACTTTAAATAATCGTTTTGTTACGTCTACACCAGTTACGCGTTCAGGCACATGTTCTCCTTGACGCTCTGCAGCCCACAAAATGCCAGCCCCGTCTGGAACGACGAGACTAGCATTGTTCAATATGGTGTGCAATGTAGGATTTTCATTTGCCAACATAACCATTTCTGCATTAGCCGTAGCCACTAAATGTAGCCCCGGCTCTTCAGTTAATTGTAAAATACGTTGGACTGCCTCATCCATTGTTACACAATCGATAGGCACAGATAAAACAGAAATACGTTTATTCAATGTAATACTCCATTATCAACCACTATAATTTGGTGCTTCAACGGTAATGCTTACATCATGCGGATGACTTTCTTTCAAACCAGCCGCTGTAATTTGAATGAATTGAGTATTTTCAATCATTTCTCGGATGTTATGACATCCGCAATACCCCATACTTGCACGCAAACCACCAACCATTTGGAAAATTGTATCAGCCAACATACCTTTATAAGGCACGCGACCTTCTATACCTTCAGGAACTAATTTCTTAGCTTCTGTTTGGAAATATCGATCTTTACTACCAAGCTTCATAGCACCTAAACTACCCATGCCACGGTATACTTTATAGGAACGGCCTTGATAAATTACTTGTTCCCCAGGACTTTCATCAGTACCAGCTAAAATATTGCCCATCATAACTACATTGGCACCAGCCGCAATAGCCTTAGCAATATCGCCAGAATATTTAATGCCCCCATCAGCGATGATAGGAATGCCATAGAGACGACCTACTTGAGCAGATTCGTAAACAGCAGTAATTTGAGGTACCCCAATGCCAGCAATAACGCGAGTTGTACAAATAGAACCAGGTCCAATACCAACCTTAACAGCATCTGCACCGGCTTCAATAAGAGCCTCTGTACCAGCTGCAGTAGCCACATTACCTGCAATAACAGGAATATGAGGATAAGCTTGTTTAATTTCCTTTATTGTACGTAATACCCCTGCAGAATGACCATGTGCTGTATCTACAATAATTACATCGGCCTTTGCAGATACAAGTGCATCAAGGCGATCATATAAATCTTTAGACACGCCAACTGCAGCCCCCACTAATAGTCGACCACTGCTATCCTTCGCAGCATTTGGATATTTTGTCGCTTTTTCAATATCTTTTATAGTAATTAAGCCTTTTAAGTTGCCATCGCCATCTACGAGAGGTAATTTTTCAATACGATGTTCACTTAAAATTGCTTTCGCCGCCTCAAGAGATGTACCTTCTGGTGCAGTAACAAGAGAATCTTTTGTCATGCATTCTCCGATTTGACGAGTTAAATCAGTTTCAAAACGCATATCACGATTTGTAATGATCCCCACTAGTTTACCATGTTCTGTTATAGGCACACCAGAAATTTTATATTTTTCCATAATTTCTGCAGCATCAGATAGTAAATTTTGAGGGCTTAAAAAAATAGGATCAACGATAACACCATGTTCGGAGCGTTTTACCTTATCAACTTCATGAGCTTGTTCTTCAATAGACATATTTTTATGAATAACACCAAGGCCACCTTCACGAGCCATAGCAATAGCCATACGGGATTCAGTAACTGTATCCATCCCAGAACTAATCATAGGGATATTCAATGTAATGTCACGAGTTAATTGAGTTTTTAACTCTACTTGATGTGGTAGCACATTAGAAGCTGCTGGTACTAATAAAACATCATCAAAAGTTAGTCCACGCATACCGAATTTATCGTCTCTCATATTTAATTCCTTTCCGTATAATAAAACAAAACTACGACCCGCCTAGTCCACATGGACTAGGCGGTCAGTCGTAGCTTAGCGTTCAGACCGCAAAATGCCGCCTTCCATATAATCATCTTTTTTCATGTCTACGAAGATAACTTTTACTGCATCAGCAGGTACATTAACGATATCAACCGCAGCTTTAGTGATAGCTTCACCTAATTGTTTTTTTTGTTCTTTTGTGCGCCCTTCAACGAGCTCTACATGAATAAGTGGCATATTGACCTCCATAGATGAAAAATGAAATAAATTTGTTTGTTCTATTATACGGTATGAGGAATAGATACACAAGGGAAAAACCCAGATAAAATCTAATATTATCGCTACTTATGTACTTATTATTCCTACCTCTTAATTATACAATATTCTAAGAAATTTTTCACCAAATCTTTTTTCTAATTCTTCTTTCATTACAGATTCAAGTTTTTCTATCCCATATTTACTAGCAAACTCTAGTACATCCTTACGAGCCTGTACTAGAATTTCAATATCTTTAATAATATTGGCAACCCGTAAATCAGGTAATCCTGATTGAGCCAAACCAAATAATTGACCAGAACCACGCAATAATAAATCTTGTTCAGCTAATTCAAAACCATCTTGTGTCTGCTCCATCAATTTTAAACGCTCTTGGCTTACATCATTTTTTGAATCACTTACAAGAATGCAATAGGATTGATGAGAACCACGACCTACACGGCCTCTCAACTGATGCAATTGAGATAGGCCAAAACGTTCTGCCCCTTCAATACACATAATAGTCGCATTTGGTACATTAACGCCAACCTCGATAACTGTAGTAGAAACGAGTAATGAAATTTCGCCCTTATGAAAAGAATTCATCACTTCATCCTTTTCACTTGGTTTCATACGACCATGTACAAGGCCAACCTCATAGGCCTTGTAAAAGTACTCTTTCAATTCTAAATACAATTCTTCAGCTGCTTGTAAATCTAATTTTTCTGACTCCTCTACTAAAGGGCACACCACATAAACCTGACGTCCCTCTGCCATTTCCTTGCCGAAGAATGTTCTTAATCGCTCCTTATACGAGCTATCTACAGCATAGGTTTTAACAGGTTTACGTCCAGGTGGCATTTCTTTGATTAAGGACACTGCCAAATCTCCATATACAGATAATGTCATGGTCCGTGGAATTGGGGTGGCCGTCATGATAAGTACATGAGGATATGTCCCCTTTTGTTGCAATCTCGCCCGTTGCTCTACACCAAAACGATGTTGTTCATCAATAATTACAAGACCTAAATTATGGAAGTTAACGCCTTCTTGAATCAGAGCATGAGTACCAATGATCATATGAATCGATCCATCAGCTAATCCTTCATAGATTCGTTCTTTTTCTTTTTTTGTAGTAGATCCTGTTAATAATTCTATAGTAATACCTAAGTTACCGCACACCTCTGTTATACCTTCGTAATGTTGGGCCGCTAATATTTCAGTAGGAGCCATCAATGCCCCTTGGTACCCATTTTCGATGGCTTTCAACAAACTTAAGGTAGCCACAACTGTTTTACCAGAACCTACATCACCTTGCAATAATCGTTGCATAGGACGCTCATCTTCCATATCAATGCGAATGTCCTCCAATGCATGCTGTTGATCAACTGTTAAAGAGAACGGTAAATTCTCTATACACTGAGCTATTAAATCTCCATTAGGCCCCATCTTAGGCCCTTTATGACATTGCTCTTTATTCCGCAACAAGGCCAAACCAGACTGCATAACAAACAACTCTTCATAAGCCAATTGATGACGCGCTTCTTCGTATCGCTCTGAAGAATCTGGAAAATGCATCATCTTAAATGCATCATAGCGACTCATATAATAGTGAGCCTCGCGAACCTCTTTAGGTAAAATCTCAGGTAACTCATGATTAGCTGCAAACCAATTACGCACCGATGAGCGCACCACAAATTGAGATACCCCATCAGCAAGGGCGTAAATAGGAACGATACCACGATCTGGCTCTCCACCGTCTCCCAAATTTTCTATTTGGGGCGTATTCATTTGCATAGACCCATATTGATATTCCGCTTTACCATATGCATATAGACGCTGCCCTTTTTTGTAAAAGTTCTTCTTATAGCCTTGGTTAAATAACACAATCTTTAAAGGACCTGTACCATCTGCAATGACTACTTCTAAGATAGACAATCGAGGGCGAGGACGTTTCTCTTGAACCGCTATAACATTACCTACTACGCCACCAGTCATGCCAGCTTTTAAATCACCAATGCTATAAATCGTACGGCGGTCTTCATAAGTTCTTGGGAAATACGTCAACAACGACGTAATGCTCATTATCCCCAACTTATGCAATTGTTTCTCTCGACCGGGACCAATCCCCTTTATGGTCGTCAACCGTTCATCCATAGAAACTCCTTTAAATATACGATAAACACGTTGGATATATCCAATTTCTGTATATCCTTGTGTAAAAGCCCACTCCTATCATAAAATAAGATATATAGTATACCTTATATTGTAGTATATTTCATAAAAAGAGCAATATGTACGATAAAAATACTTGCTTTAACTATGTCTTTATGATAATATACTTTTGTTATGTTATAGATTAAGCTTGGAGGTGGAAACTATGGCAAACCTTTGCGAAGTATGTGGCAAATCCACATCTAGCGGTATGAACGTGAGTCACTCTCACATTCGCACAAGAAAAACTTGGAAACCGAACATTCAAAGAGTACGGGCGGTTGTAGACGGTGCTACTAAAAAAGTTAACGTATGCACTCGTTGCCTTCGTTCTAATAAAATTACACGCGCGTAAAATAAAAAGTACATGTACTCTTTGGGGTTCTAGAGCCCCAAAAAAGCAGTTAGTTCTAATGAACTAACTGCTTTTTTTGTTATCTTATCATCCAATTATTTATAACGTAATATTTGGAATGTAATACTGTTTGAACAATTTAATAGCATATTGATCTGTTAAGCCTGCTACATAATCCACCACATCACGGGTAGAGTAAAACTCTCGATTACTTTCACATCCCTCCATATCATTAGGATGTTCCATAAAATGAGTAAATAAATTTTTAACCACGTGAGATGCCTTATCTCGATCAGGAATTAAAGCTGGCGCCAAATAAACGTTTTTAAACATAAACTGACGGAATAGATTCATTGTCATCTCTATATCCGCAGACATGGAAATAACAGGTTTATCTAAAGACTCCCTTACCATATCCTCTACCATGGCGGTAATCATACTAGAAGGAGTCATACCAAAGTGTTCACGCACTTCAAAAGGTAATTCCTCAGACGTCAACATACCTGCTCGTTGTGCATCATCAAAATCATGACACAAATAGGCAATGCGGTCTACAATACGAATAATTTGACCTTCCAAAGTGACAGGGATATGTGCCCCTGTATGACCTACGATGCCATCACGTACAGCAGTGGTTAAATTAAGACCTTGATGGTCACCATGCTTTTCTAAAACCTCAACCATACGCAAGCTTTGTTCATTATGATTAAAGTGACCAACCATATCACGCAACGCATATTCACCTACATGACCAAATGGGGTATGTCCCACATCATGACCCATAGCGATAGCTTCTACTAAATCTTCATTGAGTCGCAACGCACGAGCCACTGTACGACCTATTTGTCCTACCTCAAGGGTATGGGTCATACGCGTACGATAATGGTCACCTGGCGCAATATAGACTTGGGTCTTATGCTTTAAACGTCTAAAACATTTACTGTGAATAATGCGGTCCCGATCACGTTGAAAAGCAGTTCTAAGTGGATCGGGTGCTTCCTCCATATCACGGATGGCATCGCGGCTTTTTGCAGCATAAGGAGAGAGGAGTAACGCCTCCCTCTCCTCTATTTGTTCCCGTATATTCATTTACCCTCCGATGCACGGTTTTTATCGATCAATTGCATAACTAGAGATGCTGTTTCTTCAATAGATTTATTAGAAACATCTAGCACTTGGCAATGTAAGCGACGCATAATAGCTTTTGCATATTCTAATTCAGATTGAATACGCTCAATAGAAGCATAATTTGCTTCGTCTTCAAGACCGATAGCACGTAAACGTTCACTACGAATATTATTTAATTTGAATGGGTCAATAATAAGGCCCACAATTTTTTTTGCTGGAATTTTAAATAATTCCTCCGGTAATGGTACCTCAGGCACTAATGGCAAATTGGCAGCTTTAATCTTTTTGTACGCCAAGAACATAGATAATGGCGTCTTACTTGTTCTAGATACACCAATAATAACTACATCGGCCTTTTCAAAACCCGATGGATTTTTACCATCGTCATATTTTACGGCAAATTCAATAGCTTCTACCTTTTTGAAGTATTCTTGGTCAAGCTTATGAACCATACCAGCTGTCATACGAGGCTTTGTGGATGCAACAGTACCTACAGCATCGAGAACTGGTCCCATAATATCTACAGCAGGAATATTGTATTCCGCCACTTTTTCATGAAGATATTTACGTAAAGTCTCAGATACGATGGTATGACAAATAACATGATTACCACGTTTTGCATCTGCTATAATTTCATCAATTTGGCTTTCACTATCAATATAAGGAATACGGACAATCTCAATTTGTTCTTTATCATATTGACTCGCCGTAGCTCTTGCTACTGCCTCTGCGGTCTCCCCAAGAGAATCCGATATTGCATAAATAATTTTTTCTGCCATTCTATCAACCTCAATGTATGCTACATTCTAAAAATACTTTTGCTACCGTCGTTTTAGATACACGGCCCACAACCTTTAGACGCTTCTTGTTTTCCACATCCTCGCGAACAATAACAGGTAAACAATCCACCTCATACTCTATCATCTTTTGTGCAGCCTCTACTAATGTATCTGTAGGCTCCACAGTTATAACCTTACTAACAGGGGTCATAATCATAGATATAGGCATAGTGTGTGAATCAGTTTGCCCCATAGAAGCACGCAATAAATCCTTACGAGATACTACACCTACAAGGTAAGATTCATCACATACTATAATTGTGCCTACATCCTCAGTAAATATGGTAACAATCGTATCATACAAGCTTGTATCCCCATTGACTACGACTGCTTGGGATAATACATCACTTACCAGAAATGACTTTAATCGCTCAGCTGTTTGTGTTTCTTTTGAAAGCCCTACATAGTAATACCCCACATTAGGACGTGCATCAAGAACCCCTAACATAGTTAAAACAGATAAATCAGAACGCAATGCAGATCGCGTCACCTCTAAATGTTCAGCAATAGCACTACCTGTAACAGGTCCTTCTTCACGAACAATTTGAGCAATTTGTTCTTGTCGTTTCGATAATTTCACACGGTAACCCCCTTTCATCTCTGTTTGTATTATATCCTAAGTTATCATTCAAAAAAAGAGGAGACCTACCGGCCTCCTCTTTCATTATAATAATACTATTACCAAGTTAAATCATCAGTTTCTTGACGACCACGACCAGTCATAGCATCAAGCATAATACGTTGTTCTAATTGAGCAACCATTTTCTTTGTGTTAACCACCGCATCTGGGTTAACAGACATAGAGTCAATACCACTCTTAACTAAGAATTCACAAAATTCAGGGTATACACTTGGAGCTTGACCACAAATAGAAACAGTTTTTCCATCTTTATGAGCTACTTCAATTAAATGGCGAATAGCACGACGCACTGCTAAATTACGTTCATCATAAATATGTTGAATAGTTTCATTATCACGGTCACAACCTAATACAAGCATAGTCAAATCATTAGATCCAATAGAATATCCATCTACATATTTATTGAATTGGTCAGCTAAAATAATATTAGCTGGAATTTCAGCCATAAGCCATACTTTAAAATCTTTACCGCGTACAAGGCCTTCTTGAGCCATTAAATTAGTTACTAATTCAGCTTCCTCTACAGTACGGCAGAATGGAATCATAACTTGTAAGTTTTTGAAACCAAATTCGTTACGTACTTTTTTGATTGCTTCTAATTCTAATTTGAAAGCAGGTGTATATTTTGGATCATAGTAACGAGCTGCACCACGCCAGCCAAGTAATGCACTGGATTCATGTGGTTCATATTTGTCGCCACCATTAAGATCACGGTATTCGCTAGATTTAAAGTCGCTCAAACGAACTACTACTTGGCGAGGAGCTAATGCTTGACACACTTTACGCATACCTTCTGCCAATGTATTAACTGCAAAGTCACTGCGACCAGTTTCGATAAGGTGTAATGGGTGTTCGTGAATGAAAGTAGTCCAAATGAACTCTTCACGCATTAGACCAATACCATCACATGGTAATACACCATATTTTTCAGCTAAATCAGGATTGCCTAAATTCATGTAAATCTTAGTGCCTGTTACAGGAACATATTCACTTGCAACACTTGCAGTAGCTTGTGCTTCTGGCTTTTTAACAATATCTTCTAATACGCCATCGTATACGATACCATTTGTAGCATCAACAGTAATCATTTGACCATCTTTAATGGATATTGTTGCTTCATGGCTACGGCTCTTAGTACCTACGATACAAGGAATACCAAGCTCACGGCTAACGATAGACGCATGACAAGTCATTCCACCAGCATCAGTAACGATTGCTTTTGCCTTTTTCATTGCTGGTACCCAGTCAGGAGCTGTCATAGCCGTGACAAGGATTTCGCCTTCTTTGAATTCATCAATATCCTCAGGATTGATGATAACATGAGCTTTACCGGCTGCATTACCAGGGGAAGCTGGCAAACCTTTTACAATAATTTCACGATTACCTGCATCTAATGTGCTAGGTTTTTCAGTTGTTTTTGGTTTTTCTTTACGGGACCAAACTGTTTCTGGGCGAGCTTGTAAAATCCAAATTTTACCGTCTCGTTCATCTACGCCCCACTCCATATCCATGTAGCAACCATAATGTTTTTCGATTGCTTTTGCGTATTTAGCAAGCTCCAAAACTTGAGCATCTGTAATAACTTGTTGTTTAGCTTCATCTGCTGGAACAACTTCTTCAACACAGTCGCCGTCAGCTTTACGAACTAAGCGGATATGTTTGTCATTAATCATGCGGTCTGTAATTTCCATTTTGGCTTTATCTACATGGAAATTATCTGGTGTAACTGTACCTTGTACAACGTACTCACCAAGACCCCAAGAACCTTCGATAAGGATGTTGTTATCGTTGCCTGTTACAAGGTCAACAGTGAACATTACGCCAGCGGCTTTAGAGAATACCATCATTTGAACGGCAGCACTCAAGGCTACTGTCATATGATCGAAACCTTGTTTTACACGGTAATATGTTGCACGATCTGTGAAAGTAGATGCGTAGCATTCTTTTACTTTCTCGATGATAACGTCTGCACCACGTACATTTAAATATGTATCTTGTTGGCCTGCGAAACTTGCATCTGGCAAGTCTTCTGCTGTTGCACTAGAACGTACTGCTACGAATGGATTTTCTTCGTTTACTTTTTTACCAAGTTCTTCATAAGCATGACGGATAGCATCTGCCAATTCTTTTGGCATTTCTTCTTCGCAAATCATGCGGCGAATTTTAGCACATACTTCACGCAATAATGCAGAATTTTCTACATCATCTAACGCATCAAGTTCAGCGCGGATTTTATCTTCCAAACCTGTTGCTTTCATAAACTCACGATAACCATGAGCAGTTGTAGCAAAACCGTAAGGTACAGGTACATTAGTGGAGGATGTCAATTCCCCTAAGGAAGAAGACTTACCACCAACTAAATTAACATCTTCACGTTGTAATTCATCAAACCAAAGTACGTATGCTGTTTCGCGATTCATGTGAGAACCTCCTAGTCAATTAGTGCAACACATTAAACCTTTTACACATAAATAGTATACCTTAATTTAAAATCTGTCAATTTATATGGGCATTAATATACAAATAAAACTTAGCCAAAGCGCACCTTTCTTTTGCATATAATTTAACTTGTAAACCAATATTATACTTTAGTAATGTGATTTTTTGTATAACTTTCATTGCCGTATCCGCATAGCAGGTAGTTTAATGATTCTCGACTACGTCGCGAACCAGTCTAAAGACAATAATTAAAAGGAATGAGTCGTTAGAAAACAGAATTCATTCCCCAAAAATAGCTTAATTATATCTATCAAAAAATGGGTTCAGATTATTTATAAACTAATTTTCTTTATGTTTCGTATATATTTTAAAGAGGCTGTAACTAGAATGCGTTTAAACTGCATTCTAGTTCACCTCCCTCTTTTAAGGAAAAATAAATATACTAGGTGTCCTTACCTGGATAAACAATTAATAATACAATCCCTAATAAGAAAATGGGATAAAAATTATCTATATAATTAGCCATACTACCTGCAACAATTATATAAATAGGATATATCCATGAAGAAAACAGTCCAATATCTGTCAATCTATTCATACCAGCAAGAAAAAATTTTAGTGTACCTACCAAAGCAAATATGCTGATAATAAAATAATAAAATATAGATACATAACTCTCTGTTATATTGACACGGTCCGAAATAAATATAGCAAAATATATTAATAATAATGCCATTCCACTATTAGAAAGATATTGTTTGCCATTTATTTTCTTTTTATAATCAAAATACTTTATATTTTTCTTGGTCCCACTCCAAATTAGTATTATTGATAAAATATTTATTCCCCACCAAATTAAATGAATTATAGAGATAGAACTGTCAAAACTATACATCTTTATTATCCTTTGGTTTATAGTTACCTTTTTTATTTAAATTAACTTGTAGATACCGTAATACTAAAGTGATTACTAATGTAATCCATAGAACTGCAAAATTGTATATATTATAACCATTAGAGATCCACCAGACCTCCTTATAATAGTAATCTAAAAAAGCAGAAATAATTAATATAATAGGGACTAAATAAAATAAAAATTTATTTTTTATTGATGGCTTACCAGTTATTAAATTAATTGCTATTACAGAACTACCAATAAATATTATTAAATCTCTCATTTATCCACCTCTGTATAATCATCAATATTCTTCATTACTTGATCATACTGTTCTTTTTCATTTTTATTAAATTTATTTGGTGTATTCTCACTAGCTTTATTATATAAATATTCGCCGCCTTTGTCACTAGCAGTACCAATAACAATTGAAGCGAGAGCTTGTTCGACCTTATCTTTACCAACTTTTCCTGCAACAAAAGTTGATATAGCATTCGCACCACCTTTATACAATACATATTTATTCATTTGCCCAGCATTATAACTATTATATATTTTATTATTCACTTTCCATTGATATACGGCATTATGAACCTCTAACGCCCCATTATAACCGTTAGCCAATTGAACAATAACTTTACTCACACCTCCAATATATGGAACTGAAGATGTTTTATCTAAAACTTCAATAGCTGCATCAAGCTTTTCTTGATTTGCTACACTATTATTTTTATAGTCGTTATAGCTTTTATATGTATCTATATAATCCCCTTTTAGATCTACAATCATACCATTTTTAGCCTTTACTAAATAGTGTGCATAACCATTATCATCGAAATATTCTGGGACTACAAAATTATTTCTCAAATAATCTATATATTCATGACTATTCATATCTGGAATTATATAATTAGGTATATTAATTGAATTTTTAGCATATTCATTACTAAGACTTTCATTTGCTAAATTTTTATCATTTATAGAGCTGCTATTTTTTAGTAATGTCGTATAAGGTTTATATTGATCACCTTCATTCTCCATAGTAGTTTCAATTGCATAATCTCTTAATGTCTTAGGCTTATCCTGATTAATTGGATAACCTATATAATCAACGGTAGTCCCATCAGAACGAGTCCTAGTAAAGTAAGTCCTACCATTATAAATCCCTGTAGGTGTTTCGCCTTGCTCTTCAAGCCAAAATCCGTGATTATTACTACGTTCATTAGAAGGAATTCCATCTAAATCTTTTACTTTAGGTCCCATATAGGTTTTGCCATTTTCTATATAATATGTAGTACCATCTTCTGTAACTCCTGTAGGTTGTACACCTTGATTAGCCAATGTAAATCCATAATTATCACTGCTAGGTAATGTGTCTACATCTCCATCTCTATTATAGGCATACTCCGCAGCTTCTTTATACTCTTCTGTATCATAATTACCGGATTTTTCTGCTGATTCAAGAGCTTCTCCATTTTCTTCTGGAGAAGCAGGTAATGGCTCTGGATGTAATTCATCATAAATTCTTTCTTCTTCTCCATTTATTCGAGCTTGTTTCCACCGATTTCCAACTTCAGAAAGGGTTTCTGTTACTTCATTTATTTTTTCTTTTATTTCATCAGGTGAGTAGCCAAAATTATGTTTAGCACCCATATAAGAAACATATGCGCCACTTTGCCCACTTTTCCCTGATATTTCATTAGTGGCATAGCCAAAAACAAAAGCGATTTGCTGTAAACGTTCTGGATCCGTATATTCTTTTCCATCTGGACCCTTGATTTTCCCAGCCCATTTTTTGAATTGAGGCATCATAGCTTCAGATAGGCCTGCTGCATATAAACCATCACTAAATTGTCCACCACCTAAATTTGCGGTAGTTCCACCAACCATAGCATGTAATGCAACCTTTCGAGGATCTCCATCTTTCCAACCTTCATGCTTAGCAATTTGATGGATTGCTTCGTTAGCATTAACACTAAATAGATGAGCTAATTGTTGCTTCTCTTCAATAGATTTTTTATCAAATATAGCTTGTAATTCATTAAGAGAATGTTCTATATCAGTATTGATAGTTTTTATATCTACCATCCGACCATTCTCTATAATTTTTCCATTACTAATTGCACTTTTAGTTATAGAGGAGGATTTTCCATGAGCGCCAACACCCCCTGTTGGAGTTAACCCAATATGCTTATAAATTTTATCAAACTCTTTTTCACTTTTTGTTTTGCTACTACCAAAATTATTATATTGTACTCCATTATCTCTTACGGTGTACTCAGCTTTATTTTGGATATCATTTATATCTAAATGTCTTGTAGTCAATGAGTTCTTAGCTTTATCGGCTTTACTTGATATAAGACTGCCTTTTAATGAAGTTGTATTACCAGTACTTATATTATATCCATTATCACCAGCAAAAATTCCAGCTTGATCAGTAACAGATTTTAATTTACTGTCCGTACGACCTACACTTCCACCTACACTACCAATAGTGCCTTTAAATTTAGGTGATGTTGAAACTGAAAATCCTGCAGATTTGCTATGTTCCTTAAAGTTATCTACACTTTGCAAACTCTCAATCTTGAGATTATTACCAGTATTTACAACTACTCCTTTTCCACTAACTTTAGATCCAATAATTTCAGTATCTCGTTTTGCTTTGAGCTGTGCTAATTCTACAGCACGAATTGATGTTGGCTTATAAGTTACTTGATCAGTTACTCCATTCTGTTTAGCAAGACTTCCACTTGCATCAAAACCTAATAAACTACCTGAAGTAAGACTTAAACTAGCCCCAACACTCCAACCACTATGTTTATAGTTATCTTTACCTTGAAGAGTATTTTTACCTGCACTTAGGTTTATATCACTAGCAGAATTTATGTTTACTTCTTTTGCTAAAATATCTTGACCAACTAAATTAACCCCTGATTTAGTTGCATCATTAGCTTCAATATTTACACTACCATCACTAATAATTGTACCACCATTATATTCATGTACATCTATTGATTGATTTTGATGTTGAGAGGTACTACCAATTGATATTGATAAATTAACAGCATTATCAATATTTTTAGCACCACGTTTATCTTTTCCATCGACTTTTTCTACTTTACCAGTCTCAGGATTTCTAATTTTTTCGCCTTTTAGAGCTTCATCAACAGCATAGTAACCATCTTGGAATTGTTTACGTGCCTCATTTAGCTCTAATGCAGCCAACCGTTTATCATTACGAGAGCCAGCTTGTTTTATAGTACGTGTTCCATCTGTAACTGCATTAATAGCCGCACCGCCAAGCGAAACCGTAAGTCCAGACTTTTTATAGCTTTCATTATGTGACGCTGATGTATTATCAACATTTCCATCTAAAATAACATTAGATCCAGATAAGTATACACCATTCTTACTCACAATATTACCACTAGTTAATTGTAAAGTATCATTAGACCTAATATTTATATTACCTTTTGTACTTGCAATAGTGCTACGAGCACTAATTTCTTCGTGGTTACTATCATCAGAATTAATTCGTTCTTTGCCTATAGAAAATCCTACCCCTGCACCACCAAGTAACCCAGACTTTTTATGATGGTAACTACTATTGCTATCAACTACATGTTTATCAGCGCCAATATTAATTTTTCCACCTGATTGTAAATCAACGTTATTTTCACCAATAATAGTTACAGACTTCCCCTCTATAGAATTGGTTGCTTTAATATTAACTGTTTTACCACCTATATTAGAGCCAGATACGGTTTCTATATGTGAATTATCAATTGCATCTATACTCTCACGTTTAGCAATACTTTTCTTTCGCTCTTGTAAACTATGATGTTCTGTTGCAACATCTTTAGCAGTTTCAAAGTTAATACTATCAGCGTTAATATTTACAGTATCTTTCGCCAATATATCAGAACCTTTTGACTTAATATTCTGATTTGCTTTAATATTAACTGATTTCCCTTCAATACTGCTACCAACTGAATTAGTAAAGTTTGCATCCACATGAGTTTCAGTAGTTATAGAGTGTCCTCCACCTGATTTACCTTTATGATAGTGATCTTCTTTTATATTTAAAGCAGCATCTTGTGTAGATAGTTCAATATTTCGTCCGGCATTAACCTCAATATTTTCCTTACCTTGAACTATCCCTGCATTCATAACTACATCTCTATTAGCATTTATACTAATACTTCCTTGACCATCTACAATACCTTGATCAATTGCAGTTATAGTCTCTTTTCTTTTATTACTATCATCCCAAACAATTTCATTATCACTTGATATATACTTTTTGCCATTATTAATAACATCTCTATCAGCAGAGATTACTAATTGACCAGATGCACTATTTTGTTTAATATGTCCACCTTCATTTATGACATCCTGATTGGCATGAATTCTAACATTGGATTCACCTACAATTGTTCCACTTGTATTAGCTACATCTGTATTAGCCACTAGAGTTGTAGAGTTACCAGAGATTAATCCCCCATTATTATGAATATTATTACCGACAATATTGGTATTATCATCAGCTATAATACTGCCACTATTATTTAGCTTATCAACAGTTAAATTAATAGACTCCCCTTGTACGTTAGCTCCTCCATCAGCCCGTTTTGTTTTAGGCGCCAAATATAATGTAGGTATTAAAACTGTTTCAGTTTTTCCATTTGGTAATACTACTGACTTGCTAACTAATAATACAACATCCTCTTTAAGGTTATTTTGTTCAGCTACTGTTAATTCACGACCTAAAGCTATAGATTGTGATTTCGTAAGATTAATTCCTGCATCCATTAATTTACGATATTGTTCTTCAGCAGTTAAGCCAGACTGCAATCTACTTTTTCCAGTTTGACGAAGAATTTCTTGCATTACTAATTGCTGTTCATAATAACCGTCCCCTAAACGTTTTTGTACATTCATAGGGTCTAATTTCAGTCTATTTAATACATAATCTGAGGATAAAAAGTTTCGTCTATTTGTGAAGTTAGGATCTGTTTCCATAATATAAGAAGTATTAGGATTTTGAGAAATCTTACTTATAGAATTTAACAAAGAACTATCCTGTCCTATATTTGTTTTGCTATTTAAATCATTTGATTTAAATACTGATAGGGGTAATTTAGTATTCAATTCTGTAACTTTGTGATATGGTGCGGTATCAATATTTGTAGAGTCTGCTCCATGATGATGATGTCTACTATAAGATACAGCAGTTCCGTCTTCTATTATGTATTCTTTAGAAGATGGATTTGTCTGCTCAAATTTTTCTATTTTACCTGTTAATTCTCCTGCTGAACTAATTTGACTACTATCATTTTTGACATAATCTGCAGTAACTTCTAAGTCACCACCAGAAATAATTCGGGCAGGCTTAGATATATCAACTACATCCTTGTATTTAGTTCTTGTGTAATTATAACGAACCCAATCATCTTTACTATCTTTTTTAGCATAGAATTGTAGGTTTTCATCCTCAACAACTACTTGATCAACATCATCAGTTAATTCATTAGGACGATATATTTTAGGGTCTTTAATAGTGAACTTTTCGCCAGGATAATCATTAACAGTAACTTCATCCTTAATGGTCTCTACTTCACCGACTTGAACTCGTTTTAAAGTAACTCCCCCATTTATATTATTAATTTCCTTTGCAGTTATTTTCCCTCCAGTTCCCGCTTCTATGGTTGATCCAATATTTGTAATATTATCTATTTTTCCTGATACAACACCATCATTAGAAATATTACGACCGATTTGTAATTTGCCATCAGTTTTAATTATACTACCATTAGTATTAGAAAGAGTTTGTCCTGCGATAGATAAACTATTCTGAGCTAGGATAATAGGGTTTTTATTTGTTGCTTGATTACCGTTTTGAGATAAGGAATCTACTACAAAAGTTGCATTATCAGCATAAAATTTAGCTTCACCCAATTGGTCAAAACTCTTAGATTTAATATATGCATCAGATGAAGTAATTGTTCCTGTATTTTGTACTCTGCCATTAACATCTAGAGATAAAGTATCACTCGCTGAAACTATACCTTTATTATTAACACCTAAACCATCATTAGTTCCCACTAAATAAATGCTATTTGCATACATCCCTCCGATTTTAGCGACATCTAAACCCATTTTACTAGACTCATTATTTTTAGTAACATTTATTACCTTACCTTCACTATTTACATTTACGGTGTTTTGTCCAGAAACCATCTGTAGATTCTTGGCCCATAATTCACCATTTACTTTAACTGCTTCTGCCAAAATATCAGTTCTAGCAGTTTTAGATGTATTAAGACCTTGGGAAGCAATTTGTATAGTACCTTGATTTATTTTATAGGCAGATATATTACCATTATCTATAATTGGTTTACCTGTAGTTAAGGTAGCAGCATTAGTATTAATAAATGTACCATTATTAATAGAAATTCCATTAGGATTTGCAATTATAACATGAGCTTTATTCCCTGCCACTTCAAGAGCACCATTCATAGCTGTGGAGTTAGTTCCAGTTACTTCATTTAATATTGTTTTAGCAGTAGGACCAACTAAATTGGGATTTCCCATAATATAACCAGCTAACTCAGTAGATACAGGACGATTAGCATTATTTAAGATTAGTCCATTATTATTAATATTAAAAGAATCATATTGGTTATGGGATAAACCTTTATCATTCGGTGTATTAATATTAACAATAGATGTACCATTACTAGCTACATCCATTTTAGGACCTAACCGGCTTGAATTTGGGACCACTGGATTTGCCATTGCTAATGGAATCCATGGACTTGTATTTGTTATTAATAATGCAACTAATAATGATGATGCTGCATATTGTTTTGTATTCATCAATCTCTCCTACACTTATTATTTTATATATGTGACTCTCAACTTATATATATTTTTATTTATGGCTTTAATTCACTCTTATTTACTTAATAGAAATTCCTAAAACTGATACCCTACTCTAAACGCCAAAACACGTGTATCGGTTGTGAAACCTGCTGGTTTTTTTAACGGTGTTCCTAATGAAATATCATAATTAAATGTATTCTTGATATTACCACGTAAACCCAATACACCACCTATTAAGGTATTACCGATTTGAGTTTCTGTAGATGGTCCCCATACATGACCAACATCTATGCCAATATATGGTACTATACTCTCATTTTTAAATGGTAATGACCATTCATTTTGTATATAATATCCTGAATCCCCACGTAATGTCTCTTCTCCACTAAAGCCACGAACAGAATATCTGCCACCAATACTAAATTGATCCGTTCCAAATAAACGTTTATCTGTAAACTGACTTCTGAATCGCATAGTATACAAACCTTGCTTATGACCTATATTAATTCTGCTTTGTATTTGCCCTTCAATACCGGCCATTTTATAAAGAGTTGTTGGATTACTAGCTACACCTTCCCAGTTTTGTACATTAGCCCCTAGGCCCTTTATCCCTTGTCTATAAAACAAGTAAATATCTGATACAGTATTTCCACTATATTGACGGTGAGATAGTCCTAATTCTACAGATGACGTATGTTGCTCTTGAATACCAATTTCTACATCCTCTAAATAACTATGACGAGATTTATGAGCAAATTTAGCTACCGCAGATGTTTTACTTCGACTGGTTCGATTTAATAAATGCTCCACCGATAGTTCCGTTCCTTTTGTTACACCAGATGATGTAAAGGCATTTGGCATAAAAACTAATTGTTCGTATTTATATTTATACGTTGATAATCGATATGTTTGATTGCCATTTGGAATAGTATAACTAAACGCATATTGTTTAGAATCTTGTCCATTATTATTATCTAAGTTTTTTGTAAAGCTAGTTGTTAAGGTATCATTCAATCCTATAAGTTGACTAAAAGATAAGTAGGTTGTACCTTGATATTTTCCAGTTGATTTGTACCCTGAGTTATCTAACATTAACGAACCATGTACAAAACCTTTTTGCTTAACTGTTAATTTAACAATAGAATGTAAAGGTTTATTTCCTGGTTCAATGTCCATCTTAATATCCTGACCAGGTACACTACGAATTTGATCGATTCCCTGTTCTAAAGCCTGCCTACGAAGAATATTGCCAGGACGAATTGGAAATGCGCTTCTCCAATTGGATCTTGCTTTTGAATTAGTTAATACTATATCCTCAACATAGCCTGGTATAATTTCAAAAATTAATGTACCAGACTGCAATTCTTGGTTAGGTATAATAACTTGACTCGTTATATATCCATCAGATAATAACTGCTCTTGTAAATGCCTTTGTAAAAAAGAAAGACCTTCTTTTCCTACTTTTTGGTGTTCATATGTAGATAACCTATTTTTATACTTCTTAAATCTTGGTTCTGCTGAATTAACAACAATCTTATCAATTTGAAACGATATGCCTTCTGTAGGTAAAATTGTTACTTTCGAACCATTTAATTTATCATATTCAGATTTTTGACGCGACAAAACGGCTCCAGCCATTGGTGCTTCTGCGCGTTGACGCAATAAAGCATCGGCTCGAGCCGCTTCCTGTTGTTCATATGGGGACGAAATATTAGTAGCATAAATAGAACTACTTAAAGAGCTAATAATTAAAGTACTAGCTAAAATCTGGTACACTTGCTTCATAATCCCTCTCCTTTCAAATATACAGAGAAATTATAAATCAAAAAAAACATATTTTGTAAATAAATATTTAATAATTTCACGAATTCTTTAAACTTTAAATTCCAATTATATTAGGTGTTTTAATGATATTTTTGAAGATAATATTAAAAGCGAAAGAACTGATATATTGTTCTTTCGCTTTCAATTTATTAATTATCTAATTTTCCTATATATATCTAAAAAGTTTTTCAGCACTCGACCCGTTAGACCCCATATGGTGTATTGTTCATAGGGATAGAAATAGACTGAGTAGTTTTGTCTAATTTTCCAATCGATATTGTAGACTTCTAATAGATGGAATGGAAAATCTTTCAATGGTCTTGTAGCTATATCTAGATGACCTACAGTTGGCTTCATCTCTAATAGATATTGTAATGGAACGGTGAATACCTCTCCTACTTCATCAGGATTTGGTTTTAAATCACTTATTTGTAGGCGTACGGCTACAGCATATAATTTGACACCTATCGCAGATACGAGACAATCTAAATTACCAAGTAATTCTATTTTGTCTAAATCTATACCTAGTTCTTCAGAGCATTCACGCATGGCAGCATGGGCACCACTTTTATCATTAGGCTCACAATGTCCACCAGGAAAGCTAATTTCACCAGGCTGACGGCGTAGCTTATTACTGCGCACAGTAAAGACTATATGATCTTCCCCATCGATTTCTAATAATGGTACTGCTACGGCAGCAGTTATAACATCAATGTCGGTAAGAACAGTATATTCTCGTTTTTCTAGGAAATTAGATAGTTTCTTGTCCATATATGGTCCTCTTACTTTATAGTAAAATTTATACAACATCCATATAAATCTTTTATGTATCAAATTAGTATTTTATATTCATCTTTTATATTCATTATACATTAACTTGTACCTAAATTTTGGAGTTCCTATTAATAGATACAATAGAGAAAACTCTTATAAACAAAATGGACAAAAAAACTGTGATGAGGTTTCTACCCCATCACAGTTTTATATTAGTTAAATTTAATTTTTACGAATTTACGTTTACCAACTTGAACAATCATGCCATCTTCAAGGGTAAGGTTTTCTTCTGTATATTTTTCACCATTTACTTTGAAAGCACCGGCTTTAATGGAGCGACGTGCTTCACCATTAGAGGCAGTCAAACCAGCATCTGTACAGAATTGTGGCACAAAGATTGGTTCTGTTGGCGCATCCATAGCATACTCAGGAATATCTGTAGGCAACGCGCGTTGTTGGAATACGCGTTTGAATTCTTCTTCTGCTTCGAGAGCAGCTTCTTCACCATGGTACAAGCGAACGATGGTGCGAGCCAATTGCATTTTTGCATCACGTGGATGTAATTCACCACTTTCAAGACGTTTTTCCATGTCCTCTTGCTCTTCGATTGGCATGTCTGTAACGAGCATGAAGTAACGCATCATCAATTCGTCTGGAATGGACATTGCTTTACCGTACATTTCTTTAGGTTCTTCATCGATACCGATGTAGTTACCTAAAGATTTACTCATTTTTTGAACACCATCAAGGCCTTCAAGCAATGGCATTGTGATAACAACTTGTGGTTCTTGACCTTCTAATTCTTGTAAATGACGACCCATTAACAAGTTGAAAGTTTGGTCTGTACCACCAAATTCAACATCAGCATGTAAAGCAACGGAATCATGACCTTGCATCAATGGATACATAAATTCATGAACACCGATAGCTCGGCCTTCTTTGAATCGTTTATTGAAATCATCACGTTCCATCATACGTGCTACAGTGTAAGAACTTGCCAAACGTAGAACATCAGCAAAATTCATAGATTCTAGCCATTCACTATTGTCGCGGACGATAGTTTTTTCAGGATCTAACACTTTGAAGATTTGTGTTTTATAGGTTTCAGCATTTTTCAATACTTCTTCTTTTGTAAGTGGTGGACGAGTTACACTTTTACCAGTAGGATCACCAATACGAGCAGTGAAACCGCCGATAACGATCACTACTTGATGACCAAATTCTTGGAACAAACGTAGTTTACGAAGTGGTACTGTATGGCCTAAATGAATATCTGGCGCTGTTGGGTCCAAACCTAATTTTACAACTAAAGGTTTATTTTCCTTAATAGATTTTTCTATTTTCTTTACAAGATCTTGTTCATTAATTAAATCTGCTACGCCGTGTTTAATTTGGCGCACTTGTTCTTGAGCACTAACCATGATAATCCTCCTCGAAATACTATTGTTTTAGTATACCATTATCTAAAAACTTTCACAATTATATATATAGTATTGGTTTTAACCCTTTTATGATATAATATGTATAACTGCGTAATAGAATTTACGTTATATTTACTAACAAAAGAAAAAAGAGGTGACTCTATGAGTAATAACTCAAATGCGAGAAGCAGCCGCCGTTCTAATAGTAGCGGCTCTACACCGAAGAAAACAAGTCCGAAGCGTCTATTTTGGATTTGTGCCCTTCTCCTTATACTCATCGTAGCCGGAGGTGGCTGTGGTTTCATCAGTGCTACACTGTCTAACCTACCAGATGTATCCAATGTACGTCCTTCTGTATCGTCTCAAATTTACGATGTCCATGGTAATCTCATCACAACGGTTCATTCCACAGAGAACAGATTACCAGTACCTTTAAAAGATGTACCAAAGGATTTACAAAATGCCTTTGTTGCTACTGAGGACTCTCGCTTCTATTCCCATCATGGTATCGACCCTGTTGGTATCTTGCGTGCTGTATGGGTTAACATTGTTCATAGTGGCGTATCTGAAGGTGGTTCTACAATCACTCAACAGTTAGCGCGTAATGCATTCTTATCTCAAGACAGAACATTTAAACGTAAAATTTCTGAAGCATTGCTAGCACTTAAAATTGAACAACATTACACTAAGGATGAAATCCTTGAAATGTACATGAACCAAATTTACTTTGGCCAAGGTGCATACGGTGTGCAATCTGCAGCTCATGTATACTTTGGTAAGGATGCTAGCCAATTAACGCTAGCTCAAGCAGCACTCATTGCAGGCTTACCACAAAGTCCTAACTACTACTCTCCATTCAATGATTTGGAAGCTAGTAAAAAACGTCAAGCTGTTGTATTAGGCCAAATGGTTAAATACGGTTACATTACACAAGAGCAAGCTGATGAAGCACGTCAAGCAGATTTAGGCTTAGTGGCAAAACAAGAACAAACGCATGAAAAATCTAATGCGTCTTACTTCATTAACTATGTTATTGCACAAGTCTCCGAAAAATATGGCGACGATGCAATCTATAAAGATGGTTTAAAAATTTATACCACTCTCGATATGGATGCGCAAAATGCTGCTGTTGCAGCAATGCAAAATCTACCAACTATGTATACTGACCAAAATGGTCTACACCAACCACAAGGTGCTATCGTAGCAATGAATCCACATAATGGTTATATCGTTGCCATGGTCGGTGGTCGTGGAGATGATGCCTTTAACCGTGCATCACAAGCGGAACGTCAAACAGGCTCTGCTATGAAACCATTCGTTTACTTAGCTGCTATTCAATCTGGTAAAACTCCAGGGTCCATTGTTGATGATAGCCCTGTTGATTTTAATGGATGGCGTCCTCAAAACTATGAACGAAACTTTGAGGGTAATATTACATACCGCTATGCATTACAACATTCTCGTAACGTACCAGCTGTAAAAATTGCTGATGAAGTAGGTATGTCTAAGATTATCGACTTAGCTAAGAAGATGGGTATTACTACCTTAACTGATGAAGATAACAACTTATCAACAGCACTTGGTGGTTTAACTCATGGTGTTTCACCATTAGAAATGGCAGAAGCCTATGGCGTACTGGCTAATGGTGGCGTCAAGGTTCAACCTACAGCAATCATAAAAATCGTGGATCGCAACGGACAAGTGGTGGAAGAAAATTCCATCCAAGAAAAACGCGTCGTTGAAGAAAAAGATGCTGCTATCATCACAGATATGTTAGAGTCTGTTATCACTGGTGGTACTGGTGGCAATGCTGCTATCGGTAGACCTGCAGCTGGTAAAACAGGTACAACAGATGATGAAAAAGATGCTTGGTTCGTTGGATATACGCCTGATTTAGTTGCTGCTGTTTGGATTGGTGATGACTACGGATCTGAAACATTAGGTATTACTGGTGCTGATACACCAGCTGTTATGTGGGGTCAATTCATGGCTAATGCACTTGCCAACACCCCTGCATCTGACTTCTCCGTTCCTGCTAGCGCTCAATCAGCTGTTTCTGAAGGTTATTATAATCCTGTAAAAGCACAGCCTAAAAAAGAAGCTGCTAAGGACGAAAAAGCAGACAAAAAAGACGATAAAGACAAATCGAAAGATGAAGCTGTAAAAGATGACAGTGGCTCAAAAGATGATGCAACTGAACAGAAATCTAATTCATCCAAAAGTAAAAAGTCTAGTAAAAAAGATCGTTAATCTCATACGCTAAAGGAGCGGAACATGTGTTCCGCTCCTTTCTTTTACGTAAAAAAAGATAGTAAGTTCAAAGAACTTACTACCTTTTCTATTTCTATATATGTATATAGCTATACCCCATAATCAATTTGATAGACGATAATAATTTACTGTATTATCTATAACTATATCACTATTGAGTAGCTTTATTTCAGAACTACATTGGTAGCCCCTGCACCACCTTCGTCATAGCCAGCCGTTTCAAAATGAGCTACATGCGGTAAGGTACGCAGATATTGATGTACACCTTCTCGTAATGCGCCAGTCCCCTTACCGTGAATAATGCGCACTTGATTAACACCACCAAGTAAAGCTTGGTCAATAAATCTACCAACAGAAACTGTCGCTTCATCTACCGTTTGTCCAAGAATATTGATTTCAGTACGAACCTCTTTTTGGCGTTGTACGGCAGAGCCCCCCATACGCTTTCTAGTCTTAGGCATAGCTGCTTTTTGTTCCCGTTCAAGCTTATTTCCTTCTTCACGTGTAGTAGATTGTAATTCGCTAACCTTTACAGTAGCTGTTAGTCCATTAATATCTACATTCACACGATTGCCATTGATAGCTAATACGGTACCTAATGAGCGTAAAGATGTAACATATACTGCTTGGCCTACCTTAATAGTATCTGCAGTCAAAGATTTACGATCATCATCTACTGGAGATTCTGGTATATGTACATTAGAGATACCCTTACGTGCAGCATTAATAGCAGATTGACGCTTATCCTTATTTGTTTCAGAGAATTGTGATTTCAATTGCTTGATAATCGCTTCCCCTTCGACGCGTAAGCTACGTTTCATAGATTCTGCATCAGCTTGTGCTTTGGTTAAGATTTGTTTACGCTTTTCGTTAAACTGTTTCTTTTCCTTCTCTAATTGACCACGCATGCGACGTGTTTCGTCCAGCTCTTTCTTTAAGGCTCTTTCCCGTTCAGATGCCTTACGAAGTTGCTCATTCAAATCTGAAAGGACTTCTTCCATTTCATGGCTACCAAATTGAGATTTATACTCTGCAGCGCGCGTTACGATATCTTTTGGCAAACCTAAACGGGCCGCAATACTCAACGCATGGCTACTACCAGCTACACCGATATGAAGTCGATATGTTGGTTTTAAGGTGCGCTCATCAAATTCTACATGGCCGTTTTCGATTCCTTCTGTATGGTATGCATAGTTTTTAAGCTCATTATAATGGGTACTTACCATCATAAGGGCACCTTTTTTACGGAAGAACTCGAGGATAGATACAGCAAGTGCACTACCTTCCTCTGGATCTGTACCGGATCCAAGCTCATCCAGCAATACCAAGTCATTTGGGCCACAATGTTTAATAATGGAAATAACTTGTGTCATATGAGCAGAGAACGTACTAAGGCTAGCCTCAATACTTTGTTCATCCCCAATATCGGCAAAGATATTTTGGAATATAGGCAACATTGAGCCGTGGTCTGCAGGGATAAATAGACCACATTGGTTCATTAAACTCAATAACCCTAATGTTTTAAGGGAGACTGTTTTACCGCCTGTATTAGAACCAGTAATCAATAAAATACGGTACGATGTACCTAATTGAATATTTGTAGGCACTACCACATTCGGTGGGATTAATGGGTGCCGAGCTCTCATGAGATTGACAGTTCTATCAGTACTCAAGATGGCCGGTACACCCTTATAAGAAATAGCAAGGCTCGCCTTACCATATACAAATTCGATATGGGATACCTTTTCACAAGCATCCATCAAATCATTACTATGTTGTTTTACAAGAGCTGATAATTCACGGTAAATGCGCAATATCTCTTGCTCTTCACCAATCAATGCCTCTTGTAATTCATTATTTAGATTCACCAAGCGCATCGGTTCAATATATAAGGTTTGACCCGTTGCAGAACGGTCGTGAATAAGACCATCAAAATATTGGCGATATTCCTGTTTTACAGGGATTACATAGCGATTATTACGCTGCGTAATGATTGTTTCTTGGAAATACTTCTGATTATCCTTATCGTGTAAGATAGCTTGAATATCATTTTTAATCTTTTCACGAGTTTTAATAATCGTATTTCTTAGGCTCGCCAACTTAGGAGATGCTGTATCAAGTAATTCCCCTTTTTCATCAAAGACGCGTTTAAATCGATTTTCAATGCGATCTGTATTTGGCATATCCTGTACCCATAAGGATAGCAAAGGATATTCCATATATTTCGTTCTAAAGAACTTTGTCATTCGCTTATAAGCACCAATGGTTAAATAAATATCCCACAATGCTTCACGAGTAAGGACAAAGTCTTTACGACTCTTCTTACAGGACTCACGAATATCTCGCGTACCGCCTAACGGTTGTTCTACCTCAGTTTGCAAAGAACGCATGGCTTCTGCCGTTTCATCAAGGTTCTCTTGAATGGCTTTAGCATCTGTCATAGGTTCGATGTGCATGGCTAATTCTTTAGCAATGGTAGAACTACAATGTTGTTGTAATTGTTCTTTTATATGGTGAAAGTCTAATACATCTTCGTTAAACAATGTACTACCTCTTTTATAAAATACCTCTAAAATAGTGGCCCCTTGTAATAGGTGTATCATCCTTGCCTACACTTTTAGGAGGAGCCTCTTTTGTTCCATTTTGAATGGATACATAATCTGCTACGATAGTACGCAATCTCTTTGGATTCATATGACGTCCATCGATGCGCAAAATATGTAGCCCTTTTCGATGTAACTCTGGCACATACGCGCGCATATCCATTTCATGACTGTTCATGATGTGCATACGGCAATACGGATCCGTACGAAGTGGGAACACTTCCCCTTTACGGTCCTTTAATGCGTAATCTTCCTTTACACACGGCATAGGGCAATTTTCTTTTTTACCAGTCCCTACAAAGCTAGCGATGGCACAGTATTCAGAAATCATCATTTCCGTGTAACCATGTACCATTATTTCTAATGGCAAATTAGTAGATTTTTGCAAGTTAACAAGTTGTGCCAAGGTTAACTCTAATGATGGTGCTATACTACTCATATTAAAGTCTTGCCATACTTGTAGTGCAGAGCCGTTAAATATGTTAAGACCTGTATCAGCTTCAATAGCACCTGTATACCCTAAGTCACGAAGCCACAATAAGGCTTGAGGGACGTGAATAGAAATGCTATCTGGTTTCCCCTCAACTATGGCCTTAAGGGTATTCATATACGCCTTTACTTCATCATCTTTCACAACCCGAGGGGTAGCAAATACACAAAGTACATTATGGTCTTTGCAAAGCTTAGCTACCTGTTCGTAGATGCTAAGTTCATAAGGCTTACGTTGTAAACGGTCACCACCGAAGATAATCTTCTTAGCGCCCCCTTCAATAGCTGCTTTTACAGCCTCTAGCTCATCAACGCGAGCACTCACCATAGGCTCAGAATATTGAACCTTACCCTTAGCAACCATAGATGACATATCTTGAGGCTCTACAGCCAGCTCAGCCCAAGCCGTTTCATGGTCTGTAATCAATAAGTTTTCTAGTGCTTCTACAGCATCTCGGCGCAATGCATTTAACACACTAGCTGGCCACATATAAGGCCCGTCAGGAATAGACATAGAGCCAAGCGTAAACAATGTATTGCCTAATCTACCTACTTGGTCTGTAACCTTCTCTAATGTAGTCGGTTTATTATTAGCATAAACAGGTTCAAACTCATTAGATACAGTCACAGTACGACCATCATTTAATACAAAGGTAAGGTCTGTGCACGGTTGTTCTCGGTCTGTATTAATAGATAGATAACCATGTACCTCTAATTTAGCAGTGAAATCTTGTAAGCCTCGTTGCTTTTGAGATTTTGGCGTAGATGCTAAAAATACTTGCCCCGCTGCAAACCCTTCATCAGGTTTGCCTACAAAATGCTTTTCATCCACTAGAGACCAGTTCTGATCGATTTGATAATACGTAATACTACCAGAATCTTGCATTACCTTTAAAAGTGATCCTTTTTCAATCGGTTCTGTTAGGAATAAATGAACTTGTCCCTTTTTGACCTCTGCTTTACCAATTAATTTGCCTTGATTATTTGGAGCTACAACAGTCATCATAGATTTCCCTACATGGTCTGTTAAGTAATCTGTAGAGAAGCCACGATTAAACCCAGACGCCAATGCATCGGCATCAGCAGCATCCATATGAGCCGTATCTAAAATATGACGATAGGTCCCAATGACTTGGCGCACATAGGAAACCTTTTTCATACGCCCTTCTACCTTAAAGGACGTAACACCAGCAGCTACGAGCTCATTCATATGCTCACTATAGTTAAGATCCTTTGGACTTAGTAAATAGGCTTCGTGTTTAGGTAGCAAACTAGTACCAGAAGAATCCAATAGTTCATAAGGCAAACGACAAGGTTGTGCGCAAGCACCACGGTTACCACTACGACCACCGATAAAGGAACTCATCAAGCATTGACCAGAATAGCACACACATAAGGCACCATGTACAAAGACTTCGATTTCAGCTGTACAGTTTTTACAAATATGTTCAATTTCAAAGAGACTCAATTCACGAGCCAATACAACACGGGTAAAACCGAGGCTTTCATAAAAACGAACAGCATCTAATGTAGCAGCCGTCATCTGCGTACTACCATGCAAGTGAAGTTTAGGAGCCACTCGTTGTGCCAATTTAGCAACTGCTAAATCTTGAACGATAATAGCATCCACACCGATGCGCTCTAAGTCCTTTAAATACGCCTCGAGATCCTTTAATTCGGAATCACCTATGAGGATATTTACGGTTACATATACGGACACATCTAAAATATGAGCCAAACGAATAGCCTCAGCCAGTTCTTCAATGCCAAAGTTTGCTGCATGAGCACGGGCATTAAAGCCTTTACCGCCAAGATAAATAGCATCAGCTCCAGATTCTAAAGCGGCTATAAAGTTTTCCATCGTACCGGCAGGAGCCAATAATTCCATGGATAATCCTTTCTACCTAACTAAAGGTATAACTATAGTACTAAAAGGGTTTACCATATGGTAAACCCTTTCAATATACTGCTTGAGATTAACGTAATCTGCAGTTAATTTCTGCTAATGCATCGATAATAGCTTGAATGTTACCATCAATATCTTCATCATTCAACGTGCCTTCCATAGAGCGGAATTGCAAGTTGTATGCAAGACTGCGGTAACCAGCTTCGATATGTTCACCTTCGTAAACGTCGAAGATAGATGCACTTTCTAAATATTCGCCACCATGCTCTTTAATGATAGATAAAATTTCACCACTAGATACGGACACAGGTGCTACAATAGCAAGGTCACGGCTAGTACCTGGGAATTTACTGAAAGATGTATAGCGGAATGCTGGAATCGTTAAGGATAATACTGCTTCCAAATCGATTTCAAACATGTATACTTTTCCTGGTAAATCAAAGTTTTTGCTCACTTGTGGATGTAATTCACCATATTGAGCAATCATTTTACCATCAACTACGTATTGAGCACTTACACCAGGGTGGAAGTAAGGTTCAGTGCCACGATTAATTTCATAGCCTTTAACACCTAGTTCAGCCAACAACGCATCTACAATGCCTTTTACATCATAGAAATCTGTAGTGCGTTCTGCTTGATTCCAGCCAGCTTGGTTTGCTTTGCCCATCAAGATACCACAAGCCATAGGGCGTTCATGAGGTACCTCTGTCAAAGGCAATGCTTTTGGTTCATATACATTCGCTGTTTCAAACAACCAAAGATCCTTATTTTGTTGCGCAATATTGCGTTTCGCAGCTTCGATAACAGCTGGCACCAATGTAGTACGCATATAAGGAAATTCTTCGGAAATAGGATTCAAAATTGGAATGGCTGTATAACGGCTATCCCCTTCAGGAAGCATCATATTGGAAAGGCCATCTTTATGCATAAAGCTAAATGTAATGATTTGAGTCATACCCAATTTAGCTAACGTATGTGTTACCTCTTTCGTAAGAGCTTTCTTAGGCGTCATACCACCAGAGGACAATACGGCTACAGGAATTGTAGGAGCGATATTATCATAGTTATAAATACGAGCTACCTCTTCAGCGATATCAGGCATTACTGTTACGTCACCGCGCCATGTTGGAACGAGGGCAGATAATTGGTCCCCTTCTTCAGTTACAACGAATTCAAGAGCAGTCAAAATGCGAACCATTTCGTCTTTTTCAATGTTTGTACCCAAGTAATCGTTGATTTGTTTTGCTGTGAAAGTAACTGTATGTTGCTCTACAGGGTTCTTGTACACATCGATAATGCCTACGTCAACTTTACAGGATGGGCAAATTTGTTGCAACAACTGTGCTGCTCGGTCGATAGCATAGGCAGTGTATTTATGGTTTACGCCACGTTCAAAACGTCCAGATGCTTCAGAACGCATACCAAGCGCTTTTGCAGTGCGGCGAATGGATGGTCCATTAAACACAGCAGCTTCAAGCATAACAGTAGTCGTTTCATTTGTTACTTCGCTATCAAAGCCACCCATGATACCAGCTACACCTACTGGGCGTTCTGCATCGGCAATAATAAGCATAGAGTCATTCAATTCACGTTCAGAACCATCAAGTGTAACAAGAACTTCACCATTTTTAGCACGTCTTGCCACTAGTTGATGACCTTTTACATGGTCATAGTCATAGGCATGCATAGGTTGACCAAGTTCTAACATAACATAGTTTGTTACGTCTACTACATTATTAATAGGACGAATGCCGCTGTTACGCAAACGATTTTGCATCCACAATGGGGATGGTTCAACCTTTACATCTGTAACGATACGAGACATGAATCGCGTGCAAAGATCATCAGCTTCGATAGATACAGATGCTTTGCCTTCAATGGACTCACCATTTTCGTTAACCATGATAACAGGGAATAACGCTTTTTGATTTGTCATCATGCCGAATTCACGGGATAAACCAACCATGGAGAAACAGTCCGCACGGTTTGCAGTCAATTCAAATTCATATACTATGTCGTTTAAGCCTAATACATCTTTTACATCAAGGCCGATTGGTGTGCCTTCAGGAAAGATATAAATACCTTGTGCTTCTTCTGGCAATACTAAATCACTAGAAATGCCAAATTCTGCTACTGAGCAGAACATACCTTCAGAAACTACTCCGCGCAATTTACCTTTTTTAATCTCTGTTCCATCAGCTAAGCGAGATTTATGGTATGCTACAGGTACGATTTGACCTACCGCTACATTTGTTGCTGCTGTTACGATTTGTTTTGTAACAGGCTCACCTTCTTCAGTAAGGCATTCAACTTGACATACTTGTAATTTATCTGCATCTGGATGTTTTGTGATTTCTACGATTTTACCAGTATAAATTTTCTTAATGCCATTATCCATAGCACTGACATCTTCTACAGGAATCCCTGCTTGTGTTAATTCATCGGCCAATTCTTGAGCAGGACGATTCATATCCACAGGCACGTATTCGTTCATCCACTGTAAACTTGCTTTCATGAGTTCCTCCTAAAATTGTTCCAAGAATCGTACATCATCTTCAAAGAATAGACGTAAATCATTAATGCCATATAAAAGCATAGCAATACGTTCTACGCCCATACCAAAGGCAAAGCCTTTAACCTTTTCAGGATCGTACCCATTAATACGCAATACATCTGGATGAACCATACCACATCCTAAGATTTCAAGCCAACCTGTATGAGAACATACACGGCAACCTTCACCACCACACATTACACAGGAAATATCTACTTCTGCAGATGGTTCTGTGAATGGGAAGAAGCTTGTACGGAAACGTACTTTTGTTTCATCCCCATACATATGACGTAAGAAGGACTCTAATGTGCCTTTCAAATCAGCAAATGTAATATGCTCATCGATGATGAGACCTTCTACTTGATGGAATACTGGGGAATGTGTTGCATCATAATCCCAACGATAAACCTTACCAGGCGCAATCATACGGATTGGGCTGTTAGGCTCATGACGTTGCATTGTACGAGCTTGTACTGGAGATGTATGCGTACGCAATAAGAAGTTTTCTGTAATATAGAAGGAATCTTGCATATCACGTGCAGGATGGTCTTTAGGCAAGTTTAAGCATTCGAAGTTAAAGTAATCCTGTTCAATTTCTGGACCCTCTTCGACGGTATACCCCATTTTCATGAAGAAGTCCTCAATCATTTCATTAACCTTTGTTAATGGATGGATATGACCAGCTTTTTGTGCACGACCTGGCAATGTAATATCGATGCGCTCTTGTTCTAAGCGAGCATTTAACTCTTCTGTTTCCATACGAGTTTTAACAGCATCAATTTCAGCCTCTAATGCTTCACGAACCGCATTAACAAGGGCACCAGCCTTAGGGCGTTCTTCAGGAGATAATTTACCAAGACCTTTTAGTAATGCTGTTACCTCACCTTTTTTACCTAGATATTTTACACGTATATCTTGCAACGCTTGTTGATCAGCAGCGCCTTTGATAGCCTCAAGGGCTTCTGCCTTAAGACGTTGTAATTCTTGTTCCATTAAAGCATCCTCCTATATTTAAAAGTCTAAACTATATTATACCAAATCAGGGTTGTCTTCTTCAATAAAACGCCATGGTAATTCAGGTAATGACTTCTCTTCTAGTACAAAAAATGTACCGCGTGCCAAGTGAACAAGTTCACCTAACTCATTATAGATACGTGCTGTAGCAACCATAGTCGTTTTGCCATTATGCTCTACATTGGCTACACCACGCAATACAGTACCACCCTTAACAGCTTTCACATAGTTACCATTAAGATCAATAGTGCTAACAGATTTGCCCAATGTGAAACAAGCGGTTCCCATTACACTATCTGCTAAACCAATACAAACGGCACCATGTAAATCCCCTCGGAAATTACAATACTCTGTATCATTTGTTTGTAAGGTCATTTCTGCATGACCTGGTTCAACTGCTGTAATTTCAGAATCTTTTACCCAAGAAAATGGATTCTGATTTCGTAATTCGTTGAAATATTCTAACAATGTTGTAGCCATAAGGGTCTCCATTCTATTTACACATCTATAGATTAACTAATCTAAATACTAATTCTATTTCATTATTTGTATTAAAATCTCTATAGTTTTATATCCTAAATTCAATACAAATATATAAAAATAGTGCGTTACATCATACATATTGTATCATGCAACGCACCATATGCGAATAATTCTATCTAATTATATAGCGTGTTCTATAAAACACATTTACGATTTATATTATTCATAATGTAATGCATCAATTGGGTTAAGTTTAGCAGCTTTACGAGCAGGGTAAATACCAAAAATCAAACCAATTGCCATTGAGAAAGCAAATGACATTACAATTGTTGGTATAGATATAACTGTACTCATACCCGAAGCCAGACCAATCAGCTTGGACGCACCTATACCAAGTGCAATTCCTATTATGCCACCCATCAAACTGATAACAACAGCCTCTATAAGGAACTGTGTAACGATAACACTATAAGTTGCACCTAAAGCCTTACGCACCCCAATTTCTCTTGTCCGTTCTGTTACTGATACGAGCATAATATTCATAATGCCAATACCACCAACAACGAGAGAAATAGCAGCTACAGCGCCAAGGAATAATGTTAATGTTCCTGTAGTTTCCTCCATAGTTTCCATGATGGAGTTCATGTTTTGAATGTTGAAATCATCGAGGTTTGTATCTTTAATACCATGACGTACACGCAATAGGTTTTCAATATCGGATTGTAATCTATCGATACCGTTTTCATCCTTACCTACTACGTAGATCATTCGAAGATAATCAACACCTTCTACCCGTTCCATGGCTGTAGTATACGGGATAATAACCATATCATCTTGGTCATTACCCATAGCACCACTGCCCTTACTATTAAGGACACCAATGATACGGAATGGAATGTTTTTTACCCGGATTTCAGCACCTACAGGGTCTTCATCACCAAATAGGTTCTTAACAACTGTTTTACCTACTACTGCGACGCGTTCACGATTCTGTACATTCTTTTCAGATAAGAAGCGACCAGATTTCATAGACCAATTGTTTACATCTAAATAGTTATAACTAACACCAGATACAGAAGTGGTCCAATTCTTATTTTGATAAATTACTACATACGAACCATTTGTCATCGGACTGGCAGCTTTTACACCATCCAATTTTGAAATCGCTTCGTAATCAGAAACCTTTAAGGACTTTATAGAGCCTGCAGAAGGTCGAACCCCTGGTGTGCGTGGTGCCCCAGGCATAACCATTAATAGATTAGATCCTAAGCTAGAGATGGAGTTTTGAATATCTTGCTTTACACCATTACCAATAGATACTAAGGCAATTACGGCAGCTACACCGATGATGATGCCTAACATGGTTAAAATGGAACGCATTTTATTAGCAATGAGGGATGCCCATGCCATTAAGAAACTCTCTTTATACATGTAGCACCTCCTGTACAGGCGTCATATTGAGATTTTGAGAATCCTCTACAATCAAACCATCACGCAATACTACATTACGACTTGCATAAGTTGCAATTTCAGGTTCATGAGTAACGAGGATAATTGTACGCCCTTCATCATAGAGACCTCTAAAGATATTCATAACATCAATAGTCGACTTGGAGTCAAGATTACCTGTCGGTTCATCGGCCATGATGATAGCCGGATTATTCGCTAACGCGCGAGCTATGGCTACACGTTGACGCTGACCACCAGATAACTCAGATGGCAAGTGATCCATACGATCCCCAAGGCCAACAGAGGATAACAATGCAGCAGCACGTTCATTACGTGACTTTTTATCCATCCCTGCATAAATCATAGGGAGCGCCACATTCTCTAGAGCTGTCAATTTTGTTAATAAGTTAAAACTTTGGAATACAAAGCCTATTTGTTTGTTTCGTACAAAGGCCAATTCATCGTCAGATAAGGTAGCAACCTCATCGCCATTTAGACGATACGAACCTGTTGTTGGTCTATCTAAACAACCAAGTATGTTCATAAAGGTAGATTTACCAGAACCAGATGGACCCATAATAGATACAAATTCGCCTTTGTTGACCTGTAAATCGATACCATGTAAAACAGGCACCGATAATTTACCATTTACATAGGTCTTCGTAATCCCTTGTATATCGATTACTGCTTGATTCATATTCACCTACTATTAGAACGGTCCACGGCTATTATTCTTAGGTGCTGTTACATCACCACTTACGATGATTTCATCACCTTCAGATAAACCTTTTAGAATTTGTACATTAGTATCACCAGTTACACCTGTAGAAACAGCTGTACGTACTGGTTGACCATCTTTAATAACATATACATATTCCCCTTGCTTATCTGTACGAACTGCAGTAAGAGGTACTACCAATGTATTTTTAATATCTTCACCAAAGATAGTTGCGCGAGCTGTCATAGAAGGTAAGAAATTATTAGAAATATTTTCAGGAATTTGAACTTTTACGGTATAGTACACAACGCTATTACTTGTAGCACCCATGTTACCTTTTGTACCTTTTGCAATTTCAGATACGTATCCTGTGAAAGTTTCACCAGGCTTAGAGTCTACAGTAAATTCTACTTTAGCCCCTTGTTTAATACTACCAATATCTGTTTCATCTACAGTTAAGTAAATTTCTAAATCACTTAAATCTGCAATAGTAGCGATAATCATTTGTGTAGAAATACCGGTACTGATAGTTTGACCAGCTTTCAATGGTGTGCCTATAACAGTACCAGACATTGGTGCTGTAATTGTAGCATCATTTAAATCTGCTGCTGCACGGTCATACGTAGATTTTGCACGTTCATAAGATGTTACAGAATCATCATAGGTTTGCTGAGCAATAGCATGTTGATCTGCTAAGGCTTTATAGCGATTCATATCAAGTTCTGCCTTAGCTAATGCAGCACGAGCATCATCTGCAGACGCTTGTAATTGACGTGTATCAATATAGGCAATCACTTGACCAGCTGTAACTTGATCATTTTCTTTAACTAAAACTTTTTCAAGCTTGCCAGCCACATTCGTAGACACGTCTACATAATTGACAGGATTAATAGTACCAGTAGCACTAATACTTGTTTTTACATCACCCTTTTCTACCTTGCCAGTAGTATATAATTTTTGTGTTTGCTTAGAACCTTCACTATGTATGTAGTAGTATGTACCACCACCAAGAACACAAAGAACAACAGCACCTGCAATAATGCGTTTACGATGCTTTTGTAAAAATTCTTTCATTATAAGCTCCTTGTAAAAAGATGAAGATATTGCCAATAAAGTATCTATTTATAATGATACTTTTAGTATTTTTAAATTATACAGCACCAATTACTTTTACGCAATATAATTTCATTAATGAATAAATGATGATAAAAATAGAAAATGACCCTTTCGGGTCATTACTAAAATTAGCTACTTAATATGGTCAAGCTTGGATCAAAGTCAGTATGTTCCTTAATAAAAGATTTCACTTCACTACTATTATATGCGCCTTCGGCGACGAGTATTACACTATATTCTTTTCCCCGAATTTGTGTTTCCTTTAAATGACGACATACAGCATGTAAAGGCATAGGATTCTCAGAAACTAACACAATTTCAGCACCGCACGCAAGTCCTACTTTTAGTGCAATATGACCTGCTTTAAAAACGAGCTGTTTTTAACATTGTACCACCTTGGGTAATAATGCCTCCCACAGAGCGGTTTGATAAAGGAATAATTTGCTCCTCAATGATACCTAAATAACCTCGTTCAATGCCGAACACTTCAAAACCTTCATGGATTGCTTTCCTAGTTAGCGCTCTGATGGCGGCGTTCATGCCAGGTGCGTCTCCTCCGCTTGTTAGTATTCCGATTCTTCTCATATCCATTACCCCCTTGTGGTGTACGTTCTTTGGATATAGTCTCTGTTTTATGTACCTTATCTGTCTGATTACGAGTCTTTTCTTTACGACGTATATCATAGTGTGATGTATTAGATACTACCTTGTTAGAACCTAATGTACAAGAAGTTAGTTTATAAGATTCTATTTTCTCAGGTATTCTTCTATCATTTGTATTTCTAGTAACAGAATTATTTAGTTTTAGTTCTTGAGATGATTCTTTACCATCTCCATTGTCCATATTATTGGGTTGACGTCTTGCTTTAAATTGCACGTCTGAAGTAACCAATTCATCTTCAATACGTTGCATAAAATCATAGGTCCGACCATTTGTTGTATCTAGTACAAAATCACACTGCTTATATACTGGTTTCCAGGATTGTATCATAGCGTGTACAAAAGCATGTACATTATTGTAATCCATGGTTGGCCGCTTCCCAATTCGGCGATTTACACGGCTCACAATACGAAATTGTGAAGCGCGAATACCAATAATATATGAGTATTTTTTTAATACTTTTAACGTACGATGTTCTATAGGAAAATTACCACCTACAGATATGACTGCTTCATGGTATAGGCATACCTTTTTAAGTACATCCATTTCAGCACGACGAAATGCTTTTTCTCCAATTTTCTTGAATATTTCAGCAATAGGCAACCCAAAACGACTTTCTAATACGCGATCAGTATCTACAAATTGCCACCCTTTGCGTTCTGCAAGATTACGACCGAAATGACTTTTGCCACTTCCCATAGAACCGATAAGCATAATATTGCGTTTTATTATCATCTATGTGCCCCTTATTATTTCATATCTTTCATTGTACTATAAAATGTCATAAAAACAAAGACAGACTATAGACTAACTCTCTATAATCTGTCTCTATTAGTATTTCTAAAAACAATTTAGATGCTAAGACCTCATAGTTGGTTTCACTGCACAATGTACATATACTACATTTCCTTTCCGTTCTATATCCTCTATTTCTATACTGCATGAAGGGTCTTTCTCATCAACAGTATTAATCCAGTTTATAAGGCGTTCTGTACTCCCTAATACAGTTAACTCTAATACACCTTCATGCTCATCAGTACTAACAATCATTAATGGTTCTCCTTGCAAAGAATCAAAAACACTTGAATTAGAGCTCGTGTTAGATACCTTATTTTGCGTAAATGACTCTAACAATTTAGCTTCCTTAGATACGATATAATCTGACTCAGCCTGCATTTTAATAACATAGTTTTCTTGTCGCTCTTTCAATTGAATGACTTTCTGATTTAAACTAATAGAGCCATATAGTGAAATACTAATGATGATGCTCCATACTATTACGGTCATTAGTATCATCTTTACTGGATGTGCTGAGCTTTCCTTTAGATCCTTCCACATGGAATGTATATATACCTTGATCTGCTTTAACTGTTCCATGACACTCCATTCCTACTAACTTTTGTTGAAGGCCAGCTATAAACTTACGACAAACTTCATCACTAACTCCTAGACCATCTACAATAATATGTCCCTCTTTTATATTCAAATGCTGTAAACTAATACCTTGCTCCATAGCCATATCAAGTACATATAATACGATAGTATTTTGATAAATTTGTGATTTATCATTTCTAGAACTAGTCTTAAGTATTTGCTTTTTAACGGCCATTATATCTGTATACTGTTTTTTTATAGACTGATACTGTGGATTCTCTAGTAAAGTCAATAGTTCTGATTTTTCAACCTTATAATGTTCATAACTGGTCCAGCAATAACCTATAGATATTAATCCCATTATTCCGTATATAATGCTTATTCCATATAGATAATATCGATATCTATGCCATATACTATGCCAATATAATGACCGCGGCATTAGATTAATGTGTCTATCCTTACCACCCCAAGCCAATCCATTTAAGCCCCCTTGCTGCCATACCAATAGCCATATCCCAATCTAGTTGACCTTGTTTACACCGATTACGACCACGACCTAAGAATAATAAAGGAATATACTCTGTCTCTCCGTATATAGAAATCATAGTTTCCATATCCTTTCGTTCCTCTGCAGTTAACTGCTCTAAACCATACAACTTAATGCCTTGTATTTCATCTACACCAAACTCCTGCAGTCTAGACTCAAGTTCTTCCATAGATACAGATACATCTGTACCAGTAATCGGGACTCTACATTCTTGAATACATATATCATTCCACCATAACCATAAGTGTAACTCGCCCTTCTCAACGACACCTGTCACAGTACCACTACGCTGCATCAAACTGTAACAAATAGGTATAGGCCAAAAATCGATTACATCAACTGGAGCATAGGTGTCACGTATCCCTTGTTTTAACAGTTCTAATGAATGACGCTCTACAGCTACCATAAACATATGATAATTATGTCTAGGATATTCACGTCGACACGCATCCATTTGAAAGCTATCTCCATCAAAGGTAAAATAATCCTCTACATTCCATTTGATGAACTCTTTCATATCAAAATCGTGAGGGTCATAAGGGGCCACATGCATTTGTGTATCAATATTTGCAACAATGCTATAGGCACCATCATCCAAATCATACATTTCAATAAATTTTCTAACATCCTCATCAATAGGTGCACTGCGTTTCATTTCCAGTGCATCGGTAATAACCATTGTTTTATTTTCTACGTGAGCGGTAACACATACAATACGTTTATCGGTAATACATACTCCAGTATGTATTTTCTTTTTTCGTTTCATAGATTCACCTCAATATGGTTTCACCTTTATAACATGCATATTATTATCCTTATCTACCGTCACATACATATGTACACGGCTTACTATTTCATGATGCTTCAATTTCCCATAGCTTATTACATGACGAGGACTATCGGATGATGAATCAGCTTCAATAGTAATTTCTACATCTTCATTATCAGCTACAATTAATTTTCCCTGAAAATCCCATGTATTCCCCGCTTTACAATATCCTACAAACCAATGTGCTCCGCTTTGAGCAGCATAATGAGCCTCTTCTAAATGTAATTCATCTACTGCATTACTTTCACAAATTTGACCAATACGTAGTCCCATAAAAGCTATTAATAATAAAAAAGACATTGTAAATATCGCTACATATGTAATAAAGCCTGTATTATGGGCTCCCATATTCATGACTCTTTTCTTCATTATCTTTATACCAATCATACATACTACTTTGACCTATAGCGACTTCATATATAGCTAATCCACCATATCCAGTAGTATATTTCTTATCAGCAGTAAATCGATTAGTAATATACCAACGCATATGAACAGTTCCGCTTTTATCTATACTAAATGGATTTTCTTGTGTATAACCAACATTTCGCTTATCCTTGGTTCCAATAATGCGACTGCCACTAACAGGTTGTAAACTGCCGTCTGTAAGCTTTCTATAAAGTGCATGTCGTTGTACCATTAATGTAGTCCGTTTAGTATCATGAATGTGTAAACTCATATTTCGCTCTTCTACAGTTACAACAACAGGATTCCATATAATTTGAGCTACAACCATGCGCCTCGTGTAACGACCATCCTCCATCATAGCTACACTATCTAGTAATTTTGCATTCCACATAACCCCGTAAAAAACGATTCCCAATAATAAGGTTAGAACAATGGTAGAAATAGTCATACTAATGAGCGTTGAATATAAAATAAAACCACTTTGTTTATCATGAGTGCTCAACGTATTTCCTCCAAAATGAGAGATAAACTATACACAACAAATTCATTATCTATAGCTTGTACAGTTAATCGTTGTAAAACAATGCCATTTTCCACGATAGGTTCTATATGTGTTTTATAAATAATAGATTGATTAGGACTCATAATAAATTGAGAGTTTTGTGTACCTTCTTGAATGTGACCTGTTTGATAATACTGTGACTTACCTTCCTCTAAATATGTTATGGTGTCTTGTACTATATGATCCCAATAATAAGCTTTATATATTGTCAAGGTGGCCATCCAAAATACAGATAATATAACAGGCAATATAAACATAATAATGGCTGTTGATACTAAGGCATCTCCATACATAAATCCCTTAGTGCACTTCTTCCCATCGAATACGCCCAGTCTGTACAGATATCCATATACGATTTTTCTCACCACTTTCTCGATCCCATAAAATAAGTTCAGTTCCATCATAAGGTAATCCTAGGGAAGAAAAAGAAATAACCGTTAATGGTTGTACACTTTCAATTCCAACAGGTAGAGACATATTAACTGTATGATGATGAGCATCCTCTTCTAAGGTATAGCTATTTTTATTTAATATAAATAGCATACGTCCTTTTCCATTAGACTTATGCCCAAGCATAGACCAAAGTTGAACCTTTTTTAACATATATACAACTTCTTGAGTGCTACTATTTAAAGCATAACGGCTAGGCGTTGTAACAATAGGTAAAGACATAGAAATAAGAAGTAAAAATAAACTAATGGCAATAATCCACTCAGCTAATAAAGAGCCAAACTGATAATGAATAGGTTGTGCCTTAACCATTGATACAACACCTCCATATAGGATCCGCCATGTAAGGCACACCAACCACCAAAGCATAGAAAGGGACCAAATGGAATATATCGATTACGATAGCTAGTTAGAAAGAGATAGAGAGAACCAACACAAAAAGCTACGTAAAAGAAACATATAATCTCCCATGGCGTAAGCCACATAGCAATAGCAGAAAACCATTTCACATCGCCTAGTCCAAATCCTTTATGACTAATAAGGCGAAGTCCATATGTAATAGTGCCTACACTCATAACACTTATAATGGTTGTAAATATAGGCTTATCATTTATAAAGCTATACAAAATACCACCTATAACAAGTACTAATGCTCCTTCATCAGGCAATATATAGTAATACATATCGATGGTAGCACCTGCTATGATAATGAGTGAAAACACCGCATACAAAGCAACGTGAATGATTGATATTGTCTGTGTTGAAACTATAATAGGTAGAACTATGGATAATATATATATGATAAATCCTATTACATAATGAGTCCCTTTCATACTTTGCCCTTCCATAAAATTAACTGTAGTTATATTAAATATTGCAAGCTAACAACACTATTTAAGGTGTATCAGGAGCTTTAACTACAACTGCCTTTGCTGTACCACCATTAACGGCTTCATATGTAATGGTATATTCTTTATCTTTTGCAGTTTTAACATGTTCTGTAAGATAACCTTCTTTATATAGATTTTCTACAGTTGGTGGTGTATCCACATTCTTATCGATCATATAGAGTTGTGTGGCATTTTTAATAATTTGAATATCTGCTGTTTCCTTTGCACTTCGTGCCTTATCAGCAGCAGATAGGAATTGTGGCATCGCAATAGCTGCTAATATAGCAATCACTGCTACAACAACCATTAACTCGACAAGCGTAAATCCACCTTTTTTCGACTTACTAATGTTTTCTCGGATACTAGAAATATGTAAATGTTCTACAATCCATTGACCACATATTTCTAATCTATGATTTAATCCATAAACAAGATGTATAACAGAACTCATAATATCCTCCTTTTATCATATTAATTCTGTAAAATAATTTATAACAATGACTACTGACCTCCTAATTTTGCAATCGATGTAAACAATGGATACATAACAGATATAACTAAAACGGCTACGCCAACCCCCATTATGGTTAGTAAGATTGGCTCTAATAGTCGCTCCAAGCGAGCAATATATTTTGAAAGTATAGATTCATAATAATTTCCACAATGATTTAGCATCTTAACGAGCTCTCCACTTTCTTCTCCAATAGAGATCATTTGCCATATAAAAGGGTTTCCAATATTTTCAGTGCGCAAGCTCTCTTCAAAAGAATAACCTGTTAATAATTTTCCTTCTACTTTCTCACTACATTCGGTACCATAAATATTTCTCCACAAATGTCTTGTAATATTCATAGTATGAATAATAGAAATTCCAGAATCTAACAAAAGAGCCCATATCTTCAGCATACTTGTATAGTAAATACAAGTCATCCATTGGTATTGGTGAGCCAATTGCCAGAGCCAACGATGTACTTTGCGTTTTATACTCTGCTGATGATATGCAAAAACCATACTTACTATACCTATACAATGCATAATAAAGAACAATATGGGATGACTTTTTAACCCTTGTCCTAATGCAAAAAGGGCTCTGGTCATCACTGGTAACGTAATATGCATAGTAGTAAAAACTTTTTCAAATGAGGGAATAATAAACAAGATGGTAACAAGGAAAAAAATATTCATTAATACAAGTAAAAACAAAGGATAAGAAATAGCGCTAATTATCTTCTGTCTTATTTGTCGTTCCCAATCATAGTGACACGATATATATTGCAAGCTTTCTCCTAATGTGCCTGCAGCCTCTCCACTTTCTAATAAAGTCAAAGCAATTGCAGGACATCCCTCGCCTCGTAAAGCTTGAGACAATGTTTGACCTCGTTCAATTGATTCATATAAGGCTGTATATAAAAGACCATGTTTTCCATGACAAAGTAACTGTAAGGCACGCCGTAATGGTACACCAGACTCGATGAGTAATCCTAATTGATATGTCACATCTACTATCATAGTGTGATTCCATTTATGTTTCTTCTTTCCTACTTGTAAAGTAATTCTATAAATTTTATATCCATCTCGTTTTAAACGTGTACCGACCTCCTGTTCAGAATCCGCCCACATCACTCCTTTTATCATTTCATTTTGTTCATTTTTTACGACATATTCATAAGCCTCCATATCTACACCTACGATAATTGTTGATCTAATAGCATATGTAGTTGATGTTGCGAACCATATTGTGCCTTCACATCTCTTACAGCCATTTCTAGTGTTTTCATAGGTAATTGTGTTTCTTGAATAGAAATAATTTGTGGTTCCTTACGGGTACGTATCAAGTTTGCTACTGCATGAGTATTTAGCAAAATATCACGGATAGTAATGAACTTTTTATTCCATCTAAGAAGTCGTTGACATATTACTGCACGTAACACTTGAGATATTTGACTACGCACCTCTTCTTGTTGTTCACCAGGAAATAGTGAAATCATGCGGTGAACAGCCATCACAGCTCGCTGCGTATGCATCGTTGCCATAACAAGATGTCCCGTTTCCGCTGCATGAAGAGCAGCCTCTAATGTTTCACGATCTCGAAGTTCTCCAACCATAATGACATCTGGATCTTCTCGCAAGGCATCACGAATACCTGCAGACATAGTTTTTATATCTGACCCTAATTGACGTTGATGAATTAAAGATTTCTTTGGCTTAAATTCAAATTCAATCGGATCTTCTAACGTGATAATATGGCGTTCCATAGTCTGATTAATATAATCAATGCAACAAGCTAAAGTAAAACTTTTACCACTGCCCGTAGGACCACAAACTAGTAATAATCCGTCATGAGACTTACATAATTTTTGTAAAAGCTGACCTTCACTGTTATCATCTAATTTAAGCTCTTGATGGCATAATAATCGTAGCGTTCCACATATCGTTTGATTAGCACGATACAAATGAACACGAATACGTACACCACAACAAGAACAAGCTTCATCGATAGAGCACCACTCATAAGAGGCTATTCCACAACGTCGTAAAATATCTTTAATTAACGTAGTAGTACAAATAAATTTAGTAGCCTTTAAGCCATCACCATATCTCAAATAGATAGGCTCGCCACATTGTAGATGAATGTCTGTTGATGATAAGTATATTGCTTGTTCAACAATGCTTTCTAAACTTTCACTATTACAGCATGAGTCCACAACGATGCACCTCCTCTATAGATGTAACATGCCGAGATACGGCTTCACGAGCAGATTCCTCTAATGATAATAGTAAATGTGTTTCTAATTGGTCCCAGTGTGGAGAATTAGCAGGTATCTCTAAGTATTCAAACAGAGCAGTCCGTCCGTGATATGATGTACCATCAAATTTTCTTACTAGTCGTTGTGCAATAGCCCCCATTAAGGTAGCTCGTATTAAATACGGCTCAACCCCCATATCCATGAGGCGCGTTACAACACCAAGTGCTGTATTCGTATGAATAGTAGATAATACCCGATGTCCCGTTAAAGCAGATTTAACAGCCAGTTCCGCAGTTTCCTTATCTCGAATTTCGCCAATCATAATTGTATCTGGGTCTTGCCTAAGTACTGACCTTAACCCTTTTGCAAAAGTAAATCCAATCTTTTCATTAATACCGATTTGGATAGCTCCTTTAATTTCAGCCTCTACAGGATCTTCAAGACAGATAAGCTTTGTTTCCTCTAAATTTAACATTCGAAGCATCGCATATAACGTAGCAGTTTTACCACTACCAGTAGGTCCGCAGATGAGTAACAACCCGTAAGGACGTTTTAGTAATCGTTTAACATGGTCAAAAATATTTGCACACATACCTAAAGCTTTTAAATCTTTATGACTACCTTCGTTCCCCATGAGGCGACATACTAAAGTCTCTCCATATAAACTAGGCAATGTGGATACACGCATAGTTACTGATTTATCCTTATGACTCCAAGCCCAACGACCATCTTGAGGTAGCCTTTTTTCACTAATATCTAAGGTACTACACACCTTGATACGATTAATAATTAAATCCGCCTCTTCATTTGTTACAGTCATATATGTTTGTAATAATCCGTCTTGCCGAAATCGAACATGTACACCTTTTTTGGTTGGATCAAAATGAATATCGCTTACATGATGTTCTAATGCATATAAAATAATATCGTCTAATGTTACATCTACATACATGGTCACCTCCTATACCTTGCGGTATGTTTTTACCTCACACTAGCTTATGGCGTTATATGGTTCGACATCATACCTTTAATTCCTCTTTTATTTTTGAAAATCCACGAAGCGAAAACTTTTTTATTTTAGGCATACAAAAAAGGCGCCCCAAAGGGCGCCCTTATTGGACTTTTAGCTAAGACGATTTTTATTTCAAGTTATAGAAAACATCATTACCTTTATATTGAGCTGTTTCATATAACATTTCTTCAATGCGAAGCAATTGGTTATACTTTGCTACACGTTCAGAACGAGCTGGTGCACCAGTCTTAATTTGACCAGCATTTACAGCAACTGCAATATCAGCAATAAATGTATCTTCAGTTTCACCAGAACGATGAGATACAACACATGTATAGCCAGCGCGTTTAGCAAGTTCCATAGCGTCGAATGCTTCTGTTAAAGTACCGATTTGGTTAACTTTTACAAGAATAGAGTTACCTACACCAAGTTCAATACCACGTGCTAAACGTTTTGTATTAGTTACGAATAAATCATCACCAACAAGTTGTACGCGATTGCCAAGACGTTCTGTCAATAATTTCCAGCCATCCCAATCTTCTTCAGCAAGACCATCTTCGATAGATACGATTGGGTATTTACCTACTAAGTACTCGTAGAAATCTACCATTTCAGCTGCTGTTTTAACTTTGCCTTCACCGGCTAAATTGTATTTGCCATCTTCATAAAATTCAGAAGATGCAGAATCAAGAGCTAATTTAAAGTCTTTACCAGGTTCATAACCAGCCGCTTTAATAGCTTCACAAATTACTTCTAATGCTTCTTCGTTGGATGCCAAGTTAGGAGCAAAGCCACCTTCATCACCTACGGCAGTACTAAGACCTTTATCATGAAGTACAGATTTCAATGTATGATATACTTCTGCACAACTACGAAGAGCTTCAGCGAAGGATGTAGCACCTACAGGCATAATCATGAATTCTTGAATATCTACATTGTTATCTGCATGTGCACCGCCATTCAAAATGTTCATCATAGGCACAGGTAATTCTTTAGCGTTGAAACCACCAAGATATGCGAATAATGGCAAGTCCAAAGATTCAGCAGCTGCACGAGCTACAGCCATAGAAACGCCAAGAATTGCATTAGCACCAAGGTTGGATTTATTGTCTGTACCATCTAATTTCAACATCAAGTTATCGATTGCTACTTGTTCAGTTGCATCATAACTAATAATAGCAGGACCGATTTTAGCATTTACATTATCGATAGCTGTTAATACACCTTTACCGGAGTAACGAGATTTATCACCATCACGTAATTCTACAGCTTCAAACTTACCTGTGGAAGCACCAGATGGAACCGCGGCTGTTGCAATAGTACCATCTTCTAAACATACTTCAACTTCAACAGTTGGATTACCACGGGAATCTAAAATCTCTCTTGCAATGACTTGTTCAATTACTGCCATTTCTTCACCTCATAAAATCTAATGGAATAACTGTCAGCTGACAGCCATTATATATTGAGCTAAACCACATAGGTTACAACTCGAATTAACTATAAATATAGTGAAAGCTCTATATTATGCTTTTTGTACTAAACTATGACCAGTCATGGATTTTGGTTGTTCTATGCCAGCCAAGTCTAATAATGTTGGAGCAATATCACATAGTTTACCAGCCTCTAATGTAGCTGTTTTTAGGGTATCACTCATTAAAATTAATGGCACTAAGTTCGTTGTATGTGCCGTATGAACCTTACCGGTTTCATGGTTAACCATAAGCTCAGCATTACCATGGTCAGCCGTAATCAACAAGTGACCATTCTTACTACGAATAGCCTCTACGATACGACCTAAACAACTATCTACAGCCTGAACTGCTTTAACAGCGGCTTCAAAGCAACCTGTATGACCTACCATATCCGGGTTTGCAAAGTTCAAGATTATCATATCATACGTTTCATCTTGAATGGCTTCTACCACCTTATCAGTCACTTCATAAGCGCTCATTTCCGGTTGCAAATCATAGGTTGCCACTTTAGGAGATTTCACCAGTATGCGGTCCTCACCTTCAAAGGGTTCCTCTTTACCACCGTTGAAGAAATACGTAACATGAGCATATTTCTCTGTTTCAGCAATACGCAATTGACGATAGCCACCTACGCTTAGTACTTCGCCTAGTGTTTCAGATAAGATATCCTTTTCATACACAATATGAACTGGTAAACCATCTTCATATTTAGTCATAGTCGCCATGTATAAAGACAATGGTTCACGGTTAAAGCCATCAAAATCTGGCAACACTAAGGCTTTTGTAAGCTCACGACCACGGTCTGGACGGAAGTTACAGAAGATTACAGCATCGCCATTCTTGATCGTTCCTTCAGCATCAATTACCGTAGGAAGAACAAACTCATCTGCCGCATCTTTATCATAAGATTGTTGCACCGCTTCACAGGCTGATACGGCTCTTTCACCTTGACCATTTACAATCGCATTGTAAGCAAGTTCAACACGGTCCCAACGATTATCGCGGTCCATCGCATAGTAACGGCCACTCACAGTAGCAATTTTGCCACAGTTTAGCTCTGCCATATATGCTTCTAAATCCTTTAAAAATCCTTGTGCACATTGAGGGGCTACGTCACGCCCATCGAGCAAAGCATGCACATATACTCGTTCAATACCATTATCATGAGCCCCTTTTATAACAGCTTTGATATGTTCTAAGGAACAATGTACATTACCATCAGATACTAAACCAATAACATGTAAGCTTTGTTTTTTTGCTTCATTATATAGTTCCTTCATGATAGGACGATTATAAAACTCGCCAGATTCGACATCTTTAGTAATACGAGTTAAATCTTGGTACACAATACGACCAGAGCCAAGGTTTAAATGGCCAACCTCAGAATTCCCCATCTGACCTTCTGGAAGTCCTACTGCAAGCCCTGATGCTTCTAATTTTGTATGTGGATACATATCCCATAATTGATTAAAACAGTGTGGCTTCGCCTGTACTACAGCATTAGTTGTATCTGATTGATCTCCCATGCCAAAGCCATCTAGGATGACTAGCATTACGGGAGCCTTTAATTTAGCCATTTTTAACCTCATATTAAGCGCTTACTTGATTCGCTGCTTTAATAATATCAATAAATTCATCAACTACTAAGGATGCACCACCTACAAGGGCACCGTCAATATTTGGTTCCCCAAGGATTTCAAGAGCGTTTTCGGATTTAACACTACCACCATATTGGATGCGCACAGCATCAGCAGTCTCATCATCGTATAAAGATCGAATGTAATCACGAATTTCTTTACATACTTCTTCAGCTTGATCAGCAGTTGCTGTTTTTCCTGTGCCGATAGCCCAAATTGGTTCGTACGCAATAATCAATTGGCTAACTTGTTCTTTAGGAACATCAACCAAAGCACCTTTAAGTTGAGATATAATCCAGTCAAGCGTATGACCGGCCTCACGTTGCTCTAAACTTTCACCAACACAGACAATAGGAGTCAAATTATGATGGAATGCACTTTTGATTTTTGCATTTACCGTCTCATCTGTTTCACCATAATATTCACGACGTTCAGAGTGACCAATAATAACATAATCAACGCCTACCTCTGTAAGCATAAGCGGTGAAATTTCACCAGTGAATGCACCAGCATCATGATAATCCATAGTTTGTGCGCCTACTTCAATAGTTGTATCTCGTGTTAGTGCTACAGCACGTTCGATAGCTGTGAAAGGCGGGCAAACAACTACATCACAGGATAATTCCATATCTTGTAACACGCTGTTAAACGCTTCGATCAGAATTGATCCAGACGCAATGGTGCCATTCATTTTCCAATTTCCTGCAATAATGGGTTTTCTCATATTATGCCTCAGACAATGCAGCAATACCTGGTAGAATTTTGCCTTCTAAGAATTCTAAAGATGCACCACCACCTGTGGAAATATGGCTAATTTTATCTGCTAATCCACTTTTTTCAATAGCCGCTACAGAGTCGCCACCACCAACAATAGTCATCGCATCAGATTCAGCTACAGCTTTTGCTACTGCATTAGTACCAGCTGCAAAGTTTTCCATTTCAAATACGCCCATAGGACCATTCCAAATAATAGTCTTCATTGGCGCCAATGCTTCTACATAGAGCTCCCGTGTTTTAGGACCAATATCTAGAATCATCCAACCATCTTCAATATTTTCAACGTCAACGATTTTAGTATTAGCGTCGTTGCTGAAAGCATCAGCTACTACAGCATCGATAGGTGTCAATAATTTAGCACCAGCTACACGAGCTTCCATAACAAGATCTGTAGCAATAGCTTCTTGACCTTCTTCAAATAAGGAGCTACCAATGTTGCAACCTTGTGCTTTAATGAAAGCATTTGCCATACCGCCACCAATGATCATTACATCAACTTTAGGCAAAAGGTTTGAAATAACAGAAATTTTATCTGTTACCTTAGCACCACCGATAATAGCTGCCATAGGTGTTTTAGGATGCACTACAGCTGCACTTAATGCATCAATTTCTTTTTTGAGCAAGAAACCTGCTGCCATAGGGATATAGTCAGCAATACCAACTACGGATGCTGCATTTCGGTGAGATACACCGAATGCATCATTGATTGCTACATCAGCAAGAGATGCCAATTGTTTAGCAAATTCAGGGTCGTTTTTAGTTTCTTCATTATGATAACGCAAGTTTTCAAGCATCAATACATCGCCTGGTTGTAATGCTTTTACAGCCGCTTCAACCTTAGGGCCAATGCAGTCATCTACGAATGCTACAGGCTTGTTAATAAGCTCAGATAAATGTTTTGCACATGGTGCCAAGGACATTTCAGGTTTGCGTTCCCCTTTTGGACGGCCAAAGTGAGAAGCAAGAATTACTTTTGCCCCTTTTTCAATTAAATAATTGATAGTAGGTAATGCACTACGAATACGAGTGTCATCAGTGATGACACCGTCTTTCATAGGAACATTAAAATCAACACGAACAAATACTGTTTTATTATCTACTTGTAAACCTTCGATTGTTTGTTTCATCAAAGCCTCCCGATTATAAGCCTTTGCTTGCTACGAATGCTGCCATGTCGATAAGACGTTCAGAGTAACCCCATTCGTTATCATACCAAGAAACAACTTTTACCATGTTGCCATCCATGACCATTGTTAAATCAGCGTCAACAATGGAGCTACGTGGATCAGAGCTGAAGTCACAAGATACTAATGGCACATCAGATACACCTAAGATACCTTTTAATTCGCCAGCTGCTGCTTTGCGGAATGCTTCATTGATTTCTTCTTTAGTGGCAGGTTTTTCAAGTTCGCAAACAAGATCTGTAGCAGATACGTCTGGAGTTGGAACGCGCAATGCAAAGCCATCTAATTTACCTTTTAATTGAGGCAATACTTTAGCAACAGCTTTTGCTGCACCAGTAGTTGTAGGAATGATAGACATAGCTGCTGCACGAGCACGGCGAGGGTCTTTATGACGTGCATCAAGAATTTTTTGGTCATTAGTATAGGAATGAATAGTTGTCATCATACCGCGTTTAATGCCGAATTCATCGCATAATACTTTAGCAAATGGAGCCAAGCAATTTGTTGTACAAGATGCATTAGAAATAATATGATGTTTTGCAGGATCATACATATCTTGGTTTACACCCATAACCATAGTTAAGTCTTCGTTTTTACCAGGTGCAGAAATTAATACTTTTTTTACAGTAGGTTGATTCAAATGAACTTTTGCTTCCTCTGCATCACGATATTTACCAGTACATTCCATAACAATTTCAACGCCTTCTTCAGACCAAGGCAATTTAGAAGCATCGCGGTCATGGAATACGCGAATTTTTTTACCATCAACATAGATATTTTCTTCATCAAATGTTACTTCGTTAGGAATTGTGCCATGAACAGAGTCATATTTTAACAATAATGCAGTACCTTCATTATCGCCAGTAGCATTAATTGCTACAACTTCTACGTCAGGATTATTAATCGCTGCACGTACTACACATTTACCAATACGACCAAAACCGTTAATACCAACTTTTACTGCCATTGTTAGATCCTCCTAATAACAAAAATATTCTAACAAAATATTTAACTACTAACTTCACTTATAACGCTGAAATTTGTAACAATTGACGCATACCTTCTGCAGCTTGCTCATCGATAATTAGTATGCCTTTTTGACAAGCTCTCATAACACCAATAATAGCACTTGATTTATCTTGTCCACCAGCTACAGCAATCACATTTGGAATTTTTGCCACATCCGGAAGTGATAAACCAATATTATTAGTGGAATAAATCAACTTACCATCTATATCGCAATATTGACCAAGAGCTTCACCAACAGCATGATTATCTACTAACTGCTTACGCACATCATCAGCTATATGGCGCTGATCCGCCATTCTCATAGCCGTACCTATACCAAACACTAATACGTCAGTCCTACTAATAAGATCTCCGATCTCCTTTATTTGAGGTTCACAAGTCATGAGCATATGCAATGAGTCTTGTGAAAGTCCATCAGGTAAGTGGAGCATTTTATAGGTCCCACGAAGTCGTTCAGCTAGCACTGAAGCAATTACGTTAGCTTGATATTCAACTACCTCACCAACTCCCCCACGGGCAGGTACAACAATAGGATTAAATGGTAATACAGGCATCTCTTCGGCTACTGCAGCCATTGTACTGCCACCACTAATGGCAACTACAGAGTCAGGCTCTAATAATTCCTGTAATAGCTTTGCCGCTGCAAAGCCGAGTTTTTTCACCATCAAAGTCCCTTCTGTAGGAGTGATGATAACCCTATCGATATGAAGTGCTTCAGTCAATCGATGTTCTAGTTCGTTAATACGATCTAATTCATTTAAAAAATTTCGCAATTTTGGAACAATTGCATGTCCCTCATCAGTGAGAAAAATTCCTGGTTTATAAATGTCTACAAGACCATTAGCACGCATTAACTCAATATGACTTCGTACGGTTCGCTCAGGAAGATCCGTCGCTGTAGCTAAGGTCCTACGTCCTATAGGCTCTTCATAAACTAGGTGGTTTAGTATTTTATATCGTTCCTTTAATACACTCACGATTTCAGGAACAATACGTTCACATATCATTAGAAACTCGTTCATTGGCTCCCTCCTTTGCCCGTTGGGATTCTATGAATCGTTTTTCATCCCATGTGAACAAAATCTGTCCCACCAAAATCAAAAAAATACTTTTTACACTTGTATTGTATACCCTACGTAGATTTTATTCAACCCTTTATAATAGAAAACGACATAATTTAGGTAATTGATATGGTATTATGCCTAAATCATGTCGTTTATATATTTATTTTATTTTGTACCAAAGATACGGTCGCCAGCATCGCCTAAACCAGGCAAAATGTAACCATGATCATTGAGCTTTTCATCAAGGGCAGCTACATAAATAGGAACATCAGGATGTTCTTTATTCACTGCTTCCACACCTTCAGGAGCCGCAACAAGACACATTAACTTAATATTTTTAGCGCCTTTTTCCTTTAACAATGTAATAGCAGCTGCTGCACTACCACCAGTAGCTAACATTGGATCTGTTACTATAAAGTCGCGTTCACCTACATCAGAAGGTAACTTGCAGTAGTATTCTACAGGTTTCAATGTTTCTGGATCACGGTATAAGCCAACATGACCAACCTTTGCAGTTGGAATCAAGTTAAGCATACCATTAACCATGCCAAGGCCTGCACGAAGAATCGGAATAATACCCAATTTTTTACCTGCAATACGTTTTCCAGTCATTTTAGTTAAAGGTGTTTGTACTTCTACATCTTCTAATGGAAGGTTACGAGTGATTTCATAACCCATCAACATAGTAATCTCATCAAGTAATTCTCTAAAATCCTTAGAGCCTGTTTCTGCATCACGCATCAATGTAACTTTGTGTTGAATTAATGGATGTGTCATAACATTAACTTTCATGACTGTCCTCCTATAAATAATTTACATACCCTATCGGTATCCATTTAATATTCATATTTACTCTATCATAGATTGATAAATCATGCCATAAAAATATTAAAAGGGATGTGCCTAGGCACACCCCTTTTATGCTACTCATAGGTTTATAGGACTACAAATATGTAATTGCTATAGTTAATCTAATAGATTAGTATAAAGGATACGCTTCACAAAGTGCTGCTACACGTTTGCTTGCTTCTTCATGAATTGCTTTATCTTCAGGATTTTTAAGAACAGTTGCAATGATGTCTGCAATTTCTTCCATATCTTTTACTTGTAAGCCACGTGTTGTAAGAGCTGGTGTACCAAGACGGATACCACTTGTTACAAATGGGCTAGCTGGATCAAATGGAATTGTATTCTTATTACATGTAATGCCTACTTCATCAAGTAAGTGTTCTGCTTCTTTACCTGTTAAACCAGTATTGCGAACATCTACAAGCATAACGTGAGTATCTGTACCGCCAGAAACAATTGTTAAGCCTTTTTCTTGCAATGCAGCAGCCAATGCTTTTGCATTATCGATAACTTGTTGTGCATATACTTTAAACTCAGGTTGTAATGCTTCTCCAAATGCTACAGCTTTAGCAGCAATAACATGCATCAAAGGACCACCTTGAATGCCAGGGAAGATAGCTTTGTCGATTGCTTTTGCATATTTTTCTTTGCAAAGAATCATACCGCCACGAGGACCACGTAATGTTTTATGAGTTGTTGTAGTAACGATATCAGCATATTCTACAGGATTTGGATGTAAACCTGCGGCTACAAGGCCTGCGAAGTGAGCCATATCTACCATGAAGATAGCATCAACTTCATGAGCTACATCAGCCATTTTTTTGAAGTCAATTTGACGGCTATAAGCACTACCACCAGCGATAATCAATTTAGGTTTTGCTTCTAAAACGATTTTACGGAACTCATCATAATCGATTTGTTGAGTTTCTGCATCTACACCGTAAGGTACCACATTGAAATATGTACCGGATACGTTAACAGGAGAACCATGAGTTAAGTGACCGCCATGGGACAAATTCATGCCCACAATAGTATCACCTGGTTGTAATAATGCGAAATACACACCAAAGTTTGCTTGAGAACCAGAATGGGGTTGTACGTTAGCATGTTCCGCACCGAACAAGCGTTTTGCACGTTCAATAGCTAATGTTTCGATAACATCGACATTTTCACAACCACCATAATAACGTTTACCAGGATACCCTTCTGCATATTTGTTAGTCAATACGCTACCTTGAGCTTCCATTACTGCTTGAGAAACAAAATTTTCAGAAGCGATCATTTCTAATTTATCGCGTTGGCGTGCTAATTCTTGATTGATAACAGCTTGAATATTAGGGTCTTGTTTTTCTAAGAAACTCATGAGTATCCTCCTCGTGCAAAACGAATATATAAAAGGTAATGATGTATTATTTCTCTAATGCTTTAATTTTCTCTACACGGCGTGCGTGACGACCACCTTCGAACTCAGTTTCCATAAAAATGGTTACAATATCATTAGCTAAACCAGGGCCAATAACGCGTTCGCCCATTGTGAGAATATTGGCATCATTATGAAGTCTACTATACTTAGCGGAAAAAGAATCATGGCAAAGAGCAGCTCGAATACCTTTAATCTTATTAGCACTAATCCCGATACCAATACCAGTACCGCAAATCAAAATACCTCTGTCTGCTTGACCAGATACGACTGCCTTTGCTACAGGTACAGCAATGTCAGGATAGTCACAAGAATCAGCTGTATGACAGCCAAAATCTTCTACTTCATGTCCCAATGCATTTAATAATTCCTTAACGGATGATTTTAAATGTAATCCGCCATGATCACAACCGATTGCAACTTTCATAATTTCATCTCCTACACCTTCTGAGGCACTGATGTAAGACCAGCCTCTACTAAGTGATAAATTTGTTCCGCACATTGATTATATACGGTTTGGTCAGATCCATATGGATCCGTAACATCACCATCTTGACCACCCCACTCGGAAATCGTTTTGATTTTACCTTCCTCAAATGGGAATTGGCGAAGTAGTACAGATTTGTGATCTTTCGTCATACCAATGATAAGATCTGCTGCATTCACGAGTTCCATTGTTAATGGTCTCGATTCATGATCAGAAATATCTACAATGGAACGGACAGCTTCAATGGCTTGTTCAGTTGGCTTTGCTCCATAAGCGGCAAATAGGCCAGCTGATACAGTCGTCACATCCTTATGTTGCTCCGCAGCAAGGGCCCGCGTAAGAGCTTCAGCCATAGGGCTACGGCAAGTATTACCGGTACACACAAATAAAATATTCATAATAACATCCTTACTTAATCACATTTCGTGATTACTTTATACATTATAGCAAATCCATCCAATATGTAAAGACATATTTCTATTATCAGTGGACATTTTTATACTAGTAAATTTACTTATAAATGATATGATGGCTCGATGCCTTCTCCATACGATTCATAATAGCTACACCAAAACCGTCATCATTAACACCTTCCGCTAAGATTAAGGTAACATGATTTTCATTAAAATGTAATAGGCTTTTGTAAAAGTCATGACCTAATGATAAGGCATCACCATAGTTGCCAAAACAATGGAATATAAAGCGTGTATCCTCTTTCATAAGGTTATATGTTTCATGACTCACTAAACAACCTATAGGACCTTCTATCCCCTCTGAAAGCTCTTTAAAAGTACTTGCCACCCTCTCTGGAATACCAACAACAACTGTCATAGGTGCATCAGGAGCATAATGGGTATACTTCATACCAGGAGCTTTAGGCTTAGTGTTAGCATTAACTAGAGCGGTATCATACTCAACAGTAGATACAACTGTTTCAAGTTGTGCTTTTGTTATTCCACCTGGTCTCAATATAATGACCTTGTCATCATGTACTTCTACCACAGTAGACTCTACACCAATTGTACATGAGCCAGCATCTAAAATATAGGAAATACGGCCATTCATATCATGGTAAACATCTTGTGCCGTTGTAGGACTTGGTCGTCCAGATATATTAGCACTAGGAGCCGCTATAGGTACTCCTGCACGTTCTAGTAATGCGCAGCATATCTTATGATCAGGGCAACGTAACGCCACACGAGGTAACCCGCCTGTAGCACGATCTGGTACTAAATCAGATTTAGGCAATGTAATCGTCAAAGGCCCTGGCCAAAACGTATCCATTAATCGTTGAGCTGTGATGGAAACCTCTGTTACCAAAGGTTTTATGCTTTCACTATTAGGAACGTGTAAAATCAATGGATTATCTGAAGGACGACCTTTAGCGGCGTAAATTTTATCCATCGCCTCCGGATCAAGTCCATTAGCGCCCAGTCCATATACAGTTTCTGTAGGAATTGACACCAATTCCCCATTACGTAAAGCGCGAGCAAGCATATCTAGTTCTTGATCTGATGGATTTGTAATAATTTGAGTATCCATATTATCCCTCATACACAGCTGTTACAACGCGGTCATTTCCACCAAGGTCAGTAATACATCGAATATTAGAGTACTGCCCTGTTTCTTCTAATAAAGCCTTTACAGCCTCAGCTTGATCAAAACCTATTTCAAAGGCAATATGGCCTTGCGATTTTAAATATGTGCCACATGTTTTAGCCAAAATACGATAGAAATCAAGTCCATCTTCACCGCCAAACAAGGCAATATGAGGCTCATTTAATACGTCCTGAGACAATAATTGAGCATCCCCAGTACGGATATAAGGTGGATTTGATACGATGAGATCAAAATGTTCATTTTTACCATCTAGAGCAGAAAACATATCAGACTCTAACAATTGAACACGATCATTTAAGTTAAATCTTTCACTATTTACCTTAGCCAATGACAAAGCATCGGCAGATATTTCAATACCCATGCCGCACGCATTCGGCAAATAATTCAATAGACTTAACAATATTGTGCCAGGACCCGTACATACATCAAGAATACGAATATTACTATCCTTTTGATACGTTCCTAGTACATGCTCAATCAAGGTTTCTGTATCAGGTCGTGGGATTAATACCCTATCATTAACCTTAAAGGTCAATCCCATAAAGTCCTTTTCCCCAATAATAGCCGCTACACAATGCCCCTTAGCTCGTTCTTGAACAAGAGGTCTAAAAGCATCGAGTTCCTCTTGAATAAGCGGTTGGTCATAATGGGTGTATAGATAAATACGATCCTTGCCTAAAACGTGAGAAAGCAGTACTTCCCCATCAAGTCGAGGTGTATCCATCTCCTTGCTTTGAAAGTACTGCTCTGTCCACTGGAGAATACGACCGATTGTCCAAATCTCCTTATGCATTTGTATTAGCCTCCTGCATTTTTGCCGCTTGGTCAGCAGCATTTAAGGCTTGAATGATTTCATCTAGATCGCCATTTAAAATAGCATCTAATTTATACAATGTTAAGTTAATACGATGATCTGTTACGCGACCTTGTGGATAGTTATAGGTACGAATACGTTCACTACGGTCACCTGTACCAACTTGGCTCTTACGGTCTGCTGCCATGCTAGAAATAGCCTCTTGTTCAGCTTGGTCTTGCAATTTTGCACGCAATACACGCATAGCTTTTTCACGATTTTGTAATTGAGAACGTTGGTCTTGACATGCTACAACGATACCAGATGGTAAGTGGGTAATACGAACAGCAGACTCAGTTTTATTGATATGCTGCCCCCCCGCACCACTTGCACGATAGGTGTCAATTTTTAAGTCTTTTTCATTAACTTCAATATCAACATCTTCCATTTCTGGCAATACCGCTACTGTAACGGTAGATGTATGTACACGACCTTGTGTTTCCGTAGCAGGTACACGTTGTACACGGTGTACACCAGATTCAAATTTCATCTTGGAGTATACATTTTCACCATCTACGGAGAAAATAACCTCTTTAAAGCCACCTAGTTCAGGTTCATTGGCATCAATAATCTCGCAACGCCAGCCTTGGCTTTCCGCATATTTTGTGTACATACGGAACAAGTCGCCTGCAAATAGTGCCGCTTCATCACCACCGGCACCACCGCGAATTTCAATGATAATATTCTTATCATCATTAGGGTCCTTAGGCAACAAAAGAATTTGTAATTTCTCTTCTAATTCCTCTTTTTGAGGTTTTAGCTCTTTTAATTCCTCTTGTGCCATTTCGCGGAATTCTTCATCCATGGATTTATCTTCAATAACTTCCATAGCTTCATCAATACCAGCTAATACTTTTTTATAAGTACGGAATGTTTCAACTGTTTCAGATAATTGAGCATGTTGACGTGTTAATTTACGCCATTCATCTTGGCGTGCAATCACTTCAGGGTCACTGATGCGCTGCTCCAGGTCCATAAATTTATCTTCAATAACTTGTAATTTATCTACTAACATGTTTATTCCTCTTCATATGCATCACTCTCAGGAGGGCGAACCTCTTCAAGAGCTCGTATAGCGACTTCAATTTGATCATCTTCTGGTTCACGGGTGGTCATGTACTGTAATGCAAGACCTGGTTTGATAAGAGCTTTCACAAAGGAATGCTCACTACGACCAGCAAGACGAATAACCTCGTACGCAATACCTGCCACTACTGGCATGAGAAGTACGCGGCTTACGATACGTTCCAACAAATTAGGCCAACCCAAAAAGGCGAATACAAAGATACTTACTACCATAACGATAAGTAAAAAATTTGTACCACATCGCGGATGTAAACGACTTTGTTTACGAACGTTTTCTACAGTAAGAGGCAAATCTAATTCATAGGTATGAATTGTTTTATGCTCGGCCCCATGATATTGGAAAACTCGTTGAATATCCTTCGTAAGACCAATACCCCAAATGTAGAGTAGAAAAAGAACTAAACGAATGACCCCTTCAATGAGATTTAATACTACATGATTATCCTGTACACCAGGAATAAATTTTACGATAAATGTAGGTAATGCTAAAAATACAGCTATCGCAAATATGGTGGAAATAACCATAGTAATGGCAATTTCACTATTAGACATTTCTTCCTCTTCATCGCCAGCGGCTTTAGCGGAGAAGGACAATGCCTTCATGCCAATGACTAGAGATTCATAGAGGGCTACACAGCCCCGAAGAAATGGTTTTTTCAAAATTGGATATGTGTCAGTGATAGATTTTGTAGGCTCTTTTTGAACTACAATGGTTCCTGCTGGTTCTCGTACAGCTGTTGCTGTAACGCCAGGGCCCCTCATCATGACACCTTCGATCACAGCTTGTCCACCGACAAACTTTTTAATACGTTCTGTGTTCACAAGAGCTCCTCTCATAAACAAATAGAGGCAGAGCCCATAGCCCTGCCAATAGATGCTACATTACATGACAAATTATTTGCCGTAACGTTTGTTAAATTGTTCAATACGACCACGAGCTTGAGCAGCGCGTTGTTGACCAGTGAAGAACGGATGGCATTTGGAGCAAACGTCTACACGAAGGTCTTCTTTTACAGAGCCAGTTTTGAATGTGTTGCCACAACCGCAAGTTACTGTAGCTTCTTTATAATCTGGATGAATACCTTGTTTCATTCTATACACCTCTTTCCGACAATCAATATTATTCTTATAGATTATAGCATGACACATGCACAAATGCAAGTTACCAATACTATTCCTTGGATGCTTGTTTTTCTTCAATAGACTCAGCTAAGATGGTTTCCAAGTCGCTTTCGTTGAGGATATCGCGCAATGCAATAAGCTCTTCTAAAGAAAGGGTAATACCCTTTTTCATGCTTGTATATTCACTATCCCAAGCACGAAGGTCAAATTTAGGGTTATATTTACCCCAGCTTGTGCATGTTAATTGTTTTTTCCAACCGTCTTTATCTTCAGATAAAGTACCAATAACTTTGAAGATTTCAAAATTAATAACAGCCATGAGTCCTCCTTTCTTACACATTTGTGTAGTATGTTTCATACCTACTATATTTAGTAGTTCATATTTTTTAGGATACGATATATTTTAAACTAAATATCGAACTTTTACAATTAGTTTTTATAATCGCTATAATCTTCAATATCAATAGATGTTGTAGATGGCATAACTTGAGCGCCTAATTCATCTACCGTAGATTTCCAATTCGCAGTTGCTTCTGCAACAGCCTTGATATAATCTTCATCAGCGGCTTGTACAGATGAAATTAATTGAGCTTCGTTGTTAACATCTAAAACGCGTCGACGTACACTGCTCAGCATATAACCAAAGGACTCATCTGTTTGAACAAGCATAGAGATTTCTTGGATCAATGTTTGACCTGTAGTACTACAGAAGTATGCATACCACATATAGGCTAATTCAGCATCTGGGAACATCCAATAAATATCATCAGTTGGTGCTTCTGTAGTAATATCTACATCTACATGATCCGCATAGCGTTTAAATGTAAGGAAATAAGCACCACTTTCAACAAGAGCATTACGACCTAATTCAGAAACACGACTGTCGATACAGTAAATACCATCTTGTCCTAAGGCTACATCAGTTTGACCGCCTGGTAACAAGATAGAACGTAAAGATAAACCATAATTTAATACGGTAAACACTGGCAATTGAGCGAACACACCGTGAGGCAATGGAATATAGTTAATCGTTTTCCATTCTTCTCCTACGCGTTCACGTAGACCAACACGCATCTTTTTAACATCATATTTGCCATATACAATTTCGTAAGCTCCTAATGGTGTCCATTCACGAATCGCTTCTACACGCTTTTGATTCAAGAAGAATTGCAATGCCATATTATTCAAACCTAATTGATTTTGTGCCATCGTCGCAGGCAAGAATAATTGTGCAGTTCCTTCTGGAACAAGATTATGTAAACCATTAGCCACTTCTTCCACAATATCTTCAGAGGATTGGAACATACCAACCGTACCTGTAAAGATATGATCAAAATAGCTGCGATGAGGCCATTGATTAATAATTTGCGCCATCGGATATAAACGTGTCAAAATGCTATAGCACACTGGAGATGCCGTATAAAGCACAACTTTCTTATCTTCATAAGATTGAAGAATTTCTTCAATCATACCTGCGTATTCTTCTACATAAGCATATAGAACGAGTTCTCCCGTTTTATTATGGGCTTCGATACTTTCACGAACAGGAGTCTCCCAGATAGTACCAACATCTAGACCATCTAAAATACCTGTATCGCTAATAAAATCAAATAATTCGACTCTAAAGGATGGACCATATAGAGCTTGGAATGTATTCAAATCATATGGAACAGGGCCAAAAGATTCTACTGTAGATTTTTCTGCTAACGCATATAAATCATCAGCCGTAACGCCCCACTCACGGGAGCTAGCATTACTAGAAATCAATTGATCTAACACTTTAAAACGCATTAACTCATTTACAATATCAATACCTTCAATGCCATGAGTAGCACAAAGGGCAATAAATTCTTCGTTATTTACTTTCATATTAAACCTTTCCAGCTGAAGGACATAAGTGATTTAAAAAACATTCTTCACATAATGGCTTACGAGCCTTACATAGTTTACGACCATGATAAATCAACCAGTGATGAGCAGCCGACCAATCCTCTTTAGGAATTGCCTTCTGCAACTTTAATTCCATCTCTTCTGGTGTTTTAGCTATACCCAGTTTTAATCGGTTAGACACACGGAATACGTGAGTATCTACAGCAATCGCTGGCGTACCAAACAATACAGACACTAGCACATTTGCAGTCTTACGACCTACGCCAGGTAATTCAACGAGTTGGTCAAACTCACGTGGCACTTCCCCATGGTACTGTTCTACTAGAATCTGACAAGTTGCAATCAAATTTTTGGCTTTAGATTTATAAAGGCCACAGTCCTTAATCAGAGTTTCTAATTTGGTAACCCCAATTGCTAACATCTTAGCTGGATGATTTAGTTCAGGAAATAACCGTTTAGTAACGATATTAACTCTCTCATCCGTACATTGCGCAGATAATACAACTGCCACTAATAATTCAAATTCATTTGTATACTCAAGGGCAGGTTTTGCATCAAAATAATGCTCTTGCAATAATTTTAATTGTTCTGCCTTTATTGCTTTTGTTACACGCATACAGTTCTCCTTTCTCACTTGTGAAAGTACAGACGCGTACAACTTATATCTTACCATACGTATTCATTTAGTTCTATGTTATAATAAATCATATTATTCTAATATAGAATACAGGAGGTCAATATGAGTAATATTAACGATACATTAAAACGCATAAATGAGCTAGCAGCAAAGAAAAAGGCTGGACAACAACTCACACCTGAGGAATTAACAGAAAAAAAAGAACTCTATGAAATTTACTTAAGCTTCATTAGAGGCCAAATCACAGATACATTGGACCGTGTTGAATTTGTAGATCCAGAAACAGGGGAACGAACAGCACCTAAACAGGCTCTAGAAAACTTGGCTAAAGAAGCTGACCAAGACATAAAAGAACATAAAGATATCCATTAAAAAAGGCCACTTGATATATATCAAGTGGCTTTTAGTGTTAGTAAACAATATGTATTATAATTTGCCAAGTCGTTTCATAACATTATAGATTTTTTCAGCAAGGCCTGTCATTTGGAATTTAGGAATGCCGCAGGCAGCAACGCGAATACCATTTGCTAAGGCAATAACATAGATATGCTCTTTCTTCAACTCTTCACAAATAGCATTAGCGGAATCTGTAGGAATAGTAATAAAGAAACCACCACGATATGGCAACATAGGAAGTCCTACTTGTGCAGCCTCTTGTTTAAAGATATCTGCGCGGTCACGAATCAATTGATAATAGCTATTACGTTCAGCTTCATATTCCTTAAACTTAGCCGGATCAGCCACAATATTAGCCATTGTACGCATTGCTGGACGGCAAATGTTAGACCATGTAGCACGGCTTGTAGACTTATTGATTTCTAAAAATTCATCAGCAATTTCTTCATCATCAGAAATACCAATCAAGGCCCCTACACGTTGACCATACATGGTGAAGCCTTTAGATAGACTATAGCAAACACATGTAAGGATTTCTTTTGGTAAATGACTAAATTTACTAAAGAAAGCACGAACATCTTCTTTTTCACCAGAGTAATCAAGATAAGCGACATCAATTCCAATAATCACATTATTACGACCAATGGCAACCAGTTCTTTTAAAAAATTAAGAATGGATTCCCAATCTTTATCTTCAATAGAGTAACCTGTTGGGTTATTACCAGGTGTATTAAACAAAATTACGACATTTGTTTGTTTAGCAGCTAATTCATTTACACGATTTTGAAATGCTTCATGGTTAAAGTTATTATGTTCATCAAATAAAGAATATGTAACAAGTGTACGACCTACATCACTGCAAATCACACGATAAGCACCCCAGTACCAATCAGCTGTCAAAACCTCATCACCAGGTTCTGTGTAGTTATGAACTAAATGGTGAATACCGCCAGTACCACCTGCAGTAGCAATACTACGGATATGACCTTCTGGACGAGATTGACCAAAGCATTCTTTCTCCGCAGCAGCAAGGAACTCAGGCACACCTGCGATAGGTGCATAGCCGATATGTTCAGAGTCTGAAAGGCTTAAATACTCAGCTTTAACAGTTTTAAGAAATACTAATTTACCATCTTCATCATGAATCGCACCTAATGTACCATTAACAACATTCTCAAGACCATTTTCATTAGTATCAGCTTGGGCTTGGCCAGCAGTTACAAAGATCACATCTTTAAGTTTTTTCCCTTTTGCATGCTTTGCAGCAACACTTGTCATAACTTACACCATCCTATCTAAAATGAATTATTACATATTTATCATACCTAAACTTATTTAATTATACAATGTGTATTTAGAAAATATATTGTATACATAAGCAATAATACTAACTACTAAAACATTTATTATAAAATTAAGGTGTATAGGATATATAAGAGGTCTTATACAAAATATATTTATAAATAGTATGCCAATATGAGTACATAAAAAAAGACCACTCATTAGAGTGGTCTTTAGTATCCTTAGAAGGAGTAGCCTACACCAGCATGTAAACCTTTTGCAGTTTTATCGTTGTTATTTACGCTATATTTATCATAGCCATAGTATACGTTCAAATCTACATCAGGGCGAACTTCATATTGAGCACCTACTTGATAAGTTTGCTTAATATCATTGCCCCAACCAGCTTTAGCAAAACCGTTAACTTTTTCTGTCAATGGTACATGACCAATAACACCAGCTTGGAAGCCTAATTCAGTATCATTTGTACGAATTGCAGTACCAGCACCATATACGTTTACGTTTGGATGCACTTTATAAACTAATGCTAATTGATGATCTTTAATATCCCCATTTTTTGCATTCAATTTATCAAAAGAGTATTGTACAGCAGTTTTATCGGAAAGATCATGTTGTAAAGAAACCCCGAAACCATCGTTGCTATTGCCGCCACCTTTAGATACATGTTGTTTAAATGCATAATCAGCTTGTACTTTAGTGGAACCATCGCTAATTTTTGTTACAGGTGCCGCTGCAAATGCACTACCTGCCACAACTGTAGCCGCTAGAGTTAATAATACTAATTTCTTCATTTGTACCTCCTATACACATATCATCTAGATATGTCTTACTAAGTTACTTATTTACGAATGTTTTAATTATACACTCTATAAATTAGCGTTTCATGAAAACAGGAATATCAGGGATACCACTGTTTGTTGTTGTAGTAGTGGATGCTGGACGAGATGTAGTAGTTGTTTTACCAAATTCTGGTACGCTTTTTGCATTAGAATTAAAGCCAGTTGCAACAACTGTAATTTGAACTTTATCGCCCAAGCTTTCGTCGATAACAGAACCGAAAATGATATTTGCATCAGGATCTGCTGCTTCAGAAATAATTTCAGCTGCTTCGTTAATTTCAAACAAGCTTAAGTTTGCACTACCGGAAATATTAAGCAAGATGCCTTTAGCACCATCAATGGAAGTTTCCAACAATGGGCTATTAATAGCCATTTTTGCAGCGTCTGCAGCGCGGTTTTCACCTTCGCCAAGACCAATACCCATCAAAGCTTCGCCTTGTTCAGTCATGATAGTCTTTACGTCTGCAAAGTCAAGATTGATTAAACCAGGAACTTGAATCAAATCAGAAATACCTTTGATACCTTGACGAAGAACGTCATCAGCTGTGCGGAATGCATCGCTTAAAGAACATTTTTTATCTACAACTTGTAACAATTTGTCATTAGGAATAACGATAATTGTATCAACTTTTTGAGTCAAGAACTCAATGCCTTTTTCTGCTTGTGCACGACGACGTTTACCTTCAAATGCAAAAGGTTTAGTTACAACGCCTACTGTTAACGCACCAATTTCTTTAGCACATTCAGCTACGATTGGAGCTGCACCAGTACCAGTACCACCGCCCATACCAGCAGTTACGAATACCATATCAGCACCTTCAAGAGCTTTAATGATTTCTTCACGGCTTTCTTGGGCTGCTTCTTCACCGATTTGTGGATTAGCACCAGCACCAAGTCCTTTAGTAACTTTTTCGCCGATTTGAATTGTTACATCCGCTTTAGACAATTCAAGTACTTGGCTTTCTGTATTAGCAGACAAGAATTGAACACCTTTAAGATCGCTATCTACCATGCGATTAACAGCGTTATTACCGCCGCCACCAACACCGATAACTTTAATATTTGCAAAATCAGACATCGAACTTCCTCCTCTTATCGTTATCTATTGTATCAATATACGTCCCAATGTATTGATTTATATACTGACTATCTTATAACAATTACATTTATTTTACACTAAAATTTGAAAACTTTCCACTATATAGAATGTGATTTATTAGAACCGCTTAGTCATAATTATCTTGCGTATAGCGCCTACATTGATAAATACACGTAACCCAAAACCAATAAGGGCAACATAATATAAGTTAATGCCTATTAAGTCACCAACATATACAAGAATAACAGCTAACACCATATTTGAAAAGAACCCAATGATAAAATTACTGAGATCAAAGGTTCTTTCTAATGCTGCTCGGCTACCAGCAAAGACCGCATCTAATGCTGCAAGAACAGCTACTGACGTATAATTCGAATAGCTAGCAGGGATATGAAGTGGTGCTACCCATCCTAATGTAGCCCCTATTATTAAACCAATGATGGCAAAGATATAGATATTCATTCTTTACCTCCTAGCTCATTAGGCTTCATATGTTCTTCTCTAAACGTACCTGTAAAAGCAGGAACAGCTACATTCTCTTCTTGCTTTATAGTTACCTTTATTCCCCAATGTTTAAGCGAATCCACTACGCCTCCGCGCATAGTTAACGCAGAATTCAATGTCTTTGGGTCTCCAATGGCTTTTACCGTAAAGGGAGCTCCAAAAACTTTACCATTTACTGTAATAGTTGGTCCTGAACATCGTATTTCAGACGTTCCTATAAGACGTTGATCATTAATAGCTATCGCTTCAGCCCCACCCGCTCGTAATTCATTAACAATTCTAAGAATATCTTCATCATGGATTACATATAAATTTGGATTTTCACCACTTTGAACAGGTTTTAAACTATCTTCAATCAACACACTAACACCCGGACCTTTAACATTTGTTAAAGCCGCTCTCATCATCAGCTGTTCATCAGCTTTGCCATCACCATTAGTATTAGATTTTTTTAGAGATTCAATTTGCTTTAATAAAGCATCCCGTTCACTCTGTGCCTCTCGTAATTGTACCGCCAAATCACCGGTCCGTTGCAAACGAATATTTTCTTCTATATTATCTTGTGTCATCTTATATTGAGTAACAACCATGAACCCTAATATACAACTGACTATGGCAATTGCCCACCGTTCGTGTCTCACGACCATCATCTACCTTTTATATTCAACATGACCTTATCTATCTTGTTTTTTCTCATCCTTCTTAGTAGATGAATTTTCTGTAGTCGGTGCTCCATTCTGATGTTTTTTGACTTCAGGCATCACATCGGTTTTAATGTACGGCGAAGAAACATTAACATCTATATACTGTACATTACCATGTGTCTTTTTAATATCTTGTAACATCGACTGAGTTAGTTCAGCTTTTTTAGCTAAATCTTTATCATCTCCCAATCGAATCTGTACACCTGAAACAGTATATGCCATTATCGCATCAGGGTCTCCAATATTAACCTCCGCAATATTCTTAAACGTCTCCTCATCGAGGGAGTTCAAATATTCAAGAGCCGCCAATATTGGTTTATCTACCACCGTATCACCTAATAGTATATTTCCAGCTTTTACACCAGAAATCATAGGCACAGATGTGTCTTGTATAGCTGGCTCAGATGCAATCACTTGTCCCTTACTATCAAGGGTTAAGTATCCAAACTGAGCCGATACAACAGCAACAGCCTTGCGCTCTACTACATTTACCACCATGGTCAATGGCAACTGATAGCTAATTTGAGCTTCTTCGACACGTAGGTCTTTCGATAATCTTGTTTTTAATTTTTCTGTACTAATCTGCAATATATTAACAGGTTCATGAATATCACCTGCTACCATTACATCTTGTACAGTTACCTTATCCGATCCAGTAACCTTTAAGGATCCAAAAGGAATAGGTAGTGTAAACAACCCCACCAACACGAGAGCAACTGCACCACCGATTTTTAACACTCGTTTTCTAAATACAGCCCGTTCATCACGAACAGGTGTAGAAGACTGCATCTCCCCAGAGTTGGATGGATGGTTTTGCTTATCATCCATAATTAACTCCTTATCTTCTATTAGCCCTTAAAATTTCCCTATACTAGCAGTTAATAGAATTTTTTCACATAATGTTGGAAAGTCAATTCCCATTTCTTTTGCTGCTTTTGGTACTAAAGACGTTGCCGTCATACCTGGCACAGTATTGTATTCGAGAACATACATATTATCTGCATGGTCTGTCATAACATCAACACGAATTACCCCACTGCCTTGTACTTCGCGATATACAAGTTCCCCAATACGTTGCATCTCAGCAGTCATTTCTGCACTAATAGGCGCTGGCACTAAATACTCAGTAGCACCTACAGTATACTTACTCTTGTAATCATATTCTCCAGAATGTGGTCGAATTTCAATAACAGACAATGCTTTACCATCTAAAACAGATACTGTAAATTCACGACCATCAAGGAATTGTTCTACCACAAGAATAGGGTCATATTTAAGAGCTTCCATTACAGCCGATTTTAACTGATCTGCATCGCGAACAATAGTAACGCCAATACTAGAACCTTGCGTAGCAGACTTTACAACTACTGGAATTGTAAAATCCTTACGAATATGCTCAATAATAACTTCTGCAGATTCAAGATTGCCATTAAAGGACTCAGAAGCCGCAGTAGGAATATTAGCACCTTTAAAGACATCTTTACTTACTTTTTTATTCATCCCTACTGCATGAGCCATAATACCTGAACCAGTGTATGGGATTTCAGCCATTTCTAATAGACCTTGCACTGCACCATCTTCGCCATAACGGCCGTGAATGGCATTAAATACAACCTCTCCACCTAAGGATTCAATATCTTTTAATACAGTGCGCGGATTGAGTTCTAATGTTTGGGCATTATAACCTTTGCTTTCTAATGCTTCCGCAATAGCAGCTCCGGTACGACGAGATACCTCAGCCTCTTTGGAAGGACCACCCATCAATACGATTATTTTCTTATCTTTCATTGTAAGCCTTCCTCCAATATATCTAATAATTTTGGTCCATATTGATTAATCGAACCTGCCCCCATAGTGATAACCAAGTCATTAGGTCTTACTACTTTCGCTAATACTTCTGGCAAATCATCAACAGACTGTACATAATTTACATCTTGACCTGTGGCCGCTTTAATAGCATTTGGAATCGTATGTCCATCAATACCAGGGATTGGATCTTCACCAGAGCTATAAATATCTGTCATATATACTTCATCAGCGCTTGTAAAAGCTGTAGCAAATTCATCCTTTAACAAGCTTGTACGAGTAAATCGATGTGGTTGGAATACACAGATAACACGATGTTTTTCTAACTCTTTTGCAGCCTTTAATGTTGCTTTAATCTCTGTAGGATGATGAGCATAGTCATCAACAACCCATACACCTGCTACATGACCTTTTGTTTCAAAACGGCGTTTTGCACCGATGAATTTACCTAAGCCTTTAGTAATAATACGTGTTTCTACACCGCAACAATCATGTGCCACAACAAACGCAGCCAAGGAATTCAATACATTATGTTCACCAGGAACACGTAAGCGAATACGCTCAATATTTACATCCTTATGATATACATCATATACCAATGTAGAATCCACATAGTGAATATTCTTAGCTACATAATCATTATTATCTCTTAAGCCATATGTAATGAAGTTCCGCTTTACACGGCCCATAACATAACGAATATTTTCATTATCACCACATACAATTGCTTTGCCAGTTTCTGGTAACGTTTCTACGAACTCACAGAATGCATTTAGCAAGTTATCCATCGTTTTATAATGATCCATGTGATCATCTTCAATATTAGTAATAACAATAGTATGTGGACGTAGTTTCAAGAAAGAACCATCACTTTCATCTGCTTCTACTACAGAGAAATGGCCTTTACCAAGGCAACTACTACCTTTTAAATAATCTACTTCACCACCAATAATAACTGTTGGATCAGCGTCTGCTTCTACTAAAACTTGACCAATCATTGAAGTAGTAGAAGTTTTACCGTGTGCACCTGCTACTGCAATGCCATCTGTTACGTCTAACACAGCTTTTACAATATCTGAACGATGCAAAATTGTAATGCCTTGAGCTTTAGCAGCTACAATTTCAGGATTATCTTCGCGAATAGCCGTAGAACGAACTACAGCATCAACACCATTTACATAATCTTTATTATGACCAATATGAACAGTAGCACCCATATTTCTGAACTTCTCAATTACTGCAGATTCAGCTACATCCGAGCCAGATACATCATAACCTTTTTGAATTAAAATATTCGCTATAGCACGCATGCCAGATCCACCTATACCAATAAGATGAATCTTATGAATACCGTCTAACATAAAACCTCTCCTTGTTACTTCGCAATAGATAATGCTAATTTTGCAATATCATGAGCCGCATTTGGTTTCCCTAACTGCAATGCTCGTTCTCCCATTTGCGCCAATAAATCACGATTAGCCATAAACATTTCAATTTCCCCTATCAAATCATGAGCACTTAACATTTGATCTACGATCATATGCGCAGCCCCTTCTTGAACAAAGATATGAGCATTATATGTTTGATGATCTTCCGCTGCATATGGATATGGAACCAACACAGATGGAATACCACGAACTGCCAGCTCAGCAAGCCCGATAGCACCAGATCTAAAGACTGCTAAATCAGCTGCTGCTAAAGCTTTCGGCATATCATGTAAATATGGCAGAATCAATGAAGAGTCACCTAATCCATCACCATCAGAAATACCAAGTTGAGACAATACAGATTGATATTCCCCATCTCCTGTAATATGGATTAATTTGATTCCTTTTGTTTCTTGAAAATGCTTATGTACATCGATCATAGCATTATTGATAGTTCGCGCCCCTCGAGAACCACCGGCTATGAGTATTGTGAACGTATCATCACTTAAATTAAAATAATTACGTCCATCAGCCCTAGTATCGACTAATACATCGGGACGTACTGGGTTACCAGTATATACTACGCGTTTTGCCTTTGAAAAAGATGCTTCCGCATCTTTATACCCCATAGCTACTACATCAACAAAACGGCTTAGAATTTTATTTGTAATGCCTGCAATAACATTTTGTTCCTGTATCAACGTTGGAATATTTCGCAATGCTGCAGCCATAAGAATAGGACCACAAACATAACCACCCGTACCAATAACCACATCCGGCTTGAAATTGGAAATGATTGTATTAGCTTTCACAAGAGAGAAAGCAGTCTTACCTAACGTCACCAACGTACCAATAGATAATTTACGTTGCAAACCTTGTACAGGTAATGTAGTAAACTCAATACCTTCTTTAGGTACTAAGTTTGCCTCTAAGCCCTTTTCAGTTCCTACATATAAAACCTGTGCATCAGGATTCTGCTTCATAATTTCCTTATATATAGTTATTGCTGGATATATATGTCCACCAGTGCCACCACCTGAAATAATGATACGTTTCATTAATGGTGTCCCCCTTCTTGCAACATATGAACACAGTTTTTAAAATCATCGCCACGTTCTTCAAAACAGCTATACCAATCAAAGCTTGAACAAGCTGGAGATAATAATACAATATCACCTCGGTCAGCCAATTTATACCCCTGTTCTACAGCATCTTTCATAGATAAGGCTCTATAAATAGGCTCTACACCAGCCTCTTTTGCAGCATTTTCAAATCGATCCGCTGCTTCACCCATAAAGATAACAGCTTTTGTATGATCTTTAACAAGCTGCATAAAATCTTCTAACGGAGTCATTTTGTCATGACCACCAGCTAATAAAATAACTGATTGATTAAAGGACTCCAATGCTTTTACAACAGAATCTACATTGGTAGCTTTAGAATCATTATAGAATGTAATTCCATCAATCGTTTTAACCCGTTCTAACCGGTGCTCAACACCATGGAATTCGCTTATAATACGATGAATGGTTTCTACTGGCACACCTAATGCATACGCTAAGGCGATAACAGTTAAAATATTTTCAATATTATGACTACCTGGAATATGAATATCATCACTACCAATAACAGGTGTTGATGTACCATTCTTTGTCACATAACATTGTCCATTTTCGTAGTAGGCACCATTTGAAACCTCTTGATGTTGACTAATTTCAAGGATATGGCTAGGTACACGATGTTTCATATCTGCCACAATTGGATCATCAATATTAAGCACCATAAAATCTGTGCTCAATTGATTTTCAAAGATTCGCTCCTTCGCAGCTATATAATTTTCCATCGTCTTATGACGCGCCAAATGATCTGGTGTGATATTGAGCATAATAGCACCAATCGGTCTAAAATGCTTAATTGTTTCTAATTGATAACTAGATAGTTCAGCTACTAAATAACCATCTGCTGGCATGGAATAGGCTACTTCACTGAGAGAATCACCGATATTGCCACCAACACGAACTAGCTTTCCAGTTCCTTCCAATACCTTAGTTAACAATGTTGTAGTCGTAGTTTTACCATTCGTACCAGTAACGGCTACGATTGGTGATTTAGATAGCTCATACGCTACTTCAACTTCACTAACTACATCAATGCCACGCACTTGAGCGGCTTTTACAAGTGGAATATCTAGAGAAATACCTGGAGAAATAACAATGCGATCCACACCATCTAGCAAAGATTCATCTTGACGCCCTGTAATAATTTCCACACCAGCTGCAACTAACCGTTCTTCATCAGCCGTAGGTAATGTAACAGGTTTATAATCATTTAACACTACATGGGCCCCAACTTGAGCTAATACCCAAGATGCGCCTATACCGCTGGCACCAGCACCAAGAACAAGTATATGTTTATCTCCGTATTCCATCTATCTCACCTAAATTATTAATAAAAATAATGTATTACTATCTTATAAGCATACCATTATTTGCGTGTTCCGTTAAGTATTATCTTACAAAGTTACAGTCGCTAAAACTACGCCAATAACAGCTAATACAGCGCCACCGAACCAGAAGCGATTAACAACAGTTTGCTCAGCCCAACCGGACAACTCAAAATGATGGTGAATTGGGCTCATTTTAAATACTCGTACGCCACGAGTTTTAAAGGAAATAACTTGAATAATAACGGACAATGCTTCCATAACAAAAATGCCACCAATCACAACGAGTAGCAATTCTGTTTTAGTTAAAATAGCCATAGCTGCAAAAGCACCACCTAAAGCTAAAGATCCAGTATCCCCCATGAACACCTTCGCAGGATTTACATTGTACACCAAGAAACCAAGGCACACAGCAGCTACGATGGCACCGTAGTATGCAACACTTTCAGCACCAATAGAATTTGTTGTAGATGCAGCCATAAGACCAATTACTGAAAATGCAATGGCAGCCACCGCAGACGTACCGCTAGCTAAGCCATCAAGACCATCTGTAAGATTTACTGCATTCGTAGCACCTACGATAATTAAAAATGCCAAAACATAATAAGCCCAACCTAATTGAAGATGAAGATCCACTACAGGAATCCACAATGTGGTAGGAATAACCATAATTTCGGTGATGTAGTAGCAGAATATAGCTGCCAAAATAAACTGGCCTAGTAATTTTTGTTTTGCTGTTAAACCAAGATTACGTTTTTTAACAGCTTTTACAAAATCATCAAAAAATCCTAATAGACAATGTCCTAGTGTTAGGAATAATAACATACCAGTACCTACATTCCATGGTGCAAATAACGCAACCCCAATGATAAGCGCTACCATCATAAAAGCACCACCCATTGTAGGTGTACCAGCTTTTGCTTGATGACTTTCTGGACCTTCTTCACGAATACTTTGTTGTGCGTGTAAAGAACGCAACATAGGAATAGCAAATTTACCCAGCACTACCGTAATGATAAAAGTCACTACGAAAGCTAATAGAATGTGATATATCATATGAACCCTCTACTCACTAATAAACAGATGACGGCTAGATATAACTAGCCGTAATCTTTTAATCTTGATCCTTTAATTCTTCAACAACTCGTTCCATTCGTAATCCACGGGAACCTTTCACAAGGATAACATCCCCTTTTTCACGAATATCACTATAGGCATTGGCCATTTCTAAATGGCTATTACAACGGAATGTAGTTAAACCTGCTTTTTTTGCTTCCTTAGCTATAAAAGCAGCGGCATCACCGAATGTAAATACTACACTATAACCCTCTTCAGCAAGCAATTGACCAATTTCACGATGCGCCTGTTCAGTATAATCACCAAGCTCAAGCATATCACCAAGCATAGCGATTTTACGTTTACCTTCTAATTGACCTAATGCTTTAATCGCTTCAGCCATAGAGGAAGGATTTGCATTATATGCATCATTTAAGATAACAATATCTTCAAATGGTACGATTTCTTGGCGCATAGGAGTGCCGGTAAACTCGCTTAAGCCTTTGCGAATGGTATTTGATTTAATACCCAAAACACGACCAGCTACAATTGCGGCCAATGCATCATATACGTTGTGTTCACCAATCATAGGTAAGAAGATATCAAATACTTCGTCATAACATTTGCAAGTAAATTTAATACCATCTTTTTTATAACGCAAATGGCTACCAATACAAGTAGCGTTGCGTTCAATACCATAGGTAATAGTTTTACCTTTAGCAAGGCTATCCATAGCCTTAACATATGGATCATCTTCATTGAGAATAGCCACACTATTTTCAGGCAAACAACGAATTAATTCACCTTTAGCTTGTGCAATGGCTTCACGAGAGCCTAACAACTCAATATGGCTAGTACCAACATTGGTAATAATGCCCATAGTTGGTTCCGCAATCAATGCAAGCTCTTCAATTTGACCAAGGCCACGCATACCCATCTCTACGACACATGCTTGATGTTCTGCAGTTAAGCGCAACAATGTTTTTGGCAAACCAATTTCATTATTAAAGTTTTTTTCAGTTTTCAAAACATTAAATTCTGTACCAAGTACAGCGGCCACCATTTCCTTTGTTGTAGTCTTACCAGAAGAACCAGTAATAGCTACTACAGGAATATCGAAACGGCGACGATGGTAACGTGCCAAGTTTTGGTATGCTACCAAGGTATTTTCTACTTCAATACAAACAATACCTTCTACGGCACGACCTTTTTCTACAATAGCACCTGTAGCACCCTTTTCAATGGCCGTATTGATGAAATCATGACCATCAAAGGTATCACCTTTTAAGGCTACAAACAAAAAGCCTGATTCAATCGTTCTTGTATCAGTAGATACATCTAAGAACTTAATATTTTCGGTATGTGTACTCATCCCTTCTGTGGCTTCTACCACTTGAGACAATGTAAATTCTGCCATATTAGATCTCCTTGAGGGCTGCTCGCGCCTCTTCACGATCATCAAAATGAATCGTTTTATCCTTTAAGATTTGGTAATCCTCATGCCCCTTACCAGCAATTAGTACAATATCCCCAGGTTTTGCATTTTGTATTGCATGTTGAATCGCTTCCCGACGATCAACGATTACTTCATAATGAGAGCCTTCACGAAGGCCTTCTTTAACGCCTACTTCTACATCTTTCACAATTTGTACAGGATCCTCTGTACGAGGATTATCAGATGTTACATATACTACATCACCATAATGTGCAGCAATACGACCCATGATAGGGCGTTTTGTCGCATCTCTGTCACCACCACAACCAAAGACTACAATAATGCGATTTTCTTGAATAGCCTTTGCAGTTTGTAGAATATTTTCTAGCCCATCTGGTGTATGTGCATAATCTACAACCACGGCAAATGGTTGACCTTCTTCAATGAGTTCAAAACGGCCAGGCACAGCGCTAAATGTTTTCAATGCTTTATCTATATCTTCCATAGATATGCCTTCTAATAGACAAGCACCAATAGCAGCCAAAGTATTATATACATTAAATAAACCTGTGGTATTCATAGCTACTGTATAGTCATGGCCATCATAAGAGACAGTGTAACGGCTAGACTTAGGTGTCATTTCTACATCATGAGCATTCAACGTACCTTTACCATCAATACTGTAAGTAATGATAGGTGCCGTTGTTTTCTCAATTACACGATGACCATATTCGTCATCGATATTAATGATAGCCCCTTTACCAGATTTAGTTTGGTTCGGCTCGCTAACTTGTTCAAATAATTTACACTTAGCTGCCAAATAATTTTCAAAGGTCTTGTGAAAGTCCAAATGATCTTGTGTTAAGTTTGTAAATACCGCTATATCATATTCAACACCAGAAACTCGCCCCAATGCCAATGCGTGTGAAGAAACCTCCATTACGCAATGTGTAACACCTTCCTCTACCATTTGATGAAGAATATGTTGCAAATCCACTACATCAGGTGTCGTATTATGAATTGGATATGTTGTATCACCAATCATAATATGAACAGTACCAATAACGCCCACTTTATGACCTTGAGCTTTCAAAATATGACGAATCATATGCGTTGTAGTCGTTTTACCATTCGTACCAGTAACGCCAATCATACGCATGGAATTTGCTGGATAATCAAAGAAATACGGCACACATGCCATCATAGCTTTACGAGTGTCCTCTACAGTGATAACACAAACATCACCACTTACCTCTACTGGTTTAGATACAAGTACTGCTACTGCGCCAGCTTCAATAGCTTTATTTACATAATTATGACCATCTACAGTGGCACCATCTAAAGCAATAAATAAACTGCCTACTTTTACAGCACGAGAATCAGCTGTAATATCTAATACTTCAACAGCTGTATTACCTTCTACATGCGTTGTTTGCAAGGTTTTTACTATATCTTGTAATTGTTTCATATACAATCTCCTTTACACGCAAAGGAAAGCAGCCCAATACGAGCTGCTTTGCCTGCTAGTCTATAATTTGCTGTTTCTCTTGTACAGTGCGTTCAGTAACAGCGCTTTTTGTGCTATAAACAAAAGAATCAGGCAAAACCATCCCTAGTTGTTGTTCTGCGATTTGTTGGATACGAACGGGAGACTTCAAGGAAGCCACTTCAACATCCAATGCATCATTATCTTTTGTTAATTGTACTACAGCTTGCTGTGTTTTAACTACTTCATAGCCCAATTTTGTGCTGTACGCATTCATAACCATCATGATAAGCAAAAATGCAACCAATGCAGCAATACCATATACAACTTGCCACATCATAGGACTCAAATCTAGAGCCACACTTGCACTACGTTTTCTCCCTTGTGAAGCGACCAACACATCGCTTTTTACTTGGCCCACAACAGCCTTTCTCGCTAACATAAATACTAACCCCTTCCAATTCTACAACTTGACGGCTACGCGCAACTTCGCGCTTCTAGCCCTCGGATTAACCTCAATCTCCCCTGCACTTGGCTCTATAGCCTTATTCTTCGCCTTCACAACTGCTTTGTGGTTACATACACACATCGGCAATTCTGGAGGACATATACATGCTGTACTCAGCTCTTTGAAAGTTTGTTTAGTAATTCGATCTTCCAAGGAGTGGAATGTGATAACCCCGATTTTCCCCTTTGGTTTCAACATAGACACAGCATCTACAAAACTATCATGCAAGATAGCTAATTCTCTATTTACTTCAATGCGAATGGCTTGGAACGTCCGTTTCGCCGGATGCGGTCCATCTTGACGTGCCTTCGCGGGTATTGCTTGCTTAATAATTCTAACTAATTCACCAGTGGTAGTAATTCGTTTTTCTTCACGTGCATTAATAATGAATTCAACAATACGTTTAGCCCATCGTTCTTCACCATAATCACGGATAATTTGCAACAATGCTTCAGAATCATATTCATTAACAACTTCTTCTGCTGTTAATGGTGCATCTTTGTCCATACGCATATCTAAAGGGCCATCATTCATATATGAAAAGCCACGTTCTGGTGTATCCAGTTGATAGCTTGATACGCCAAGATCAAAGATAAAACCATCCACTTCATGAATGCCCTCATTTTGGAGAGCTTTTTTTAAGTTATAAAAGTTTGTCGGTATCGTTAACACCTGACACTTCAAATCAGACAAACGCTGTCGAGCTACGCCCAACGCATCTTCATCTTGATCTAATCCTATAATCATGCCTTCTGGATCTAGCATTTCACCCACTGCGTGAGCATGACCTGCCCCACCAAGGGTACAGTCCACATAGATGCCTTTGGAATTAGTTACAACAGAGTCTACTGTTTCACGTAAAAGTACGCTGGTATGATTAAATTCCATCACAGCCTCCTATAACATAATCCCTTCTAATCCTTCGACTAATTCTTCCATACTTTCAGCCACTTGATCATCATAGTAATCGTATTTTTCGCGGCTCCAAATTTCAACGTGATCCCCAGCACCGACAATAACGGCCTGTTTATCAAGGCTCGCATATTCACGTAGTGGTACAGGAATGAGGACACGACCTTGTTTATCATATTCAAGCTCAACAGCACTACCAAAAACAAAACGTTTTAAGGCACGCACACTAGCTTTAGTGGAGGATTGTGATTGTAAAGCTGTAGAAATTTTCTTCCACGCTTCTTCGGTGTAAATAGCTAAGCAGTTATCTAGGCCCTTAGTAACAATGCATACTTCGCCTAGTTGTTCACGTATTTTCGCAGGTATAATCATCCGCCCTTTTGTATCAATGGTGTGATTATATTCTCCCATGAACATACGTATCACCGCCCTTTACCATTCCTTATCCACCACTATATGGTAAATTCTACCACAATTCCCCACTAACCACAATAAAAAATCCATTTTTATCCCACTTTTTTATATTTTTCTTTCATAATCTCTATTTTTCTTTCTTTTTCTAAGATACATATGTTCGAATATAAATAATAAATTTGAATATAAAACCACTCGCCACCACTAAGCTTCCAAATTTAACTTATCTAAGATCAAATCCCCACTATACTACTCAATACAGCTTTGTTGCATCAAAATTAAATAGTATTTATTTAAGTAACCACCACAAATCTACACAAAAAACCGCGTAGCATTTCTGCTACGCGGTTTCTATACCTACGATAGATTATATGTAATCCATCGGTTGGGAGGCATATCATTTAGTTGTTTTAACAGCTGCTTTTGGCGCTTGTTGTGGTTGTTGTGTAATCACTTTATCAAGAAGTTCACGAATTTCTTTATTTTGTGCTTGTAAATCAGCCACTTTATCTTCAAGAACTTTTACAGTTGCAGGAGAAGCTTTTGGAGCTGTAGGCGCATTACCAATACCAATTGTTACACCAGCATTCGCCATTACGCTATGATCACCACCATAAGCGGCACCAGCATGGATTAACAAATCAGGATTTGCATAATGAGCTACGCCCAATGCAGTAGCGGTTTTACCTTTATAAGTACCAACAGCCGCCATGATTTGAGCTTTTTGACCTTCGTGATATTCGATAGGTTTCAATGCTGCCAATGCTGCTGCATTAGCACCCACTACCTTAACATCGCGTTCTACACTGCTAATACGGCGAGAGTTTTCTGCGATTTGAGCATCGTGTTGAACAAGAGTTGCATGATCTTGAAGTGCAATATTAGATGCTTTCAAGCTATAGTTTGCAGCTTCAGCCAATGTACCGATATCTTGAGTATTTTTATCTACTTGTAAACCTAATACATTAACTTTTTCATGATTTTCTAATGCCAATGTACCAACTGCTTTAGTTAATTTAACATTTTCATCAACTTTGTTATTTACATCAGAAATATCTTGAGTATTTTTGTTTACTTGTAAACCTAATACACTAACTTTTTCATGATTTTCTAGAGCTAGAGTACCAACCGCTTTAGTTAATTTAGTATTTTCATTAACTTGGTTAGCTACTGCAGTTACACGGTTATCTACCTTAGTGATATTTGTAACATTAGTATCTACTTTAGCATTTAGAGTGTTGATGTTTGTAGTATTTGTAGTAACTTGGCTAGATACTTTGCTAATATTGCTTGTGTTTGTATTAACTTGATTAGTTACATTTGTAATATTAGTTGTATTTTGGTTAACAACATTATTAATATTAGCAATATTAGTTGTATTAGTATTAACTTGTTTAGATACATCGTTAATAACTTTACTATGTTCATCAACTTTGTTGATTACTTTTTGTACAGTTACATTAGTATTTTGAATTGCTTCAGCATTTTGTTTGATCGCTGCTTTGTTAATATTGATGTTTTCAGTGTTATGTTTGATTGCTTCAGTATTAACAGAAACTTGGCTTTGAACATTTTTAATACGTTCTTCATTAGCATTTGCTTTTTGAGTATTAGCATTAACTTGTTCTTTCACTTTGTTTACATCAGCGCTTACATTTTGTAAGTTCTTAATTGCTTCAGTATTTTTGCCAACTTGATCTTTCAAACCAGATACATCTGTTTTGATATTATTGATTACAATATTTTGGTTATTAACTTTTACATCAATATCATTAACTTTAGTATCAATATTAGTTACTTTATTGTTAATATTAGTCACTTTATTATCAATGTTTGTAACTTTAGCATCAATATTCTTCACATCGTTTTTAACATTAGTGATGTTGTTGTTTACAATATTGATTTTTTGATTAACTTTAGCATTGATGTTTGTAATATCAGCTTTTACTACTGTTACATCAGCTTTAATATTGTTTACATTCTTTTCAACATTAACAACATTAGCTTTAATGTTATTAATATTGGAAGTGTTATTTTGAATATTTACAGTATTAGCTTGGATGTTGCTATTTTGAGCGTTAATATTTTGAGTAATATTTTCTACTTTTTGAGCTACATTAACGATTGTAGTATTGCCTTTACCAACTTGACCTTTCAAGGACTCAATTGCTTGAGCATTAGCATCAACTTTACCAGTTAAATTGTTAATAGCTGTTGTATTAGATTCAATACGACCAGTATTAGCATTAACTTTAGCAGTTACATCTGTAATGTTAGCAGTGTTACCAGCAACTTGTTTGCTAATGTTAGCAATAGCTGTTGCATTATTAGAAATGTTAGCTGTATTGTTAGTAACTTGTTTACTTACATTCGTAATAGCTGCAGTGTTACTAGCAATATTTGTAGAGTTAGACTCTACTTTATTGTTAATATTAGCCACATTTGCTTTGATGTCAGTAATAGACTTGCTATTGTTAACAATTGCATTTGCATTAGCTTCAACTTTAACATTTACTTCATTAACTTTGTTGTTGATAGTCTTATTGATTTCTGTGTAGTTATTAGCAATCTTAGCATCAATATTTTGATCAACTTTGTTAATGATTGTTGTGTTATTTTCGTTGATTGCATTTTCAATGTTTTTGTTAATAACAGTGTTGTTATTAGTAATTGCGGTGTTGATATCATTTCTAATTACTGTATTGTTTGCTTCAATCTTAGCGTTGATTGTGTTTTCAACATTAGTAACTGTTGTACCAACTTGGCCTTTTAATGCTTTAATAGCATCTTCATTAGCACTGATACGTGTAGAGTTATCTACAATGTTATCTTGTAAGTAATCTAAACGTTGATCATGACGATCTACACGTGCAGTAAGACCAGCTACATCACCTTTAACGCCATCAATCTTAACATTTACATCACCAATCTTAGTATTGATAGTGTTGTTAATTTGTTTGTTATTTTCATTGATTTTTACATCAATGTTTTTATCAACATTGTTAAGAATTGTTGTGTTATTAGCATTAATCTTAGCATCGATATTAGTATCTACTTTATTAAGGATTGTAGTATTGTTAGCTTCAATCTTGTTATTGATAGTAGATTCGATGTTAGTGAGGGTAGTGCCAACTTTACCGTTCAATGCTTCGATAGCTTTTGTATTCTTGTCGATAGCAGTTTTGTTATCACCAATGAATTTACGGTTTTCGATAGCAATTGTACCAGCTACATTAATATCTTTTTCGTTTTGGTCAACACGTTTAGTAAGACCATCCAAATCACCTTTAACGCCATCAACTTTAACATTTACATTGTTGATAGCTGTTGTATTATTAGCAATATTTGTAGTATTAACTTTAACACTATCTTCTACAGCAGTAATACGTGTAGAGTTATCTACAATGTTATCTTGTAAGTAATCTAAACGTTGGTCATGACGATCTACGCGACCTTTCAAGCCTTCTACATCACCTTTAACACCGTCAACTTTTACATTTACATTATTAATAGCTGTAGTGTTATTAGCAATGTTTGTAGTGTTGTTTGCAATGTTTGTAGTATTTTCATTAATACGTTTGCTATTGTCAGCAATTGCCACTACATTAGCTTGAATGTTTGTAGCATTCGCAGCGATGTTAGTAGTATTATTTTCTACTTTACCATTAATATTGGTAATTTGGTTTTTAATATCATTGATCACTGTAGAAGATTTACCTACTTGACCTTTTAATTCATCAATAGCTTTTGCATTAACATTGATATTTGTAGTGTTATTAGCAATAGCTACTTTATTGTCGCCAATGAATTTACGGTTTTCAAGAGCAATTGTGCCAGCTACATTGATATCTTTAGTGTTTTGGTCAACTTTAGCATTAAGGTCTTTCAAATCACCTTTAACGCCGTCAACTTTTACATTTACGTTGTTGATTGCTGTTGTATTGTTAGCAATATTAGTTGTGTTATTAGCAATATTTGCAGTATTAACTTTAACACTATCTTCTACTGCTGTAATACGTGTGGAGTTATCTACAATGTTGTCTTGTAAGTAGTCTAAACGTTGGTCATAACGATCTACGCGACCTTTTAAGCCTTCTACATCACCTTTAACACCATCAACTTTAACGTTTACGTTATTGATTGCTGTAGTATTGTTAGCGATGTTAGTGGTGTTAGCATCAACTTTAACATTTACATTGTTAATTGCTGTAGTATTGTTAGCGATGTTAGTGGTGTTAGCATCAACTTTAACATTTACATTGTTAATTGCTGTAGCATTTTTAGCAATATTAGTTGTGTTATTAGCAATATTTGTAGTGTTGTTTTCTACTTTACCATTGATATTAGTAATTTGTTTCTTAATATCATTGATCACTGTAGAGGATTGACCTACTTGACCTTTTAACTCATCGATAGCTTTTGCATTGACGTTGATATTTTTAGTATTGTTTGCAATAGCAACTTTATTATCGCCAATGAATTGACGATTTTCCATTGCAATTGTACCCACTACATTAATATCTTTCGCATTAGCTTTCACACCATCTTCAACTACAGAGATACGTGTGGAGTTATCAGCAATGTTATCTTGTAAGTAGTCTAAACGTTGGTCATGACGATCTACACGACCTTTAAGTCCATCTAAATCACCTTTAAGACCGTTCAAGTCACCTTTAACGCCATCAATCTTAACATTTACATCACCAATCTTAGTATTGATTGTGTTGTTGATTTGCTTATTGTTTTCATTGATTTTTACATCAATGTTTTTATCAACTTTGTTAAGAATAGTAGTGTTATTAGCATTGATTTTAGCGTCAATGTTTTGATCTACTTTGTTGATGATTGTTGTGTTATTGTTGTTGATTTTTTTATCAATGTTTTGGTTGATAACAGTGTTGTTAGCTTCAATCTTAGTATCGATATTTTTATTAATAGTTACATTATTTTCTGTAATCTTGTTATTAATTGTAGTTTCGATATTTTTAATTGTTGTGCCAACTTGACCTTTTAATGTATCAATAGCTTTTGTATTTTTATCAATTGCAGCTTTGTTATCACCGATGAATTGACGATTTTCCATAGCGATAGTTCCAACTACATTAATATCTTTAGCATTAGCTTTAACGCCATCTTCTACTGCTGTGATACGTGTAGAATTATCTACAATATTGTCTTGTAAGTAATCTAAACGTTGGTCATGACGATCAACGCGATCTTTAAGACCATTCAAATCACCTTTAACACCATCAACTTTAACACTTACCGCATTAATTTCTTGATTAATTTGGTTATTGTTTTCATTAATTTTTACATCGATATTTTTATCGACTTTGTTAATGATTGTTGTGTTATTAGCATTGATTTTAGCATCAATATTATTATCTACTTTATTAAGAATAGCAGTATTGTTAACCTCAATCTTATTATCGATAGATTTATTAATTAATGTATTGTTTTCATTAATCTTATTAGTAATTGTATTTTCGATATTTGTGATTTGTGTGCCAACATGACCTTTCAAATCATTAATCGCTTTTTCATTGTTAGAAATACGATCAGAGTTAGCATCGATGCGTTTACTATTATCTACAATGTTTGTAGTATTAGTTTTCACATTATCCTCAACAACGGAAATACGTGTAGAGTTATCTGCAATATTATCTTGTAAGAAGTCTAAACGTTGATCATGACGATCTACACGGTCTTTAAGACCATTTAAATCACCTTTAACACCGTCAACTTTTACATCAACTTTGTTAATAGCTACTGAATTAGCTTCAACTTTAGTATTGATATTAGCGATATTGTTTTTAATATCTTTAATATCTACTTGAACATTACCAATATTTTGACCAACTTTACCTTTCAAATCAGCAATATCTTTAGTATTAATATTAACTTGATTTTGAGTATTAGCTACGTCAGTTTTAATTGTTTTATTATCTTGTTCAAGTTGTTGCATACGACCTTCATGATCGCCCAAAGCCTGGCCAAGATAGTTAAAACGATTCATCAAAGCAGTGTGATTATTATTAACAGTAGTATTTAATTCAGTAATTGCAGTTGTATTTCTATTAATATTCGCTGTGTTATTAGTGATGTTTGTTGTATTAGCATCTACTTTAGCACTTAAATCGGTTACAGAATTATTAATTTTAGTAATATCAGCTTTAACAGCATTAATTTTATTATCAACATTAGTATTTACTTGATTAATAATAGTTGTGTTGTTAGCTTCAATTGAAGAATTAATGTTTTTGTTAACTTCATTAATAATATTTGTTTTGCTATCGTTGATTTTAATATCTACATTCTTATTAACTTCGTTGATAATCTTAGTGTTATTTTCACTAATTTTATTATCAATAGTTGTGTTAATATTATTGATTGTTGTGCCAACTTTACCTTTTAAGTCATCAATAGCTTTTTTATTCTCGTTGATAGCTTGTTTGTTATTACCGATAAATTTACGGTTTTCCATGATGAAAGTATTATTAGCATCAATATTTTGTGTATTATTTTCAACTTTAGCAGTTAAATCAGCAATAGATTTGCTATTATCATTAACATTTACAGTTAAGTTATTAATAGCTTTTCTATTATCATTAACTTTAACATCTACATTATTGATATTTGTTTTAATATCATTAATCTTAACATCTACATCTTTGTTCACATTGTTGATAATAGTAGTGTTATTATTTTCAATTTTTTTATCTACTTGAGCAAGAATTGTAGTGTTATTATTATTGATTTCATTTTTAACATTTTGATTTACTTGGTTAATAATATTAGTATTATTAGCTTCAATGTGTTTTTTTACACTTGCATCAATGTTAGTATTTACCTTATTAACAACATTATTTGTAATATTGGTAATTTTATTATCAATTTTTACATCAATATCGTTGTTAATTTTAGTAAATTTAGCATCAATATTATTGTTAATATTAGTGATTTGAGTGCCGACTTTGCCTTTTAATCCTTCAATATCTTTGCTATTTTGATTAACTTTAGCATTGATATTCGTAATGTCAGTTTTTACACTCTCAACGTTTTTATTAATATTTGTAATATTAGAAATATTCTTTTCTACCTTTTGGTTAAGAATATTAATATTATTTGCATTTTTCTTAACATTCTTAACATCAGTAGTTACAACTGTATAGTAGTTGTTAATTACAGTGTTCCCATTAGAACCACCTTTTTTAGGCTCTTGCTGTTGCCATTGTTGTGGCACTTGTTGTTGCTGTTGTTGTGGCACTTGTTGCCATTGTTGTTGCTGTTGATCTAATTGTTGTGGATCTACTTGATGTTGATCTTGATTATGTCCCCATGCATTTTGATCTGGTGTCAACCATCTTTGGCTACCAATAAGATCAGCTCTAGCCCAATCCTCAGGGCTGGATGCATTAGCAATACCTCCAGAAAAGCTAGCCGCCAAAATCACTGCTGCTACAATTGTAGTTGCAGATTTTTGATGCGATTTAGCCAACTCAGACGTTACGACATAAGCGTGCTTGGTTGCACTCCATACAACTTTGAATACCTTATTCATATTAAGTTCCCTCCCAACATTTGTGGCTCTCACCCCACAATGAAGAAATAAATCAAATATTGCACTCATTTCACTAAACATTCACAATATTTAACATAATATTACCACATATTATTTTAAAATTCCATAAAAAAATTAATAAGTTAAACTTATGCTTCATTTTTTACTCATATCTAATCCATTAAAAATACGCATATTTACTACACTTTTTTATATAATGCTATTTCATAAAATGAAATTTTAATTTTTAAAATTATTTTATTTTTAGAATATACTTTTTATTCACTTCTACAGAAAATATGAAAAAAACCTCATCAATGTATGTTCTATACATTGATGAGGTTTTTTTGCCTCTATTTATATCATCTTATTTCGATTATTAGAATTTAGATTCAATAGCACCTTGAAGATCACCTTTTGGTAAGAAACCAATCTTACGATCTACTACTTCGCCATCTTTTAAAATAACAAATGTAGGCAATACTTCAACTTGTAAATTACGTGCTAATTCCGGTTCTTCATCAGCATTTACTTTTACAAAGTTAGCTTTACCTTCAAGCTCACTAGCAATTTCTTCGATGATTGGCATCATACGTACGCAATAACCGCACCATGGAGCCCAGAAATCAATAACAGTAACACCACCTTGATTAACTAAATCTTGATATTCAGCAGTTTTTAATTCTTTTAATTCGCTCATTGTACCCTCCTACGGTAATTGAACTAATACACAATCTTGAATGACATGCAGGTTTAAAGCATGTGCTTTTTCAACAACAGATGGTTTATCCGCTCCCGGTTGCAACCACACAGTAGAAATGCCAAGTTCTTTACATTCATCTAATGCAGCCAAGCCTGCTGCTTCTGGTACAACAAAATCCACAACAGCTGGTACAACAGGAAGTGCAGAAAGGCTAGAGTAACATTTGTCTCCGTCTATCTCTGCAATATTAGGATTAACTGGATATACTTCATATCCGTGATCTTTAAGACATTTATAAATCTTATAGCCGAACTTTTCGGTTTTATGAGTGGCTCCAATAACGGCCCACACTTTTTGATTTAAAGCTTGTTGAATTGTCATTTCGACCACCTCTTATATACTATTATAAATAAATATCGAATTTTGTCAATGTAATATATCGAATTTTATAGTTAAGCAATTATACTCTTTTAGCAAACATTTTATAACTAAAATCAATTGAACTCTTATCATTTAATGATAATTGTTTTTTGTCTCAAACTAGGAACCGATAGATCTAAATGAATTAAATCAGAAAGGCTTATTTCTCGATGAGTATACCTAGCTGCATCTACAAGCCCACCTGCAATAGCTAATTCCCCTAAAATTCTAGACGCTGACCATTGTTGTTCTCTTAGTTCTCGGATTGTAATACTTTTCTGACGCTTAGACAGTCTATGTCCATCTATATCTACCAAGAGTGGTGCATGACCATACTTAGGAACCTCTATATGATTATGGGGATAACATTGTTGTAATATTTTATACAAATATAATTGCTGTCCTGTTGTATCGAGTAAATCATCACCACGAATAATTTCTGTTATTCCCATAGCTATATCATCTAATACAACCGCTAAATTATAAGCATACATACCATCACCACGACGTAATACATAATCATCTAATTCGCTGTCTAAGTGAATATACTGAGTACCTTGCCAACGATCATCAAATTCAAGATTACAGGAATCTATTGCTAAACGTAATGAAGGTTCTTTCATAGAATATAACTCATCTATATCATTTTTACTCAAATGCCGACATTTACCATCATAACGATGAACTAATTCACCTATATGAGGGGCTGAGGCTATAGATTGTAACCGCGTTCTATTACAAAAGCAAGGATAAATTATTTTATCTAATGCAAGCTGTTCTAAAATGTTCGCATAATATGTTTGTCTTTCACTTTGCCAATATGATACTTCAGGTCCACCTACACGGGGGCCTTCATCCCATTCAAAACCAAGCCATTCTAAATCGTCTAATAAAGCTTCACCTAACTCTCGTTTTGACCGTTGAAGGTCTATATCCTCCATTCGTACAACATACTTTCCTTTTTGTTGACGCGTGGAGATATATGATAAAAGTGCTATCCACACGTTACCAAGATGAATATATCCTGTTGGGCTAGGCGCAAATCTACCTTTCATTAGGATTCTCCTATAGCAGAAAACAAGTGGCATATTCATTATGAATATGCCACTTATACATCCGAAGATATGTCAAACTAAAAATTAAAGTAATATCATGTATAGATGTAAAATTATTTATCCTAAAGACACAATGTTATCAAAAACATTACCAGCATCTTTAATTTTTTGTTCGTTACCCATTGAGCAAATATGATTATCCTTTAATACAGGTTCCACCACATCTGCTAGTGCAACTATATCTTCTGGCTTACATGCAATCACTTGTTTACGGAACTCTACTTTGTCCTCTAGTTTAGCACCACTGAAGTACATACCCATAGCACGTGGACCACGCAACGCTGGCGTCATTGGCAAGTCCAAAGAACTCATAGTACCAATAATATATTTACGCATTTCACGATCAGTCAATGTGAAGTCACGAAGGTATTGAGGCAACTCTTTATATACATCTAAAGTTTCTAACAAGTTAGGATCACGATAACTACAGAAAATCATATTGCCATCATCATAGAAGTTAGCAAATGCACCATATGCACCACCTTGAACACGAATACGAATCCAAAGGTATTCATAACGTAATATCGTTTCTAACACGCTCATTGGTCCAACATGTTTGAAACCATGATCGATGAAATTACCACCTTGAGCTACGTATTGAACCTTACCAGCTGTAACGATACCATCATTGCCGGAAAGACGAGTGATTTGTAATACATCATTACTCAATTCGGTAGTATCCCAAGCCTCAACGAGTGGTTTCATTAGATTTTCAAAAGCTTCTAATTCGCCTTCTTCACCAACAAACATAATATCTACATTATTAGCACGGAAAATTTTACGAGCTACTTCGGCTAATTTCTCTGGTAACAATGGCAAAGCCGCCGGATTAGATGCTAGCTCACTGATTTTTTGATAGTAACCTAAATTGCCATTATCTCTAAACTTACCAACTGCAGAAACTTGAGCCATAACACGTTGACTCACGATAGAATTACCACGGCGGAATGCTTCATTATCCCAAATAGCTTTGCTTTCTTGAACAAGCTCAGTTAAACGGCTACCATCACTATAATCCGCCTTTTGCACGACTTCATTAATCAAGCGGCACAAATCAGGTAGTTTAGAATGCAATGCTTTCACACGTACAATCATAAGAGGCGTAAACTCATCACGCTTACCATCTTTACCAATAGCCGTAATATCAGAACTCAATCCACCTAAGTTCATATTAATATCTTTAGCGAGTGCTTCATAACCACGTTCAGACGTATCAATACGACCTAAGATATCACTCAAAATATCAGCGTAGAATAGTTCTTCTTCTGTAAGGCAGTTCAATTTAAAGTACAAGCCCACATAGTTAATACCCTTTGTGAAAGTAGGTACAAAATGTACAGTAGTATTACCGATTTTACTTTCACGGCGTTCTACAGCTTCCATATTAGGATTTAAATCAGATAACTCGAGCAACGGAATAGATGCTAGAGCTTCATCACTATCTGGGGTTTCTTGACGAATTTTAAGACGTTTTGTTTGCTCCACAATTGCGTCAATTTCTTCAGGTGTCATATTAGCTTTTACAGTAGATAAATGTTCTTTAACCTCTGCATCTTTACGCTCTTGAAGACCACGTTCAGGATAAATAGATACAAGAACTTTATGGTTATTATTCAAGATAGAATAACGAATTAAATCTTCGAAATATGTACCAGCCAACCCTTTACGAATATTCGATAACGCCTCTTCATAGTGTAATAACTCTAATGGATCATTATCGTACAGCCAATTATCCATCATACGGATAATATATGCTAAACCAATAGGTCTTCCACCAAAGTCGCTTTCACGAAGAGCAAATTCAATACTATTCAAAGAAGCTTTTAATAATTCTTTATCTAAGCCCTTATCACATAGCTCTTGTAATGTAGATTCTACAATACGTTGCAAGTCAGCTTGTTTATCTAAATTAGAACCCGTAGCTTGTACTGTCCACATAGGTTGACGAATGCTATCTAAATAGTAGCCACTAATGTCAGAGCCGATGCCTGCTTTTACCAACGCCTGTTTAAGAGGCGCCGCAGGAGATGTTAATAAAGCATGTGTCAACACTTCAAAAGCCAAGCTATGTTCAGGCGTTACATCTGATAATACATACGCAAAGGAGTGCAATGAGCGGTTTTCCGTTGGTTCCTCAGAGCCTACGCTATATGGATAGTTCACTACTTTACCTTTTGTAAATGGAGCTTGTAAAGCTACCTCAGTATGAACATCGATAGCATCAAAATGACTTAAGTACTCATCATTCAAGAATGCTAATTGCTCTTCAATATTCATATCACCATACAAAAAGATATAACTATTAGATGGATGATAGTGAACACGATAGAACTCTTGGAATTCTTCATATGTTAAATCTGTAATATAATCAGGATCCCCGCCAGAGTCAACACCATATGTAGTATCTGGGAACAGTTCACGCATCATTTGACGTTCCAATACAGAATCAGGAGAGGAATAAACACCTTTCATCTCATTGAACACAACACCTTTGTAGGTGAGTTCATCATCTGCATTTTCGAGTTCATAATGCCACCCCTCTTGCATTACGATTTCTGCATCTTCACGAACACGTGGGTAGAATACAGCATCAAGATATACATCCATCAAATTATGGAAGTCTTTATCGTTCTTGCTGGCTACAGGATACATTGTTTTATCCGGATATGTCATAGCATTTAAGAACGTATTTAAGGAACCTTTTACAAGTTCAACAAAAGGCTCTTTTAATGGGAATTTTCGAGAACCACATAGAACAGAATGCTCCATAATATGTGCTACACCTGTACTGTTATGTGGTGTTGTTCTAAACGCAATATTAAATACTTTATTAGAATCTGGTGAATCAATATAAATTAAACGAGCACCAGATTTTTCGTGCTTCATTTCATAAGCGGTACCATTGATCTCATCAATGCGCTCAATGCGGTCAAGGCGAAAGCCAGAATAAACCTTATTTATTTCCATGCTGTCCCTTCTTTCTATATAAATATAATTAATTTCTTTCTAACAATTTATTATATCATATCGACGACTCTATATATAGACGTTAAGAATAATTATCGAAACGCAAAACCCCATAGGCACTACCGCCCATGGGGTTCATTTTATTTATTATGTTGCATTTGCCACTTTTGATTTCGACGCAAGGTTAATAAACCTTCTAACACTGCTTGGAATTGTACAAAGCTCAACGTATATGGTTGGTACATATCTGGAACTACTTTGTATGAAATAGTAACTTCCGAATTATCATAATCGTAAAAAATACCATGTAAATTACTTACTGTAGTATAACCAGTTTGAGCCTGCTCTAATGTTGGAATCGGTTGATTTTTAAGATTTCCTAGTAGATCACTAATGAAACCTTCCTTACGACCTTGGTCATTAAGCATTTCATCCATAAAACTACGTAGACTATCCATAAAGTAATTAACCTCTTTGGTCTAACAATAAGCCGTTATGAATAACGCGAACAGCATCTTTAACACGGTCTTCTGCAACAAGGCAAGAAATACTAATTTCAGAAGTAGAAATGATTTCAATATTGATACCTTCTTGGCTCAAAATATCAAACATTTGAGCAGCTACGCCTGGTTGACCTAACATACCCGCACCAATGATAGAAACCTTTGCCATTTTTTCATCAATATTTACAGCTTCAATACCAACAGTTTTTTGTAATTCTGCCAATACGTCACGAGCTAGTACAACATCATCTAGAGCTACAGTAAAGATAAGGTCAGTTTTAGGCTCACCTACAGCGCGGATAGATTGAACGATCATATCTACGTCTACATTTTTCTCAGCCAATGCTTTAAATACAGTCGCTGCCACACCTGGTTTATTTTCAACGCCTACAAGGGCTACTTTTGCAGTATTAGTATCGTCAGCTACGCCAGTAATTACGTGTTTATTTGCTTCCACAGTATAATCCTCCCGAATAATAGTACCTGTATTATCACTAAATGTTGAACGTACGTGAATAGGTACACCATAACGGAAACCCATTTCAACGGCGCGAGGTTGCATTACCCCTGCACCAAGACGTGCCATCTCAAGCATTTCACCATATGTTACTTCTTCTAATTTGAAAGCCTCTTTTGCAACGCGAGGATCTGTAGAGTAAACGCCTTCAACATCAGTAAATATTTCACAAACATCAGCCTTCATAGCACCTGCCAATGCAACAGCTGTTGTATCGGATCCACCACGACCTAAAGTAACCATATCACCATATTCAGTAATACCTTGGAAACCTGCAACAACTACGATATTGCCTTCATCCAAAGCTTCAAATACGCGATTTGGATCAACGCCTAAAATACGGCCTTTATTAAACGTATCAGTACTTGTAATACCTGCTTGGTCACCTGTTAAGGACATCGCTTTATGACCACGTTCGTTGAAAGCCATCGCCATCAATGCAATCGTTACTTGCTCACCTGTAGATAACAAGCGGTCCATTTCACGACCATAAGGCTTAGATGTTACTTCTTTAGCCAATGCTACCAAGTCATCTGTTGTATCACCCATAGCGGATACAACTATAACGACTTTATCGTCTTCTTTCTTCTCACGAAGGACGCGATCAACAATATTAAATATTTTTTCTGGTGTAGCTACGGAACTACCACCAAACTTTTTAACGATTAAGGCCACAATAATCCCTCATTTAACTTATTCTACTAAAAATCAATATGCATATACTTTACCACAAACAAATAGCACTGTAAAGGGATGCACAGCATTTAATCCACTATATAAAAACAAAACTCTTTTGTATGTGGACAAATCATTTAATGTATTATGAGAGAGTATATATATAATTACATACAAAAAGACCAGCCCTAAGGCTGGTCTTTATTAGTTGATTAAGTCAATTAAGCAACTGTAATTTCTTTTTCAGATTCCCACAAACCGTGGATGTTGCAGTAGGATACAGCAATCAATTTACCAGATTTGTTCAAGGAAACTGCTAATGTACCTTCAGAAACTGCGTGTACAGGGCCTTCATTTGCAGTTGCACCGTCACCATGTACGTTGAAGGAAATTTCACCAACTTCGAATGGCAATTGAGTACCTTCAGCTACGAAGTACAATTTAATCCATTCAATATGATGTTCTACAGTGTTAGGATGTGCGATATCTTTACCAACAGACAAGTTTACGTGGAAAGTTTCACCTGCTTTTACAGTGTCAACAGTTTCAATAACAGGAACGTGTTTTTCAGTAGCGAAATCGCCGGATTTAATGTAATCATGTACAGCCATAGTTAACCTCCTGGTTAGTATTATATACATACTTAATGTCAAGAATAATTAGCACCTTGTGCTTATGACTATATTATACATTTTCGATATAGTTTTAGCAAGGACTTTTTCGAGATTTTTAGATTTAATTATTTCTAGTTTTTATAAATTAAAACTCTATGCCCTTTGCTGCCTTAATACCTTGTTCATAAGCATGCTTTACTACATTCATCTCTGTTACCGTATCAGCAATGTCTATGATTTCAGGTTTAGCATAACGGCCCGTTAAAATAACGTGTAAACGCTCAGGTTTATGTTTAAGCATATCTACTACAGAATTTACATCAATAAGTTCATAATTAATGGCATTATTGATTTCATCCATAATGATTAGATCCCATCGGTCTGAATTTACCTCTTCAACCAGTGTACGCCAAGCCTCTTGGGCTGCCTCTTTGTGACGTGCCAATTCAGCGTCGTTAACCTCATCCCGCTTATAGTAAATAAAGCCTTTACCCATGGAGCGAATTTCTACTTGGCCACCTAATTTGGCAAGCCCCGCTAGTTCACCGTAGCCATTACCACTTTTAATAAATTGTAAAATCAAAACCTTAAGGCCTTGACCAACAGCACGTAATGCCACTCCCAATGCTGCGGTTGTTTTACCTTTACCATTACCAGTATTTACTAAAATTAAGCCTCGTTCACTCATAATTAGCTCCTTTTAGCCTTATAGTTAGCACATATATCAACAAAATGTTGTGCACCTTCATCAGAACCAGCAAAGTTCAAATGTAAATACGATGCTAATACATTATCAGTTGCATAGCCGCCATCATAAGATTGAGGTCTTCGACCTCCTTCTAAGTGAAAGGCCCACGGGAAATTCTCTACAGTTGGTTCCATCATAGAGAAATGGAACTCATGCCCACGAAGAGATGTATCTGCGGCACCTAATAAGGTATCTCGCTTAGCTGTAGCTGTAACATACCCTACTTTTTGTAGCTTTTGTTGCATAATGCAATTAGCAGGTACAATACCTACTGTATCATATACGGCGCCCTCAAAATCGTGGATACTTTCACATAAATACATGAGGCCTCCACATTCTGCATAAATAGGCATACCTTTTTCATTAGCTTCACGAATAGATTCCTTCATTGACTCGTTACTAGAGAGTTGGAACAAGAACATTTCAGGGAAGCCACCACCAAATACAAGGCCGTCTACTTCGGGAATCACTAAATCATTAAGAGGGCTAAAATAAACGAGCTCGGCCCCCTTCTCTTCTAAGGCAGCTAAACTTGCGGGATAGTAGAAAGAGAACGCCTCATCATAGGCTACGCCAATTTTAACTCGCTTTTCAACGGATTTAGCATCTACAGTCTCTGGCAACTCAATAGCAGGTGCACTAGACGCAATGTCCAACAATTGTTCTAGATTTACCATTTTCTCAACGGCTTCGCGAATCGTGTTGATTGCCTCTGTTGGGTCAATCTCAGTAACAGGTGTGAGTCCTAAATGGCGCTCCGGAGAGTGCATACGGTCATCTCGATAAATAGCACCAATAACAGGTACACCTATTTTATCCATACCTTCACGAACCATGCGCTCGTGGTTGGCAGAACCTAAGCGATTCAAGATAACACCGCCAAAGTTCACCTCTGGATCATAATCACGGAAACCTTTAGCAATAGCTGCCGCACTTTCACCCATGGCCTTGCAATCGATAACAAGCACCACCGGTGCATTCAATTGCTTAGCAATTTGAGCTGTGGAGCTAACGCCTTCTCGACCACCATCATAAAGGCCCATAACACCTTCAATAATAGCAAGGTCTACTCCATGTGCCATAGTAGCAAAGAAAGGATTTAATTTGTGAGGTGGCACGAGCCATGTATCTAAATTATAGCTGTCACGGCCGGATGCAATTTTATGAAAGCCCGGATCAATATAATCCGGGCCCACTTTAAAGGATTGCACCGTACGTCCACCATTTGCATAAGCAGCCAATAAGCCCGCTACGATAGTTGTTTTACCTACACCAGAGTTTGTGCCTGCAATGACAACACGTGGGATCTGTACTGTGTTCATATATATTACCTCGTTATACGACGTGTTTGTTAACGGTCCTTACGTTTTGCAAGGATTGTAGATAAGTAGTTAAGTTTAGTGTCTTTTGGCATATTGTCTAAGCCTACATATACTTGCTCATCAGGCAAACCTACACGGCTAATCATAACCGCATCATCTGCCATGTTGTGTTTAAGCAATGTTTCTTGTACTTCATCAAAGTTTTTATATACTTTCATGATTACCGCATCATCAGCTACAGCCAATACTGCATCGATTTTTTCTTTAGGTGCTGTAGCAGGAACGATAGCTAGTACTTCTTCTTTCTCTACAATTGGATAACCAAGGTGAGAACCAATAGCACAGAATGCAGTAACGCCAGGAATTGTTTCGATTTCATGGCCTGTATTTTCTATCAAGCGATATACATACATGTATGTGCTGTAGAACATAGGATCGCCCAATGTTAAGAATACAACGCTTTTACCTTGATCTAAGTAGGACAAGATAATGCGTTTTGCTTCTTGCCAGCCTTCCTCTTGTGTAGCATCATCCAATACCATTGGGAATACTACAGGAACGATTTCTGTATGGTCTTGAATGTATGGGGATGCGATATTAAGTGCTACAGAACCATCTTTCTTTTCTGTTTTAGGTGTGATGATAATATCTGCTTCACCTACGATACGAGCAGCTTTCACAGTCATTAATTCAGAATCGCCAGGGCCTACGCCAATGCCATATAATTTACCTTTCATGGGGTTCTCCTATTCTTATAGTTACATTCTATTTATAAATTTCATATCTTTTATTATAACTAATTTATGCAAGATATACAAAACTACTATTTAATATTTGGAATTGTTGGACGATGGGGACTACGTTTGCCATACAAATCATCAATACAATCTTGCACATGTTGACGAAAGATATCTTGTATTGCTTCATATTCACCAAGTGCGCTATGGATTGGTTTAACTTCATAACCATAATCAGCAAGTTCATTAATAACGCTATCTTCTTCGTCACCAAAGAGATCGTTTTGTGCATGATCTCCAAGAACTAATAATAATGGGTGCACATAAATTGTATTTGGACGCTTCCCATCAAGCCATTCCCATGGCATAGCTACATCAGCCACATAAGGAGCATTCTCTAAAACGGCGATACGTACATTTGTAAGGCCATCACGAATCAATTTAAACTGTAAATTACCATACGAGGAATTGCCAGAGCCTAGGCCACCATGACCAACTAGTAATAAACCGTCGTCCTTAGAAATGTTAAGAGATTTAATGAAACGGTCAATTAAGATTTGGTAATCATCTGGATGCTCTTCTTGCCCTATGTAATATACGAGTGGTCGACCTACACGCAACACTTCTAGTTGCCCCTCCCCTTCATGAACGAGGATATTATTTTTCAATTTATCAAACTCTTCACCGCCAGTGAAGTGAAGTGGTTGTACATACACATGTGTATACCCGTCTTGGATGAGCTTTTCTAACGCCCCTTGTTCAGTAGGCACCTCAATACCGCGTTCACGTAAACGTTTAACGATAATACGAGAGGAAAATGCTAATTCCACAGTATAGTCCGGATAAGCTTTACGGATATGTTCTACTACGGAATCAATATTATGTTTACGAGCACTGTCAACAGTGGACCCAAAAGCAACAACTAAAATAGCTTGTTTCATGGAAGTCTCCTTATCTAATTAATAATGTATCTTAATCATACCATAGACGACACGTTAGGGGCATACCATGGGACGTATAAAATGGATATTATAAATATTTTTCATAGTAAAAGTCCTCCTCATTGGATTTCCAACAAGGAGGACTTTTACATATTTAAAGGAGTGTGGAGAGATGTATGTCTAATTATGTGAGAGACTAAATTAAGAAATCATACCTTGTGCTTCCATACGAGAGTTTGTCATAACTGGCTTTACAGACTCACGAGGCATGGGACGCTTCCGCTCGGACATGCGAATAGCTTGACCTAAATGTTTCAAGAATAAATCTTGTACATATGGATTTTCACCAAGCCCTTCATTCCATATATCTACATTGTAGCCTTCTTCAGCGAGCAATGCATAAATGGAATCAGATCGTTCACCGCCAAGATAATCCATTAAATGTGTAGAACCAATAAGAGCTAATGGTACTACTAACAAGTCTTTATGCCCCATACGATCTAATAATGTAAGCGCTTGTTTAAATGTAGGGAACCCATTTGTAGTAAATACTACTACATTTGGTGCTGCACCATACATAGCTTTTAATTGCAATGTACTGAACTCTAATTGATTTTGACCATTTGCCATGAGTACTACAGATTTATTAAGTGCTTTAGTATTAACATGACGTACGATGCTTTCCAATGTTGCTTCATAATCATCGGCATAATTTTTTACACCTAACGATGTGAGTAATGGTTTACCAATGTTCACTTGATTAAAACCATATTCATTGCTATGTAAAAACTTCAATGCTTGTTTACGCATTTGTTGGTAGCACTGATCTGCTACTAATGTAACGGGTTGAATGTATACCTCATCTATACCCATGCGCGCAAAATCCTGCATTGCTTCAGTGAAAGAAGAAATCTTATCATCGTACTTCTCATTCCACTTCTCTACTAACGCATCAGATAAGAATACACGGCGTACCTCCATATCGCTATACATGGAACGTACTTTTTTCTCTATACTACCGATGGATTTCTCCACAGCATCTTGATAAATTGATCCAAAGGATGCAATGATTATGCCTTTCATATGTGACCTCCATATCGCTCATACATGATACAACCTTCATAACTGAAAATTGTTATCAACTACTATGTATTAATAGTACAAGATTCACGATTATAAGTCAATGAGAAATAATATCAAAATATATCCAGATAATAAGAAAACAAAAAATTACTCATATATTCACATATTCATATCCTTATAACCAAAAAGAATATATTTATAAAAGCTAATACTATACTATATTCATCACATTAATTTCTTAAAAAAATCTTAAGTTCGCTATACTTTTAGTGGTATAGGGTTTATTGACACCCCTATTTTCCTTTGTTACAATTGGCTTGAAGTTATATTATATGCAATAGCTCTATAGTGATCTATAAACTATAACTTATATAAATTATATAGGATTACTAAGATAATTTTGCATAAACAAGTAGTTAAGTTATGGATAGGAGTATTAAAATGAAAAAACAATTAGCATTGGCATCCGCCATTTTAGGTCTAGCAGTATCTGTTGGTGCACCTGTTGTATCTAACGCAGCATACCAATTGAATGATGAAGTAAAAGATCCTACTCCAGCATTGAAAGAAGCTGCTGCAATTGGTGTTCGTACACACAATACTGAAGCTTTACAAAACTTGCCAAACAAAGATGCTATGGTTGTTATGAGCTTTGGCACAACTTATAAAGATACTCGTGCGAAAACAATCGATGCTACTGTAGATGCTATTAAAGCAGCTCATCCAAACACAAAAGTGGTAACAGCTTTCACAAGCCATATCATTCGCGATCGTATTCAGCAAAAAGAAGGTATTACATACCCAACACCTGAAGAAGCTTTGGCAGAACTCAAAAAAGATGGTTACACTCGCGTTGCATTAGCATCTCTAGATGTAATCCCTGGTATGGAATACAACTACGATGCAGCAGTATATAATTTGTACAAAGATAATTTCAAAAAAATGACACTTGGTACATCTCTTATGTACTGGATGGGGCAAGAAAATCAAACTGACCAAGTCATTGAAACTCTAAAAGCTGTTCAATCTCAATTCCCTAAATTAGGTAAAGAAGATGCGCTTCTTATCATGGCTCATGGTACTCCAGATCCTTCTAATGCATACTATTCTGTAATCCAAGATCGTATCCATACACTTGGCTTGAAAAATGTATATGTCTATACAGTAGAAGGTACTCCAAACCTTGAACAAGTTATACCTCAATTAAAAATGCACGGTATTAAACATGTTACATTGATGCCATTCATGATGGTAGCTGGCGACCATGCAAATAATGACATGG
>NZ_CAUQYW010000001.1:0-293090 GCF_963522475.1 uncultured Veillonella sp. | reverse complement strand
AAACAAAATCCACAGCTGACGACGAAAACAAATTAGTCTAGAATTTCTAGTGCAAACAAATATATATATAACTTCTATGTGGTTTTCAGAGTACAAACTCTGACAGATTCAGTGGCGATGGCTATGAGGATCCACCTGTTCCCATCTCGAACACAGTAGTTAAGCTCATAAACGCCGAAAGTACTTGGCTGGAGACGGCCTGGGAGGATAGGAAGCTGCTGATTGACTAAAAGAAAAAGGTCTACCTAAAGGTAGGCCTTTTTCTTTTTGCTAGTCTTCGACTAGCTAATCCTGCTAGAGCCGTCTCCAGCCAAGGTTGTAGAGGTACCATCTATCTAGGTGTCCGTGTCAGACGGAGCTGGGAAGGGTAGGGTGTGAGGCCACAGAGGAGCGTAGCGACGCATGGGGCCCACACATCACCTTCGACGAAGCCCTATAGTTAAGTCTGTACATTGGAATAATGTATTATATGTTGCCATGGGCGAGTGTGATAGGAAGCCGCGGCTAGTGGTAGGAGGCAAATCATATCCATCCAGTAACGCGGTGCGAAGCACCAATGTTACTGAACCGTACAACTGTTGAGCTTCTTCAAATACTTGTAATTAACCGATACCGCGGTGCGCAGCACCTATGGTATCGCATCGTAAACTAGTTGAGTAACTATTAATTTATGTAAATTAACTATAGGTAATCAATTTCGCGGCACAAATCACCAATGGTATTATCGAACCATAAATTAGTTGAGTAGCTCGAAACTTATGTAAATTACTATTCTACTACCTCCCCTTGACATATCGAATAAATTAGATATAATAGTATTAGGATATATGAGCAATCATTCATATATAATCCAACTATTATGAATCCTGTTCGATTAAGAGGTGATAGAATGAATCCTGTAAGAACAATTGAAAGAATTATTAAAGCTCCTGATATTCATTGGGTAGGCACTGGATTTAGAGTACGTCAGTACTTCCCTGATGGCGATGAGTCACCTATGCTTGATCGTATGTCTCCATTTTTATTACTCAACTATAACGAGCCATATTATTTTGAGGCTAGTCCTTTTGATACAGGTGACACTCCACATCCCCATAAAGGCTTTGAAACGGTAACATTTTCTTTTTCCGGCTCCATTGAACATAAAGATGCAGTTGGTAATAGTGGTGTTATTCACTCTGGTGATGTGCAATGGATGACTGCAGCTAGTGGTGTTTTGCACAAAGAATTTCATGAAAAAGAATATGCAAAGCGGGGACGTTTGTTCCATGCTTTACAATTATGGATAAATCTACCTGAACCTCATAAAAATGATGCACCTGCATATCAATATATACCTGCTACCACAATGGGGCGGTATCAATCTCTTGATGAAACAATCGATGCTATCGTTTACACCGGTGCTTTCAGACATATAACAGGTCCTGCTAAATCCCATACACCGATGAATATTTACAAATTAAAACTTCAACCTAATTCATGGATCTCTATTTCTGAGAATATGACTTGGAATACAGGCTTTCTTGTGCTTAATGGTACAGGTACTGCCAATGGTGAAAGCATAGAATTTGGAGATTTTGTACTTTTCAACAATGATGGAGAACGCTTTGAGGTAGAGTCTGGTGATGAAGGTCTTGAAATCTTCGTTCTCGCTGGAGAACCACTTAATGAACCAGTGGTAAAACAAGGGTCATTTGTTATGACAAATAAAACAGAGCTTCTCCTTGCTTATGGAGAATACAAAAACGGTAAATTTGGCCGCGAAGAAGCTATTATGTAATACGTAAATCTTACTTCTACAAGAAAAGATATAAACTCCCTATAAGCTACGTTAACTAGCTTATAGGGGGTCTTCTTATACTAAACTAATCTTCACTTGTTTATCTAAAGCAAATGCAATTTTACACAAGGTACTTAGACTTGTATTGGCACCTTTCTCAATACGTGCAATTGTAGACTGCGGGACACCAGATTTCTTGGCTAAATCACGTTGTGTTAATCCTGCAGCCTCTCGTGCTTTTAATACGGCTACTGCGTTTTCTAGTCTAGCTTGTTCTTCATAATATCCTTCTCTAAATTTTGGATCTTTTAACTGCTCTTTTAAAAAATTATCAAATTTTATTGTCGGCATATTGCTCCTCCTCGTATTCCGTTTTAATCATTTTTGCATGTTGAATTTCTCTTACTGGTGTTTTTTGTGTTTTCTTTGTAAATCCATGAGTTACGATATATTTATTATTATTACTATGAAAGTATAAGACTCGTTGGATATTACTTGATATCTTTGAACGTATCTCATAAATCTCATAGTCTATCTTTTTTACAAGTTCAAGTTGGAATGCTACAATCATTCCTTCTTTTTCTATAATTTCAATTGTAGCCATTAGCTTTCTACGGTCTTTGTAAGGAAGTGTATTATAAAACTCTAGAAATTCATTATGTCCATTAGGTCGCGTATAAAACTCAAACTTCGGTTTCTCCATCCAAATCCTTCTTTCTTTTATGATAGCATATATGCATTCAAAGCTCAATTTTATAGAAACACTAGTATTGAATCCTTATCTTAAATATAGTTACAAATAGGTTCTTCTGGTAGCTTAAATATCTTATGGTCCGTTATATTATGAGGAGTAATTACTATTCAAGTTGATGTTAATTTAACTGCCTCTAAAGATTATTTTATAGAGAAATCAAGATATATCATTTATTGTTATGACTTTTATTAGACTCATTTCAATCGTAGCTTATTTAATTTGATGGTACAGGTAAAATAAGAGATTACGAACTTTAAATTTTAAGAATGTGTCCTCAATTTACCTATCTATAATCAGTATTAATCAACGTGCTTCAGGATACATCTTTTTCTTATAGCTATGTTATACTAAGATTTATACTATACTTTCATAGGAGGTTTTATGTCTAAAAAAATTGCGGTTCTCGTGAATGAGGATACAATGCAGCGCTGTTCTTGTGGCGGTTGTTTAAAAGCATTTATGAATAAAGCGGATTCCTTTGAGCGTTATGCAGATGAGGATATTGAGTTGGTAGGTTTTACCCATAGTGGTGGTGATCTTGCCAAGAAAATCGAGTCTTTCAAGAAAAAAGGTGTTACTACCGTCCATCTTTCTACGTGTACACGTGGTAAGAATGAAAATTATGAAAGCATCGCAGAGCAGTGTGCAGAGGCGGGCTTTGATGTAGTAGGCTATACCCATGGTGGTGCCGTTTCTAAAGATGGTAAAGAAGCGGTAGTGCTTTCAGCTAAAGATGAATGATTGTTCCATTATTCATTCTATATTTACGATGAAGAGATACTATATGTTTAGTGTGTAAATGTTAGAGTACTATTTAGATTAATTATGATATAGTTATATCATTTGAAAGGTTGAGAGAATGAATAAGAAATTTACAGCAACTACGTTATCTGTAGCTATGGCTGCGACAATGGCGCCTGCTATTATGCAAACTGCTCCAGTGAATGCTGCATCTAGTGCAGTACAAACATTGGCTGGTGGTGCGGTTGCCATGGCTTATGTATCTACTGCATTAAATAAAATGGATAATTCCGAACAAGGCCAACAAGAAAGTTTGGCACGTACTAAGGAGAAAACTGGTTACTTGAACGATAGTGCAGCGCAAGCATGTGTACAACGTATCATGAAAACTTTAGAGGCTTCTCCTAGCGTAAAACGTTCTTACGTTGTCTATGCAAACCCTGATCCAGAGTTTAATGCCTTTGCAACGCTTGGTCGTGTTATGTCTGTTAATAAAGGTGCTTTGGATACCCTCGATGATGATCAATTGGCCTATGTAATGGCCCATGAAATTGCTCATGGTGAGCATAAAGATATTATTAATGGCGCTAAAAAGCAAATCGGCCTATCTACAGCTGTAGGCATTGCAGCTGGTGGTAGCGAAGGGGCAGCGTTATTATCTAACGTAGCTGGTAATTACTTGTCTAACCAAGTATTTACAATGAGCCAAGAAAAAGCAGCCGATGAACTAGGCTTCAAGATTTTAAGTGAATCTCCATACAATGTGGGTGGTGCTGCTGGTTCAATGGCGGTACTTCGCAATAAGGTTGGAGAACACTACCGTGAGGGACTTTCACAAGTAGTAGCGCCTAACAACCATCCTAAGTTGTCTGATCGAGTTAATAACAATATTTCCCGTATGTATACATATTCTGGAAATCACGTAAACGTGTCTAATGGCACAGTTTATGTGAACGGCGACAATATCTATAGCCCAGCAGGTAGTGGTCGTTATACAGGGGAAGAACGGGCGTATTACATGGCTGGTAAATTGGCACGATTGTACCATAACAACCAAATTACGCCAGGCTCTGCATCTTATAGTGGTGGTACTGTAACCGTAGCAGGTCAATCCATCGTATCTACACCAAGTTCTGACGTAGCATTACAAGTGGCAACAAACCTTAATAATGCTTTTGTAAAACCAGCAGGATCTGCAGTCAATGCTAAAAATCCTGTTAAGGTAAAACAAGAGAAAACTAAAAAGGTAAAACAGGAAAAAGCTAAATCTGCTAAAGGTAAAGAAATAAAACCTGTTACTAAGGTTTCTACAACAAAACATACGGCTAAACATACAACAAATGCAAACACTACCAATAGTGGACGTAAAACTATCGATAGATAATTTAATTGTTACAGCTATATAAGACCGGGCTATAAATAGCTCGGTCTTTTTTGTATACCTTGAAGGAAATACTGTATTACTTTATGGAACGAAAAGTATATAAGTGAGTCAGTATATGTTATAAAACTATAGATTTTCTATAGTAAAAGCACTATAATATTAGGTATCTATATTAGCCTCTCTATCGAGGCAGTTTCTTTTTTAGAGGAGTTGGATCTGAATGAAACAACCAGAATTGTCGCCGTATATGATGGCTCGAAAGCCATCTGGCATTCGCCTAGGACAAATTAAATTCTTGGAACGTAAGAACCCACCAATCTTGGTGAATGGTTCTATTGGTAATGTAATGCGTCCTATGCATCCCGCCATGCAGCGTCGGTTGTTCGATTTAGGCGGTGTGAATAGCCCATTTAACACAGGTATTGTACCGTATGTACCAACTACAGGTACCGATGAGTGCCGCGAAGCATTCTTACATATTTTACGCAGCCAAGGCTTTGATACAACAGGTCTTAATGTACTTGTAACAGACGGTGCCTCTATGGCGATGGAAATTATCATGCTTGGCGTATGTGGTGGTGCTGGCGAAGAGGAACGCCCTCTTTTAATGTTCAACCCATCTTATACAAACTATGATGCAGTAGGTCTCCGTATTGGCCGTAAAACTGTAACTGTTGAACGTCAACTTAACGAAGATGGTGAATTTGAATTACCATCCGTAGAAACGGTGGAACAACGTATTATTGATACAAAACCAGGGGCATTGCTCATTATTCCTTACGATAATCCAACAGGTCAATTATTTAGCAAAGAAACACTAATTGAATATGCTAAGTTATGTGTTAAACATAATTTGTGGATCATCTCTGATGAAGCTTATCGTGAATTGGCGTATGAAAAAGGTAAAGAAACATCTAGTATCTGGGCGTTAACTGATAAAGATGTGCCTGGCATTGAGGGCCGTCGTATTAGTCTTGAAACGGCAAGTAAGGTTTGGAATGCTTGCGGTCTTCGTATTGGTGCTATTATTACAGATAACAAATTATGTTATGAAAAATCTGTAGCCGAATACACTGCCAACCTTAGTGCTAATACGTTAGGTCAATATATCTTTGGTGCTTTGGCTCATGAAAGTTATGCAGAGCTCCATAATTGGTACGAGCAGCAACGTGATTATTATCGTAAGATGATTTTTGAACTCCATGAAGGATTTAAAGAGATGGAACCTGATTTCATTGTATCTCGCCCTGAAGCGTCTATTTATTTTGTAATTGACGTGCGCAAAGTAGCAAAACCAGGCTTTGATGGTGTAGAATTTGCATCTTGGTGTGCTGAACATGGTGCGGTAAGCCTTGAAGATGGTAAGGCATACACACTCCTTATGGCTCCGCTTAATGGTTTTTACAGCGGTAAAAAGGGAGAGAACAACCCTGGCCGAACACAATTACGTGTATCCTTCTGTGAGAACCCAGATTTATTACGCTTAGCACCTGAATTATTATCTAAACTATTCAGAGCTTACGAAGCACAACGATAAAACAATATTAAAAGAGCTATAATCTTATGCATTATAGCTCTTTTTCTTTTATCCCTAAGTATGGCAAGTAGGGAAGCTTTTTTATTTCCTATTTTCATTATGATCCGATCCCTTAGTATTGAATTCGGTAGCGAGCTGCTCGCTAGATGCAGGGATTTCTCCCGCTGTATGATATGAATTGTCTTCTAAGGTAACCGTTTTTAATAATTTATTGATATCGTCCGATTGGATGGATACCTCTTTGTTATACCACTCGCCAAATTCACGAATGATTGGTTCATTACGGCGAAAGTAGGTATATTGGTCAATCTTACGAGATTCTACAAGTTCTGCATTTTCTAATATGCTCATAAATGTAGAGATGGAAGATTGAGATACACCACAGCGCTTTTGGATACTCTTAACACTTACGCTGTTAGGAAAATCGATAAGAGTTTTAGTGTGCACTTGTACACCGAATTCTTTCTCTGGGTGTTTCAGCCACAATATAATATCTAACCGATGTGGATTGGATAATGCTTTCAAGATTCTTAACGGGTCCATATGGCCTCCTCTGGTAATTCCAAAATAATGAGTGCCTAACCTTGACCGTAGTCTTGCATTATGCGGTCGTATTATACGCGTGTTGCTCCGTATAGGGTTTTATCTACTTTTATCATACGCTACTTTTACTATGAAAGCTAGATAAACTTATAAATTTCACGAATTGATGAATTTTGTTGCACTTATTTATAACATAAAGTATGCAATAGTATAAGTTATAAATGAGTATATATACATCCTACAGATACATTTATAATATAGTATCATAAAATATAGAATATATTCATTTTTCTATGGTACTTTTTAAAGGTATTTTAGTTCTAGATAGAGAAATATATATACTATATGAACTTATGTAAGTCTAAGCTTTGATTTAAAGGAGCTGAGTATATGGCAATTGATCGCAATGAAACATTTGACGTTATCGTTGTTGGTGCAGGGCCAGCAGGTGCTGCGACGGCATTACGCCTCGCAGAACAAAGGGTAAAAGTTTTACTCATTGAACGCGGTATCGCACCAGGCGCTAAAAATATGATGGGTGGACGTATCTATACGCATTCTTTAGAACGGTTAGTACCGGACTTTAGAGAACGGGCCCCATTGGAACGGAAGGTGACAAAAGAACGCATTTCTATTGGTACTGGCAATGAAATGACAACGATTGAATATAGCTATCAGGATAGTGAGCCAAATGAAGAATCCTACGTAGTATTACGTGCTAAATTTGATAAATGGCTAGCTGAAGAGGCAGAGAAAAAGGGAGCTCTTCTCGTATCTAATGTACAAGTAACAGAACTCATTACTGAAGGGGAAGGAAAGAAACAACGCGTTGTTGGTGTTCGTTGCCATGATGATGAAGTGTATGCAAAGCTTGTTATTATTGCAGAAGGATCTAATACAGTATTGTTAGAACAAGCAGGCCTCACAGGTCCTACTGATCCAAGTACGATGGCTGTAGGTGTAAAAGAAGTTTACAAACTAAAAAAAGAGGATCTGGAAAATCGTCTCATGCTATCTGGAGATGATGGTATGGCATGGCTTACTTTGGGCGATATGACCTCTGGCTTATTGGGCGGAGGTTTTATTTATACAAATCAAGACAGTCTTTCTGTAGGTTTGGTTGTGGGCCTTGAAGATATTGGCAAAGCCAATCGTTCTGTAGACGATATGTTAACAGCTTTCACAAGTCACCCTAGAATTGCGCCTTTATTGAAAAATGGTCAATTAAAAGAGCATAGTGCCCATCTTGTACCAGAAGGTGGCTATAAATCGATGCCAAAATTAGGTGGTAAGGGTTATCTTATCGTTGGTGATGCGGCACGTATGTGTATGAACTTGGGGTATACTATTCGAGGAATGGATCTTGCCATTGAATCTGGCATGTGTGCGGCAGACGCGGTTAACGTAGCATTGCGCGACGAAAATATGGATCGCGTCGGTAAATTGTATGAACGTCAAATCAAGAACTCTTGGTTACGTAAGGACTTGAAGCGTTACAAAAATATGCCTAAATTCCTAGCCACACATCCACGCATTTTCAATGAATATCCTGCGTTTGTTAATCATTTGATGCGCGATATATTCACTGTAAACGGTGATGGAGCAGTACCAATGATGAAAAAAATTAGGCGCCGTATCGGAGATATCGGCCTATTTACTTTAATTCGTGATGCTTGGAAAGGGGTGCGTTCCCTATGAAATTAGAAGAGCGTTTGGGCGCCAATAAATATTATGTAGATGAAACGTCTCCTCATATCCTCGTGGATGGCGCGGGTTTTAGCGTTGAAGAAAAAATGAAACTCGTTAATGGCTGTCCTGCCGGTCTATATACATTGCAAGAAAATGGCGATTTAGCCTTTGATTTCGCCGGTTGCTTAGAATGTGGTACATGCCGTGTTCTTTGTGGTGAAACTATCGTAAAAACTTGGAAATATCCGCGTAACGCTAAGGGCGTAGAATTTAGACAGGGGTGAGTGTATGGAGTTATTAGTATGTATCAAACAGGTTCCAGATACATCTGAGATTAAGCTGGATCCGGAAACAAATAATCTCATCCGCACAGGCTTGCCTAGCATTGTAAACCCTGATGATATGCATGCGTTAGAGGCGGCTCTTGCGGTGAAAGACCAATATGAAGGTAGCCGTGTGACCGTTTTATCCATGGGTCCTCCACAGGCTGAAGAAGCGCTTCGCCAGTGTTTGTCCCTCGGTGCGGATGATGCAGTACTCGTTACAGATCGCGCGTTCGGTGGTGCCGATACATTGGCTACTAGCTATACTATTGCGTCTGCCATCCGTCATGTTCAACGAACTATGAATCGTCAGTTCCAAATTATTTTCTGTGGTAAACAAGCTATTGATGGCGATACGGCACAAGTAGGTCCTCAAATTGCAGAGGAACTCGGTATGGTACAAGCTACTTATGCATGTGAATTATCCGTAGATCAAGGGGCTCAAACAGCAGTTGTAAAACGACAACATGAAAATGGCTATGAAATTGTAGAGGTGCCATTGCCATTACTCGTAACAGCGACAGCTGAGCTCAACGAACCACGTCAACCAGGCCTTTGGAGCTCTATTTACGCGAAACGTTATACCATTAATCATATTACATTGCGCGATATGCCACATATTGATGAAAGTCGTATTGGTCTTACAGGTTCTCCTACGCGAGTGCGCAAAGTATACCAACCACCTCTCCGTGGTAAGGTAGAAATGCTGCCATCCGTAGAGGAAGGGGCTAAAAAGGTTCTTGAATTGGCGTATCATATTAAGCCAGAAAAATTTACTCATCTATTAGTGCCAAATGATGCACCTGTTGAGGTGGTTGAGGACAATGATGAAGGCGTAGATGTAAAAGACCCAGTACAACGGGCTGCGTCTGTTGAAAGCGTATCCCCTAGCGAGTTTAAGGCGGTAGTGGCTGCTAAAGGTAATGAAGGTTCTAAAGGAGGTGACCGGTAATGGCCGTGACAAATTTTGATGAATATAGAGACGTTTTTGTCGTAGCTGATACCATTGATGACGTGGTACATCCGGTTACATATGAACTGATTGGTCAAGCTCGTCGCATTGCTAAAGAATTGGGGCAGCTTGTTCAAGTTATGCTATTAGGTGAGAATGTTCAAACCGAAGCAGAAGAACTGGTAGCACATGGTGCTGATATTGTTCACGTTTTTGAAAGTCCTCTTTTGAAATACTATACAACGGATGGCTATACTAAGGTGTTAACAGATTTCTTTGAAGACCATAAGCCTAATATCCTCTTGATTGGTGCCACTAACAATGGCCGCGATTTGGCGCCTCGCATGTCTGGTCGTATGCAAAATGGCGTTGTTGCGGACTGTACTATTTTGACGGTAGATACCAATGAAGGCCTTGTTGAATGGACGCGTCCTGCTTTAGGCGGTAACATTTTGGCGGAAATCATTTCTCCAAACCATCGTCCTCAAATGGGTTCTGTACGTCCTAACGTATTTAAAAAGCCTGAACGTATTGCAGATAGCTGGGGGCGCATCCAAATTGAGCAATTTGACCTTAAGCCTGAAGACATTCGCACAAAACGTCTCGACTTTATCCCGTTCAGCAAAGCTGGTTACAATATCCAAGAAGCAGATATCATTGTAGCTGGTGGTCGCGGCATGGGTTCCAAAGAAAACTTTGATAAACTTTACGAACTAGCCGATGCTATCGGTGGCGTAGTAGGTGCAACACGCCCACTTGTTGAAAAAGGATGGATTGAATTGCCTTACCAAGTAGGTCAAACAGGCAAAACTGTAAGCCCTAAACTATACTTGGCATTTGGTATCTCCGGATCTATCCAACACGTGAGCGGCATCTCCGGTGCTGACACAATCGTAGCCATTAACAACGATCCAAACGCAGAAATCTTCCAACACGCTAACTACGGTATCGTGGGGGATTGCATGGACGTGTTAAATGATATGTTGGCGCATCTGAAATAAAAGATGTGCATAAAGTGGCGTTAAAATTTTAATACAATAAAGAACGAGGATACCCTTCCTGAAAGCCTCCAAAGCCACCCACCCCGCTATGCGGGGCCGCTAAGTCGTTTTCAGAAAGGGTATCCTCTTTTTATTATCATATTTCTAAATCTACAAGCCACTTTATGTATTCTTTTAACTCCTATCTGCGCCAACATATTATACGTAGTAGGGTAGCGTTTTTTTATTTTCATAATGGTATAATGAACTTAATAGAATAAAACGGATTGATGATGAGGAGGCTTTTATGGGTCGTAATGTTTTTGTCACTGGTGCAACGTCTGGTATTGGTCTTTGTATTGCTGAGGCTTATGCAAAGCATGGCGATAATGTGTTGATTTCTGGTCGTCGTGCTGAGTTGCTAGGTGAGGTACAGGCTCGTTTGTCTAAGGAGTATGGCGTGCGTGTTGAGACTTTAGTTCTTGATGTGCGTAGTCGCGAGGATGTTGAAAGCAAGGTTCCTGCTGCTATTAAGGCTTTTGGTGGCGTCGACGTGCTCGTAAATAATGCAGGCCTTGCACAAGGGCTTGATCCATTCCAAGATAGTGCTGTTGATGATGCGGTGACTATGATTGATACCAATGTGAAAGGCCTTTTATATGTAACAAAAGCAGTACTACCTTTTATGATTGATAAAAATGAAGGTCATATTGTAAATATGGGTTCTACTGCAGGTATTTATGCATATCCAGGCGGAGCTGTTTACTGCGCTACAAAGGCAGCTGTTAAGACATTAAGCGATGGCATTCGCATGGATACTATAGTTACAGATATTAAGGTTACCACCATTCAACCAGGTATCGTAGAAACTCCATTTAGTGAAGTACGTTTCCACGGTGATGCGGAACGAGCTAAATCTGTCTACGCTGGTATTGAGGCTGTTCAACCGGAGGATGTAGCGGATGTTGTATTGTATGTAACTAACCAACCTAAACGTTTGCAAATCTCTGATGTAACAATTATGGCGAATCAACAAGCGGCGGGCTTTATGGTACATAAGAAATAGTCTAATGCTTAGTGTTTTAGGTTAAAGTAACTAGCTGTATCATAGTTGATAAATAGTTTTATTTATTTATATTAATGAAACTCGATATACACGATAAAAATTACTTGAATTCCCTAAAATTTTGGAGTATAATTGCAAAGTGAGTTTTGATAAAGAAAGTTTTATAAAATGTAATTATTGAGAATATTATATTAAATAGAGCTCATCTTATAAAATATATCATGTAGGAATAGGGAGTCGCCAATGTTAAAAAATTCGTACTACTAGCAGTTGCTTGTGCATGCATAGGTTCTCAAAAGGTGATATCAGTGGTGTTCATAACGATTATCATGTAACCGCTATCGAGAAAGTAAACGGTACAAAGGATACTTTCAAAGGTGGCAATAAAATGGTATATCTCGCAGGTTGGACAAAAGATGGCCAAAACCATGCAATCTATTTTGAACGTCCTGTAACACGGGATATGGCGAAAGCAATCATTGCTAATACTGTAGAACAAACATTACATACAAAATAAAATAGTCCAGCCTAGTGGGATAGGCGTGCGATCTGTGGTGAAGCACTCGCATGGACACTGTAAGGGTTATATAAGAAACGGCTCCTCTATGAGGGGCCGTTTTTATATATATAACTAAATTTCATAATGAAAATCATTCTTATGTATCTATACGGATATATAGAAATGAGAATAAATGTTATAATATAAACACGGCTATTTTGTGATAAAGAAGGCAGGTGATGTGTTGTATCGATTAATATTGCAGCGTTTAGCAAGTATTTTAGGTATTTTATTGGTGGTTACTATCGGTACATTTGTATTGATAAAATTATCTCCTATCGACCCTGTGTCGATGAAGTTTAATCTTTTAGGGGCTACTCCTGATCCAGTTGTGGTTGCACAGATACGAGAGCAGTTAGGGCTCAATGATCCTTGGTGGCAGCAATACTTACGTTGGTTAGGTCAAATTGTACAAGGGGACTTTGGTGAGTCTATTCTGTATGCGTTGCCAGTGGCTACGATTTTAGGTGGTGCTTTACCGAATACATTAGGTCTTGTATCGCTAGCACTTGTTATAGGTATCGCTGTAACTATCCCTCTTGGCATATTAGCTGCAAAATATCAGGATTCTTGGGTGGATCATGGTATCCGTTTAGTTACGTTTTTAGCTTTAGCTATCCCAAGCTTTTGGGTAGGCCTACTGCTATTGTATCTATTTGGTGTCAAATTACAGCTCGTATCTGTGACGAATACAAAGGGCTTTGCTGCCTATGTATTGCCAGCTGTAACCCTAGCCTTATGGCTATGCGGCTTGTATATTCGTCGTTTGCGCAATGCCATTTTAGAAGTATCTCGGCAGCCTTTTGTGCAAGGGGCTCGCGCTTTGGGGCTACCTGAGTGGATGGTGTATACCCGTTATATCTTCCCTCATGTAGGCCTTATGTTATTGCCCATGATGGGGGTAACGATGGGTGCCATGCTAGGTGGGTCTGCCGTTATTGAAATGGTATTCGCCATTAAAGGCTTTGGTTACATGATGGTGCAAGGCATTGTGGCTCGCGATTATGTTTTGATGCAAGGCTACATTATTTGGATTACTATGGTGTTTATCGTGATTAATATTATCATCGATGTTTTGAGTTTTTGGCTAAATCCGAAACGAAGAGCCGCTATAAAAGGAGGCTCCTATGAATAGACGAAAGCCGTACACTTTATATGCTATGTTGGTATTAGCAGCTCTATGGATTGTATTTTTCCTATGTGCTCCTTATATAGCACCATTTGATCCAGAGATGACTAGTGTGGCAGATCGCTTACAAGACATAAGCAGTACTCACTTATTAGGTACTGATCAGTTAGGGCGAGATGTTTGGTCTCGCATCCTCTATGGCGGTAAAGCTTCGTTAGGCATTGCTTTCACCATTATCGGTATCAGCGGTGCTATCGGCATCGTTATTGGCGGATTGGCAGGATTCTCTACACCGCGTATCGACCGTTGGTTATCTCGCTTAATTGATTTGGTACTAGGGTTCCCGAATATGGTTATTGCCATTGCTTTCATCGGTATTATGGGGCCGAGCATCACGAATGTCATCCTGTCCCTGTGCATTACTAAATGGGCGGAATATGCGCGTATCACTAGAGGCCTCGTACAGATTGAACGCCATGCGGAGTATATTACCTTTGCTCGCATGTCGGGGGCTTCGAACCTACGAATCCTGAGTCGATATATTTTGCCGAATGTATTGCCGCCGTTGTTGATTGTTATTATTCAACATCTGGGGGAGACTATCATCTTGGTAGCCAGTTTCTCACTCATCGGCATCGGTGTACAACCGCCGGATCCGGAGTGGGGCGCTATCTTGTTGAGCTCCCGAGATTTTCTACAAACTGCGCCATGGCTGTTAATTTATCCGGGGCTCGCTATTTTTATTACTGTTGTTTTATTTAACTATATTGGTGATGCGTTGCGCGATGCTCTCGATGTATCTCGCTAACCGCGCTGTGTATAGAGTTTTATGGTGAAAGCCTCTTTCACAGAGGCGATGTTCAAAAAAGGAGAAGTTATGAAACGTTGGTTATTAGTGTGTCTAACTATGCTGAGTATGGTAGCTCTCTTGGTTGGTTGCGGAAGTGATACGGCTAAACAAGACAAACAAGGGAAGCATATGAATGTTGGCTTATATTGGTTTGGTGAAACATTAGATCCAACTCACGAGTGGGATGCGTGGACATTGACGCGTATCGGTGCTGGTGAAACATTGGCAACGGTAACACCAGATATGAAATTTACTCCACAATTAGCAGACTCTTGGGAAAATGTGGACCCTACAACATGGAAATTCCACATCCGTGAAAATGTAAAATTCCATAATGGTACGCCTATGACGCCACAAAAGGTTAAAGAGTCTATCGAGTACACAATGAAACAAAGTGCTCGTTCCGCGAAAGCTGTTAAAATCGAGTCCATCACAGTAGATGGTCAAAACTTGATTATTAAAACGACAGAACCTAATGGTTCCTTGTTATCTAGCTTAACTGAACCAGCGTTCGTTATCATGGACACTGCAGATCTTAAAGATGTAGCATCTAAACCAGTTCTCACAGGTCCTTACAAAATCACTGCTTTCACAAAAGGTGAAACAATCGAACTTGCTGCCTTCGCAGATTACTGGGGTGGCAAACCAGGTCTTGATACTGTAACAGTAAAAGATATCGAAGATAACAACAAACGCGCTATGGCGTTACAATCTAAAGACGTTGATGTAATCCAAAAAGTGGACTCTGCTAACCGCAGCTTGTTCAAAGATGGCTTCAATATTCAAGACGTTGCAGGCGTTCGTGTGCTCATGTTGAAATTGAACCATACTGAATTATCTCCATTACATGACAAAGCTGTACGTTCCGCTATTGCTCATATTATTAACTACGATTCTATGGCGAAAATCATTGGTAACAGTTCTACACCAGGTGCGGCTCCATTCCCACCATCTGCTAATTTAGGTTTTGATTCTATCGCTAATAAACCGATGACAGATGTAGCTAAAGCTGACCAAATTTTAACTCAAGCTGGCTATGCTAAAAATGCAAACGGTATCTATGCTAAAGATGGTAAGGAATTATCTCTAACTCTTGCTATTTGGGGTAAAGACACAAGCTTGTACGAAGAAATTCAACAAGAATTGAAACAAGCTGGCATTGCTGTAACTCTTAAAAAATTACAAAGCCCTGGTGATGTAGATACACTTGGTACAGATGGCTTTGATATGGTAGAACGTGCTGTGGTTACTATGTCTACAAATGACCCATACTGGTACCTCAGCTTGTTCTACAAAACTGGTGCTAAAGCAAACGTTGGTGGCTACTCTAACCCTCAAGTAGATGCGTTAATCGACCAATTGTCCGTAACATTTGATCAAAACGAACGCTCTAATATTGCAAAACAAGCGCAACAAATCTTAGTTGATGACGTAGCAGATATCTATTTGTTGTATCCAAGTGCAACGGTTGTATCTACTACAAAAGTTAAAAATATACCAGTACATCCAATTGATTACTACTTATTAACAAAGGATTCTACTATTGAATAAATCTGATTGTATCATATTTGATAAGGTTACAATTTCATATGGTGCGGAAGAGGCGGTGCGTAATGTATCCTTCTCCGTACCTAATGGCGAGGTCTTTGCCATTGTTGGTGAAAGTGGATCTGGTAAATCTACCTTGGTCCGTGCCGCCTTTGGCATGTTGAAACAAGCTAGTATTAGTGGTCAAATTTTGTTAAATGGTACCGATGTTTTTACCTTAAGTGATGGCGATTGGCGACAACTACGGGGCACGAAGATTTCTATGATCTTTCAAAACCCTAGCGCCTATTTAAATCCAAATCGCACCGTAGAAAATCACTTCAAGGATTTGTTCCGTGCTCATGGTGAAAGCTATGAAATAGCTCGCGTCATCGACATGTTGAAGTTAGTTCATCTTAATGATGGTGAGCGTATCTTGCAGTCTTATCCGTTTCAATTGAGCGGTGGTATGCAACAGCGACTAGCAATAGCCTTAAGTCTTATCTTAAAGCCTAGCATCGTATTTGCCGATGAACCAACTAGTGCCTTAGATATGCTCGTGCAAGCCTCTGTATTAGATCTTATGAAAGAGGTAACACAAGCTCTTGGAGCAACGGTGATTATCGTAACTCATAATATCAAGTCGGCCGCACGAATTGCCAATAGCATCGGGGTTATGAATAAGGGGCAACTCGTTGAAGTGGGATCCACCGAAGAGGTCATGACATATCCGAAGAATGAGTATACTCGTATTTTGTTAGATTCCGTAATGAAAGTGGTGTAGTATGATTCAAGTTGAGCATTTATGTAAACAATATACAAACCACCATCATACGGTTCGTGCTGTTGATGATGTATCCTTTTCTGTAGCGGAGAATGAACGGGTAGGTATTGCTGGTGGTAGTGGTTCTGGTAAAAGTACATTGCTTAGGATGATTGCCATGCTAGAAAAACCTACATCTGGTACCTTGCGACTCCTTGGTGAGGATATCCATTCCATTCAACATCATAGGGAAATATATCGCTCTATGCAGATGATGTTTCAAAATCCCTTGGCAGTGATTCCACCGAGGATGAACTTAGAAGCATTTCTCTTGGAGCCGTATATCAACTATGGGCTTATGGATATAGCCGCTGCAAAGGAAGATATCAGTAAATGGATTCAACATGTAGATCTACCTGAAACTATTGTTCAGAAATACCCTCATGAAGTAAGTGGTGGTCAGCTGCAACGGTTAGTACTGGCAAGGATTATGTTGATGCATCCAAAACTAGTACTCTTTGATGAACCTACATCAGCCCTTGATGCGGTGAACCAAAAACTAGTGCTAGACCTTTTACAAAAATTACATAAGGAACAACCCTTCGGCTACGTATTCGTCAGTCATGACATAGGCCTGTTACAAGCCGTAACAGACCGAATCATCGTTATGAAAGATGGGCAAATCGTAGAAAATATCGAATCAAAACGACTTAAAGAAGCGGTACACCTATATACAAAATCACTTGTGGAAGCAAGTTTATAAAGAAATACCCCTGTTTGGATATGCTATTTTTACTGGAGAACCAGTAAAGGTAGTACATATCAATCAGGGGCTTTTATTTATAAAACATATGATGTAACGATAAATTGACATATCGCGAAATTACGATATAATGATGCTAGAGGTGACTAAAGATGAATCAATTAGAGGTCTTTAAAGCGCTTGCTAATGAATCACGTCTACAAATTCTATTTTGGTTAAAAGATCCAAAGCGTTACTTTACACATCAAGAACCGGTAGACATGGTGGAAGTCGGCGTCTGTGTAGGTCAAATTCAACTAAAACTTGGCGTTACCCAATCGACAGCATCTCAATATTTGTCTGTATTGCAAAAGGCAGATTTGGTGATTGCTACACGAATTGGTAAATGGACCTATTACCGTCGCAACGAGGAAACCATTGCAGAATTAGCAAAGTTGGTAGAAACTGAATTATAAAAGAGCATGAATATATAACACATAAGTATGTGTAGCATAATTTACTAGAGTTTACTAGTCAGATACTTATATTAGTAACGCAATTATATTGATACGATGCGTATTATCTAGTGAGTGTGATTATATAGGATTGCTTTTTATTAACTCAACACATCGGTAATTCGCAATATGTAAATGTGAAAATATAATTCAGTCATCAGCTAGATGTATATCGTATAAAATTCCTATAGTATTAGGAGAAAGAGGCTATAATGGCACAACATAACTTAACAGATACAATTACATTCCGTCGTGGGTTAACGATTTCTAACCGCATTGCCTTGGCTCCAATGCAAAGTCAATCTGCATTAGAGGGTGGTTATGCAAGTAATGATACAATTCGTTATTACAATCATCGTTCTAAGGCAGCCGGCCTATTGATTACTGAGTTTCATTACGTTAGTGAAAGTGGTGGCCCAGCGTACATGCCTGGCTATCCATCTCAAATGGGCATTTACTCTGATGTTCACTTAGAGGGCGCAAAGAAAATTGCACAAGCTTTAAAGAAAGACGGTAATAAAGCAGTTATGCAAATCCATCACGGTGGACGTATGGCGATTGGTCGCTTTATCAATCATCATGACGTAGTAGCGCCTAGCGACTTACATCGTAAGTTCCCTGTTCGTGCTCTTACTGAAAGTGAAATTGAAGAGATCATTGCAGACTTTGGTCGTGCTACAAAACGAGCTATTGAAGCTGGCTTTGATGGTGTAGAAATCCACGGTGCTAACCATTATTTATTGCAACAATTCTTTTCTGTATTGACGAACCACCGCACAGATAAATGGGGCGGCTCTTTAGAAAATCGCATGCGTTTCCCATTAGCCGTTGTGCGTGAAGTAAAACGCGTTGTAGCAGAAGCGGGCGTACAAAACTTCATTATTGGCTATCGCTTGAGCCCAGAAGAAATCCACGGTACAGATATTGGTTATACCTATAAAGAATCCCTTCAACTCATAGAGGCTATTGTAAAAGAAGAGCTAGATTATATCCATCTATCCTTATGGGGTGGCTATGATTCCAAACCAGAAGGTGCGGATCAATCCTTTGGCTCTTTATTCAAAGCAGCTCTCGATGATGAAACAAAACTTATTATTGTAGGCAATATCTTCAGCGAAGAAGCAGCTCGTGATGCGGTAGAAAACTATACAGACATCATTGCAGTAGGTCGCGGTACTTTGATAGACCCTGAATTTGGGCATAAAATCATGAACGGTAAAGGCGATACCATCGTTCACGAAGTAACACCTGAACACGTTCCAAACATGCACCTAACACCAGGCCTATTTGAAGCCTTCACTCGCACTGACTCCTTGGGTTTGCCACCATTACCAGGTGCAGAATCCATCTATGACCAACATAGAGGTACCTATGATAACCATCCACTAGCAATTCCATATGCGGAACAATAAAAAGCAAACACCAACTAAATTAGTAAAAAAATTTCGTAAATAAACTCGTAAAAAATACAGATTATTAAGTACATTTTTTAGTTAAATAATCGAATCACAACACATAAAACTATACACCCATAAATAACTTGTGAAAGCGAGTTTGTAAAATAAGAGGCTGTAGCAGAATATAATTATAACGTATTCTGCTACAGCCTTTTTTATTGATATGTAATAACGATTGCTTATTGTGCTAGTCTTATCTTGACGCCTTACAATGGATTTGCCGATGAAGCAATTATCTTCTTTGACCTATTAGTATAAGTTTTCTGTGTTACAATGATAGTAATATAGAGGGCTTGTTTTAGTTGAATATATGCTAATTTTAAGATTTTTGTATACAGATATTGAATGACTATGGATGTAATGACAGAGAGGCTTTCAGATGAATAATATTATTATTTATAATACTGAAGATGGAAAAGCTAAAATTAATCTAATATTAGATAATGGTTCTGTTTGGTTGAGTCAGAGTGAAATAGCGGAATTATTTCAAACAACAAAACAAAATATCAGTAAGCATATTAAAGCTATATTTCAAGATTTGGAATTGTCTGAAGAAGGAACTGTCAACTATAAGTTGACAGTTCAAAATGAAGGTGCTCGGACTGTTGAAAGAAAGTTAGCTTATTATAATCTTGATATGATTTTAGCCATAGGATATCGTGTACGATCACCGCGAGGAATTCAATTTAGAAAATATGCTTCAACCGTATTGAAGGATTATTTGATAAAGGGATTCGCTATGGATGATGAACGTCTGAAAGAATTGGGCGGTGGCATTTATTTTAAAGAATTATTAGATCGGATTCGAGATATTCGTTCTAGTGAAAAGGTTTTTTATCGTCAAGTGTTGGACTTATTTTCTACTGCTGTTGATTATAATCCAGTATCTGTAGAAGCAAAATCATTTTTTGCTACAGTACAAAATAAGATGCATTTTGCGATTCATCATAATACGGCTAGTGAAGTTATTTATAAACGTGTAGATAGTCAAAAAGAATTTATGGGTTTGACTACTTTCAAAGGAGAGTTGCCTACATTGAAAGAAGCTCAAATTGCTAAAAATTATCTTACAGAAAAAGAATTGAAAGGACTCAATCAGTTAGTTTCAGGATATTTGGATTTTGCAGAAAGACAGGCACAGCGTGGAATCCCAATGACAATGGCTGACTGGGTAAAGCATATAGATTCTATTTTGATGGCTACAGGCGAAGATGTATTACAGGATAAAGGTCGTATATCTCATCAACAAATGCAAGCGAAGGTTCTTTCTGAATATCAGAAATATCAGAATCAAACTATAAGTACTGTCGAACGCGATTATTTACGGGAAATAAAAGTTCTTGATACATATGCAAAAAAAAGCGGTAAATAGTTTTTCAAAAAATTGGCTATCAACAATGTATTGATAGCCAATTAATAGGTAATATGTAGTTTATATGATTATTTAATTTCCGCTTTCAAATCAATAACGTTTTTACATGCCACGCAGCTAGGGCAGTCGCAGAATTCTGCGCCTTCTGCTTTGATGTCTTTAGCGTGTTGTAATAGGTTAGCTGCACCTTCTTCTCCAAGGATTTGTACAGCTAGTTCAGATCCAGCAAAGTTGATTGTTTCGTCGATAAGAGCAATGTTTTGCTCTGCTACAGATACGAGCTGTTTTGTAAGTTCTTCTTGTTTAGGTGTACCTTCTGCATTAATCCAAGATTGAGCAAATTCCTTTACTGTTTCATTACTTGTAGGTGCATCTAATAAAGCTTGTACGAGTTGTGTTAATTGTGTATGTGTCATGATTATTTCCTCCATATAATTACTAACTATAGTTTTGGAATAGTGCATTTAGTATCATATGAGCACCTGTTCCTTTTGTTGAGTTCATTATAGCACTTACTATAATTTTGAATAGTAGAATGATTTGCGATAGATACTATCAAATAGGATAGATTTATGATGATAGCTGTTTCAAATTTTAATGATATAATTTACTTAATAAATGTAGTTTGTTTGCAGGGGATTGTATCATGAAAAAGGTTGTATGTGCGTTAGTTACGCTAGCTTTTATAGGTTCCATCAATGTTGTGTCCGCAGATGATTTGTTGCGGTTTCGTCTTAATGGTAATTCGATTTATGATCAGCCTTATGGTGATCGAAATGAGTTTCCTTGTCCAGATAGACTTGGAAGTTGCACTATGACTGATGAGGATTATAGAAGCACTCGTAAAGGTCAATCTTTAGAGGTGTTTGATACCCTATATGAGGCTAAGCAACATTTGAACTTTAAACCGCAGTTGCCAAGTGGTTTAGAGGGATTACGTCCTGTACATGTATCCATTGTGGATCACGATGTATTACAAGTTGTGTATGCCTATCATGAGCTTTTAAAAGGAACATATTTTGACCGTGTAGATGATATGCCAAAGTATATTAAGTATCGCGTATCGACAGTATCAGGTAATATCGCAGGCGATTATAAGGATTATGTACCTCAGAAAACAGAGATTATAAATGGCATGACCGTGACTTATCGAATGGTGGATGACTCCGTTTACTTAGCATCTTGCGAACATGCGGGGCAGAATCATGTGTTCTTATTTAATGAGCCTATTTCTGTTGAGCGGGCTAGAGAAATGATTAAGAGTGTAGATTATTGAAAAAACACTTTAAGTGTAGTATATTATAGATAGGCAATTGATAGTTGTGCAATTAACTACAAAATCCCCCGGAGCTGCAACTCCGAGGGATTTTTTACATTATTACGCTAATGTTAGAGCGTTGGGCTAGTTGCTAAAGAAAAAGGCTAGGAAAGCGTCTAACCACTTGCAAATGTAGTAGGCGAGTACATTTACCATGACGGCTAGCCAAAATTGATAGTTGTTGTGCAATAACTACACCCCCTTTCTGTTGCCAGATTAGGGTTAGCAACACTTATAGTATAGCAAAATATACTTTACACAAATAGCGATATACAGTCCTCTTTGTTGTGATTTATATTAAAAATAACGGAGTTTTTATGAACCTAAAAAATTACAAGATTTCAACGTTGCCATATATAGAAAATACTAGCAATGAGATAATGGAAAAGTACAATATAAAAGCGCAATATGGAACAGAACCACCTCATGGAGATGCGATATATTCCATTACCATAAAGGGAAAAGCATTGCCATTTTGGATTTATGGTAGGGATGTTACTTTCATAGGTAATAGTATGGTTATGGTTGAGTCTGTAAGATGCAAAACTTGGGATCCCATTGAAACCATCATTATTGATTTAGAGAATGAATTGTATGCGGGTTTAAAGAACTGGTATACAGATATTTCATTTATTCATGGTCGAATAGAGTTTACTAATCAAGTGGTAAAAATGGATAAACGAATTCTAAATAATTTTGAGAATTTAGAGTGGATTAGTTACTAATAAGAATGCTAGATGCATAATATTCATTTTATTTTAATTGACATAACTCTATAGAATACAGTACAATACCCTTATATCTTAAATACAAGCTATGAATGGGTATAAAGGTTTACAAATCCTGCTTTCAGAGAGTTGCCGGTTGGTGCGAGGCAATAGAGGTTGTACGCTGACACTCTCCCGTGAGCTTTGGTGGCGAATACAGCAGTAGTCATCGACGGTGGTTCCGTTATACCCGCAACGAGTCCCAATTAGGGTGGTACCGTGTTATGTATATAACGCCCCTTTGAGCAACGATAGTTGTTCTGAGGGGCTTTTTTTATTGTAAAAGTCTAGTAAAAGCACTGATAGATTACTATAGACACATCAGCGATTTTACTAAACTTTCACAATGGATAGATATAATACAGTGTTATGTTTTATTAGTATAGAAAAGGTGAGGATTATGGATCAAAATCGCGTATATTTCTTCGATACAACCCTTCGTGATGGGGAACAAACACCAGGTGTATCTTTACAAACTCCTGAAAAAATTGAAATTGCGAAAGGCCTAGTACGCCTCGGCATCGACGTAATCGAGGCTGGCTTCCCAGCAGCATCCCCTGGAGATTTTGAAGCAGTACAAACGATTGCACGCGAAGTGAAAGGCGCAACAATTTGTGCGTTGGCACGTGCTAATGAAAAGGACGTACAAAAAGCGATTGATGCATTGAAAGATGCGGAACGTAGCCGTTTGCATGTATTCATTGCTATTTCCGAACTTCATATGAAATATAAATTAAAAATGACTCGCCAAGAGGTATTGGATAAGGTTAAATCCGTATTGGCATATGCAAAAGGTAAGGTTGATGAAATCGAGTTCTCCGGTGAAGATGCGGCACGCTCTGATTTAGATTTCGCATGCCAAGTATTTGGTGTTGCCATTGCTGGTGGTGCAACGATTATTAATGTACCAGACACAGTAGGTTACATGAACCCTAATGAGTTCGGTGATAAAATCCGCTATATTAAAGAACATACACCAGGCATTGAAAATGCCATAATCTCTGTTCACTGCCATGACGACTTAGGTCTTGCCAATGCGAATACGTTAGCTGCTATTAAAGCAGGTGCACGCCAAGTAGAAGGCACAATTAATGGCCTAGGCGAACGGGCTGGTAACGTAGCAATTGAAGAAGTAGTAATGGCTCTTAAAACACGCCATGATTACTTCGGCGACCTTCAAGTGAACATTGATACAAAACAATTTACGAAAGTATCTAAACTTGTGAGCCGTTTAACAGGTGTTGTAGTTCCTCCAAATAAACCAATCGTTGGCTCTAATGCCTTTGCTCATGAGTCTGGTATCCATCAACATGGTATGATGAGCAACCCTGAAACGTATGAAATCATGACTCCTGAGTCCGTAGGGGCTGAAAAAACAGACCTCGTATTGGGCAAACACTCTGGTCGTCATGCCTTTGCCGATCATTTGGCAAAACTTGGTTTCCAATCTTTCACAGAAGAGAAAATCAACGACCTCTTCGCTAAATTTAAAGAATTGGCAGACCGTAAAAAACAAGTATACGATGATGACATTATCGCTCTTGTAGTAGATAACTTACATCACAAAAAAGCATTTGAGCTTGTGGCTCAATACTATAAATTGGGTGAAAAAGGCTACGCGTATGCTGACGTTCGCCTCATGACACCAGAAGGTGAAAAAGCAGATGCTGCCGTAGGTGATGGTCCAGTAGACGCATCCCTTAAAGCAGTTGAACGTGTAGTTGGCTTGCCAATTAGCTTAAAAGACTACCAAATCCGTGCCATCACAGCTGGTAAAGACGCTCTTGGGGAAGCAACCCTTAAGGTAGAATATAACGGTCGTTTGTACCATGGTCGTGGTATCAGCACCGATATCGTTAAATCAAGTGTAAATGCATATATTAATGCAGTAAACTCAGTATTCCTAGCTATGGAGCTAGAACAACAGGAGGAAAAATAATATGGGTATGACCATTACTGAAAAGAATATGGCTCGCCACGCGGGTCTTGATGTTGTAAAACCGGGCCAAATTATCGAATGTCATTTGGATGCGGTATTGATGAACGACATCACATTCCCACCAGCGCGTAAAGAGTTCTTAAAAATCGGCAAACCTGTATTTGACCGTCATAAAATCTACTTGGTGCCTGACCATTTCACACCAAACAAAGATATTCAATCCGCTACACAAGCGAAAGTCATGCGCGACTTCGTACGCGAAAATGGCATTACAAACTACTTTGAAGTCGGTAGAATGGGTATCGAGCACGTTATTTTGCCAGAAAAAGGCCTTATTGGTCCTGGGGAAATGATGATCGGTGCTGACTCCCACACTTGTACATATGGTGCGGTAAATGCATTCTCCACAGGCGTAGGCTCTACTGATGCGGGTGTTGCTATGGCAGAAGGTAAAACTTGGTTCAAAGTGCCTGAAACAATTAAGGTTGAACTTATCGGCAAACCTAACAAATGGGTAACTGGTAAAGACGTAATCCTTGATTTAATCGGTAAAATCGGCGTAGATGGTGCTCGTTACATGGCTCTTGAATTCGCTGGCGAAGGCGTACAACATATGACTATGGCTGACCGTCTTACAATCTGTAACATGGCTATCGAAGCTGGCGGTAAATGTGGCGTATTCCCATATGATGAAATCACTGAAGAATATATTAAAGGTCGCGTAAATCGTCCTGTAGAACCAATTAATCCAGACCCTGATGCAGTATATGCTCAAACTGTGACAATCGATTTGTCCAAATTACAACCAGTTGTAGCATTCCCTCATTTGCCATCCAACACACATTACATCAACGAAATCGACAAAGATATTAAAATCGATCAAGTTATCATCGGTTCCTGTACAAATGGCCGTTACGAAGACTTGGTGGCAGCTGCGGAAATCTTCAAAGGTCGCAAAGTAGCTCCATTCGTTCGTTGTATCGTAATTCCTGGTTCCCAAGATGTATACGATCAAGCTATGAAAGATGGTTTATTGGACATCTTCATTCAAGCTGACTGCGCTGTGTCCACACCAACATGTGGTCCATGCCTTGGCGGTTACATGGGTATCATGGCTGAAGGGGAACGCACAGTTTCCACAACAAACCGTAACTTCCGTGGTCGTATGGGTCACGTTGATTCTGAAGTATATTTGGCAAGCCCTTACGTGGCGGCAGCAAGTGCTGTATTAGGCCGCATTGCAGGCCCTGAGGAGGTTTAATATGGATTTTGAAAGCAAAAAAATCTGGCGCTATGGCGACGATGTAGATACAGACGTAATCATTCCAGCTCGTTACTTGGCAATTGCCGATTGGAACGAATTGGCTGAACATGCGATGGAAGATATTGATACTACTTTCGCTCCCAATGTGAAAGCTGGAGAAATCATGGTAGCCGGTAAAAACTTTGGCTGTGGGTCCTCTCGTGAACACGCACCAGGTGTTATCAAAGCAAAAGGTGTGCCTGTTATTATTGCACACTCCTTTGCACGTATTTTCTTCCGTAATGCCATTAATATCGGTTTACCTGTAATTGAAATCGGTGAACAAGTAGATCATATCGACGCAGGCGATGCTATCGGTGTAGACTTGTCTAAAGGTATCGTGTACAACTTGACTAAAAATGAACAATACCAAGGGACTGAATTGCCACAATTCATTCAAGACATTGCGGCAGCTGGTGGTCTTGTGAACTTTGCGAAAAATCGCAAGTAGACTTTAATACGAGGCTCGAGCTGGCATATGCCTCTCGAGCCTCCAAAGCGAGCTAAGTCGGTCTCAAGGCATATGCCAGCTCTTGTTCCATTAAGTGCTATTGCGATTTCTTCGCAAAGGGCACTGGGGGAGAGTATGAGGTTTGCAATCTTTTACTATATATTGGAGAGGTAATATGAGCGAAAAGAATATCGTATTGATTCCTGGTGATGGTATCGGTACTGAGATTATTGCGGCAGCAAAGGCTGTGTGTGATGTGGCTTTTGAGAAAGCCGGTGTAAAGGTTAATTGGATTGATAAAAAAGCGGGCGGTGCGTCTATTGATGCATATGGTGTGCCTTTGACTGAGGATACTATCGAGGCTTGTAAAAAGGCTGATGCTGTATTGCTTGGTGCTGTAGGCGGTCCTAAATGGGATAATGTAGATCCTTCTATCCGTCCTGAAAAAGCAATTCTAGGTCTTCGTAAGGAGCTTGGCTTGTTCTGTAACTTGCGCCCTGTAAAAATCTATTCATCTTTGCAAGAGTATTCCCCACTTAAAAAGGAACTCGTACAAGATGTAGATTTCGTTATCGTTCGTGAGTTAACTGGTGGTATTTACTTTGGTGAACGCGAAGAGGCACAAGGCGAAGGCGCTAACGAGTTCGCATGGGATAAAGAAACTTACAGCCGTTATGAAGTAGAGCGCATCATGGATATTGCTATGGAAACAGCTCGCAAACGTAATAAAAAGGTTGTATCCGTAGATAAAGCAAATGTATTGGCTTCTTCTCGTTTGTGGCGTAAAATCGCTCAAGAGAAAGCGGCAGCTAATCCAGATATCGCAACAGATTACTTCTACGTAGATAATACAGCAATGCAACTTGTTGTAAATCCGGCACAATTCGACGTTATCGTTACAACAAACTTGTTCGGCGATATCTTGTCTGACGAAGGCGCTGTAATCTCTGGTTCTATCGGGCTTTTACCATCTGCATCCATGGGTACTGGCACAGCATTATACGAGCCAATCCACGGTTCTGCACCAGACATTATGGGCCAAAACTTGGCAAACCCATTGGGTACAATCTTGTCCGCAGCTATGATGTGCCGTCACTCCCTTGATTTACCTCAAGTGGCTGACGCTATCGAAAAAGCTGTTGAACAAGTACTCGTTGATGGTTATCGCACAGGCGATATCTATCGCGATGGTTTAAAACGTGTGGGTACGACAGAAATGGCACAAGCTGTTATTGAACGTTTGTAGTCATGTAAGCTCGTGCATCTTGACTAGTTCTCTGATTTTTGTCATATAGTCAGATGCATGATCCTATATCATGTGCGGTAAAAGAACGCTTACGACATTGCATCGCATTTGGTGAGGTATTTTTTAGTTTGTATTTAGTATAGTTTTAAAATGAGGTGTTTACCATGAAATCAACTATGTACAGAAATCTCACTATTACTGCGTTATTAATGGCTTTAGCAATTATGATCCCTATCATGATGCCATTGAAAGTCGTCATACCACCAGCCTCTTACACACTGGCTAGTCACGTGCCAATCTTTTTGGCTATGTTTTTATCGCGTAAATCGGCAGCCTGTGTAGTTATTGGCTCTACGTTAGGGTTCTTTGTAGCAGGATTCCCTATCGTTATTGTTATGCGTGCAGCATCACATATCTTTTTTGCTTTGCTTGGCGCCTGGTATCTTAAAAATCACATGGAAGTATTATCTAATGCCTTTTCCTTTGTGACTTTTAACTTTGTGTGCGCTTTGATTCATGCTGTTGCTGAAGTATTAGCCTGCTTGTTATTTTATACTACAACTACGACTCCAAATATTGATATTATCTATGTCGTATTTGTTCTTGTTGGTGTTGGTACTATCATTCATAGCATGGTTGACGGATATATTGCATTATATATCTATAAAGCAATCCCAGGATTGAAACCTAATACGCATATAGAGTAATTTTTAATCCATATCAAAATCGTATCTGCAGATACAGACTATTTTATGTAATTTCAGTATAATAAAACCATAGTTACTAGCGACCTTGAGGTATATCTATTGATATAGCTTTTAGGTTGTAATTTGTACTATTAGTGAAAGTTATTTAGTTTCTTTATAACATTATGAATTGGAATAAGGTAAGTATTTTAACTTTTACAAAAGGAGGCTATTATGAGAAAGCACATTAAAAATAATGTATCTTGGGTAGGTAAAATCGACTGGGAATTACAAGAATTCCACGGTTCTGATTACAGTATTAATAATGGGTCTAGTCAAAATGCGTACTTGATTGAGGAAGAAAAGACTGTTCTCATCGATACAGTGTGGAAGCCTCATTCCTCTGAGTTTATTGATAATTTGGAATCTGAAATTGATTTAAATAAGATTGATTTCATCGTATGTAATCATGGCGAAGTAGATCACAGCGGATCCTTGCCTGCATTAATGGAGAAAATTCCTAATACGCCTATTTATTGTACGGAAAATGCAGTTAAATCCTTGGTTGGTCAATATCATCATCCAGAATGGAATTTTAAAACTGTTAAAACCGGTGATTCTGTAGATATCGGAAATGGAAAATCTTTAGTTTTTGTAGAAATGCGTATGCTTCATTGGCCTGACTCTATGGCAACTTATATGACTGGCGACAATATCTTGTTCTCCAATGATGCGTTTGGTCAACATTTTGCTGTAGAAGAGCTATGGGCTGATAAGGCTGATCAATGTAGTCTATGGGCAGAGGCGATGAAATACTATGCTAATATTTTGAATCCATTTTCTCCATTGGTAAAAGCTAAAGTTGAAGAAATACAAAAGCTCAACTTGCCAATTGATATTATCGCTACTAGTCATGGTGCTATTTGGCGTGAAAACCCAATGCAAATTGTAGAGAAATACTATGAATGGTCTCAAGCATACCAAGAAGATCAAGTTACAGTTGTATATGATACTATGTGGGATGGTACAAAGAAATTAGCCCATAAAATTGCTGATGAGATTGCTAAACAATCTCCTGATACACGGGTTAAGATCTTTAATATCAGTAAAACCAATAAGAATGACATTATGACAGAAGTATTCAAATCAAAAGCGATTGCTGTGGGATCTCCAACAGTAGGGAATAGTGTTATCTCTTCTGTAGCTGGGTGGCTCGACTTCTTACGTGAGTTGAAGTTTAAAAATAAAAAAGCTGCTGTATTTGGCACTTATGGTTGGTCTGGTGAATCTACAAAAGTGCTTCGTGAAGAATTGACTAAATATGGTTTCTCTGTAGTAGAACCAGAAATTAAATGTAATTGGAATCCAGATGCAGAGGATTTTGGCAAAGCAGAAGAACTTGTAACAGCATTATTAAATTAACATGTAAAAAGCTCCTAACATTCATAGAATGTAGGAGCTTTTGTATTTTTCTATGTATAGAAAGTTTTATAAGCATCATATATGGCTTATAGATTTGTTTTCGTAAACTTATGCGTATATTCTGAATGATATTTGTATTCTTAATTATATATCTAAATATATGTATTAGATAATATTCAATAAAAATAAAAATAATATAAAATTCAGAAAAATGGTTAATTATTCTTTTGGTGAAAAGTTCAGAAAATATTCATGAAATTAATATGAATGGCATCTGGCGGTCGTTTAAAAATATTTGCATTACTTATAAAAGTAATAATTATTTATAAGATATACAATATGTATTTTGTAGAATCTCAAAAAAGATGTGATTTTTATTACTCATAACAAAAATTAATAAGTATATTGATATGACAAGAAATATTAGTAACCATGCTATTTTTTGGCAATATTTGGGAAATATGAAGAGTTGTTAATGAACTTTATATGGGAAAAAGTCTTGTTTATATCGTAAAACTTTGATATGCTAGGCGAGTAATCAACAATATAAATTTTTCTTAAAATGAATTGAATATATTTCTTAGCTTACTATAAGAAGTATATTTTATCAGCCAGAGGAGAGAGGCGGCTTTAAGAGAGAACGAAAAATTGTATTGTGTTTGGTTAAGAATTTTAATTTAGCGAGGGTGTAAGATGAGAGAAAACAAACATTCTAAAAAATTAGCGTTTGCTGTATTAGCGGCAGCTGCAGCAGTAGGTACTGTTGTTGCTCCAGTAAGTGCAGCTTCTGTGACTACTGCAGGTGGTTTCATCTCTGCAGCTGGTAATGCTACAGCATCTCCTGCTCCAAGTAATGCTGTATCCTACGGTACTGTTGCTAATAATACAGCTACAAGCATTGCTGTAGGTCAAGGTAATACAATTTTAAGTGCTAACGGTTCTAGCAGTGCGTATGGTAACCAAAACACTATTAATGGTAACCAAGCTAATGCATTCGGCGACGGCAATACTGTAACAGGTGAATTTGCACAAGCGTTTGGTGACACTAATAATGTAACTGGTACAAATGCTATCGGTTATGGCTATGGCAATACTGTAGACGGTACAACTACAAACTTCCGTGATCGTACTTTCGATAATGAGCCTGATTCTGCAACATTGTTAAACGGTTCTTGGAATAGCAATTCTGTAGCTATTGGTTCTGAAAATACTGCACTAGGTAGTTCTGCATTGGCAGTAGGTAACAAAGCTCAAGCTAAAATGAGCGAAACAGTTGCTATCGGTCATGAAGCTCAAGCTGATAAAACTTGGGGCATCGCAATCGGTACTCGTGCACATGCTGCTGATGTACGCTCTTTAGCACTTGGTCACCAAGCAGAATCTACTGGTTACAAAGCTAATGCTATTGGTGCTGATGCTGCTGCAAATGGCAACCATGCTAATGCAATTGGTTCCTCTGCAAAAGCAACAGGCGATCATGCACAAGCATTTGGTGCTGGTGCTCAAGCAACAGGCGTACGCACTAACGTATTCGGTTCTGATGCAGCTGCAACTGCTGATTACAGCATTGCTATCGGTAATAAAGCTAAGGCATCCACTGCAAACTCCATTGCATTAGGTGCTGACTCCACTACTCGTTCTGCAACAACTGTAACTAATGCAACTGTAGCTGGTCACACTTTTGGTGGCTTCGCAGGTACTAGCCCAGTAGGTTCTGTATCTGTTGGTACTGCTGGCGGCGAACGCCAAATCCACAACGTAGCAGCTGGTAAAATTTCCGCTGATTCTACAGATGCTGTAAACGGTAGCCAATTGTACTCCGTTGCAAACGATTTACAAACTCAAATTAACAATTCTACACCAGGTGCAATCAACAATAATATTACTAACTTGAACAATCGTGTTGGTAATGTTGAAAAACGCGTTAATAAAGTAGGTGCAGGTTCTGCTGCATTGGCTGCTTTACATCCATTGGACTTCAATCCAGATGACAAATGGACAATCGCTGCTGGTTATGGTCACTACCACAATGCTAACTCCGCAGCATTAGGTGCTTTCTACCGTCCTAACGAAGATACAATGTTCTCCGTTGGTGGTACTGTAGGTACTGGCGAAACTCAATTGAACGCTGGCGTATCTCTTCGTCTTGGTAAACGTTCTCCTGAGTCCCGCTCTCGTGTAGCTATGGGCCGTGAAATTGCTGAATTGAACGCACGTCTTCAAGACATGGAAAACAAATATAACAACTTGTTACAAATTTTGACTCCACATGCAATCGATCCTAGTAAAACTGCTGAATTCCCAGACGTTCCTCGTAACCACTGGGCTTACCAATACATTAGCCAATTGGCTGGTAATGGTATCCTTGTTGGCTACCCTGATGGCACATTCAAAGGCGACGTTAAAATGACTCGTTACGAATTTGCTACTATGTTGTACCGTGCACTTCAAAATGGTGCTCCTATCGATGACAACATGAAACGTGCTATGAATGAATTCGGACCTGAATTACAAAATATTCGTCTTAACCACTTCCGTGTTGATCGTATTTCTGGTGCTGACAACGATCGTCATAAAACAGAACGTGTTCGTGTTAACAACGAACCAAAAAATCAACGTGACGTATACGGTTCCCGTATTAATCAATAATACGTTGACTTCCCCTCGAGCTCGTAAAAGTTCAAAAACAGGATGTATCCTCGTGATACATCCTGTTTTTTTGCTTGTTTTAAGATTAATGTATGTAAAACTTCATGTAATATTTATGTAAAAATATTGCAAGTTAATTCGCATAGGTGTATAATAACGTTCATGAAGTAATAAATATACAAATTTAATGAATAAAAATATAGATATGAGGGAAAGACAATGAAAGAATTTAGACAATTAACAGTAGCAGATACAGCGGAATATCATAAGGTATTAATCGATGGTTACGCAGCCATTAAAGACTATCCAATCACATTCGATGCTATCGATTTTACAGAAGAAGAATCTAAAGAGTGGATCGAAACCTATCCTGTATATGGTTTGTATATTGATGGACAACTTGTAAGTTCTATTACATTCTGTATGCCTTGGGTAAAATATTCCACACCGGATAAGTTTCCGCATATTGCTCACTTTGTAACTGCGCCTGAGTTTAAAGGTAAAGGCTATGCGCGGGAAACATTAGGCTATGCGGAAGAGTTGTTGATTAATCAATTTAAAACCCCTGCCGTTACATTAGGTACCGCACAAGAGCATCCATGGTTGCCTAACATGTATGAATCTTTTGGGTTTAAAGCCTATGATAAAGTTCATTTTAGAGGCAAACAACATACTACAATACTCTTCAAAAAGGATTTACTATAGTAAATCCTTTTTTGAAATACTAACTAAATCTTATATATGATTTCATTTAATAGTAAGTATTTTGATAATAAGATAGAAAAGTTGCACTAAATGGAGTTGATGTATAAGGTTTATTTATGTAAAAAATGCATGTTTGGGTATATAATATAAACTATACATAGTTTATCTATGAGCCATATAGGTTCATAGATGGTTTGTTGAAAGGATGTGTGACTATGTTAGTCTTATCTGGTATTTTAGTGATGGTCATCGGCCTGATGCTACGCTTTAATGCCTTGTTAGTTGTCATCGTAGCAGGTTTTGTAACGGGCCTAGCTGCTGGTCTTAGTGTCACAGATATTGTGGGCGCTATTGGCGAGGCCTTTGTTAAAAATCGTTATATGTCATTATTTATTTTGATTTTACCTGTTATAGGTGTCATGGAACGCCATGGTTTGCGTGAACGTGCTGAAATTTTAATTAGTAAAATTCATGCTGCTACTGCGGGACGTATTTTTATGATCTATTTATTGGTTCGTCAAGTAACAGTAGCATTGGGGATTGGTATGTCAGGTCTAGTAGCCATGGTCCGTCCCCTTATTGCACCGATGAGTGAAGCCGCAGTATCTCAAGGTAGACCTGTTTCTCATCGTACACTCGATAAAATTCGCGGTGTCGCTGCATCATCAGATAATACAGGCAGTTTCTTTGGTCAAAACTTGTTCCTCGCAGCAGGTGGATTGTTGCTTATTAAAGGTGTTATGGAACAATTAGGGTACACCGTGGAATTGACTGATATGGTACTGTATGGATTGCCAACAGCAATTTGTGCTTACGTAGTCAGTGTGATTCGATTCTTTATTTTTGATAAAACAATTCAATCTTATGTAGCGCAAGACGAAGCAGATATGAAAGCTGGTAAACTGGTTCCTAATGAGCTTAATATCCTTGTCACACCAGAAGAATTAAAAAAGGAGGTTGAATAATATGATGGAATTATTGTATAAAATGCAACCTTTAGATTATGTATACCTCCTCGTAGGGATTATCTTATTTGTATTTGCTATTCAATCCTTTTTGGACAAAGAGCATAAACACCGAATTGGAACAGGACTATTTTGGTTATTGTACAGTGTATCTTTTATTTTTGGTTCTTACTTATCTAAAGAAATCAATGGGTGGCTCGTTATTGCTATGGCTGTTATTGTACTAGTAAAACAACTTGGCAAAGGGGGGTATTTTGAATCTCCCATCGATTTTAAGAAGTTAGAAGCCATTCGTATTGGAAATGTTATCTTTATCCCTGCATTACTCGTTGGTATTATTACATTTATTATCGGATTCTTTACTAAGTTAGGCGCTCTTGTAGGTTTGGCTATTGCTGCTATCATTGCGATGTTCGTGGCGCTTTACATTACAAAAGCCAATGTAAAACAAGGCTTTCATGAGGGGCGTAGATTGATTGATGCAATTAGTTGGACTGCTATTTTGTCTCAATTGTTAGCTGCTCTTGGGTATTTATTCAATTTGGCCGGTGTAGGTAAAATTATTTCTGGTGCTGTTGCTAGCGTCGTACCAGCGGATAATGTATTCCTTATCGTTATAGCGTATTGTATTGGTATGGTTATCTTCACTATGATTATGGGGAACGCTTTTGCGGCCTTTGCTATGATTACAAGCGCTATTGGTGTGCCGATGCTTGTCGTGGCTCATGGCGCTAATCCTGCGGCTATTGGCGCCATTGCCATGTTGGCAGGCTATTGTGGTACGTTGATGACGCCGATGGCTGCTAATTTTAATATTGTGCCAGTGGCACTTCTTGAAATGCGCGATCAATATGGCGTTATTAAAGCACAAATTCCAATTGCTTTAGTTATGTTAACATTGAATATTTTGCTAATGTATTATTTTCTTTAGAAATTGTGTAGAGGTGTTATGATGAAAACAATTTTAATTACCGGTTTTGATCCTTTTGGTGGCGAACCTATTAATCCTGCATGGGAAGCAGTTAAAACTATGGATGGTTATACAGATGGTGATTACAAGGTCGTTACACAAATGGTACCAACAGTACGTTATACTTCTGTTGATACGGTGAAAGCAGCTGCTGAAAAGTGCCAACCAGACTTTATTCTCTGTGTGGGGCAAGCCGGTGGTCGTCCTGATATTACAGTAGAACGCGTTGCTATTAACTGTGATGATTTCCGTATTCCAGACAATGCAGGCAACCAACCTGAGGATGAACCAATCGTAGTTGATGGTCCTAGTGCGTACTTCGCTACATTGCCTATTAAAAATATTGTTAATGCATTGCACCAAGCTAGTATTCCGGCGAAAGTTTCTAATACGGCAGGTACCTTTGTATGCAATCACTTGATGTATGGCGTATGCCATTATGCTGCTCAAAAGGGCAATATCAAGGCTGGTTTTATGCATATTCCATACTTGCCATCTCAAGTGGTGGATAAACCTAATCAACCTAGCATGGCTATTGAAACTGTACGTGCTACATTGGAAACAATCGTTCATGTATTTGCTCATGGTGAAAGCTACGCCGCACAGGATATTACATATACAACACCACATGAATAATCAGTGCATATAACAGATTATATGATTGATAACTATATTTGTAGTGTTTTATATATTATAGTAATGTGTGGCGCATATAGACTCGTATATTTATATTGAGTTTTTGTATAGATGAGAGTGGGTTATCTCTATGAATAAAAAATTAGTAGCAAGCTTAGTGTCTTGTTTTGTATTAGGTTCTATTAGTGCTTATGCAGCAAATCCATTTAGCGATGTAGATCCTTCTAGTTGGGCCTATCAATCGGTAGAACAATTGGCTTCTGCTGGTATTATTAATGGCTACCTAGATGGAACTTTCAAAGGTAACAATGATATTACGCGGTACGAAATGGCCCAAATGGTAGCAAAAGCCATGGCAAATCAAGACCGTGCTAATGCAGAACAACAAGCTATGATTAATCGCTTGGCCGATGAATTTAGTAATGAACTTAACACATTGGGCGTGCGTGTAGCAAAATTAGAAAACCAAGTAGGGAATGTAAAAGTAACAGGTAATTACCGATTGCGTTATCGTGGTAGTGAATTAAAAAATGATGCATATGCCTATGGTACTCATTCTTCTTTTGATTACCGGGCACGTGTAATCTTTAATGCAAAGGTTAATGATAAAACTGATGTGGTTATTCGTGTACAAGGTTCTGGTGAGCTCGGCAATAGCAGTGCTCCTACACAAGGTAAAATTAACCTTGCTTACGTAGACCATCATTTTGGCAAAAATACGACATTGCGCATAGGTCGTCAATTATATACGCCTGCATTAGGCCTTATGTATGATGATCTTATCGATGGGGCACGACTCATGTACAAACATGGCAAGTTAGATGTATCCGCTAGTTATGGTTACTGGTGGGGTGGTGCAGGTACGTACCAAAATAAGGAAAACACTATCTCTGCAGCTATGTTAGAAGTGAAGGGCAAACTTAATAAACATGTAACTCTTGGCGGTATGTATGGTCGATTCCATAATGGTAAATTGTACCAAGGTCAAAATATTGATGCGGTTACTGGGAAACAAGTTAAATCCTTTATCGATTCTCCATATAAAAATATCTGGGGCCTTAACGCGAATATGAACTTTAACCGTTGGAATGTATTCGGCGAATGGCTTACAGCGCCAGGTGTATCCAACTCCCAAGCATGGATGACTAGCCTTGGCTATGGTAACTATGACATTAAGAAAGCTCATACTTATAGCGTACGTGGTCAATATTACTATCAAGAAGGAAACTCTCCAATCTTTAGTAGTGCCTTTGCTCCTGCATATAGCTTCTACAATCAACATTATGTAGATACTAAGGGTGTAGCTCATGTACGTAATGGGTTCAAAGGTTTCGTAGCTAATGTAAACTACGTACCGTTCCAAAATGTATCGATTGGTGCATACTATGGATTTGCAAATAAGGATATGGATGGTAACCACTTAGGTGATTACTGGCGTACAGACGTGAACTTTATGTTCTAATATATGTTGTTTGCATAACATATAATCGTTATATACTATATAGTAGTTATATAACGTATAATCTAAATAAAGCTCGAGTTATATCTAAAAAAGATGTGGCTCAAGCTTTATTTAGATTATCTTTAGACTGGTTCGCGACGTAGTCGCGAATCATTAAACCACCCGCTATGCGGGGACGGCAACGAAAGTTATACAAAAAAATTACCTTGCTTAAGTATAATGTAGGTGTTCAAGCCACATTATATGCAAAAGAAAGGTGATTTTATATGGCAACAAAGACACAGAGCCTTGCGTACACAAAATGGTTATGCAAATACCACATTGCCTTTCTGACATGACAGGGTCATTTTTCCAACTAAATTCATCAATTACTATTTCTTTTAGAGATTCTTTTATCACTAAAGCAATCTCTTATGATGTGTGATTTCCCAAAATAATAAGATGAAATCCTGTTTGATATCCGAATGGAGAAAAATCTATTACTCCAATGATACGATCTCTAATAAGAAGTGTTCAATAGTATGAATTCCTCTTCTCGGAATAGCACTTTGATTAGGTTAAACAAGTCTTACATCAAAATTATTAATAGAATCTCCTTTCTCTCCAATTTGTGTATCAATTTTGCGAACATATGGAGCACGAACTTTAGTATGATCTAATTTGAAACTTTCTACTTTTGCCATTTAATCCCCTCATGTATTAGGTATACTTTTATTAACAAAAATTAACGAAAATATTATCAATATTCCACCTATTACTAAACCTAGCGTAAAACGATCGTGCAGACCAATCATTGAAAAAATTGTAGAGAATAGTGGAACTAAGAATAAAAAACTACTTGCACTAGTAGCACCTCCTTGTTTTAGGCTATGAAACCACAGCCAAAAGGAGCCGATAGATGCTGGCAAAATTAACCAAATAAAGCAAAACCAACCAGTTGTATCAATCTGTGTCAAATTATAATGCTCATGTAGAAATGTCGAAATTATAAACATTCCTATACCACCTATAAGAAGTTGCCATCCTGTAAACACCCATGAACCTTGATCAAAAGGAACTCGCTTAGTAATGACCGTATTAATAGACCAGCAAAATGAACCAAGAAGTGCAAAAAAAGCACCTACGCTAAATGCTGTTTTATCTAGCCCTAAACATAGAATTACTCCTGTAATTCCTAAAAATAATGATAAAATTTTCCATTTATTAAGCTTGTCGTTTAAAAGAAAAGGTGCCAAAATTGCTAACCACAGAGGATTAGTAAATAAAATAATTGAGGACATTGAGGAAGATAAACCCTTAGACATTGCAAGATTTAAAAACCCCATAGTACCAATTGTCTGTAAAATTCCTATAATGGTTACTAGAAGAAAACCGCTGGTTATTTTGCCATTACTTTTAGGTATAACTTTAGATACTCCTTCAGTAAAAAGAGTAAGTAATAACATTAAAATACCCGCGCTAATAAATCTCCAACTTCCAATCAGAAAAGGCGGGGCATGGTTTAGTGAAATTAAATACTTGCCCGTTGGAAATGATGACCCCATAAAAATAGTTGTTAGAGTAATACTAAGCAAAAACGAAACTCTTGAGGACTTTTTAAAATTCAATTTTATCATCCTTCCTTTCTTTACAAGGTATTTATAAAGAGTTATAATATGAAAAAAATATAGTCTCTAATAGAGATATTAAATATCTCTATTAGAGACTATATAACTTTTTGTAGGAGGATGTCAACATGAAACTATCATCTGGTTGGGAACAATCAGTATATGTTCTTTTAATATTATCTCAGTTACCAGATAACAAAACAATAAACTCTCAAGCATTAAGCTTGCGATTAGGAACCTCACATTCATATTTAAAAAAAATAATAAAACTTCTAGTAAATGAGGGGTTAATCACTTCTATTCCTGGAAAATATGGTGGTTTTTCATTAGCAAAGTCTCTGGAGGAGATAAGTTTTTATGATGTTTTTATTGCTATTGAAGGACGAGGAAAAATCTTTGCTAATCAACAGCTATTAAAAAAATTTTTAGGTGAAAACGAAGGGAAAAAAGCACAAAAATGTGCAATTACTGATTCACTTGATATTATCGAAAATACCTTAGTCACTACACTCTCTTCAATTTCCTTAGCTCAGGTTTTCAATCAAGTAAGTTCAAATTATAATTTAGATGAACTAAGAGAATGGGTAAAAAATAATGTGTAACGCAAATAGACAAAATCGTGTTCTCATCTTAGGAACTTTAGCTATGATAATGACTTTTATGAGTTGGTCAAGTTTGGTGTACTAATTAATAATATTAATTTGGTTGTCAGCATGAGTCAAAGGCAACAAAAGTTTTAGTTGCTTTTCCAGTTTTACTAGGATCATTGTTCCGGATATCAATTGGGTACCTAAGTGATAGGTATGGAGGTAAAAGAATTTATATCATCCTATTTCTATTAACTTTACTTCCTCTATTAACTTTATTTTTTATCTTTCTGTATTTTCATCCCACCTACTCAATACTATTAATTTTATCAACGTTTATCGGTATATCTGGAGCCTCCTTCTCAGTCTCCACCTCATACGTGAGTAGCTATTTTTCTGAGAAAGAACAATGGATAATTTTAGGAATTGTTGGGTTTGGTAATGTTGAAAATGCCATAGGAGCTGTCTTCTTACCAGCTATTGCCCAATTTTTTTATTCAGTAGCAGCTGCATTTCTTTTCTTAATAGTAATAACATTAGTTTTCTTAATTTTATTTATAGCCTTAGCAGATGAAACAGATCCACATCAAATTAAAAGCATAAGAAAACCTGGTATACTCCCCATATAGTAGACAGTGAAAAACAAAAATTCACTAGAAACTATAAGGGGAGTTTCCAAGCGTTTCGTTGTATCGTATTGCTACAAGTGAAAGTCTTTGCGTTGCCACTATTTACTAATCAATTCTTTAACACTATGAAGAGTACAAGTATTGTATTCGTCATTACGGTAATTGAATTGTTCGGTGCTGCAAAGTTATATACAGAGGAAAATTCATAGTATTTTGAGGCCTACGGTGTGGTGGCCGGTCTATTTTGGGTGATGGGGATTGTCTTTGAATTTATCTTCCATCGTTTAGAAGTCTATGCAAGCAAGTATAAACGATGGAATGTATTATGATAGATATTAAACAAGTTCACAAATCCTTTGGGAACCGTGAAATTTTAAAGGGGATCGATCTACATGTACCAATGGGTTCTGTAATGGTTATCCTTGGTCCATTCGGCAGTGGTAAGACGACGTTCCTTTGAACATTGAATTTCCTTAAAAAGGCTGATGCAGGGACGAGGCAATTAAATGATATTTCTGTAGACCTACATAAAGCGTCTAATAAGGGAATCTTAAATGTACGCCGCAATACATCCATGGTGTTCCAGTCTTATTATTTATTCTCTAACAAGAATGTTATTGTAAATATCATGGAAGGCCTTGTAACAGTTAAGAAGATGAAAAAATCTGAAGCTCGTCAGAATGCCCAACGTTTGCTCAAGGAAGTAGGCATGGAAGGCTATGATGATTACTATCCTGTACAACCTTCCGGTGGTCAACAACAACGTATCGGCATCGCTCGTGCCCTTGCGATGGACCCAGAGGTTATCCTCTTTGACGAACCTACATCAGCCCTCAATCCAGAGTTGGTAGGTGAAGTATTGGCCGTTATCCGCAAGATCGCTAAAGAGTTAGAAGCAACCATGATTATCGTAACGCATGAAATTGGCTTTGCGAAAGAAGTAGCAGACTAAGTAGTATTCATGTAAGGCAACGTCATCGTAGAACAAGGTGATCCTAAAGTGGTCCTAGAACATCCAAAAGAGGAGCGTACTCGTAAATTCTTGAGTCGTTACCTTACACTCGACAGCGACTTGCCTCTTGATAGCGTAGCACTGTAATGTATAGATGATACTAGAATGATAAAAATAGCGGCCTAATACTTGATGCGTTAGGTCACTTTAAATAAAGTATTTAAACGAGGTACATAATGAAAGGAATTAGACAATTAACTGTAGATGATGCGGCTGAGTACCATAAGGTATTGATTGCAGGGTATGCAGAGAATAAGAACTACCCTATATCCTTTGATGCTATCAACTTTAGTCAAGAAGAGTCTCGCGCATGGATCTTGAAATATCCTGTATTTGGTCTGTATGTAGATGGCTCTTTGGTATGCTCTATTTCATTCCGCATGCCTTGGATACCAAAGGCTACACCGGATGTATATCCGCACATTGCGCACTTTGTAACAGCCCCTGAACATAAGGGAAAAGGCTACGATTGAGAAGTGTTAGCCAAAGCAGAAGATTTATTGCGTAATGTATATAAAACACCAGCCGTAACCCTTGGTACCGCTGCAGAACATCTGTGGCTTGCCAAAATGTATGAAGGCTTTGCCTTTAAAGAATATAAGCGGAAACAACTGCCTGGTAAGGTACATATCACCATATTTTTCAAAAAATACTGTAGTTACCAGGATTATTGCGTTTTCAAAGATTCTTGGAACAAGTGCAAAAATAAAAAGAGTCGCATCAAAGGATGCGACTCTTTTTTGTACCCAGTTTCTATTTACAATTATTTTGTAACAACTTTAAGATCTACAGGGATTTTAGCTTCTACAGTTTCGCCTTTGATAATCTTTTGAGCTGTATCAATAGCAATTTTACCCATTTGATCTGGTTGTTGAGCAATTGTTGCAGCTAATGTACCGTCTTGAACGGCTTTTTCTGCATCAGCAGTGCCGTCAAAGCCTACGATGAAGATGGTTTTGCCTGCAGATTTAGCTGCTTGGATAGCACCCAATGCCATTTCGTCATTATGAGCGAAGATAGCTTGTACATCAGGGTTAGCTTGTAAGATATTAGTTGCTACGTTCAAACCTTTTGTACGGTCGAATTCAGCACTTTGTTTTGCTACTACTGTTAAGTTTTTATCAGCGATATTATGGAAACCTTGGCCACGTTCACGAGTTGCGGAAGCACCAGGGATACCTTCGATTTCAGCTACTTTCGCAGCTTTGCCAACTTTATCAGCGATAAGTTGAGCTGCCATTTCGCCGCCTTTTACGTTATCAGAAGCAATGTGAGCAACGACTTTGCCTTTATCAGCAGAGCGGTCAACAGTGATTACAGGAATGTTTTTAGCATTTGCTGCTTCTACAGAAGTAGAGATAGCTGCAGAGTCTACAGGGTTGATGATCAATACGGAAACACCGCTTTCAATTAAGTCGGAAATATCGTTTGCTTGTTTTGCAGGGTCGTTTTGAGCATCAACGATTTTAACTTTAAGACCAAGCGCTTTAGCTTGAGCTTCAACGCCTTCTTTCATAGATACGAAGAATGGGTTGTTCAATGTGGAAACAGAGAAGCCGATGGTGCCGGATTTTTTGTCGCCGCCGTTATCAGCGCTTTTACCACAGCCTGCTACAAGACCGATAACCATAACGGCCATCGCCAACAGTAACAATAGTTTTTTCATAGGAACCTCCTAGGCTTTCTTACGGTCTGCAAGAACAGCTAGTAAAATAACAATACCTTTTACAACTTGTTGATAGAAACTGGAAACGTCGAGAATATTTAACCCGTTGTTGAGGGTACCAATAATTAGGGCACCAATTAATGTGCCAACGATATGACCACGACCACCAGCAAGGCTTGTACCGCCGAGAACTACCGCTGCGATAGCGTCAAGTTCGTAGCCTGCACCTGCTGTAGGTTGTGCAGAGTTAAGACGAGAAGTGATGATTGCACCGGCAATACCACAGAGCATACCAGTCAAGGCATACACGAAGATTTTAATGCGGTCAATCTTGATACCAGCAATGTAACTAACCTTTTCACTACCACCTACGGCATATGTTTTACGGCCTAAGGATGTGCGGCTCAATACGAACCAGAGGATGATGAAAGCAAGGAACATTGTGATGGCTGGAACTGGAAGGCCTGCAATATCCCCTTGGCCAAAGCCGTGGAATAGAGGATCTTGTGTAAGACCAGAGATTGGGTTACCGTCGGTGAATACCAAAGTGGCACCACGGTAGATTGTCATGGTTGCCAAGGTAGCAATAAATGGAGCTACACGGCCATAGGTGATAACGAGACCGTTAATACCGCCCAATACAAGACCAGCACCTGCAGCCAACACAATAGCGAACACAGGGTCAGTACCGGTTACGATGAGATTGGCCATCACTGCACTAGAGAGGGCAAGGATGGAACCAACGGATAAGTCGATACCGCCCGTTAAGATGACGAAGGTCATACCAAAGGCGATGATCGCATTGATGGATACTTGGCGTAACAAGTTACGCAAGTTAGAGAATTCAAGGAAACTGTCGTTCATGACAGAGATAATTACAAATAATAGGATGAGGCCGATGAGGGGGCCTAATTTTTTTACATATTGCAGAGCTTTGCTGTCCATTATTGTCCTCCTGTGGCTAATGTCATAATCGATTCTGGTGTTGCATCGCAGCGGTCCAAGATGCCTGCTACGCGGCCTTCATGAATGACCATAACGCGGTCGCTCATGCCTAGCACTTCAGGTAACTCAGAGGACACCATGATAATGGACACACCATCATTCGTTAATTCGTTCATTAAATCATAAATATCACGTTTCGCGCCGATATCGATACCGCGTGTTGGTTCGTCCATGATGATAATGGATGGCTTTTTACCAACCCATTTCGCGATAACCACCTTTTGTTGGTTACCACCGGATAGGGACGATGCCGGTTCGTGAATAGATTGTGTTTTAACGCCTAGCTTTTTAGACAATTCGTCAGCAAAGGAATTGAGCTTGCCCTTATCCAGTACATGAGATGGACAAATTTCGCTAAGGTTCGGCAATGTAATATTGGAACCGATGGAGAAATCGAGGATCAAGCCTTCGCTCTTTCTATTTTCTGTAATGAAAGCAATGCCAGCTTTGATGGCATCTTCTGGTTTTTTACAGTTCAGAACAGAGCCGTTAACTGTTACGGTACCGCCATTATGTTTATCTACACCAAAGATGGCGCGCATGATTTCTGTACGGCCCGCGCCCATAAGGCCTGCTACGCCGAGGATTTCACCTTTGCGCAAGGAGAAGGAAATGTCGTTGTCGAAACCTTCTGGTTTGAGGTTATCGACGCTCATCACAACTTCGCCAGGTATTGTAGTACGAGCAGGGTAGAACTCGTCGATAGAACGACCTACCATGTGGCGTACCACTTCATCTACAGAAATCTCAGCAGTTGGTTTTGTAATAATGGTGTGACCATCACGCATAACCGTTATAGTATCGCATTCGCTAAATACCTCTTCCATACGGTGAGAAATATATACGATAGCCACGCCGCGGGCTTTCATTTTGCGCATCATTTTGAACAATGTCGCCGTTTCACGCTCTGTGAGGGCTGCTGTCGGTTCGTCCATGATGACAACCTTGGCATCTAACATCAAGATACGAAGGATTTCCGTCATCTGTTGGTGACCGACGGAGCAAAGGCCTGCTTCTGTTGTGAGCGGCAATTCGATGCCTAGTTCACGGCATGTATTTTCTGCCTCAGCGAGCATCGCCTTTTTATCGAGCATACCGAATTTATTGCGCTTCGGTCTCATTAAATATAGATTTTCTAACAAGGTTAGATTTGGCCAAATGTTGAGCTCTTGGTGGATGAAAGCCACACCGTTTAGCTCGGCCTCTCTCGGGTTCGGGAAGGTACGCTCTACGCCGTCGATGGTGATTTTACCAGCGTCTGCCTTGTGAATACCCGTAAGGATATTCATGAGGGTAGACTTGCCGGCGCCGTTTTCACCCATCAAGGCATGAACCTCGCCCTCCTTGAGGGTAATACTTACATCGCGTAGTACTTGGTTCGTACCAAATGCCTTTGCAATGCCTGACATAACAATTTCCATAACTACTCCTATATGACTTGTGAAAGTATCTCTAATGTATGTAATAGATTTGAGGGTCAGTTAATCTATTGCTCTAGGGACGATCGCTGAAAATACAATCGGCGCGTAAGATAATGTTCGCATACGGAGATGCTTCACCAGTTCTAATAATGCATTTGCATTGTTTTGTTGCTTCTTTGAAAGCTTCATGGCTTGTTTCAATCCATTCGTATTGATTGGATGGGAAGGTAGACTCCAAGAAGTCGTAAACTTTAGGATTATTTTCCTTAATTTCCTTTGCCACATGAACTGCTTCGGATTTCATATGCTTAGCGATGATGGATACCACTTGTTCAAAGCTTGGTACACCAAAATCCAAAGCTAAGTCAATTTTCTGAACCCCTTCAGGTACTGGCAATCCACAGTCGGAGATACAAATCGTATCTGTATGACCAAGATCTGCAAGAACCTTAGCTATATGGCTATTTAAAATGCCGTGTCGTTGCATACATAACTCCTTATTTATTCAATAGTTAATTCTTTGCCAAGAATGCAGCAACTTCGTCCTTCGTTGGCATACCGCCTTGGGCTCCTAAGCGTTGGATGGAGAGGGCCGCAGCTGCATTGCCGTAGTGTAACGCGTCAGCTAAGCTTTTACCATTGACGATAGCTGTTGCAAAGGCACCGTTGAAGGTATCGCCTGCGCCTGTTGTATCTACTGGTTCAACCTTGAAGCCAGATACGGTGTGGATTTCACCGTTATCGGCGTAGCCTACACCTTTACTGCCAAGAGTAACGATGATTTTGTTTTCGTTTGCCAATAATGTTTTCTCTGTCGATTGGTCAGGGTAGAGGGCAGACAATTCATGCTCGTTTGGCGTAATATAGGTCGCCAATTCTAACCACTCTGGATTTAGATCCGCCGCTGGAGCTGGATTTAAGAGGACTTTCACATTAGACTCGTGACAACGACGAACGATATATTCGATAGTTGGAATAGGAATCTCATTTTGCACCATTACAAGATCTGCTTGCTCGATAGTAGACCAAGCGTTATCTACTACGGACTGGTCTACCTTAGCATTAGCGCCTGCAATCACGATGATGCTATTATCGCCCTCAGCCAATGTGATGTGGGCTGTACCAGTTGTAGTATCTGGAACCGTAACGATGTAGTCTGTATTGATATGATTTTCCTTTAGGTTATCCATAATCATTTGGCCGTACGCATCTTCGCCGATGCAACCTACCATAGTAACCTCTGCACCTAGACGAGCAGCAGCTACCGCTTGGTTCGCACCTTTACCGCCATGAGCGATGTGCAACTCGTTGCCCATGATTGTTTCGCCTGCCGCCGGACGTTTATCTGCGAGGACGACAATATCCATGTTGCAACTGCCAATAACAACAATACGATTCATAATAACTCCTTAATAAGTTTCAGCTCCTAGTGGGGCTAGAAATGGATATCATTAATTCTTATACATAAAAATACAAGATTTTATTCCGCAAAATGTATATAGACATGTAATCGCTAACCGCATAGGCGATTGCATTCACATATCTATTAGTATAACTTAATCATTTATTAGTATAGCCCAAATACAGAAGTTTATCTATATAAATAACTATAAAATATGGGTATAAGAAAAGGTATACCCAAAACCTGTGTTATATGAGTAAAAATGTACTCTTTTGATTTTGGATATACCTTATTATTTAAGAATTAATATAATTATATATTAGTGAAAGCTTGGTTTGTCGTAGTGTGTGCCTGGTTCGCCAATACCGATGCTTGCGCGATGGAATGGAGTTTCATCATCTACATGCAAGATGTCGAAGATGGCTTTTACTACAGCTTCTCGTGTAACTTGGGCATCGTTAAATTGAACGCCTTCAGGAATGAGCTCGTAATTTGTATTTTCTGGATCATTATAGAGCCATGTGAGGCGCAAGATTGTGTAGTTTAAATTGGACTCGCGCAACACATTGCGTGCTTGACGTTCGCCTTGGACATAGCTAATCGGTAAGCTGTCGAAGGTCCACTTTTCAAGAGCTGCAGGGAATTCACCAGAAAGACCAGCCATAGAAAGACCTATAACACGGCGTACATTTTTACGGCTCAATGCTTTCACAATAGCCGCCATATCACTGCCAGATTCCATAGCGCCTACAAATACGATCTCTGCATTTGTTACAGCTTCTTCTAGTTTAGCAGGGTTTTGGAAGGAACCCTCGATGACAGTAACTCGTTCATGCTCTAAAATTTCTGAATGTAAACGAGTACTCAATTGGCGACCATATAATGTAAGGTGCATATCTGTATATGTTAATAATGTAGCAGTCAACTTTTGTGCAATTTGGCCTGCGGCCCCTAAAATTGTAATATATTTGTACATATAGACCTCCTATGTCCTAGGCATAAGTATTTATATGCATTATATCACAACTATATGACGAGAAAGTGAGAATAACAATTTAATTAATAGCTAGAATTTCTTTTGTTGTTCTTAGTTGCGCAAATCGATTTCTCCAAATTTTCTCTTTGTAAAAGGATAAGATTTGATTGGCAGATAGATGGATGTTGTCAAAGGTTGAGATAGCATCTTCGACGATGGTGATTTTATAACCATATTCAAAGCCTACTTTCACAGATGTATCAATGCAAAATTCCACTTGCATTCCTACAAATGTTAAATCGGTAATACTTTTGCTATCTAAATACTCCTTTAATCCACTATCTTTGAAGATGCTATTGTAATATTTGTTGAAAATCTTTTCGTTTTTTTGAGGCTTTAATTCATGATAGACTTGCCAATTATCGCTACCTGTTGCTAATAAACCTTCATCTTCAGAATGTCTTATAAAAATGACTTCTATATTTTGATCTCTGAAATTTTTAATTAAGGCTTTTGTATTAGCGATAAGATTTTTCGCATCGTAAGGGTTTTCGTTAACTAAGCCTTCTTGTATATCGATTACGATTAATGCTTGTGCCATGATGTATTTCCTTTATTAAAAATAAATTATATGTATTATAAGTATGTAATTAGAATTTATTATATTAGTTATTAAATTATTACAAGTATCTATGCATATTATATAACAAGAAAAAGAAGAAAGCCGTATCATATATGTTGATAGTAATTTTAAGAAGTGTTGTAAAATTTGATGTTGAATTTATATGATAATTTAACTACAATAATGATAAGATATTAGAAAGATGAGTGTTATATCACTAAAGTATTCTGGAGGTGATAGTATGCCGAATATAAAACCTATTTCAGATTTACGTAATTATTCTGAAGTTTTACGTGATGTTACTATAGATAGTCCCGTATTCTTAACTAAAAATGGTAGAGGTAGATATGCAATTATGGATATTCAAGATTATGAACGTGTAATGGCTACTATAAAACTTATGGGGGCTTTAGAGACAGGTCGTAAATCTGGTGAAGAACTAGGCTGGATTTCATCAGAGCAACTAAAGAGTGAATTGGGGATTTAATTATGAATAATCAAATTAGCTATGCACCAAAAGCACTATCGTTAATAGATGGTGCTTTTTATCATATGATAAAGATACTATTTATTAATAGTATCTTGGCTTTAACAAATTCTCGAAGGATGTTACAATAGACACTATATATTCATTTTTAGAAAAGAGGCTATTATGGAACGGATTCAAGATCTTGTGTACACGCATGTGCAGGGTGGCCAGTTTAGATGGGTTACTGTCAGCACATTGATGCTCGCATTGGGCACGATATTGCATTTGGTGAGCCCTAGTGTGGCTGGGGTAACGCCGAACTGGACGATTGCTACGTACTGCGTAGCTATTTTATTGACTCGTCCTAGTTTGAGTCAAACCTTGGGGATTGGCCTTGTAGCGGCCCTCATCAATGTTTTGACATCTAAGTCAGCATTCCCTTACGGTAACTTGTTGTCAGAGCCAGGCGGTGCGTTGACGGCAGCTCTCGTGACACGCGCTATGTTGGTCGTGAAGTTCCGTAAAATCGGTGGCTTTGATTTAACGCCAATCCTATCTGGCTTCTTAGCGACTGTTGTATCTGGCGGTATTTTCGTTACCATCTTGTGGAAAGTATTGGGCCTACCAGACAATGTATATATGTATGGTATGTGGCCGATGGTTCTTATTGTAGGCGCTTTGAACGGTGCCATTACGCCAATCCTGTACATTCCGGCGCAACGTTTATTCTCCAAACGTGGCATGTTGCCAAGTACAGATCAATTGACATCTGACCATAGCCATATGACGATTTTGCCTGAGCGCCAAGCTAAAATCTCTATTGAACACGTAAATTACTACCATCCTAAGGCGACGACACCGTCTCTTGAAAACATCAATCTCGACGTACATGATGGTGACTTCCTCGTTGTGACTGGTCCTGCTGGTTGTGGTAAAAGTACCCTTTGCATGGCTATGGTAGGAGCTGTGCCTAAATTCTACGGCGGTCGTCTAGAAGGCATGGTCTTTGTAGATGGCAAAGCGACTACACAAATGGAAATTCCAGAGCTTGCAAACCACATCGGTGTTGTTCTTGCCGATTACGATACGCAACTCGTAACGATGACCGTTCGTGAAGAGGTAGCCTTTGCTATGGAAAACCGCGGTTATGATCGTGAAACCATCAAAGTTCGTTCTGAAGAGGTGTTTAAGCAAGTTGGTCTCGTAGGCTTAGAGGACCGTAAAATTACAAGTTTATCTGGTGGTCAACGCCAACGTTTAGCTATCGCTTCTGTGTTGGCTACGAACCCAACTGTTCTTGTCCTTGATGAACCAACAAGCTCCCTTGACCCAGATGGGACTGCAGAATTATATCGTCTCGTAGGTGATTTAAATCAAAAACACGGTATTACTGTTGTCGTTATCGATCATGATTTACATGCTGTATTGCCGTATGCAAACCGCATGGCTCTTATGGTTGATGGCTCCGTTGCATGTGATGCGGATGTACCAACTACGCTTCGTTATATGTACGAACACAATATTCACGTAGATGCGTTGCCATCTGTGTTCACAACGTACATGGAACTTGAACAAGCCGGTTTCCATAGTGATGAACCTTGGCTCAGCATCGAGTCTGCGATCAAGGGCTTACACCAAATTGAAATGGCTCACGCTATTCAACATGAGGTGCATGGTGAAAGCAGCTCTACAGCAAATCAAACAAATACAGTAGAAAATAAACAACCAATTCAACGCGTTGATGATGTACAAGGAAAGGACGGTGGCGCTCATGCTTAAGGTTGAAAATATCCGCTTTGGTTATGTGCCATCCGTAGACATCTTCCGCGATGTGACTTTCACCATCGAAGGCGGCGAATATATCGCTATCGGTGGCCGCAATGGTTGTGGTAAAACGACCATTACTCGATTGCTCGTAGGCCTTGAAAAGGCGAGCGACGGTCGCATGTACTACAATGGCACAGAGATTACATCCATGCCGCCGTCTAAACGTGGTCAATTTATTGGGTATGTATTCCAACAACCAGATCGCCAAATGTTCAGACCAACAGTAGCCACAGAGGTTGCCTTCGGTCCTGAATCACTAGGTCGCACTAAATCCGAAGTAAAACAAATCGTTGATGAAGTGTTGGAACGTACAGGTATTGCTCACTTACGTGAAGCCTATCCTCCAACATTGCGCCGCGGCGAAAAACAACGTGTTGCTATCGCTTCTGCATTAGCAATGCAATCTAAAATCCTCATCCTCGACGAACCAACAAGTGGTCAAGATGGGAAGGAAACTAAAGAGTTGTTAGCACTATTGCGTCAGCTTAATCAAGAAGGTATTACGATCCTTCTTATTACACATGATATGGAAATCATGGCTAGCGAATGTAGCCGTGCACTCATCATGGGTAACCAAACCGTTGCCTTTGATGGTAGTCCGGAAGAATTATTCAAGAAGTCTACGGATGAATTGCAAGACCTAGGCCTTACAAAACCGCCAAGTGTGGAACTTTCACTAGCGGTACCATCCCTCGGTTATTGCAAATCCATGGATGAATTGAAATCTAAGTTAGTGGCTCAGTTGGGCAGAAAATAGGAGGGACATATGGAACGTTTAGTACCGTTAACAAAAATCTTGATGACCCTCGCTGTATCCGTGTGGGCCATTCTATTGCGCGACTGGGCATCATTATTGGCGTTAGTCGTTGTAGAACTGGGTGTATTGTTTGTAGCTGGTTTGCTATTTAAACAACACAAAGCCGTATTGGCATTGACTAGCTTTGCTGTATTCCTTGGGGTTATCCAATTCCTTGGTAGCGGCGATGTAATATCTGCCATCGTATCTGGCTTGCGTATGCTTGCCATGACGCTTGTGTTTATCTGCCTGTTGGCAACTACAAAATTGCAAGACCTTACAGCAGCGCTCGTAACACAATGCAAGATTCCTTATGAATATGCATTTATGTTCACCGCAGCACTACGCTTTGTACCTGATTTCATTGCTGAAAGCCATGCTGTACAAGAGGCGCAAGCGTGCCGTGGTTTATCCTTAGAAGGCAACTTCTTGAAGCGCATGAAATCTTACGCATCTGTGATCCAACCATTGCTTTTAAAATCCTTGGGCCGCTCCGAAACAATGGCGCTGTCCCTAGAACTACGCGGCTTTGGTGGTCCTACTCATAGCTTTGCTGCATCCGTAGGCTTGAAAACTGTGGACTACGGCGTGATTGGTGCATTGATTGCTATTACAGTACTACTATTCGTAATTGTGTAATAGATAGAATTGGATAAATTCATAGTGTTAATTGTGTTATAATTAATTTGAAGAGTATGGGGTATCTTAATTGGTACACCTAAAAAGACACCTAGAAAGGGCGAAATTTCTAGGTGTCTTTTGATTATCTTTTGGAAATTTATTTATGGTATACTACTGATAGGTAGTAAAGCGTACAAAATATTACGTACAATATAACAAAAAGGACGAGTTGCAGCTCGTCCTTTTTGTTGCGTATTTTCTTTATGTATTGATACAGCGATAAGTTATATTTGGGCTAGTTTGTTAGGAGGATTTTATGCCTTTTTGAGTATATAAGTAAAATAAGAGCTTTTTACTTATATATACTTCAAAATGCATAAACTGAGTGGTAAAAAACGTTGTTTTTACCACTCAGTTTTGTTATATTGGGTGTATAAAGGTAAAATTTACAATTTTTACATTTTAATGGATTGTGAAAGGTGAAAAGCTATGTCATATGAACCTTTATATAAAGTGTTTTATAAATGCGAAGAGAAGTGGCAAGAGCTTCTTGATGCACGATATGCATCTGAAAATACGCAACATTTAAATATATCAATAGCACAAATCAATAGAAAAAAGAGTTTTCCTGCTTTTTTTATGTATCATAAGGATATTCTTGATGTAATGATCCAATTGGAGCGGAAACATTCAGCTTTTTTAAATCTATTAAAGCAAGTTCCGTTAATTATGCACCCTCACTTACTAAACACATTCTTGGTAGAAGAAATCAAGGCTAGTAATGATATTGAAGGTGTTCATAGTAGTAGAAGAGAGATTCAAGAGGCTATTGATACAAATATTACTGAGGTAAAAAGGTTTAGTAGTATTGTTTCAAAATATAGAGATATATTAAATGCATCAGGGAAGAAAGAATTCTATATAAATGAAGATATTAGGGCTCTATATGATGAGTTAGTATCAAATGAAATTGAAGAGAAAAATAAACTAGATGGAGCGATTTTTAGACGCGACCCTGTTTCAGTTTATGATGGTTATGATAGAGAGATTCATATAGGAACTACGCCGGAATCACAAATCATCAAACTTATGACCGTAGCGCTAGAATTTTTGAATAATGATGAGATACAATTACCAATTCGTGTAGCGGTATTTCATTATATGTTTGGTTACATTCATCCTTTTTATGATGGTAATGGTCGTGTGAATAGGTATATTTCTTCTTCGTATTTATCAAAGGTGTTTCATCCATTGGTAGCCTTGCGTTTGTCCGCTTTAATAAAGGCTAATCGTTCTAAATATTATAAAAGCTTTATTAATACTACGTCAGAACGCAACGGAGGGGATTTGACGCCTTTTATTATTCAGTTTCTAACCTTTTTAGTTGATACAGTTGATAATTTAAGTGAATTGCTTAATACACGGTTAGAACGATTACGTAACGCCTGTGATCAATTAGATCAGTTTTTTATCAACCAAGGAATTACAGATGAACTGGTTCAAGATATATATTATATCTTGTTACAGACATCTTTATTTGCGATTGGACCAGGAGTTACTAGAGAAGAATTATGGAAAAATTTAGGTAAGAGTAAAAAGACCGTGTATGAACGTATTAAACATATACCACGTGAACATCTTAAAGTTCAAAAAGTGGGTAAAACAGAGCATTTTAAGTTAAAGAAATCTATATTGAGTTCTATTCAGTAATCTATGAAAGAAGAGTTACTATGAATAATTTAAATATTCGTCGTGCTAGAGTTGATGATGTACCGCCTTGTTTAGATATTTATAATTACGAGGTCATAAACGGTGTGGCTACTCTTGATCTTGAACTCCGTACGTTGCCAGAATGGCAGGAGTGGTTTGCGGCGCATCAAACGGTGGAGCACTGCATTTTTGTAGGGATTATGGACGATGTTGTGGTAGGCTATGCATCGCTTTCACCATATAGAACGAAGGATGCTTTCAAAAGTACTGTCGAATTATCTATCTACATTCATCAAGGGTATCGCGGCAAAGGCGTGGCATCTAAATTGATGGCCCATATATTAGAACATGCGAAAGAAACGGAAACATTACATACGGTAGTGTCTGTCATTACGGCGGGAAATGCGGCAAGTACAGCGTTACATGAACGGTTTGGATTTACCTATTGTGGTCTAACACCGCAAGTTGGTTTCAAACAGGGTAAATATCAGGATACCGAAACATACGCATTATTGGTATAATAAAACGTAGATATTAAATTAAAGACTAAATGTACAGATGATAGATAAGGGTTCGCCGTGGGGTAGGGCGAATAGGGTGATTGAATGAACATGAAAGATGAACGACAGTTCGTTGGCTATAGCAAGTATCGCAGCCGACTTGTGGACGGTCATGTACATACAGAATTGTGTCCACATGGTAGTGGGGACCGAACTGCATTGATGATTGAAAAGGCCATCGAGTTGCGCATTGAAAAAGTATGCCTTACAGAGCACGCGCCGTTGCCAAAGGCTTTTGCAGCTGAATACGGTGGTGACCAAAAAGCTTATGACACAGCATCTTTGAAATTGAACCAAGTAGATACCTACTTAGAATTAGGTCGTCAACTACAACGTGCTTATGGCACACATATCGACATCTCCCTTGGCTTTGAAGTGGATTACATTCCAGGTTTTGAGGCAGATATTCAAGAGTTCCTCGATCGCTATGGTCCGTTGACGGACGATAATATTTTGTCCGTTCACTTTATGGAAGGCGTGAATAATGCCTATTACTGCTTAGACTACAGCCCTGAAGAATTTGAAAAGGGCTTTGGTCCATGGATTCAAAAGCAATATGAGTTATATTACAAATATTATTCTACTGTGCGTCAAGCCGTGCGTGCTGACCTCGGTGAATATACGCCAAAACGTATTGGCCATTTTGATTTGATTAAGAAATACCAACACCACTTTGGCTTTGAACATCATTTAGATCGTCGTAATGCGCAGGTGGTAAGCGATATTTTACATATTATGCGCGTACAAGGGCGCGAACTAGACTATAACATGAGTGGCTTCTTCAAACCAGACTGCCGTGAAATGTACCCAAGCCGCTTCATCCAAGGCATGGCTGCTGTCATTGGGGTGCCATTTGTTTTGGGCTCTGATGCACATAGCATAGCAGACATAGAACGAATTTGGGGCTAGATTGATGAGAAAATTGTTATTTTATCTGATTATTTTGATTACTCTAATAACAGCTTTTGTAGCTTATATGTTTTATCATGAACCATCATCAGATGAGCTGGTTGACCGTAGTGTAGTTTTAGAGTTTGGGCCTAAGAATGAAATTTATATTAGCAAATTTGGTAGCCAATTTATTGTATCTGATACTAGTTTCTCTAACTCTAAATTTCCTTATTTCTTTGATGCCTTTGTAGAGAAAGATAAGGCTGGCAGCTCGTATCTATACTTATTATGTAAGGATAATATGATTGTCTTTGATAATAATATGAATTGTATTCTATTCTTCTCCAAACAAAACCAAGAGTCCAAAGCTTTATTAAATCATGTAAAGAAATATTATCATTTTGATGCAAGTAAAACGAAGTATAAGATTGAAGACTTAGATGAAGTTGATAGGTCTATATATCTATCGTTACAAAGTCAAAATTAATTCTTAATTATATGTATTTAACTATACTTATAAAAGGATGTAAGCCATAGGCGTAGTGTCTTTATATTAATAATGTGAAATCATAACGGTTCTATTGACAATTCTATAGAACCGTTATATTATAATTTCATACTTTAGCTAGATAAAGCGATAAAATATAAAAGTATCGATATAGGTAAAATTTTTCCCATAGTAAATTGTAGCGAAATATAACTTATATAAAATAGTGTGTATTGGGCTTTCACAGGTATGAGAAATGAAATGATAGAAAGGATGTTTACGATGGTACAGCAGCAATTACCTACGGGGTTCCGCGATGATATAGGGGCCGTAGCGGAGCGCAAGGATGATGTGAGCCAATATGTGCTCGGTCTATGTCGTAGCCGCCAGTACACAAAGATCTCTACGCCTCTTGTAGAGTACAAGGATGTATTTAATGGCTATGCAATGGGGCGCGGTCAGCATATGTACGAGTTCATGGATAGTTCGGATGCATCCGTCGTAATTCGTCCTGATTTGACCATGCCAATCGGTCGTTTCTTGGCGACCACGAATATTGAACTACCTCGTATGTTCTACTATTTAGGCGATGTGTTCATGAAAAATAAAAAGCACCGTGGTGATGTGAACCAAGTAACGCAAGGCGGCATCGAGATGGTAGGCTATGAAGGCATTGAAGCAGAGCAAGAATGCTTTGCCATCATTAAAGAGGTAAATGAAACGCAGCTTGGTAATAACTTATTGCTTGAGATTGGGGACGCTCGTTTCTCTCGTGCTATCACCGATGCGCTAGGCCTTAGTGATGAGGAAAGAACAGAGCTATTAGACGCTTTGTTTACTAAATATTTACCTCGTTACAACGAGTTGATTTCCGACTTTAAAAATAGTGCGTTATATCCATTCTTAACTGTATGGCCTCGCTTGTTTGGTACGGTCCGAGATATTAAGGATGAGCTCAACCAAATTATCTTGCCTGCAGCAGCACAACGCATTTTAGATAATCTCGTAGATATGGCCAACCAAGTGTCTAAAACAGGCCAACAGGTTCGCATTGATGTGTCTACAGAGCCGCTTCAATCTTATTACACAGGCCTTACCTTTAGAGGCTACATAGACGGCGTATCTCAGTACATCGTCAGCGGCGGCCGTTATGATGGCTTGTTATCTAGCTTTGATGGTACACCGATGCCGGCGGTTGGGATGGCTTTTAATATTGATGTATTGACAGATGTTACCTTGAATGGTGAAAGCAACAATCAAGATAATGGCAAATTGCGTATTGCTCTTACAAAGGGCCGTGTCGAAAAGGATTTCATTCCTCTCTTGGAATCATGCGGTATCGATTGTGAGCCACTGCGCAACAAGGCGCGTAAGCTTATCATTCCATTAGGTGATGCCATTGAGGTAATACTTGCTAAAGGCCCTGATGTAACAACATATTTGAAAAATGGTGTAGTAGACCTCGGTATTGTTGGTAGTGATGTACTAGATGAACAAGATGATACAAGTTATGAAATGCTTGATTTACAAACGGGCAAATGCCAATTTATCTTAGCCTCTCTTGCGGGCTATGATCCTAAAGAAGGGCGCCGCCAACGTATTGGTACAAAATATCCAACTATTACAAAACAGTACTTTGGAGCGCAAGATGTGGAAATCATCAAAATTGAAGGTTCCGTTGAGTTGGCACCTCTAGTAGGACTTGCAGATGCCATCGTAGATATTACAGAAACGGGCACAACATTGCGGGAAAACAACTTAGAAATCTTTGACTGGTTACAAAAGATTTCTACCCGTTTAGTAGCTAATCCATTAGCACTAAAACAAAAGAGAAATACCATTTTTACACTTATAGACCAGCTTTCAGAAGCCATTAATAAATAAAAGATAGGACTAATAGTGTGAATAGCATATAGGAAGAAGGATAAGACATGAAAATTTATAAAGAATCATTAGATACGATGATCAGTATCGTGCGAAATTATACGCAACAAACTACAGACATGGAAATTGAACGCCGCGTGTACGATATCATCGACGATGTGCGCACCAATGGTGATGTGGCCTTAAAGGCCTATTCTGAAAAATTCGATGGTGTGTCTATCGAAGATTTCAAGGTGCCTCAAGAGGAAATCGATGCTGCTTATGAGTCCTTATCTGATGATTTAAAGGCTGCATTATTAAAGGCAAAGGCTAATATTACAGAGTTCCACAGCCGTGAAATTGAGCAAGGCTTTGTGGACATGGACACCCCAGGCATCATCCGCGGTCAAAAGGTAATTCCATTGGCTCGCGTTGGCCTTTACGTTCCTGGTGGTACTGCAGCATATCCTTCTACTATTATCATGACTGCGTTACCAGCTAAAATTGCAGGCGTTAAAGAAATCGTCATGGTCACACCTCCTCAAAAGGACGGCATCAATCCTGCTGTACTAGGTGCAGCTAAGCTTGCTGGCGTTGATGCAGTATACCAAGTTGGTGGAGCTCAAGGTGTAGCGGCCCTTGCATATGGTACTGAAAGTATTCCAAAGGTTGATAAAATCGTAGGCCCTGGCAATATTTACGTAGCCACTGCAAAACGTCAAGTATTCGGTCAAGTCGATATCGACATGATTGCAGGCCCTAGCGAAATCGGTGTTATCGCTGACGATAGTGCTAATCCAGTTCATCTCGCGGCAGATCTTTTATCCCAAGCGGAACATGATCCTCGAGCGCGCGCTATTATGGTTACCACTAGTGAAAGCTTGGCAAATGCCGTATCAGATGAGGTAGAACGCCAATTGAAATTGTTGCCTCGTGAAAGCATCGCTCGTCTAGCCATTGAAAATAATAGCTATATTGCTGTTATGGATAGTGTTGCAGACATGTTTACAGTCATGAACGAAGTAGCGCCAGAGCATTTAGAAATCCAATTACCAGATCCAATGAACTATATGAGCCTCGTTCAAAATGCAGGCTCCGTATTCCTCGGTGCCTATGCATCTGAGCCATTAGGCGACTACGTAGGCGGTACAAACCATGTATTGCCTACAAGTGGTACAGCACGCTTCTCCTCTCCACTTGGTGTATATGATTTTGTAAAACGTACATCCTTTACACAATTTACAAAAGAACGGTTAGAAGAAGTGGCAACACACATTACCACATTAGCTCGTACAGAAGGCCTCGAAGCACATGCTCGTGCCATTGAAGTACGTTTTGAAAAATAGATTTGGAGTATAGAGATCGTTATGATACGCACAGGTACGGTGCAACGCACCACGCAAGAAACAGATATTACAGTAGAACTTACCCTTGATGGGGCGCAAGCGAGCTCCATCTCCACAGGAATTGGATTTTTTGACCACATGTTGACGCTACTGGCAAAACACGGCCGTTTTGGCCTTGTAGTTGAGGCAAAGGGTGATACATACATAGATGCTCACCACACCGTTGAGGACATTGGATTGGCGTTAGGTCAAGCCTTGGTGAAAGCCCTTGGCGATAAGGTTGGCATCGAGCGTTACGGCGATGCATGGGTTCCTATGGATGAAGCACTAACACAAGTTGTCATCGACTTGAGTGGTCGTCCATACCTCGTGTTCCAAGGCGAATGGAGCACTCCAGTTTTAGGTGGTAACTTTGAAACAGAGCTAGTGGAAGATTTCTTCCAAGCTCTCGCTATGAGCGCTGCTATGAATTTACATGTGCGCAATTTATATGGTCGCAATACGCACCACATCATTGAAAGCATGTTTAAGGCTACAGGCCGCGCATTGCGCAAGGCCGTTACTATTAACCCAGATATTCAAGGGGTAAACTCTACAAAGGGTGTTATTTAATACAGTCATTTAATAAAGGAGAACCTATGATTTTTCCAGCTATAGATTTACAAGATGGTCGCAGTGTTCGCCTCTATAAAGGTGACTTCGCACAGGAAACGGTTATCAATCCAGAGCCAGTGGACCAAGCAAAACAATATGAAGATGCCAAGGTAGGCGCACTCCACCTCGTCGATTTAGACGGTGCTAAGGCAGGTAAGCCTGTTAATGTGGACATTGTAAAAGCAGTGCGTCAGGCTTTCACAGGCATCCTTGAAATCGGTGGTGGCATCCGCGATAAAGCGGCTGTTGACCTCTATTTAGGTTTAGGCGTAGACAGAGTTATCCTAGGCTCTGTGGCCCTTAAAAACCCTGAGCTTACGAAACAAGTGATTGCTAAATATGGTGCAGAGCGTATCGTTATTGGTGTAGACGGTAAAAATGGTAAGGTCGCTGCTGAAGGTTGGCTCGATCAATCCGATGTGCCTATGACCGATTTAATCGGCGCCATGATTGAAGGCGGCGCAAAGTACTTTATCGTTACTGATGTGGACCGGGACGGTACCATGCAGGGGGCTAACGAAGACTTGCTCGGCAATTTGCAAAAAACATTCCCTACAGCTCGTATCGTTGCCTCTGGTGGTGTTCGTAATTTAGAGGATATTAAATCACTTGAAGCAAAAGGCGTCATGGATAGTATCGTCGGTAAAGCGCTATATGAAGGAACGATTACATTAGAGGAGATCGCTGAGTATAACCAACGATAATGTAGAAATGACAGAATTGTATCTGCTTAAAAGTAAATCTTAAATGGGATGACAGATAGAATTAAACAGACGAAATAAATTGAGTAGCACTCAATGGAGAGGAAATTATGTTAGCGAAACGGATTATTCCGTGCCTAGATGTAGACGATGGGCGCGTAAAAAAAGGGGTTAACTTTGTTAATCTCGTAGATGTAGGCAGTCCCGTAGATATTGCAGCATCCTATGAGCAACAACAGGCAGATGAGCTTGTCTTTCTAGATATTACGGCCACTGTTGATGCACGGACCACCATGCGCGATGTGGTGCAAGAGATTTCATCCCAAGTATTTATGCCTCTCACCGTTGGTGGCGGTATTAAGAGTATCGATGATATGACGGCTTTATTGAAAGCTGGTGCCGATAAGGTGTCCTTGAACTCTGCAGCCCTTGCTAATCCTGAACTCATCACAGAAGGGGCTCAAAAGTTTGGCAATCAATGCATGGTAGTAGCCATCGATGTAAAAACAGACGAAGAAACTGGTGAATGGTATGCCTATACTCACGGCGGTCGTAAACGTACAGAGTGGAAAGCTCTCGATTGGGCTAAGGAAGCCGTATCTCGCGGGGCCGGAGAACTGCTCGTAACGAGCATGGATAAGGACGGCACAAAATCTGGTTTTGATATTGAACTATATAAGGCAATTGAAGCCGTTGTAGATGTGCCTATTATCGCCTCTGGTGGTGCGGGTACTGTGCAAGATTTTATAGATCTCTTTGAAGAAACAGGCGTGACAGGTGCCTTAGCGGCATCAATCTTCCACTTTGGGGAGATTAAAATTCCAGAACTCAAAGATGAATTACGAGCTCACGGTATTACTGTACGATAGAAAGTAGCTTTCATATATACGTTTTTAAATAATTACAGTATTTAAAGGTACTTGAAGGTAGTACATAAAATACTATGGTAACGATACTAATAAAATACTGAGTTTTAAAACGATTATTTTCATAAAGGATTAATATATGAAACCTGATTTTGAAAAAGGAAATGGCTTATTGCCAACCGTTGTGCAAGATGCAGATACGAAAGAGGTTCTCATGGTGGCGTGGATGAACGAAGAAAGCTTTCACAAAACACTAGAGACAAAGGAAACGTGGTTTTGGTCTCGTTCTCGTCAGGAACTATGGCATAAGGGCGGTACGAGCGGCAATGTGCAACATGTGGTGAGTATGGCCCTCGATTGCGATGGCGATACCTTGCTCATTCAAGTGAAGCCGGAAGGCCCTGCATGTCACACGGGGCGTACAAGCTGTTTCTTTAATGATGTAGAAGCATAAGATAAGCACAATAGGATATAAATTATTAGAGACATAATGGAGTTATATATGGCACAGCAAACATTGAACGAATTATACGAAATTATTAAGAACCGCAAGGCACAGCCAAAGGAAGGTTCTTATACGAACTACTTATTTGATAAAGGGCTCGATAAAATCTTGAAAAAGGTAGGAGAAGAGGCTACTGAAGTTGTTATCGCTGCAAAGAATGAGGACCCTCAAGAATTGATATACGAAACAGCAGATGTGTTGTATCACTTGCTCGTATTATTAGTGGAGAAAAACATCCCTTACGAAGCCATTGAGGCAGAGCTTGCTAGCCGTGAAGGCGTAGTAAGTAAGACTACAGATCGCCCAGAAATTACAAATTTATAATATACATTTTAAGAAAATAGTTAGAAAGGATAGCTTATGAAAGAGATAATTCGCACATTGAAACCTTATATACCTGAGGAACCTGCTGCAGCAGTAAAGGAACGCCTCGGTGTGGACCGCTTGGTGCGTCTGTCTGCCAACGAAAATCCATACGGTACATCTCCGTTGGTGCGTGAGGCTATTCTTAGTTATGTAACACATAATGATGCTAACTATTATCCTGATGGGAATGCCACTGATTTGCGTTTGAAATTGGCGAAGTATTGGAAGGTACAACCAGAACAACTCGTCATTGGTGTAGGCCTTGATGAAGTCATTGCAATGGTCAATAAGACATTGATTAACGTTGGGGATTCCATTGTGGTTAGTGTGCCAGCCTTCTCAGAATATGCATTGAACGGCCTTGTGGAAGGTGCTGAAATTCGCGAGGTTCCAGCTGATTTTGCAACAGGTCACTATGATTTCGCTGCATTGTTAAAAGCTATAGATGAGACAACACGCCTCGTATGGATTTGTAATCCTAATAATCCAACAGGCACCTATGAGTCTGTTGAAGATATTCGTAAATTCGTAGCTGCTGTACCAAAGGAAACTTTAGTTATAGTAGACGAGGCCTATATTGACTTTGTTACCTCTGTAACGGTCCCAACAGTGCGAGCTTTATTAGATGAATTCCCTAATGTTGCTATTATGAGGACCTTCTCCAAGTCGTATGGCCTCGCTAATTACCGTGTAGGCTATATGATGACGCCTGTAAAGTTGGCTAATTACATGCAAACTATCCGTTTGCCTTACAATCTCAATACTTTATCGCAAGTGGCCGCAGAGGCAGCTTTTGAAGATCAAGAGTTTTTAGCAAGAACGGTATCTCAAAATGCAGAGGAACGAGCAAAATGGGAAACTCTATTTGATGAATTAGGAATTCACTACTATAAGAGCGAAGCGAACTTTATCTTCTTTGCAGTACCTGATGCGGAGGGGTTAGCCGATGCATGGCTCAAAGAAGGTTATCAAGTACGTCGTGGTCAGCGTGAAAATTGGTTGCGGTTGACTATTCCTATGTCGCAAGATGGGGATGTTATGCGTAGTGTTCTTATAAAATATATTGGTGAAAGGAGCGCATCATGATTGCTATAATCGATTATGACGCAGGAAATACCTTTAATGTGCAGAAAGCATTGGCTTATATTGGTCTTGATGCGGTGCTAACATCTGATGCTGATACGATATTACATTCTGATGGCGTTATATTGCCTGGTGTAGGGGCATATGCATCGGCTGTAGCCGTTTTAAAAGATCGTGGTTTGGTTGATATAATTCATGAGGTAGTTCGCCGGGAGATACCATTATTAGGTATTTGCTTAGGGATGCAACTATTATTTGATGAGTCTGAGGAATATGGCCCAACACCAGGCTTAGGTATCATTCCTGGTACTGTAAAAGCTATTCCTCACAATCTTGGCTTGCGTGTACCTCACATGGGGTGGAATAAAAATATAGTACGTAATCCAGATAGTACTTTTAGTCATATTGAAGGAAAATATACATATTTTGTTCACTCTTATTATGTAGATACAGATCCACAATATATTACGTCTACCGCTGATTATGGTATTGATGTGCCTGGGATAGTGGAATATGGTAAGGTTTTTGGAATGCAGTTTCATCCAGAAAAAAGTGGCTCAGTAGGGCTCGATTTATTACGTACTTTTGGAAGGATTACTGCTGGTAATTAGTATCAATATAGATTATCTATGCTTTTAGCTCATAATGTACATTCAAAATGAGAAATCGATAATTGACACTTCTATGTTTAGATATACAATATTATTGTAAGTACTAAAAGTTTTGAGAGCCAATGTGGCATGGATGTCCAAAAGATTTATCAGATATTTTTATATAACACCATGTCACACAAGACAATTGGAGGTGTTTATATGGTTATGAATGGTATTTACTTAGTTATAGCCTCCGCGTGTATTCTAATTTTAGCGTACCGCTTTTATGGGGCTTTCATAGCGGCCAAGGTGCTGACACTTGATCAGTATCGTCCAACGCCGGCTATGGTCCACAATGATGGTCACGATTACGTGCCAACAAACAAATGGGTAACATTTGGTCATCACTTTGCAGCGATTGCTGGTGCAGGCCCTCTTGTAGGTCCTGTTATCGCAGCCCAGTTCGGGTATTTGCCTGGTGCATTATGGATCCTTATCGGTTCCGTATTAGCTGGCGCTGTACATGACATGGTTATCTTATTTGCATCCGTTCGCTATGATGGTAAATCTATCGCGGATATTGCGCGCGAAGAAATCAGTAAATTCGCTGGTTTCGGTGCTATGCTTGCTACATTGTTCCTATTGATCATCACCCTTGCTGGTATGGCCGTAGTAGTAGCTAATGCATTGCATAACTCTCCATGGGGTTTCTTCTCCGTATTTGCTACAATTCCAATCGCTATTTTTATTGGTATTTATTTGAAATGGTTGCGTCCTGGTAAAATTCAAGAGGCAACTGTTATTGGTGTAGCATTAATCTTCGCAGCTATTATCTATGGTCCAAATGTAGCAGCTAGCGAATATGCTTCTTGGTTCACATATGACTTGCAAACCATTGAAATCATGCTTGCAGTATATGGTTTCTTTGCAGCAGCATTGCCAGTATGGTTATTGCTTGCTCCTCGTGACTACTTGTCCACATACCTTAAAATCGGTACGATCGGCGCATTGGCTCTTGGTATTATCATCGTAATGCCTGAAATTCAAATGCCAGCTGTTACTCCTTACCTTTGGGGTGGCGGTCCTGTATTGAAAGGTTCTGTATTCCCTTATATCTTTATTACTATCGCATGTGGTGCGTTATCTGGTTTCCATACTGTTATTGCTACAGGTACAACACCTAAAATGTTGACTAATGAAAAAGAAATCTTGCCTATCGGTTATGGCGCTATGTTAACAGAAGGTTTCATTGCTATGATGGCATTGATTGCCGCAACTGCATTGCATCCTGATGATTACTTTGCTATCAACTCTACTGTTGATACATTCAAAGCATTAGGCCTTCAAGTTCACGAATTACCAGCTTTATCTGCTATGGTTGGCGAAGATTTAATGCATCGTCCTGGTGGCGCTGTATCTCTTGCCGTAGGTATGGCACATATCTTCTCCAAATTACCTAACATGGATCATTTGATGGGCTATTGGTATCATTTCTGTATCATGTTCGAAGCGTTGTTCATCATGACGTTAATCGATGCTGGCACTCGCGTAGGTCGTTATTTACTTCAAGAATTATTAGGTCATTTCCATCCTAAATTTAATGACCAACATTGGCTTCCAGGTGTATATGGTTGTGCAGCTTTAATATGTGTATTGTGGGGCTATCTAGTTCTACAAGGTAACATCGGTATTATCTGGCCTCTATTCGGCGTATCTAACCAATTATTAGGTACTATGACATTGGCTGTAGGTACTACAGTTATTATGCGACTTGGCCACAAACGTTATGCATGGGTAACAGGGGTTCCTTGTATAGTAATGGCTATCGTTGCTATTGCGGCAGACTATGAAAACGTATTCTATAGCTATATTCCTGCTGGTAAATGGACTTTAGTAGCATTTAGTGCTGCTATGTTCCTCATGATCCTTATCGTATTGGTAGAAGCTGTACGCAGCTGGATTCGCTTGTCCAATATTCCTCAAGATTACCGTACACAAACTGAAATTGAAGCTGAAAGCCTTGTAAAATACGGTAAAGAAGCAAAAGCATAATAGCTTGTTGCATTCAATATCTAAAAGAGCACTTATTATGAGTGCTCTTTTATTTTAACGATAATTAGTGTGTTGTATAAAAATTTATTGAATTATAATACTTAAAATTCTATAGAATTTATTGACATGAATAGAAATGTAATATACGATGTATGTAGTGATGTATATTACATTTCTACAATAAAATAGTTAGGTAACGGCGCCTTGCATGCAGACTTTCTGTAAGCAAGGCGTTTTTTGCATGGAAAGGAGTTTCTTATGGTCAATATGATTGATACCGGTAACACAGCATGGGTATTGTTGTGTACTGCATTAGTATTCTTTATGACACCTGGTTTAGCGTTGTTTTATGGTGGAATGGCGCGTAGTAAAAATGTGCTAGGTACGATCATGCAGAGCTTCTTTTTGATTGGTGTCATTTCTGTTGAGTTTATTTTGTTAGGATATACTTTGATTTTTGGTGATGATATATATGGTATCATCGGTGATTTTAGCAAGTTTGGTCTTGGTGGTGCAGAGACAACAGTGCTAATTAATACACATATTCCGGAGCTTGCTTTTGTAGCCTTTCAATGTATGTTTGCTGTTATTACACCAGCTATCATGAGTGGATCTATTACTGGGCGAATGCGTTTTTCACCGTTTGTAATATTCGCCTTATTATGGTCTATTTTTATATATAATCCGATGGCTCATTGGATTTGGGGTGGTGGATTCCTTAGTGATTTAGGCGCATTAGACTTCGCAGGTGGACTTGTGATTCACGTGTTGTCCGGTGTGTCTGGATTGACTTTATGTATGTTGCTAGGTCGTCGCCGAGGCTATGGACGCATGCCTATGCTACCTCATCATTTGCCGATGACAATCCTTGGAGCCGCTATTCTATGGTTTGGCTGGTTTGGCTTTAATGCAGGATCTGCTCTTGGTGTAGGCTTCCTTGCAGCTAATGCAGTGTTAACTACGCAAATTTCTGCAGCTGTCGGTATTGTAGGATGGGTGTTAGCAGAAATGTTGCATCGTGGTAAACCTACTGTGTTAGGGGCTGCCTCTGGTGGTGTATCTGGGCTAGTCGCCATTACACCAGCTGCAGGTTTTGTAACACCTATGGCGGCTATTATTATTGGCTTTATAGGCGCAGTTGTATGTTATCTAGCGGTAGCGATCATTAAAAACCGCCTTGGCTATGATGATTCTCTTGATGCATTCGGTATTCATGGTGTAGGTGGTACGTGGGGCGCCATTGCTACAGGTTTATGGGCTACTACAACTATTAATCCTGATGGGGCGAATGGGCTATTCTATGGCGGCTCCTTGTTAGGCCCTCAATTACTTTCACTGGTTATTGCGTATGTGTTTGCCATTGTAGGTACATTTATACTATTTAAAATCGTCAGCGCTTTCATGGATATGCGTGTTAGCATTGGCTCTGAGTCACTAGGTATCGATATTAGTGAACATGGAGAAGGTGCTTATAATCAATCTGAATTTAAAAGCTCTGGTCGATTTATTTCGTCTAATCAAACGTCTTTGTTATGATTTGTGACTGATAAATAGTACGCGAAACTGAAAGTTAAGTTGTATAATGATTACTTGTATTTGGTACTGCCTAGGAGATAAATATATGAAACGAATGAAAAAGGTAGATATAATCGCTCGTGCTGAGCAATTAGAGGATTTAAAAGATGCTTTAAATCGGATTGGTGTTCAAGGCATGACAGTGTCACAAGTCTTTGGCTGTGGTTTACAAAAGGGGCATACTGAAGTATATCGGGGTCAACAATATGATGTGAACCTCATTCCTATGGTAAAAGTGGAAACCGTTGTGTGTGATGTGCCTGTTGACCTTGTAATGGATACAGCTCGAAATACATTACAAACTGGTGAAGTAGGGGATGGTAAAATCTTTGTATACGATGTAGAAGACGCTATGCGTATACGGACAGGTACAAGAGGCACTAAGGCCGTAACTGACGACGAAGCATAAACATTGAGTTCTGTTTTGGGGCCCATTAAAATAAAATTATAAATGTATCGAGATATGGAGGTGTGGGGAAAGTAATTTTATCCTCTATGATGAGTCCTTTGATGAGATTGATGAGAATATGGATTGGATTATAACTAAATTTAGCTATAACTAGATTTGATCATATAACATAAAAAGGTCCCTTTATGGGACCTTTTTATATGTCTAGATTACGTTAAAGCCTTAATAGATTTGTTTACAATCTAATAGATTTATTTATCGATCTAATCCATTAGCACGTTGGTATTCAGATACATCTGTAGATGTAGTTTGATCGTCTGTTGTGACAGTATCTTTAGCTAACGATTTTTTGATTTTAATAAGAGGTTTTTCTGTAGCTTTAGAATCTTCTTTTTTCTTCACATCCTCTTGAGATGGTGGTAAGAATGTATTGAGTTCATTCTTATGAGCTACTTTAGTATCTGTAGTAGATGCTAATTGTGCACGTTGAGGGGCGATGAAGATTTCATCCTTTGTAATTTTTACATCGTTCAATAATAATTTGAATACTTGTGGTTTTACAAAGATCGTACCATCAACTTTGCGTGCTGTAGGTAAGAAGGTTTCAGAAGTATCAAGGTTAATAATCTTTAATTTGCCATGGCGCACTACCTCTGCAGAATCAGGTTGGATAGCTAATGTAGCGATATTCATATCTACTAATGCTGTTTTAGTAGGCTCGTCCCATGCCACCTTATAGCCTAATGCTTCAGATACTTGGCGCAATGCTACGAGTGGTTGACCGTCTACATAGATTACATTTTGTTGGCCATTAATAGGCTCTACAACCTTGCCATCTACATTAATGTGATGAGCAGTCGTAACAGATGCTGGTTTTTCAAGGTTCATAGCTGGACCAGGATTCTCCATGCCAATAGCCGCCTGTGCAGGTTGTACTGTGCCAAATGTGAAAGCTAGTGCACCTACAGCAATGCTAGATAAAATAAGCTGTTTTAATTTCATAAGTGACCTCCATAAGGTGTTATATCATTCTGAATGTATTAACGTTACCAAATGTATATGAATATTTTATTATAAATTTTAATTTTACACAATCTATATATGGGCGTAATATAATTGAATTGGACTTCGTTTATCTCTATAAGTAGTGTATTCTTTTATATGCTATAATTAAGTGTTACATGAATTATTTAATATATCTTAATTATAGAGTTATAGAATGTATAGAAAGAGGTTCTTTATGGCATCCGGCAGATCTGAAAAAGAGTTACAAGGGGTAACGATGTTAGGTCACAAGACCGATTACCCTACTGATTATGCACCACAGGTGTTAGAGGCGTTTGATAACAAACACCCTGATAATGATTATTTCGTTAAATTTAACTGTCCTGAGTTCACCAGCTTGTGCCCTATGACAGGTCAACCAGACTTTGCGACCATCTACATTTCTTATGTACCAGATAAGAAAATGGTAGAGTCCAAGTCTTTGAAATTATATCTATTTAGTTTCCGTAATCACGGGGACTTTCACGAGGACTGCATCAACATTATCATGAAAGACCTCATCAAGTTGATGGATCCTAAGTACATCGAGGTATGGGGGAAGTTTACGCCACGCGGTGGTTTGTCCATCGATCCATACGCAAACTACGGCAAGCCTGGTACAGAGTGGGAAAAGACTGCAAAAGAGCGCCTTCATTTCCACGACATGCAGCCTGAACGCGTAACATACCGTTAATATGGTATATGAATATATAACAATGGGCACATCGTTCATAATGTTTTTTATGATTGGTGTGATCTTGTCTATTCACCCTGCATCCATAATCGTAGGGGAGCATACGAAGTTATCACATCTCAGTCGATGGACTCGGTGGAATGGGTATCTTATTTTCATGTTGACTCTATTTATCGTAGATGTACTCATAACAAATGGCCTATATGCTGGATTTAATGATGTGTATGGCAATCTATCTGCTCTACATGAGCTGACAGTTGATCCGATGGTTATATTCTTTAGTGAAAGCTTCCAAATAGGAGTTGTTGTTGTTTTTGTTCTAGTGTTGCTACAAGTGTTAGGCATCGTCGATTTGGCTCATGGTGAAAGAAATCTATCGTTTCATTATGACCAACTACATCAAGGCAAAGAACAACCTTCCTGGATGGAGCAGTACATGGCCCGTGAAAAGGGTGGGTTGGGTTTAGCTCTTGTAGGGTTGATTTACATGATACGGATGACTATGAGAACCGTGTGGCCGTATATTATATGTCTTATGTGGTTTAAGCTTATAGCTATATTCGCTAATGTGCTGCTTTCACCAGTAATCAATCGAATCATGCATGATGAATCGATGGCATCAACGTATATCATATTAGATCCTTATGTAGCGACATATCTCATCGCTGGATTTCTATGGGGGCATGTAGCACTGCATTATGATATAGAAAAGGCCTATAATGTGGCGAATAGCGTTGTTATAGCCATCATTCCACGTCTTAGCGTTATGCTAGGGGCGGTCATCTTTATTGGACTCGCGCTAGCTATCATTATGGTGCCTGTTACATGGGATACGGTAGTAGACATACTGACAAACCTATAGATAAACCTAGTTATTTCCTGTATATTTAGGGTTTTAAAAGCGGTTCTCATTCTCTTGACAATGCATAGATGCAGGTGATAGAGTATGATTGTATTTATGAGAATACACAAATGGTTATATCCAGTGTATAGAGAATAACAAGGTGAATTTTATATCGTCCTTGGGAGGTTCCTAAGGACGATTTTTATCATCTATCGCCTAAAGGAGGATCAGATGAGCATAGTCACAAATCAAACAACTGAACTGATTGGTAAGACTCCGGTATATCAATTACCCAATACTAATATTTATGTAAAGCTCGAAAAATATAATGTAGGTGGTTCCGTGAAAGACCGTGCTGTACTTGGCATGTTGCAAGATGCTAAGGAAAAAGGTCGCCTTCATGAGGATAGTATTATCGTAGAGGCTACAAGTGGCAATACAGGTATTGCTCTTGCCATGGTAGGCGCTATCTTGCATATTAAAACAGTTATTATTATGCCTGAAAGTATGAGTAAAGAACGTCGTGAGCTTATTAAGGCTTATGGGGCACAGCTCATTTTAACTCCGAAAGAAACTGGAATGAGAGGAGCCCTTGAACGAGCAGATGAAATTTTAGATAAATATCCAAATGCTTTCACTTTGGGACAATTCGTAAATCCGGCAAACCCAGATATGCATTATCGTACAACTGGTGCTGAAATTGTAGAACAAGTACCAAATGTAGATATTTTTATAGCTGGTATTGGTACTGGTGGGACTTTCACAGGTGTTGTAAAACGTTTGAAAGAGCATAATTCTAACCTAAAGGCGATCGCTGTTGAGCCGACTGGTTCTCCAGTCATTACGGAAGGTAAGGGTGGCCCTCATAAAATTCAAGGTATTGGGGCTGGCTTTATTCCAGAAAATTTTGATCAAAGTTTGATGGATGGCGTACAGGCTGTAAGCGATGAAGAGGCTTTTAGTGAGGTGCAAACCTTTATGCGTGAAAGTGGTGTTTCTATTGGTCTTTCTGCAGGGGCCGCCATCGTAGCTGCAAAGCGTATTGCTCGAGAAGAACCAAAGGCGAATATCGTAGTTATTGCACCAGATGGGGTAGAAAAATATTTATCCCTCTTGGACTTCGGCAATACTGAATATGTAAAGTAACGAATTTCGCATAGATAAAACATCTTATGTATAGGAATACATACCACATATGTTGTATACTATATATTATATGAGTAGAGTTATTTGAGATGGAGTCGCTATGATACAAGGTTTACGCGAATTATGGGGCAAAATTCAATATAATATTAAACGCGTAATGGATTCTGACCCTGCTGCCACAAATGTGTGGATGGTTATCTGGACGTATCCGCATATTACGGCCCTGTTTTGGCATTTCTTTGCGCATCGCCTCTACAAGTCGGGGTGGCCAACATTGGCGCGTCGCATAGCACTTCACTCTCGTCACGTAACTGGCATTGAAATCCATCCAGGCGCAACCATCGGTCGTGGTTTATTTATCGACCATGGTATGGGCGTCGTTATCGGTGAAACGGCAATCGTAGGGGATAATGTAACCTTGTTCCACCAAGTGACGTTAGGTGGTATGTCCTCTAAAAAGGTAAAACGCCATCCAACCATCGAAGACGAAGTACTCATCGGTACAGGTACAAAAATTTTAGGTGATATTACCATTGGGGCACGTACGAAAATCGGTTGTAACCTCGTTATTAAACATGATATTCCGAAAGATATGGTTATCTTTGAAACGGATCCAGAAAATATGTATGTCCGCAAACCTCGTCAAGCTAATAACGGTAAGGCAGAGGAAAAGAAAATTCCTGATGATTACATAGAATACTATATTTAATGTGATGTAATGTGATAAAACTGTATATAATAGAGTGATAAAACCTCTAACTATTAGTTGAACTAGTAGTTAGAGTTTTTTTTATAAAATATTCAAAAAAGCAATTATTATTATTGACATGGAAAATCATTATTGATAAAATTATTAATGTAATCAATATTGATTACAAATTAAATAAACAAATTGAAGGGCATAGACGCCAACTTGGTTTATTCTGTTTTTTGAATAAACTATAATTGAGAATTAAATGATAAAAAGGAGTATTACTATGAAAAACGTACAACAAGTAAATCAATATTTAGCAGATCTTTCCGTATGGAACGTAAAATTACATAATCTTCATTTCAATGTAACTGGGCCACAATTCAAATCTATTCATGAATACTTGGAATCCATTTATGATGTAGCTTTTGAATATTTTGATGCAGTAGCAGAACATGTGAAAATGCAAGGTCACTTCCCATTAGTAAATTCTGTTGAATATGCTAAATTGGCTAAGATTGGTGAATTAGGCCAAGAAGATGTTCCTCAACATAAAGTTATTGAAATCCTTCTTCATGACTTCAAATACATGAAAGATCAAGCAGCTGCTATCCGTGAAGCAGCAGGTGAAGAAGATAACTTCTTGCTTTCTAACATGATGGAAGACCACATTGCATACTATGTAAAACAAATCTGGTTTATCGAATCTATGTTGAAATAATACAATTGACAACGCCTTATTGGGTATGATATGATTACCCAGTAAAGCATGGAGGATTACTCAAGAGGCTGAAGAGGACGGTTTGCTAAATCGTTAGGGCGGGTTACCGTCGCTAGGGTTCGAATCCCTAATCCTCCGCCATGCTGAGACCTTGCATCATCCGATGTGAGGTCTTTTTGTTTATTGTGGTATTTACTGAATATAAACCTAAACGTGTAAGGACTTAAATGAGTCTAAGGTCCTGTAAATATTGATATATAGTGTGTAAGGTTATAGAGTTGACGTATGATTAGGGGTTTCATATAATAGATTGTATCAAATGTAATTTTAAGGAGACTCTTATGAATATAAAATATACACGTCACATACATTTACTTCGTCGCGCTGTTGGCATCGGTACATTATGTCTCGTTGCCTCTGTTGGTTTCGTTCATGCTGAAAGCATTGCTATTCCAAGTGCACGTCCTATGATGGATGGTGTGAGTGCTGATGTAGAAACGGTTAGTAGCTCTAGCAAAGTACAACACCATGTGAGTACAGGTGTAATTACGCCAAGTGATTGGACGTATACAGCGTTACAAACACTAATTAAGCACGGTGCTATTACAGATACACATGGTTTTGTCTTTGATGGTAATACAAGCTATACAAAAGATGAGCTTATGCCTCTTATTGATGAGGTAGTAACAAAACGTGAACAAATGAACGAAAATGATCGTCAATATGCATTGCGTATTTACCAAGAAAATATGCGTGATGTGATGGATTATCGGATTGCTCGCGATAAGAAAATCACTCAAGACCGTCGTCAAAAATTAGACGAAAAGCTTGCTGAAAAGGCTAAGAAATTTGGTAAAACATACCAAGTATCTAAATTTCAACAAGAGGCTTTAGATACGGCTAATGATGAGGTAGCAAAACCAGAGGAGCGCGCTTTAACTGATGAGCAAATCAAAGAAAAGATGAAGAAGTTCAAAATTGATGATTCTCGCGTTAAAGTAAATAATCATGTGCGCATCCGTTATACAGGTGGTAAGGATAGTAAATCCAAAACCGATGCTCGTATGCAAACAGAGATGAGTTTCACTCTATAACCCTTAAATGAGGTGTTATAATGATTGATTTTTTTAAGAAACAGCTATTTACCGTCCATCAAAACGGTAAGCAGCAAGCGAGCGAGGTCTTTAAATATATAGGACCTGGTATCATTGTAACCGTTGGCTTTATAGATCCTGGCAACTGGGCAGCAAATCTTGCTGCTGGTGCTAGCTTTGGCTATGAGTTGTTGTGGGTAGTTACATTATCTACCATTATGCTTATTTTGTTGCAGCATAATGTGGCTCATTTAGGCATTGTACGAGGACAATGCTTATCCGAATGTGCCTATGAGTTTTTGCCACGTTATGTGTCTCGATTCGTGCTTAGTACGGCAGGCATTGCGGCGGCAGCGACGGCACTGGCAGAATTTATTGGTGCTGCCATCGCTCTAAAGATGTTGTTTGGTATCCCAATTTTGATAGGTAGTATTCTAACGGCTCTTATCTGTACCGTTATGCTTATTACTAATTCCTATCGCAAGTTAGAGCGAATTATTGCCGGCTTTGTATCCCTTATTGCATTGGCTTATCTTGTAGAGGTAAATTTAGTCAATGTAGATTGGGTGGCAGCTGGTATTGGCTGGGTAGATCCTAAGATTCCTAATGAGTCTATGCTTGTTATTTTGAGTATTTTAGGGGCTGTTATCATGCCTCATAACTTGTTTTTGCACTCAGAAATTATCCAAAGTCGCCAGTTTAATACGCAAGATCATTCTGTCATGAAGCGACAATTGCGTTATGAATTCTTAGATACTCTATTGTCCATGGGGATTGGATGGATGATTAACTCCGCTATGATTTTATTGGCGGCTGCAGTGTTCTTTGCTCATGGTATTGAGGTAACAGAGCTTGAACAGGCAGAAGAATTGTTACGACCTCTTATTGGATCTGCAGCGGGCACAATCTTTGCTATTGCATTGCTTTTTGCAGGCTTTGCATCATCTGCAACAGCAGGTATGGCAGGGGCGAGTATTTTTGCAGGCATGTTTGGTGAGTCTTACGATATGAAAGACTTTCATACGCGTTTAGGTTTGGCGTTAACCTACATTCCAGCATTGTTGCTGATTGTATTTGTTACTGATTCGTTCCAAGCGTTGTTGATTTCTCAAATGTTTTTAAGCTTGCAATTGCCTATCACAATTTTCTTGCAGCTTTATATGACAAGCAGTCGGAAGGTAATGGGGCAGTATGCGAACCATAAATTTACGAATTTACTATTATGGGGCATTGGCATTATCGTAACAGTTATGAATATTTACTTGCTGTATGTAGGTGCATAACATATTAGCTCATTCTTGAAAGAGGCCAGTTAGCCGATTAGCTAGTCTTAGTAATGTAATTGAATGGATTGCTCATATTTAAAGTTAATAATGATAAAAAGGACCGCGTCAGCGGTCTTTTTTTATGCTAGGGCATATATATTGATTATGTAAAAAGCGTATCTTAGAATACCCATGTGGTTTATAAAATATGTTACAATTAAGAATAGCATAATATCTGTAGGGAACATTCCCTCACTAGTGTAATAGATAAAATTAGGAGGACCTAATGGCAAACGAAGTAAAAGTACAAGATGCAATGCAATCTGATTTCAGTATTGTAGTAAATGATATTGCAGAGGAATTATTAACGCGCCTAAATATGGATGAGGATGGTTCTGTCATTGATATGTTCCAAACAGGTTCTTTTGATCCTTGGCAATTATTCGTATTTTTTGGTGCTTTAGAAAAAGCTCTTATAGATTTTAGAACAGATAAACGTAAGAAAACTGTTATCGTTCATGCTCAACCAGAAGCACTTATTGGGATTGGTCGCGTTGTGACACCTGTATCCACTATGCTTGAACATGTATTGATGTCTCGTTTGAACGATATGAGCGAAGGCCGTTTAGAAACAGGTATGCTTACTGTATCTGCTGAAAGTATCGACTATGAAGGTGTTAATTTAAAAGGTCGTCACGTTGTTATCATATGTGACCTGGTGGACGAAGACTCCAACTACCTTAAAGAATGCATTAAATTATGTAAAGAAATGAAAGCTAGTCACGTTGTGGCAGTACCTCTTATGTTATGGAATCCTGAATTGATCGATAATTTGACAGAGGAAACTATCAAGGCGGAATTATCTCATGAAAATCGTCCTCTCTCCTAGTAAGACAAAAACAATTACTAATGTTGCTAGCAACGATGAGGCAGTTAATCCTATAGTCCGAGACGGTCAATTTCAACCGCACATTATACAAGAGATAGTAAAGCATGTACAATCTCTAGATGTAGCTGCCCTTGGTAAGGCTTTAAAGCTAAAGGACGATAAGGCCCGAGCGCTCTTTGATTTCTATCAAGATTTTGAGTCCCATCCTGTTGGGCATGCTTGTGAAAGCTACGATGGTATTGCTTTTAAATATTTGAACTGGTCGAACTTGACTGAAGAGGCTAAGGCCTTTGGTGAAAGCCATCTCGTTGTGATGTCTGCCTTGTACGGTGTTGTAGAGCCTATGATGGGCGTTAGAGACTATCGACTCGATATGGTGGATAAGGTAGGCATTAACTTATATGATACGTGGCGTGAAGCGGTAGATGCCTACTTTCACAAGGAAGATTGGATTCTCAATCTAGCGTCTAAAGAATATGCCAAAATGGTAAACCATCCAAAGGTAGTGACCATTGAATTTTGGGAATTACGAGGCGATACGTTTAAACAGATGAGTACGTCTTCTAAAATGAGCCGCGGTGTGATGGCTCATGAATGTTTAACTCGACAAGTGAAGCATGTGCGAGATTTGCCTCGTGAAGTTAATGGATTCACTTGTATTACAGATATTGAATCCATTACCATACCAAGCCAATCGATGACGGTTCGTTACGAAAGGAAGTGATTATTTGCAAGTGCAAGACATTCTCGAGAAAGACCTCGTTGGCGATGAATGGCTAACAGAGGATGAGCTAAAATTTCTCATGTCTGTAACTGATGAAGAACAGTTGCAGTTGATATATAAAAAGGCTTACGAAGTGAAGGCGAAATATGTAAAGCCTGTAGCGTATTATCGTGGCCTCATCGAGTTCTCGAACCGATGCATCAAAAACTGTAATTACTGTGGTATCCGTCGTGAAAATGATAAGACGGAACGTTTTGATATGAATCGTGAAGATATTATCAAGATGGCGCAGTGGGCCTATGATCATGAATATGGTTCTATTACACTTCAATCTGGTGAACGCTGTGATGATGCCTTCGTTGATTATGTGGTAGACCTCATTCGCGACATTAAAGCCATTGGTGATGGTTCCCTTGGCATTACGATGTGTGTAGGGGAGCAAAGCGAAGAGGCATACCGCCGCATGCGTGAAGCTGGTGCAAGTCGTTATTTATTGCGTATTGAAACAACGAATAAAGAACTGTACCATAAAATTCATCCTCAAGATGAATTGCACTCCTTTGAAACGCGCGTTGAATGTTTGCGTAGTTTGCGCCGTGTAGGTTTTCAAGTGGGTACAGGTGTTATGATTGGTCTGCCTGGGCAAACTGAAGAAGACCTGGTAAATGATATCTTGTTCTATCGTGATATGGATATTGATATGATCGGTATGGGACCGTATGTAGTACATCATGATACGCCATTAGGCCAAGAGGCATTAGCCATGGGCATCGATGATGAAGCTGGTAAATTGCGCCGTATTCAATTGGGGCTCAAGATGATTGCTTTAACACGTTTATTCTTGAAAGATGTCAATATTGCAGCTACTACTGCATTACAAGCGTTAGATAAACTAGGCCGCGAAAAAGGCCTAGCTGCAGGTGCGAATATTTTGATGCCTATCATTACCATCCCTGAACACCGTGCGAAATACTTGTTATACGATAACAAACCTTGCGTAGATGACAATGCAGATAAATGTAAGGACTGCTTAACGCGTCGCGTAATGTCCATTGGAGATACTGTTGGCTGGAAGCAAAATGGTGACTCCAAACATTACGGCAAACGGACAGGAGAATTTTAGCTTTCTCTGTGTATCTAATTCATTTATCCTATTATATGTTTTAGGTTAGTCGCACCCATATATAGATGGGGCCCCATTACAATAACGACAACTTAATTAAAAAAGGCGGTCTATACTTGCTTACTCCTCGTTCCTGATGTCGCTGCACAAGTACAGACCGTCTTTTTTATAACTTTATATGCGCTGTAGTCCCATCTATATAGATAAAGCTTTATTAATAGATACTTAAGGTAATTATACACATAGAAATACTAAAATCTGTGGGGAAGAGTGAAAAGTAGAGCTTGAAAGTATTAATGTATATGTAGAATGGTATATAATGAAATATAATTAGTGGTTTTGCATTTATTAGAGGTGTATTATGGAGACAAAATGGTATTCGGATTTTTGGCGGTTGTTTGTGAGTCCTTTTAGCGGCGGTATTGATCAAGTTGTACAATCGGGGACATTGAAAAAAGGATTCTGGGGCACTGTATTTTTATGGGCTATTCCTTATATTGCATTAGCTTTATTCGGGACGATGTTAATACCATTTCTACCTCATAATGAATTTACTGGATTGACCTATTTAATCGGTATTGGTGCTAGCTTTATGTTTATCTTTGCTTGGCTTATCAGTATTGGTTGGTCCTTTGTCATGATTGCTGTCGGATCTTATGTATATAATTGGATTATTACCAAGCTAGGTGGTACAGATAATGTACAGGCCGTAATGAAAGTTAGTTGGTATTTACAAGGTTATGGCGTTCTTCTATTCAGTATTGGCTATATGATAGTCTTTATTTTAATGGGGCTATTAGGGGTCGTATTTGATAGTAGTGCCATTGCTGGGGTTATGTATTTTATAGGAACCATAGCTTTGTTCATCATATCTATTTGGGTATCTTTAGAACTTATGGCAAGGCAAGTGATGCTTACCAAGATGAAAGTATTCATTGCAGCTATATTAACATCTGTCGTCTTTGTTATTATTTGGGTCCTCTTTATGGCACTTCTAGGTGGCTGTGTTTCCATGGTGGGCAGATAACTTAATATTTATATAGAGTCCTCTTTTTTCGATAAATTTTTTCGGGAAAAGAGGACTTTTATAGTATAGTGTCGAAATGTATTAGCAAATGCGTAATTTGCCATAAAGGAGGCGATTCCGATGAAAGAGTACAGTAGTGATAAAATTAGAAACGTTGCTGTTGTTTCCCACGATGGTGCGGGTAAAACAGCTCTTGTCGAATCTTTGTTGTTAACCTCTGGTGCGATTGATTCCGTAGGTAAAGGTCAAGATAATAAACATATTATGGACTTTGAACCTGAAGAAATTAAACGTAACGTAACAATCCAATTGGGCATGGCTCCATGTGAATGGCATGACCATAAGGTTAACTTCGTAGATACTCCAGGCTATAACGAATTCCATGGCGAAGTTCGTGCCGCTTTGCGTGCCTGTGATGGTATGTTGATGGTACTATCCGCTACATCTGGTGTAGAAACTGACACAGTTCGCGCATGGGATTATGCAGTTGAATTACAAATGCCACGTATGGCATTTATCAATAAAATGGATGTGGATGGTGCCGATTTCTTCGGTACTATTGAAAGAATGCGGGAATTATTTGGCAAAGGCATTATGCCATTGCAGATTCCTATCGGTGAAGGCGCCAATTTTGAAGGCGTCGTAGACGTAGCAAAAATGACTGCGTTTACTTACAAGGACGGCCAACCAACAGAAATCGCTGTACCAGCTCACCTTATCGAAAAGGCTCAAGAAATTCGGGAATTAACCGTAGAAGCCGCAGCTGAAGGTAGCGATGAATTGTTGGAAAAATATTTAGAAGGCGAAGAATTATCCCTAGAGGAAATTCGCCAAGGCTTGCGTGAAGGGATGATTAGTGGCCGTGTGTGCCCAATCATGTGTGGTAGTGCCACATCTCGTATTGGCTTAGATCAAGTATTGGATCGTATGATTCGTTACATGCCGGATGCAACTAAAAAAGTGATGACCGCAATTGATGCGGAAACCGGCGAACAATGTGTAGTACATGTAGATAAACCTTTAACTGCATTCGTATTTAAAACATTGTTAGACCCATTCGCAGGCAAACAAAGCTTTGTACGTATCTTCTCTGGTGAACTTAAAGAAGGCGATCGCCTTTATGATGTAAACCAAGGTGTAGAAGAAAAATGGGGCAAGATGGTTACCCTTATTGGGAAGCAACAAATCCCTGTATCCTCAGCTAAAGCTGGCGATATCGTAGTGATACCGAAATTGGCTAATGCTAAAACTGGCGACACTTTAACAGCTCCTGACTTTAAAGTAACATACGATGCTATTCGTTTCCCTCAACCTCTATACACAGTGGCATTGGAACCTGTGAAAAAAGGTGAGGAAGAAAAATTAGCAGGTGCTGTTCTAAAAGTCGCAGAAGAAGATCCTACTTGTGTAGTGGTGAAAAATGCTGAGGCCCGTCAACTACAAATCGATTGTATGGGCGAGGTTCATCTCGAGCATATCCTCAACAAAATGGATCGTAAATATGGCGTACAAGCTAAACTCGTGACCCCATACATTCCATACCGCGAAACCATTAAAGGCTCCGCTGAAACCGAGTCTAAATATAAGAAACAAAGTGGCGGTCATGGTCAATATGGTCACGTTAAGATTCAAGTGGACCCATTATATGATGGTACTGAATTTGCGTTTGTAGATAAAATTTTTGGTGGTGCTGTACCTAAACAATACATACCAGCAGTGGAAAAGGGTGCCAAAGAAACCCTAGAAAAAGGCTTAATTGCAGGATATCCTATGATCGGCGTGCAAGTGACACTCTTGGATGGATCGTACCATAGCGTAGATTCCTCAGAGTTAGCATTCAAAGTAGCTACGTCACAGGCTATCAAGGATGTAATTCCTAAGGCGAAACCAGTCCTATTAGAACCAATCTATGAGGTTAACGTGTTTGCACCAGATGCTTTCATGGGTGATATCATGGGTGATTTAAATAGTCGTCGAGGTCGTGTATTAGGCATGGAACAAAGTGAAAGAACTGGTATTTCTGTTGTTAAAGCTCAAGTACCATTGGCTGAAATGGCTGATTATGTGACTGCATTACGCTCCATCACTCAAGGACAAGGCGTATTTAACCGTCAGTTCTATACTTATGAAGAGGTTCCACATAAACAAGCGGAAGAAATTATCTCTGCTCGTAAAACTCAAGAATAAAGTAAATCTAGGTCCATGTACGAGTCCTCCATATATGTAGCATATGGAGGACTTTTACTGTGTATGTACTTTTAAGGCATGCACTTTCAAGATATACATTTCTTGTGAAAGTAAGGTTTAACTATGTAAAAACTGGTATTTTTGTAACAGGGGAGTATATGCCTTGTATAGAGTGTATAATAGCTAGTTCTTTAGGTGTATATGTGCTAACATTAAGGTAATATAATAGGTTATTTTGGATTACTATCTTCAGATAAATTGTGAAAGGATTGTATATGTTTTTCTCTAGCATTACTGCAGATTATACAAAAATGGGATATCCTAAAGCCATTGTACGGGCTTTAGATTTCTTAAAGCATACAGATTTAAAAGCATTGCCAGGAGGTCGCCATATCATCGAAGGCGACATGATGTACGCTAATGTGGACGATGTGGAAACTAAATTATTTGAAACTACAAAGCCAGAGTCTCATCGTAATTATGTTGATATTCAATTTATGGTGAGTGGTGAAGAAAATATGGGATTCTTTGTCGATAAAGGTCTTGTTAAACCAGTAGAATCCTATCCGGAACGGGATTGTTATTTCTATCCAAATGAAGCTATTGATGAAGGTCAAATTCATTGTCCAGAAGGTTATTATACAGTGTTCTTCCCATCTGATATACATAGACCATTATTAGCGGTTAATGATAAGCCAATTAAAATCCGTAAGGTTGTTGTGAAAGTGCATGTAGACCTCTTAGGCGACTAATCCTATGAAGCGATATGAAATTATAGGTGTCTTACTAACCCTATTAGGAGCTGTTTTATGGGGCGTATCAGGTGCTTCAGTACAGTTCTTAAGCAACTATAGGGATATGAACTTAGAATGGCTAGTCACCATGCGATTAATTACAGCGGGATTATTGACTGTTATCTATGCATGGTTTAAATATGGTAATTCTATCTTCCATGTCTTTTGTAGTTTAAAAGATACAGCAGGCCTTATCGTTTTTGGCGTATTTGGCATGGCTTTATGCCAATATACATACTTTAAATCCATTGCTTTAGCAGGGGCCGGTATTGCGACGGTGCTTCAATACTTGGCGCCATCAATGATTATTATTTATATGCTTGCCCGTTATGGTAAAAGGCCCTCTAAAGGGGAAATTATTTCCGTTATACTGGCCTTGGTAGGTACGATTTGTTTGATGGGGAATGATGGCTTTTCTATGGAGCGATTCCCGCTGGCAGTGCTTGTATGGGGACTTCTATCTGCTGTAGGGGTCGCTGTATATAGTGTTTCTCCTGTAGATTTACTATATAAATATGGAACCTTGCCGATTGTAGGATTTGGTATGCTTCTCAGTGGTATTGTTGCTGCTATTTTATTTCATCAGCCAAATTCGTATGCTATGTGGGATGTATGGACTGTTATTGGCTGTTTCAATGTTGTCTTTTTGGGGACAATTGTATCCTTTAATGCTTATTTAGAAGGTGTTAAGAGAATAGGTGCAGTGCCAGGATCCATCTTGTCATCTATTGAACCGATTTCGGCAGCTTTCTTTGGATGGGCTTTGTTAGGCAACCAATTTAGTGCATTAGGGCTAATTGGCATGGCCATGATCATTGCTACTGTTATTATAATTGCTCTGGAAAAACGTACATAGTTTGAGGTCTCTTTGCTGGATATTGCGGCTTAGAGGCCTCTTTGTTATGATTGTGCATAATGTGAAAGTAGTTGTGAAAGGAGGTTATATGGAGGAAAAACAATGGAAAGGTATGGCCCTTGCCATTTTAGGTACCCTACTTTGGGGGCTTTCAGGCACATCTGTACAATTCCTTGAAAATGCAAAGCATATCAATGTGGAGTGGCTATTAGAAGCGCGTTTGCTCATAGCAGGTATATTGACGATAGGACTTGCCTATATAAGGGATGGTAAGCGTATTTTCTCTATCTTTACAGAACCTAAGGATATAGGGAAATTATTAGTATTTGGTATTTTAGGTATTGCTTTAGCTCAATATTCATACTTCAAGTCCATTGCCATTTCAGGAGTCGGTATTGCTACGGTCCTTCAAAATGTTGCGCCTACGCTGATCATTATCTATTTGTTTTTAAGATACTTTAAAAAGCCATCTGTACCAGAGTTTTTCTGTATTGTATTAGCCTTGGTGGGAATACTCTGTATCGTTATGCAAGAAGGGCTAGATGTTTCGAACTTTAATGTGCTTGCTTTATTCTGGGGGGATTGTATCGGCAGCTAGTATCTGTGTATATACCTTGCAACCTATTGAGCTATTAAAGAAATATGGCACCACATCCATTGTGGGTTTTGCTAGGGAATCATTTTACGCTGGTCGGTATTTTTGGCATGATTTGTATCATTGCAACCGTATTCATTATCGCCTGGGATCGACACCGTCAAATCAAACGAGAAGTACTAAGAAAATTAAATAAAGAGGAAATTGTGTGATCTGCGTATGTATGTTCTTTTATTTCTAAAAATATCAATATAAGTTATAATAAATACAAGAATTATTATTGATGTATATAGAAATTTATAATTCTGTATACATAATCTTATTGGTTGACTATTTAATTAGCTATTTGTGTAGCTCTTTATATAGTTGAGTTATAGGTATCTATTGTATTTTAGGAGGTAAGTATGTCTGTAAAAGATTTTGTACAACAACGCCGCGATGATTTTATCGCTTTACGTCGTGATTTTCATATGTATCCAGAGCCAGCTTGGCTCGAATATCGTTCTGCCGCTAAAGTAGCTGAAAAGCTAATTGCTTTGGGTTATGATGTGGCACTCGGTGCAGAAGTGCTTGATTTAGATTCTCGTATGGGATTACCTAGCGAAGATGTTATGAAAGCAGCAATGGCTCGTGCTATGGATGAAGGTGCTGATCCTGAGCTAGTAGAGAAAATGGGCTATGGTAAAACAGCTATCGTAGCAACTATGAAGTTTAGTGACGATGGCTCTGTAGTGGCATTCCGTGCAGATATGGATTCCAATGATGTAATCGAATCTAAAGCATCTAACCATATTCCTGCTAAGAATGGTTTCCGATCTCGCCATGAGAAGGCTATGCATGCTTGTGGTCATGATACACATATGACAATGGGGCTTGGTCTTGCTGAATATATTGCTACACATAAGGATGGCTTGAAGGGTACTATTAAACTTATCTTCCAACCAGCAGAGGAAGGCGTACGTGGTGCTAAAGCGATGGTAGAGGCTGGCGTAGTAGATGATGTAGACTTGATGTTCGGCATGCATATCGGATTTAATGAACAGTTATCTAATTGCTTTGCTTGTAGTGATCATGGCTTTTTAGCGACTACAAAACTTGATGCCCTATTCCATGGTTATTCTGCGCATGCAGGCGGTTCTCCAGAAAAGGCGCAAAATGCCATGCTGGCAGGCTGTACAGCGGTGCTTAACTTACAAGCCATTGCTCGCCATAGTGGGGGCGCATCTCGTATGAATGTAGGCGTTTTTGAAAGTGGTACAGGTCGCAATGTTACTCCTGATGTAGCAACACTTAAATTAGAAACTCGTGGTGCTACTACAGAGATTAATGATTATATGATTGAACGCACTAAGACCATTATTAAAGGTGCCGCAGAAATGCATGATTGTACCTTTGAAATTACAAAACAAGGTGAAACTCCTGCAGGCCGTATTAGCGATGATTTAGCTCGCGAAGTACAATCTATCATTGAACCATTAGGTATCTTTAAAGAAGTTCCATTCGATTATAGCGGTGGCGGTAGTGAAGACTGTGCTTACTTCTTAAACCGTGTTATTGATCGTGGTGGTCGGGCAACTTACATGGTATTAGGTTCTGCTATTAAAGCACCTCATCATAATCCATTATTCGATATCGATGAAGAAGATATGTTAAATGGCATTGTTGCATTAGGTACAATTGCTACGCACTATTTAAAATAGGACATATTGATTGTGATATTGCGATGTATATATCTAAACTATAGATGCATAACTATATAGATGGATGCATAGAAATATGTATAGTGGGCTATAAGTTAGATGTAATATGGGGATTAGATTGTGAGGTGTTATATGATCCAACGAGAGCGATTAGCTAAAGACTTTGATTCTATGGCACAGTTGACTGCACCTGGTGAAGGTATAAATCGTCTAGCTTTCACCGATTCTGATTGGGAAGGTCGCCAATATATTATTAATTGTATGACTGATGCGGGTCTAACTGTAGAGATAGACGATTTTGGAAATGTGCTAGGCTATAAGGTTGGTAAGAATCCTGATTTACCGGTTGTCATGGTTGGTTCTCATACGGACAGCGTACCTAATGGGGGCAATTATGATGGTGTTGTGGGTGTATTATCTGCTATCGAAGCGATTCGCAGTATGACTGATGATGGTTTTGAACATGACCATACCATTGCAGTAGTAGACTTTATGTGTGAAGAGTCTAGCCGCTTTGGAGCAGCCACATTGGGTAGTAAAGCTATGCGCGGTGAATTGACATTGCAAGATTTACATCGCTTAGTAGATAAACAAGGCATTTCCTTGTATGATGCATTAAAAGAGCGTAATTTAAATCCAGATGCTATTGAGCATATGGAATATAAGAGACCTGTAAAGTCTTTCACAGAAATTCATATTGAACAAGGTAAAGTGTTAGAGCACGAAACCAAACCCATCGGCATTGTAACAGGGATTGCTGCACCAGAACGGTTCTATGTAACCATTCGTGGTAATGCGGATCATAGTGGGGCCACACCAATGAACTTGCGTCATGATGCGCTCTGTGGGGCTTCTAAAATCATCCTCGGTATTGAGGAGATTGCATCCTTGCAAGAAGAGCCTCCAGTAGTGGGTACAGTCGGTGTAGTAGATGTTGTGCCAGGCGCGATGAACGTTATTCCTGGGGCCGTTAAACTGGGCGTAGATATTCGCAGTATTTCTAAGATGGCCCGAGATTCTGTAGTTACCCTCATTAAGGAATTTATTGATGTTATAGCAGAGAAACGAGGCTTATCCTATACGATTGAGCCTGTTGCACAGGACCACCCAGTGGCGATGCATCCTGTGATGATTCGAGAAATTGAAGCGGCTGTTAAGTCTATAGGTGTAGACTATATGACCATGCCAAGTGGTGCTGGTCATGATGCCATGCATTGGGCTGATGATGTTCCTACAGGAATGATTTTTATCCCATGCCGCGAAGGTATTAGTCATAATCCAGCTGAATTTGCGGATATGAATCATATTGTAACAGGTGCGAAAGTACTAGATACAGTACTTAGAAAGCTTAGTTTAGAATCTACAAAACTTGTGTAAGTAGAGATATCAATGGATATCAGTTTGTGTAACAGTGTATTGCAGTTCCAAGGCTTAACAACGTATTTTAGTAATCTAGAACTGAACCTACACGGATTGGAGAGATTATGGTTATTGCTGGTATTGTTATCGTAGTCGCGACGTTTATCGCTATTATTAAACAGTTTGAAACACGGCTCGTGTTGTTATTATCGGGCTTATTAATGTGCTTTATTGGTGGACAGATTGGTGCAGGTACGACAGCCTTTGTAAAAGAACTTACAAATCCAGGGCTTGTACCAACCATTTGTACAGTGCTTGGTTTTAGTTATGTTATGGAGTATACAAAATGTACAGAGCATATGGTATATTTCATCTCTGCAGGCCTTAAAAAGATGACTAAAATCATCATTCCTGGTGCTGTTATTATTACCTTCTTGATCAATATTGCATTGCCTACAGCAGCCGGTTGTGCGGCAGCAGTAGGTGCTCTATTAATTCCTGCACTTATTCGTTCTGGTGTGCATCCTGCAATGGCAGGCTCTGCTATTTTCCTAGGTACATGGGGAAGTGCATTGAGCCCTGGTCTTATGTTTAACCCACAAGTAGCACAACTCGCTGGTGAAGATGTAATGACCGTTATCGCTAGCTTCTCTATGCAAGCCATTATTGGCATTGTCGTAGCGGCTATTTTGCTCAATATCGTAGCTATCGTTAAGAAAGAGCATACAGGATATGTATTGAAAGATGCTAACGAAGAAGAAGGCAAAGAATTTAAAGTAAATTATTTATATGCTATCATCCCAATCATTCCGCTTGTATTACTTGTACTCGGTAGTAAACAAGTAGCGGTAATTCCAGAGATATCTGTTCCTGTATCTATGCTCATTGGTACGGCTATCGGCATTATTGCTGTACGTCCGAATGTAACAGATGCAGTTAAAAAATTCTTCCGCGGTACTGGTGATGGTATGTGTGATGTAGTCGGTCTTATGGCTGCGGCGGCAGCCTTTACTGCGGGTATGCAGTACATTGGACTTACAAGTGCACTCATTGATGGTATGAAGAACTCTCAACAAATCGCTCAAATTGGTGCGGCATTTGGTCCATTCTTATTAGCTGTTATTTCTGGTTCTGGTAATGCGGCAGCCCTTGCATTTAACGGTGCTGTAACACCGCATGCGGCAGACTTTGGCTATGGCATTATGCAATTGGGCTCCATGGCCCAATTGGGTGCTGGTATCGGCCGTAGTATGAGTCCAGTAGCAGGTGCAGGTATCATCATTGCTGGCCTTGCAGGTATTAACCCTATGGAAATGGCAAAACGCAATGCTGTGCCATGTATTCTTGCTACAGTAGTGATTATGCTCTTGTTACTATAGTTTTAGGTGAGCCAATTTAGTAATAGTCTGAAAAGCATTCTTATAAAAGCGATTATATAAAAGAAAACCCGTCATGATTCTTGTGTCATGACGGGTTCTTTTTTTCATATATGGAGATATAAGGCATAAGTAAAATTTATGGGTACTAAAGAAAAGAGCAATTTGTTTTTATTGCACTTTCATAATATATTATATGTATTAAAGGAATAGATACTATGCTTTGGTGTTGGACCAGTTTTTCATAAAGCTATAAAATGCTTGAACTGGTTTGGACTCAAGGGCACTATGACGGGTGTACATCCACGTATCACGAGTCATGATGTGATCATCAAGAGCCTTCAAGGTTTCCTTAAATAGATTAGGGTAATCGTTGCCACAGCTTTGAGTGAGGATGGTGAAACCAAGTCCTTGGTTAACGAGCTTCATGCAGGTATCAATATCATTTACCTCGATGGTGCGCATCGGTGGTTGTGAGTAGTGAGAATACCACCAATCATCTATGGTTTGTTGTAAATTCGGATCTGTTTGATAGTGAATATAGGGCAGACGAGGTAAGTCCTCAATAGCACAAGGTGTTTTGTTAAAGAAGCAGAATGGTTCTGACCAAATATGTTCTTTCGACTCAGTCCAAGTGTGAGAACCGCGGATGATGGCAGCATGTAGGCGGCCTTCAAGAAAGTCGTGGTACAGCTTATAGCTAAGTCCCGTATACATGATGATATCGATATGAGGATAAGCCTCTTTAAAGGTCGATAAGATATGGGGAATATGATACTTAGCGAATACATTTGAGCATCCTAGGTTTAATGTACCGCGTGGTTCACTACCCATAGCTAATAGCTCTTGGCGCACCGAAGTATAGGAATTGAGCAAATCTTCGGCATAGCGAACAAGGCGATGGCCTTGATAGGTAAACTCTATACCGCGAGCTTGTCGGTTGATGATGGGACAGTTAAATTCCTTTTCTAATTTTTTTATCCGTTCACTCAATGCAGGTTGCGTCATAAATAGACGACGCGCCGCATAGGTAATATTATTTTCCTCTGCTAAGGTTTTTAAAATCGTACAATCTTTCGTGTCCATAAACTCTCCTTTACATATGTATTATTGTACTCTATCTCATAGAGTTGGTACAGATGAGGCGACGCTAGGGCTATACAGATTAGATATAACTAAAGGATTGGTACTAGTAAGAGGAATGAAAACCTTCACTAATAAACATGGTGAAAGCATAGTGTTTGTAAAGGTTTACACATGCCTGAAAGTAATAAAGGAGCAAGTCATGGTTGAGTTAATTTCAAATGGTGTATTTTTATATCACGGTACGGATATCGTTCCTGCGGATTCTAGTGCAGCCCTTGATCAGCAAGAAGTTTTTAATAAAGAGCGCGCCTATAAGGAAACGATGGCGTACCGTATTTTAATGGACCACCAACAACATGAAGGTGATCAAGATTTACGTATCAAATTCGATGCCTTAACATCTCACGATATTACCTATGTTGGTATTATCCAAACTGCTATTGCCAGTGGTCTAGATAAATTCCCAATCCCTTACATTTTGACTAATTGCCACAACAGTTTAGCTGCAGTAGGGGGCACAATTAACGAAGACGACCATGTATTTGGCTTATCCGCAGTAGAACGCTTTGGCGGTGTCTATGTACCTCCGCATCTTGCAGTTATTCACCAATATATGCGTGAAACAATGGCAGGCTGTGGCAAAATGATCCTCGGTTCCGATAGCCATACTCGTTATGGTGCGCTTGGTACTATGGCGATTGGTGAAGGCGGTCCAGAACTTGTAAAACAATTGCTTGGTCGTACCTATGATGTACAACGGCCAGAGGTTATAGCCATTTACCTCGACGGTAAACCTAAACATGGCGTAGGCCCACAAGACGTAGCCCTCGCTATTGAAAAAGCTGTATTTAAAAATGGCTTTGTAAAAAATAAAGTTATGGAATTCGTAGGCCCTGGTATTGAGCACTTGTCTATGGACTTCCGTAATGGTATCGATGTAATGACTACAGAGACTACATGTCTTACAACAATCTGGAGAACAGACAGCAATACAAAAGAATTCTTAACACTCCATGGCCGCGGTAATGCGTATAAAGAGCTTAACCCTGGCGATGTAGCTTACTATGATGGTCTTGTAAAAGTTAATCTTGATGAAGTGGAAAGTATGATTGCGATGCCATTCCATCCAAGCAATGTATATACCATTAAAGAAATCAACGAAGGCGGTCGCGACTTATTAGCAGAAATCGAACGTCAAGCTGTTGAGCAATTAGATAACAAATCTTTATCTTTGCAATTGCCTGAAAAACATTTCGATGGCAAATTACACATAGATCAAGGTATTATTGTAGGTTGCTCTGGCGGTTTGTATGAAAATATCATGCAAGCCGCAAACATCGTACGCGGTAAGAGTGTAGGCTCCGGTCGTTTCGCATTCAGCGTATATCCTTCTAGCCAACCAATTTACTTAGAACTCATGAAAAATGGTGCCCTTGTAGACTTGATGGAATCCGGTGCTATTGTACGTACTGCTTTCTGTGGTCCATGCTTTGGTGCTGGTGATACACCTAATAATACTGGTCTTAGCGGTCGTCATGCGACACGTAATTTCCCGAACCGCGAAGGGTCTAAACCAGGAAATGGTCAAATCTCCTCTGTTGCACTTCTCGATGCTCGTTCTGTAGCCGCTACAGCTATTAATGGTGGCGCTTTAACGGCAGCAATCGATGTGGAATACGATGATGCAGTACCAGCGTATCACTATGATGATAAACCGTATGAAAGTAAAGTATACAGTGGCTTTAATGAACCTAAAAAAGATGCGGAACTCATTTACGGTCCATCCATTAAGCCATGGCCTTCTATTAAGGAATTGACACCGAATGTATTGCTTAAAGTAGCCGCTTATATCGATGATCCTGTAACAACTACAGATGAATTGATTCCATCTGGTGAAACATCCTCCTTCCGCTCTGACCCATATGCGTTGTCTGAATTTGCCTTGAGCCGTAAGGTTCCTGAATATGTAGGCCGTGCTAAAACAGTTCGTGATTGGGAAAAATCTCGTCAAGAAGGTGAACGCGTAGCTGACTTAGTAAGTGCATATGAAGAAGTAAAACAAGCTCTTGGCCTTACAGAAACTGTAGAAGATATGGCTACATCTACAGCAGTATCTAGCATGGTATATGCTAATCGCCCTGGCGATGGCTCTGCTCGCGAACAAGCTGCATCTTGCCAACGCGTATTGGGTGGCGGTGCTAATATTGCTATTGAATATGCTACAAAACGTTATCGTAGTAATGTCATTAACTGGGGTATGTTGCCGTTCGTAACTAGTGAAGAAGATTCTAAAACTATGGCAGTAGGCGACTATGTATATGTGCCAAATGTACGTGATCAATTATTCTCTGACTCCGATGATTACACAGCATATGTTATCAGCGGTGGTGTGAAAAAAGCAGAAATTACATTGCATTTAGGTCACCTTAGCGATGAAGAAAAAGATATTATCGCAGCAGGTTGTCTCATCAACTACTATGCAAATAGTAAAGCGTAAGTAGTTAATATAAAGGAGTACATTATGAACGGGTATAAAGAAATCCCTGTTACCTATATGCGCGGCGGCACTAGTAAAGGGGCGTATCTATTAAAAGATACGCTCCCAACTGACCCAGCCAGACGAGACCGTATGATTTTAGATTTATATGGCTCTCCCGATGCGCGTCAAATTAATGGTATCGGCGGTGCCGATCCATTGACGAGCAAGGTAGCTATCGTAAATCCTTCTGACCGCGATGATGCAGATATCGACTATACCTTTGGGTATGTAGGTATCGCTGATGCGGTGGTAGATTACGAAGGTAATTGTGGCAATATTTCTGCTGGTGCAGGGGTATTTGCTATTATGGAAGGCTTTGTGAAAGCCGTAGAACCAGAAACCGTAGTTCGTATCTTTAACACAAATACAAATAAGGTTATTGAAGCGCATGTACCAGTCCAAGATGGCAAACCAGTTATTGATGGTGATTTTGCTATCGATGGCGTACCAGGTACAGGTGCTCGTATTACATTATATTTCTTGGAACCAGGTGGTTCTAAGACAGGTAAGCTACTACCAACAGGCAATGTACAAGACACGATTACATTGGCTGATGGACGGACAATTCAAGTCAGTCTCGTAGATGCAGCCAATCCAGCTGTATTTGTAAAGGCTACAGATCTTGGTTATGAAGGCACGGAACTACCGGCTTTCACAGAAACGGATGGCGGTGTATTACTCAATACACTTGAATATATTCGCACTACTGCGGCGGTAATGATGGGCCTTGCTCCATCTAAAGAGGCCGCTAGTCCTGCAGTTCCAAAGGTATGCATGGTGTCCGCACCGCAAACCTACTTAGCAAGCGATGGTCGAACTATCGAGGGGAATAGTATAGACATTGTAGCTCGTACCAAGGCACTCGCTGTAATGCATAAAGCCTATGCCGTTACAGGTGGTATTTGTACAGCTACGGCAGCGCTGATTACGGGTACTGTAGCGAACGAAGTAGTGAGCGAACGTGCTAAAGAGACAAGTCGTGTTACTTTGGCACATCCATCAGGGAAATTTGATTTCGAAATATGCTTGACTAATGATACTGGTTGGCATGTGGAGAAGGCGGGCGTGGCTAGAACAGCACGACCGATCATGAAAGGCATAGCTTATGTAAAAGGAGAGTAAGAATGAGTAAGCTACTTAAAATTGCAATTATGTTTGCCATTCCTTTGGCAATGTGGTTCATTACACCGCCAGAAGGCTTAAGTATTGAAGCTTGGCGGCTGTTAGGTTTTTATTTAATGGCTATCGTTGGTTTAGTTGTTAAACCTTGGCCAGCACCAATTATTTTGTTATTATCTATTGCAGGTTCTGCAATTTTCTTGAATGCTACGAAAAACGTTTTATCTGGTTATGCATCTACAACAGTATGGCTAGTATTCTCTGCGTTCTCCCTCAGTGTGGCGTTCGTAAAAACCGGTCTTGGCCGTCGTATTGCATACCTATTGATTAAATCCCTAGGTCACACTACATTGCGTCTTGGCTATGTAACTGCTTTATTAGATCTTATTATTTCCCCAGTAACACCTTCCAACACAGCACGTTGTGGTGGTATCGTGTTTCCAATCATGAACTCTGTAGCAAAAGCTTTAGGTTCTGAGCCTGGTGAAAGCGCTAAAAAAGCTGGTTCTTACCTCATGGTTAACACTTACATGGTGACTAAGGTAACAAGTTTGATGTTCGCTACAGCAATGGCACCAAACTTGTTGGCTGCTGACTACATGAACAAAATCCTCGGTGTAGATCTCAACTGGGGCCTTTGGGCATTAGCTCTTGTAATACCAGGTCTTGTAATGCTTTTCATTACACCTGCTTTGGTATACTACTTAGACAAACCATCTATTCAACATATCGATTCTCACGGTATTGCTGATGAAGGTTTGAAAGAACTTGGACCTATCACTGGTCGTGAGAAAGCGCTTATCGCTATCTTTATTCTTGCTTTAGTTGGTTGGGCATTGCCTTCTATTTTAACTCAAGGCTTTGGTATTAAATTCTCTCTTGATGCAACAGCTGTAGCTATTGTAGCTATGGTAGCCGCTCTTGTGTTCGGCGTTATTAAATGGGAAGATATGCTTGAATCCAAAGGTGCTTGGAATACTTTGATCTGGTTCGGTGGTATTATCGGTATGTCCAGTGCATTATCCAAGGTTAAATTCTTTGAATGGTTGGCTGATTTCATGGGTACATACTTCAGCTTCGGCGACAATCCTATGATGGCGCTTATTATCATTGGTGCTATCAGTATCGCTGTTCGTTACTTGTTCGCATCTGGTAGTGCGTACGTTGTAGCCATGCTTCCAGTATTCCTTACTGTAGGTAAAGTAGCGGGTGTAAACCCAATGGCCTTGTCTTTGTTATTAGCTGCTACAAACTCCTACGGTGGTGCGTTGACTCACTACGGCGGTGCAGCAGCTCCAATCGTATTCGGTGCAGGCTACAATACAGTTAAGAGTTGGTGGATTATCGGAGGTATCTTCGCTATCATGTGCTTCGTTGTAACCCTAGTTGTAGGTTATGCATGGTGGGAAATCCTCGGTATCCTTTAATACCTAACTAGAGACAATAGTTATTCTATACATATAGAATGATTATCTCCTAGCTAGTGAAAGTTTTTAAACTTTTACAAAAAATATAATAAAAGAGCTGTCCCAGAATCAGTACATCTGAATTCTTGGGATAGCTCTTTTGCGTTATTTTAGTTTTGACGCAACCCATAGGGCGGCGCCGATAAAGGTAAGGCTACATACCCAGAAAAGGGTTGTGAAGCCAAATTGAGCGGCTACGATGGAGCCACCAAAGGAGCCTAGGAAGTAGCCCATAAATAAACAGGATTGATTGTAAGAGAATACTTGTCCTGTATATTCCTTAGGTGTTTTAGAAGATAAGTATGTATTCAGTGCCGGTAGCATCCCACCTAGCCCAAAGCCTTGTAAGAACCGTATGAAACCTAGTGCATATACAGAGTCTACATAAGCTTGGGGGATATTGAGAATGCCTACATATAGCATCGAATAAATGAGGACCTTTCTTGGCCCGATGCGATCTACTAATTTTCCGAGTGGAGAGCTACTCAAGAATTGTGCTACGCCCATGGCGGAAAATACAGCACCAGAAATAAAGGCAATATTTTCAGCATTGCTTGGTAGCATACCTTTCACATAGACTGTCATAATAGGTGAAATGGCGGTAACAGAAATCGCATATAAGAAGGAGGCTGCAGATAAAGCAACTAAACTAGAAAATTCAGGTAAGTGGAGTTTTAAGTTCTTGAAGGTTTGTTTTTCTATTAGTGGTTTTGGTACATAATTTTCATGTACGAGTATAGCTGTTAGGGCAAATGCCAACAGCATAAGGGCACCGATGATAAAGAAGTCATTTCGAATACCTATCACATCACTGAGATACCCGCCTACAAGTGGACCGGCTAGTGAGCCTGCAAGGTTAAAGGAGGCTATAATCCCTAGAGCCCAACCTGTATGGTTTTGCGGTGTTTCTGACGCGATAAGTGTTACCGATGCGGAGTAGAAACCACTTACTAAACCTTGCAACGTACGAACGAGGAACACACCTTCTGGGGTAGTCTGAAAGCCCAATAAAATACTACATGTAGCCATACCAAGGCTAGAGCGTATTAGCGTAATTTTTCGGCCTTTACGATCTGCTAATCGTCCCCAGAAGGGCGCCGCTAAGCAGACTATGAGGAAGGTAATCCCCATGGAAGCGCCTGACCATCGTGAAATAGCCCCTGTATCGCTTAATCCCATCTCATGGAAGTAAAGGGGCAGGATAGGGCTCACCTGACTAATGCCGAGGGACATGAAGAATACACAGAATGCGCAAATGTACACCGTTCGTTTCCATGTTTCCAACGTATCCCTCCTTTCTTAGTTTTAGTATGTTCTTAATAAAATAATACTCTTATTTCTTTTTAATTTCATCCCAATCACTTAAATCTGAAAGCGTATTGCTCGTCATAGATTCCTGAATCCAGTAGTTGATAGAGGTTAAGTTGCAAGACTCTCTTTCAAAGCCATATACGTTGTCCTCATCTACAGTGGCATAGAGTCGAATGCGTAAGTTTTTACCTTTTCCGCGCTCGATGTAATAGTTAATACATTGATCATCAAGGCTAGAAGGGCGAACCTCAATAATATTATACTTGCCATTCGCTACGCCTTCTAAGGCATCCTTAATCATTTGGTTTGGATATTCATATTGATTGAGGTAGAAGATATCATTGTCACAAGTTAATACATATTCTCGTGGAGGAGTAGTGTTTTTGTACTGTTTCTCCCAACTTTCATCAATAACAGGCAATTTAGCATTATCATAGAAGTCTTTAATTAAAGCGAGACCTTCAGGAATGGACATTTCTTTAAAGTATCTTATTTCATATACCCTAGGATCCACGTTTTCATCCTGTCTGCTAGTATCCTCAATGTAGCCGTATAGATAGATAGTACAAGAGTTTTTATCTTCATTGTGGAACATAACGATACTGTACACATCGTAAATTACGTTTTCTATGGATTGGCGATTATCATAGATGATAAGGCTAAGATGTTTTTGTGTATCCCACTCACGCTCGATGAAATTCCAGTCGTATTTATTCGTGCGCCAACCAGTAGTAGAGTCCTCGAAGATTTCTAATACATCAACAGAGTTTTGAGGCCATGCAGGGGGCATAGGATTACAAGTTGTAGAAGATTGTTGTATGCCTTCTTTGTACTGATAGTGTCCATCAACGAGTTCAAAGGCTTCTAATCGCTCAGATGCTTCGTCAGGAATTACTAGCGGCTCACCAGTACCAATACAATTATCGTTTCTTGTGTTGAGACGATTGATGCTTTCACGAGCATGCTCGTAGAACGTAACGGCTTGGTCTAAATCAGGTTCTTTTGTAATGGCACCAATTTCGTAGCAATAGCCGGCGGCCAGTTGCCATAGATGGTCCGCATAGTCATAACTACCGTATCTATCGTAACATTTGCTAGCCTTATTAACGCACTCTATGGCGGTTCTTATGGCAGGGGTATTACCTTTTTTGAAAGTAAATACATAAGCGAGATACGGCCAAATAGTATCAAGAGTGTAAATAGCTGGTTGTTGTAATAAGTGAGCGATGCGAGACCAGTCTTGGGACTGACCATCGATATTTAATGTGCGAAGAATAATAGCTTGCATGGTACTCGGCAGCTTCACGCAAACACATGCCATTATTCATGGTTACGCCACGCTCAAAATATTCGAGAGATCGTTCATGCTCCCCGCGAGACTTACAAATATCGCCAGCTAAATACATCATGAGTGGCAAACCTGCTGCAGCCCCTTCAAAAATAACTTGTTCTTCCATTGCTCTATTATTTTGCTCGGCATAGGTAAGGCGCAAGTTGCGGTACGCAATAATAAGACCTGCCGCTGTAGATTTATGCAACCATTGCTGTGCTATAGATGTTATTTTTGAGTCCAATCTACGTTGATCTACTTGTACAAATAAAGATTTTAAGAAATGGATAATACCAGATGGTTCACCTTCATTAACTATCTTTTGTGCAGATGGTAAGAGGCGGTAATCTCCCCACTGGAATACATTGGCAATGGCGTAGGCACAGTAAGAACAACCCTTTTGGGCGCCCTCATAGACACGCGCCAAAATAGCGTATACATCGCCAATACTAGGAATTTTTTGACCTTCCTCATCAAGTTTCACAAGGGCATCAAGCTCAGCCTTACCAGCCCAAGCTATATCTTTATTACACTGGTGGAATATTTTATTGAAAGACTGCTGTATTTGATCAGTGAAATAAAAACTCATACTCTCTCCTCCGCATAATAATCAGTAGAAGCTGATAACATATGTAGTTTCAGTATACTATTAGTATTTAGAGGAACACAATATAAATATTCTGAATTTCTCGACTGCTTGAGAGAGGAGATATTCAATTTTAGCTATTTGTATTAGAATAAATTAATATAAGAATTAATGAAATATAAATAGTAAACGGTAGATAATGGTAGAACTTAATTTTGATATGATAATTGCCGTATTTGCCATGATAATACTTAATTGTAGAGGGTATTATAAGTATGTTATGGGCAAGCAACTCTCTGAGCGTGAAGCAGCTAAGAGAGAATTTATGTTATTTCCCAATTTATATAAATGGGTCTGTATATGTAGTTCTTTATTGATTATTGTTGCATTTACTTATTATTGTATTGAAGGTTTAACAGAAATTTCGCTTGGATTTATGATAATTTCGGGCATTTCTTTTATTGCAAGTCGAATACTACAGATTGCTCAAAAGAAAGCATCTAAAGACTACAAGAATAGTCTTATTGTGATAGTATTTTGAGCTTTATATTACTATTGTTTATCTATATGTTTTTGTATTGATTATATTTACATAGCTTTAGTTTATAGATATCCTTCGGTATGAGAGAGAAGAGAGATTTATTTTAATGTGGTTAGATAATGAACTTTCACTATTTAAACAAAATATAGAAATGCAGCGAGTGAATCAACGTATAGGCCGATTGGCATTTTTATGGGCTGTACTTGGTTTAATGGGAAGTAAATTTTTAGCGTACCTTATATTTGTAGTATTGATAGGATTTATTCAAGATGGTTTGTTTCAAGGCAGTACATATTTGTCATATATTTATTTTGGATGTTTGCAGATTATACATATAGTAGTAACTATTTTTTTACTTAAACGTAGATTGAATGACTGTGGTTCATCCTTGTGGTATATGATTTTAGTACCCATAGCATACCTAAGTTTGTGGGTATATTGGGGTATGAGTTTTAGTTTGGAATCTATATCCGAAACCTTTATAAATGCAGGCTTTCATTGGGACGGATTTTTTTGGCAGTATTTTATCTTGGCTTGCTTTGCGTTGCCACTTAGTGTGCCAGATTCTAATAAGTATGGTTTAGATGAAGGACGAGATAGATATAATAACTATATTACTGCCTATACTCGAAGTTCTACGATTACTAAAGCTACAAATAATAGTAAATTTGACTATATTTGTAGCTGTATATGGGATGTTTTATTTGCTAAGCTATTTGATATTAAAGGAAGAGCTTCCGTATCAGCTTTTTGGGTTGGTCTCATAGGAACTCGTCTTTTCATGGATATCATTATGAATATGGTTATAGCCGTAGTATCGTTAATTGTTCAGCTTGGTATACCTCTTTATATACCACGTTGGGGATTTATGGCTATCCTGATATGGCCAGCTTTAGCGATAATTACATTAGGCATACGTAGACTTCATGATTCCCTATTAAGTGGGTTATGGATTATTGGTCTTTTCGTTCCGTATATTAATATTTTTGTTAGTTATCATCTTTTGTTTAAAAAATCTTGGCATATTGAAAGTTAAGATTCTCCTTGACTTTCATTCTATAGAAAACGTATAATCAGATTATAATTTTATACTCGCCTAAAAGAAACTGATGAGGTGGAGATAAAAATAGGAAATGCACTCACAGAGAGCGGGATTAGCTGAGAACCCGTAGTACGCAGCTTATTAAATGGACCACCGAGGGCGCATGGAACAGAATGAATTTCATTCCTAGTATGGTGCGACGTCACACGAGCGTTAGTCGTGAGGGATATGTTAGTATCCTGCGAAAGGGGAGTGCGCTGCATTCAAACAAGGTGGTACCGCGATTTATAGCATAATACAAGTATTTTCTAATAATCTTGTAAAAATAGAACTATAGACTCGTCCTTGACGTTATATTGTCATGGGCGAGTTTTTTTATTGGCATCGCCAGATGGAGGTTCTCATGATTTTTCCCAGTTTAGACCGTGTGAAAGCTATCGCACCGGGCTACGATATCGTGCCTGTATATATGGAAATTTTATCCGACGTACGCACACCGATTAGCGTGTTGAAAGCATTAAAACAAGTGAGCAGTCATACGTACTTGCTTGAAAGTGCGGATAATAGTAATCATTGGGGCCGTTACTCCTTCTTGGGCTATGATCCTAAGATTGAGCTATTCTGCAAAAACCATAAAATGACCATCAAAGACGGTACAACACGTACCTTTGAGTGTTCTGATCCTGCTGCAGAGATTCGCAATATTTTGAGCCAATATAAAAGCCCTCGCTTAGAAGAGTTGCCAACCTTCACAGGTGGCTTTGTAGGTTACTTTGCTTGCGAATATATCCGCTATATCGAGCCAACATTGGATTTCCCAACACCAGATGATGACTCTGCTATGGTTAACGACGTAGACCTTATGCTCTTTGATAAGGTAATCGCCTTTGACCATTATAAAAATAAAATCTACTTGATTGCTAACATTAGCACAAACGATTTAGAACGGAACTACAACAAAGCTGAGCTTGAGTTAAAAGCACTAGCTGATCTCGTAGTAAACGGCAAAGAGGCAGATGTTCCAAAAGGAATTCTTAAAACAGAGTTCACTTCTGAGTTTACAAAGGACGAGTTTGAAGCAGTTGTTAAAAAGACACAACATTACATCAAGGAAGGGGATATCTTCCAATGTGTTGTATCTAACCGCCGTGAAGCTGAGTTCGATGGTAGCTTGTTAAATGCATACCGCGTATTGCGTACATTGAACCCATCTCCATATATGTTCTACCTATCTGGTGGCGATGTAGAGCTTACAGGTGCTTCTCCAGAAACATTGGTAAAATTGACGGATGGTAAAATGTACACCTTCCCAATTGCAGGTACTATGCGCCGCGGTAAAACCGAAGCCGAGGACCTCGCTATTGAAGAAAAACTCATTAATGACGAAAAAGAGTTGGCTGAACATAACATGCTCGTTGACCTTGGCCGTAACGACTTAGGTAAAATTGCTAAATTCGGTTCCGTACAAGTAGAGGCGTTACATATGTTGCAACGTTTCTCCCATGTTATTCACATTACATCTACTGTAAGCGGCGACATTCAAGACGGTAAAGATGCCCTCGATGCTATCGGTGCTACATTGCCAGCTGGTACTTTATCTGGAGCTCCTAAAATTCGTGCTATCGAGATTTTACATGAACTTGAAAAAAGCCCGCGCGGTGTATACGGCGGCGCTGTAGGTTACATCGATTTCTCCGGTAACATGGACGTATGTATCGGCATCCGCATGGCTATGAACAAAGGCGGTAAGGTCTATGTTCGCGCCGGCGCAGGTATCGTTCGCGATAGTGTTCCTGCTAGTGAATATAACGAAACCTTGATCAAAGGCCAATCCATGATTTCCGCAATTACAGATGCACAGGAGGTAGAATAATGGTACTCCTTATAGATAATTACGATAGTTTTTCCTTCAATTTATACCAATTAGTAGGCTCTATCAATCCAGACATTAAAGTCATCCGCAGCGATGAATTAACAGTTGAAGAAATCCGCGCTTTAAAACCAGACTATGTGATACTTTCACCAGGCCCTGGCAGACCAGCTGATGCGGGTGTATACGAAGACCTATTGCGCGAATGCAAAGGTGAATTCCCAATCCTCGGCGTATGTCTCGGACACCAAGCCATCGGCGAAGTATTCGGTGGCACCGTTTCCTACGCAAAACAAGTTATGCACGGCAAACAAAGCGTAGCCAAACAAGTACACTCATCCAAAATCCTTAAAGGCATACCAGAACAATTCGAAGTGGCACGCTACCACTCCTTGGCAATTATCGATGAAACCATGCCAAGCGAACTTATCGTTACATCCATTACAGACGACGGCGAAGTAATGAGCGTAGAACATAAGGATTACCCAATCTACGGCGTGCAATTCCATCCGGAATCAATCATGACGCCAAACGGGGAACAAATGATTCGCAATTTCTTAGAAAAATAACTATTGTTTAATTTAGGTATTGAGGGGCTATTTATAAGCCTTAGAATGATAAGGCAGAAATAAGGCCTCTTGGAGTTCTTTAAAACCTTATTTCCTGCCAACTCAACCTTGGCAGGACCTATACTAGCCCCTCTGCAATACATATATGGAACAGTAACTATATTTTTCTATAGAAATATGCGAACCAGAACCCCTAATATAAGAAAAAGTGGTGCGTAGCACCACTATTCCCACTTTCCCGATAAAGGGATGACCTGTGCGTTACTCCATATAATGCGCAGGATCATTTAAGAGATATTGAATTGTTGTTCATTTTATTGCGAATGTGACGATGAGTAGGGCATATAAAAGATTAAATGTCATAGCGTTTATGTGAGTTCACGGGGTTCTGGGCCCGACTTTGGCCCTGCGAAGGCCGTAGGCCGTAGTCAGACCCGGCCAGTGGAGGGCATAGGTCCCCGTGAATCACATGTTGCATTAACGCAGGTATATGCCCTATTAACGTAGAAGCGAAGTAAAATGAACAACAAGTAAGGAGATATAAAATGATTAAAGACGCATTATATGCAGTAACGCATGGTCAAGATTTATCCTACGACCTTGCAAAAGATACAATGAACAAGATTATGAGCGGCGAGGTAGCTGAGGTGCCTATGGCTGGTTTCTTGTGCGCTTTGGCGGCAAAAGGCCCTACTGTAGATGAGGTTACAGCCTTTGCTGAGGTTATGCGTGAGAAGGCCGGTTCTGTACCTCATGAAGGTACTGTTGTAGAAATCGTAGGTACTGGCGGCGACGAAGCGAATACGTTCAACATTTCTACTACATCTGGTTTTATCATTTCTGCAGCAGGTATTCCGGTAGCAAAACATGGTAACCGCAGTGTATCTAGTAAATGTGGGGCTGCTGATTTGATCGAAGCATTGGGCGCTAAATTAGAGCTCAATGGTGAACAGAACGAGGCAGTCCTTAACAAAGCCAATATGTGCTTCATGTTTGCTCCTGTATACCACCAAGCTATGAAATATGCTGGCCCTGTACGTAAGGCGTTAGGCGTTCGTACTGTGTTCAATATTCTCGGACCTTTAGCAAATCCAGCAGGCGCTACTGTGGAGTTGATGGGCGTTTACGATAAATCTTTGGTAGAACCATTGGCTCGTGTATTGGCTAACCTTGGTGTTAAACGCGGTGCTGTGGTACACGGCTTCGATGGCCTTGATGAAATTACGGCTACCAACAAAACGTATGTGTGCGAAATTAATAATGGTACTTTCACAAGCTACGAATTCGATCCTAAGGACTATGGTTTCGAATACGCTGATAAAACTGAGCTTGAAGGTGGCGATGCTACAGTAAATGCTGAGATTACACGTCGCGTTCTTGGTGGTGAGCAAGGCGGCAAACGTACGGCGGTTCTCCTCAACGCAGGCATGGCCATTTACCTTGCAAAAGAAGGCCTTACATTGGCAGAGGGCATTGAAGAGGCGAAACATATGATCGACTCTGGCAAGGCTCTTGCCACAATGGAACAATTTGTGAAAGCAACACAAGAGGTATAACCATTGATTTTAGATACAATTGTAGAGGCTACTAAAGCTCGAGTGGCCAAAGAAAAAGAGATGGAAACGCCTGAGGCTGTGAAAGCAGCGGCCTTAGCGTTACCATTTGATACAGGATTTCCTTTTGAAGCGGCTCTTCGTCAGCAAGACTTTAACTTTATTTGTGAAGTAAAGAAGGCATCTCCATCAAAAGGCATCATAGCAGAGCACTTCCCGTATTTAGATATCGCCAAAGAATATGAAGTGGCTGGTGCTGCGGCTATCTCTGTATTGACAGAGCCAGACTTCTTTAAAGGTGATAAAAAATATTTGCAAGAAATTGCAAGTACTGTCAAAATCCCTGTACTTCGTAAGGACTTTATCATCGATGAATACCAAATCTACCAAGCAAAGGTATGGGGCGCTAGTGCAATCCTATTAATCTGTGCATGCCTCGATGTGCCAACATTGACCAAGTTCCGTGAGTTAGCGGACTCTCTTGGATTATCCTCTTTGGTAGAGGCTCATGACGAAAAAGAAGTACAAATGGCCATCGATTGTGGGGCACGCATTATTGGCGTTAATAACCGTAATTTGAAAGACTTTACTGTAGACGTACAAAATAGTGTGCGCTTGCGCAATCTCGTTCAAGATGATGTAATTTTTGTATCTGAAAGCGGTCTAGAAATGCCAGAGGATATTCAAGTGTTGCGGGATAACAATATTGGAGTAGCCTTGATGGGTGAAACCTTTATGCGTTCTCCTAACAAGGTTGAAAAGTTGGCATATCTCTATGGGCCAACATACTACACGCCAAAGGTTAAGATGTGCGGCATCTCCAAAGTAGAAACAATACCTGCTATAGTAGACGCAAAGCCAGATTATATGGGGCTTGTATTTGCTCCTAGTAAGAGACAAGTTACGGTAGAACAAGCTAAGACGCTTGCTGAAGAATTACATAAGCAATATGCCGCGAGATATAACAGTGGTGCAGACCAATCCGATATTGATGAAATCAAAACGGTTGGTGTTTTCGTTAATGAAACGCTAGATAACCTTGTTACGATTGCGGAAAAAGTTCATCTTGATGCGGTGCAATTGCATGGTGATGAAGATGAGACTTTCATCCAATCCTTAAAAGAATGTACTAATGTAGAGGTTTGGAAGGCAGTTCAAATTCGTAGTGCTAGTGACGCAGAAAAATGGATTGATAGCAGTGCAGATATGCTGTTGTTTGATGCGTATCATAAGGATGAACGCGGCGGTATAGGCGAAGTGTTCGACTGGTCTTGCTTAGATGCTTTTGAACGCCCGTTTATGCTCGCCGGCGGTATTGATAGTACGAATGTAGCACGTGCTATTCGTACAGTTCGACCTTATGGCATCGATATTAGTAGCGGTATTGAAACAGATGGCGTGAAGGACGATGAGAAGATTAAAGCTTTCACAAATATTGTGAAATATATATAGAAAGGTTAGTTATATGAGTGAACAAAGACATGGCTATTTTGGTGCCTTTGGTGGCCAATTTATGCCAGAAACATTGATGAATGCAGTCATCGAATTGGAGGAGGCATACAACAAGTACAAAGATGATCCTGATTTCGTACGCGAACTTGAGGATCTACATAAAAAATATACAGGTCGTCCATCCCTTTTATACTATGCAGAACGCATGACAAAGGACCTTGGAGGCGCCAAAATTTATTTGAAACGTGAAGATTTGAACCATACCGGTTCTCATAAATTAAATAACGTAATCGGTCAAATGTTATTGGCAAAACGGATGGGTAAAACTCGCGTTATTGCTGAAACCGGTGCTGGTCAACACGGCGTGGCAACAGCTACTATCGCTGCGTTGATGGGCATGGAATGTGAAGTATACATGGGGGCAGAGGACTGTGAACGTCAAGCACTTAACGTATATCGTATGGAATTATTGGGCGCCAAGGTGCATCCTGTAACAACTGGTACAAGTACATTAAAAGATGCTGTATCTGAAGCGATGCGCGAATGGACAAACCGCATGTCTGATACACATTATGTATTAGGCTCTGTTATGGGGGCGCATCCATTCCCTATGATCGTTCGTGATTTCCAGTCTATTATCAGTCGTGAAGCGCGTGAACAAATTCTTGAAGCAGAAGGTAAATTGCCAACAGCTGTTATGGCTTGTGTAGGTGGTGGTTCCAATGCGATGGGGATGTTCTATAACTTTATTCCAGATGAAGGCGTTCGCCTTATCGGTTGTGAAGCAGCAGGTCGCGGAATTGATACAGAAGAACATGCAGCAACAATTGCAAAAGGCTCTGTTGGTATCTTCCATGGCATGAAATCTTACTTCTGCCAAGACGAAGATGGCCAAATTGCTCCAGTATATTCTATCTCTGCAGGCCTTGATTACCCTGGCATCGGCCCTGAACATGCGTACTTGCACGATAGCGGCCGTGCAGAATACGTGCCTGTAACGGATGATGAAGCGGTGGATGCATTTGAATACTTGTCTCGTTTAGAAGGCATTATTCCAGCTATTGAAAGTGCTCATGCAGTGGCACATGCACGTAAAATTGCGCCTACTATGAGCAAGGATGATATCATTATTATTTGTTTATCTGGTCGTGGCGATAAAGACGTAGCGGCTATGGCAAAATATAGAGGGGTGGATCTTCATGAGTAAAATTAAAGACGCTTTCACAAAGGGAAAGGCATTCATCCCGTTCATCAGTGCTGGCGATCACGGTATTGAAAATACAGAACGTTATATTCGCGTGATGGTGAAAGCTGGTGCGGATATGGTAGAAATCGGTATTCCATTCTCCGACCCAACAGCGGAAGGTCCAGTTATTCAAGAAGCGAGTACACGTGCATTATCTACAGGCGTAAAAATTCATGATATCTTTGATATGGTGCGTCGTTTGCGCAGTGGTGATGATGCAGTGACAGTACCACTCGTGTTCATGACTTACTTGAACCCTATCTATGTATTCGGTCGTGAAAAATTCTTTACTCTCTGTGAAGAGGTTGGTATCTCTGGTGTTATCGTGCCAGATATGCCCTTTGAAGAAAAAGGGGAACTTGCGAGTGTAGCTAATAAACACGGCGTTGAAGTAGTATCCTTAATTGCTCCAACATCTGAAAACCGCATCGAAATGATCGCAAAAGATGCAGAAGGCTTTGTGTACTGCGTATCTTCTCTCGGTGTTACAGGCATGCGTAGCGAAATCAAGACAGATATTAAATCCATTGTTGAGACGATTCGCAAATATACAGATATTCCTGTAGCCGTTGGCTTCGGTATTTCTAAGCCAGAACAAGCGGAAGCAATGGCTCGCGTATCTGACGGTGCTATCGTTGGCTCTGCTATCGTTAAAATCGTGGCAGAACATGGTGAACATGCTGACCAAGCGTTATTTGACTACGTACAATCTATGAAGCAAGCGGTACAAAAAGCTAACGCATAATAAAATGATAATACAATACATCATAAAAAGGACGTTATACATGTGTATAACGTCCTTTTTATGTTAGTTAGTTTAGTTATGTGTCATATGACTGGATAACCAGTTATGAAAGGGGAATGATTAGCCGTTTGTAGATTCGGAACGTTGATGTTGCTCACTACGTTTAGCAGTGGCATTTTTATCATGTTTTTCACGTTCAGAAATTTTGTGTTTTCTATGTTTATTTCGATCTGGTTTGAACCATGGATGGGCACTGCTATCTACAGTACCATCATCGTTCTTTTCCATGCGATGGTTTTCGCCGATTTTGAAGTGGTAATCATTAGCTTGCGCTACATTAGCACCAATACCAACTGTTAAGAATGCTGCCAAGCTGGCCATAGCTACTACTTTAGTCAATTTAGCGTTCATAAGTATTATCTCCTATACAAACTTAATTGCACGAATTTTAGTTGTAAAAAATATATTATTAGTATAGATAAAATTAATGAAGAAAAAATGAAATGTAAGCCTTGGTAAAGCATAGTATAATAGTAATATCTAAGTTTGTATCATATCTAAATATAGTAGGAGATTTATGAAGCAGAGAGTATTTAACATCCTCTATCGCGAGCTAGTAGAAAACTATGCAAATGGTAAAGGAAGAACAACAACAGCCGACTTTTGGCTTACCATAAGCGCTATGACCTTTGTATACGGTCTAGTTACATTCATAACAGGTCTTGCGACCTTCATTCCTTATGGATTTCTATATGCCATATCCTTAGGGGGCGGTGTATTGACGGCATTGACGGTATTATTAACATTGCCGACTATTATGCTAGTAGCTAGACGATTGCGTGATTCTAATAATGATCCAACTTTGATGATTCTTGTCTTTGTTCCTATTTTAGGATGGTTGATTTTGCTGTACTTATTATGTAAGCGGTCGGCTTCTCGACAAGAAGTAAACATAACTAATGAGCAGATATCTGTAGAATCTAGTATAAGTGAAAAGCAGTCTATTTCTGGTGTATTCATTGTGGCTATCCTTGTTTTAGGTTGGATTGCTAGCAGTGTAGGAACCTCAATGATGGGGCATAATTATATGGTAGAAGAAGCAGCTTTTGGTAATTTAGGACAGGGGGCTTTCACTAAGAAAGCAAATCGCTTGTTACGTAGTGATTCCGCTACAACGGAAGGTTATCTAGTTGTGAAAGAGTATTACCAAGCACTTGCGAATGGGGACTATCATAGTGCGTATCGAGAATTGAGTAGTCGTGAAATGGAACGATATGGTACCTTTGATCTTTGGCAACAAGCTAAAGAAAAGAAATCTCGTTCGGCAGTCAAGTCTATACAATTAGACTATGTAACTCAAGATATTGATGATGATACTGTGGTGAATTATATAGGATATCGAGTGGATTTTGTAGATGGAAGGCCATCTATGTTAGTGCGTTTATATAATATGGGTAATGATTGGAAAATCGTCGGTTTCGAAGAGTTTGAGGAGGACTAGTATGGCATCTGTAAATGTATATGATTTAAACTATACCGATGCCTTCGTGCTAGGCATCAAAAACTATGCTAACTTTAAAGGTCGTGCAAGCCGTAGCGAATACTGGCGCTTTATGGCTGGAATGATGATGGTTCAAGGAACGTTGGGGATAGTAGCCATTCTTTGTAAAGGTGTGGGGCTCTATAATTTTGAGTCCATTATTGATACGATTACCCTGTTAGTGACTTTATTCTTTATAATCCCCAATCTTGCTATTACAGCGCGACGTATGCATGATATTGGGCGTAGTGGCTGGACTCAGATTATCTCCTTTATTCCTATTATAGGCTTCTTTATATTCTTAAATTATGAATTGAAACGAGGCGATGAAGGCGAGAATAGTTACGGTGAGAGAACTGCCTATGTTCCTGTTACTGCTATGATTAGTAACTCTATAGGTCTTGAAGAAACACCTTCTCGTCGTCAAGACTGGATTATGGGGATTACCATTTTTATTATTCAATCTATCGTATTTGGTAACACCATAGGTGATATACTATGGTATGGTATAAATGCTAATGGATACTTATAGTATTAACTTGCATTTGGTAGCATATTTATTATTTTATTTTATAAAAGTTTAACAACTCCTTTATAGACAATATAATACTTTGTAGTAAAATGAAAACGAAATGAATTTAAAGTTATAGATATGATATTTTACAACATATCTAAGTTACTATATGTGTTAGAGCAACAGGACTTTATGAGTTTTACGGTTTCCTGCTGTGGTTGGAAGGAGTTTGTTATGAGACCTTGTCCATATTGTGGACACGAGGTGTTAAAAAGTGAACGATACTGTCCAAACTGTGGACGTATCCGTAAAGCACCCATTTCGTTAGATAAATATAGTCTAGGCATGATTGAAAACTTTAAACAATGTTTTGTTTATAAATACGCTGACTTTGAAGGCCGTGCCAGTCGTAGTGAATATTGGAACTTCTTTTTGGTATATCAATTACTCTTTGTGGCTATTCTATTCACCTGTGCATTCTTGAGTTATATTAGTCCACTTTCAAGTGCAGTTGGCGTAGGCGTTGGCTTAGTCATTCTTGTGCTCATATCTGTTGTTATGGTTATCCCTAGTGTTGCCGTTGCAGTTCGTCGTTTGCACGATCAAGGTCGCTCTGGAGGGATAGTATTTATCGGACTAGTTCCTGTCATTGGTACAATTGTATTGTTAGCCTTGATGGCGCTTCCTGGTGAAAACCATACAAATCGATTCGGATCACCTACAGGCCAAGTTATCCTCACAAAACAAATGGCTCATGAAATTGGTTTGATTGATGCTACGCCTACCACAGGCCTTACAGCAGGTCTACTATGTGCCATCTTTGTGCTGTGGTTCTTGGTAGATCGATTACTTACAACTAGTGTGATGTAGCTCATAAATAATATATTTTTTATAAAAGAAAGCTCCTACTTAAGTAGGAGCTTTTGGTGTTATTTACTACTAGTTAATATACTATCATCAAAAGTAATTTTATCAATAATGACAAGATTGTGGTTAGATCCGATAGCACGATTACCATACTTATGGAATTTTGTTTCTAATTCAATACGTCTAGCATTTTGTATTTGTTTTAAAATGTCATTAGTTACATCTGGGGATGTTTCTTTTTTATATCGAATACCATTAATTAATAATGTATTATCCTTTTCGATATATCTAATGATTGTACGACCTTCATCATAGCTGAGTTGATTTTTATACTTATCTTTTTCTTTATCATCTTTTTCATTTTGTGGTGTTATCTCTTTCGCTGTTGTTGTTCTAGAGTCTTTTTGAAGGATAAAGTTGATATTATAAGTATTATTGGCTTGCTTTACACTATCATCAAATGATGGGAAGAGACCTCCATGGGGCTTAGGATAGTTCTTCTCTGATTTATAAAATAGTTTATCTTCTGTTACCATATATTCTTTGCCATTTTCTTGGAATGTTATACGGTACATAACATTGTTGCCATCATAGCCAACCCAAGTTCCTAGATACTTGTTTTCGCTTTCGTTTTTGCCACAGCCTACAATAATAATAGTAGATAACAGCATAACCATAATTAAGCTGAGTTTAAAAATGTACTTCATATGCTATATCTCCTTATTTTGCAGTATCTAAAATAGAATCATTAAAGGAAAAATCGAATTGAATGGTTGGCTTTGGTTTGAAACTACCAAATGTATCTTTTTTGCGTTCCTCCACAACAAGTTTTTTCATATCTTCTTTTAATTCTGGTAAATATGCTTGAACAGAATTATCATCAGATTGCTTTTTGAAGATTACTTTGTCGAAAACTAAGGTGCCATCTTTTTCGTTATAAATAATTGGTTTAGGACCTACATCTAATTTATTGTCAATAGCAGAAGTAAGTTTGTTATGTATAGAATCGCTAGATTTGGTTAAGAGATAATCTGCATTGGCAGGAGCTGTATCTCCACCATTTTTAGTGTTATCAGCTTCTTCAAGACCACTAGAAAAATAATCCATTAAAGGATAATAGGAGTAATCATATAAAGATACTAATAGTTGGCCGTCGATATTTTCAATTATTAATTCTTGAATATCATCTTTATCATTAGTTTTATTATAAGCAATCCAAGTACCTTCAAATTTGCTGTTAGCATTATTGCTTTTGTTATTATCACTACCACATGCAGTTACAAAGAGCATTGTGAAAGTTAGTAATAGTGTAATTATAAAGTTACGTTTCATATGGTCTCCTTATGCAGCATCTCCATAATATTTACGACGTAAGTAGAAGATGTAGCCACCGCCAATGACAGCAACGATAGCAACGCCGATGCCAATATAGAATAACCAACCGTGGCTTGGCTTAAAGACAAAACGGATATGTTCGCCTAGGGTGAATAGTATAGTGTTGTCATTTTTTAACGTACCTGATTGAACACTTGCTTTATCGATTGTCCCAGATACAGAGATAGTTGTGTTTCCAAGTGAAGTACCTAAATCCACAATATAATCACCAGTTGTTGTTTTTTCTAATGCTGGTGCTAGGTTTTCGTTCTTAGATTTCAACACCATAGCATTTCTAATTAGAGTAAATTCGTCTATGTTTTTAAATTCTGAGGCTATTAACCAAGACTTATAAGGTGTTGTATCATTATCCTCAACTGTTATTGTTTTACCATCATTATTAATAGCTTTGATGGTGTAGGTAGGCATTGGATATTCTTTTATAAGTTCGGTAATAACTTCTTTTTCAAGAGGTTCTGCTTGGGATTGAATAGTCGCATTCCAAGTACCACTACCATCATTGTCAATTTTTACATCTGAATCTATTGTGGCACACCCAGATAGTAGTAACATACATAAACTAAGAATCATAAGGGATAATCTTCTCATAGTATTCCTCTCTTTCACACTACAAATTTAAACTATCTATAAAATGCTAGTTATGATATATTGTACATTAATTAGATAAACCTAAGCAATATGTGCAGTTGAAAGGAATGATGAAATATTAATGAAGTTTAAACAGATTGGGGTCGTAAAGAGTATATTGGGTATTTTAGTAGTAATTGGAATAGTTGTGTCTGCTGGATATGGACTGTACTATCAATTTGTGTATAAGGAGTCACCAGAATACTCTCTTCGAGTGGTTTATAATGCAATTCAAAATGGTGATCCAGATACATTTTTTGTGATGGTTGATGGGGAAGGCATTTTGCATAAGGTGTTTGATCCGTATATTGAGAAATTGTTAAAAGAATCTGATGGACGGAATATATCTCAAACTAATTCAAAAGGAGAAACTAAGATTTTGAATCTTGGAGAAGCATTGCTGTTTACAGCAATAGATAATTATTATTTAGATGTAAAAGAGGTATTACTTAACCAAGATTTAAGGAGTCATATACCGAATAGACCTGACCCTAAAGATCCGTTTAAAGATAATTTGCAGACGTTAAAAGAGGTAGGGCGATATGAATTAATTTCCATAGAAGAAAAAAATAAGAACAATGGAGTTGTTAATATAGAAATTCGTGCATTGGATAAGAAGACTAATGAAACCAAAGTATTACCGATAGAAATGACTCAAATGGATAATAAAATGTGGCGGATTACTGGCTATGACTATAAGACATATAGTTTGCCATATGATGGATTTGATAGAATTTAATCAGAGGCTGTATTTTATTTGTGTCGCTTGGTTGATATCAATAAAATTTAATTGTTATACTTTCATCGTTACTTTCCTAATGCGGAATAGTTTTCCAGTTGACAATTCCCTCTTATGAGCTCTATAATTATCTATTATATGAAGATTGCGTTGAAAAAGACGGCATGTCTCAGACGGATTTAGTAGAGACCAAACTCATGGGCTGAAAGGTTTGGAAATCTAGAGATGTGCGGATCACTTTGGAGCAAGCAGGAACCCTGCCGGTGAACACCGTTATATGTCTAAGTGGCTTTCACAGAAGGTCAGTAGGGTGGTACCACGGATATTACGTCCGTCCCTTCGGGGACGGGCGATTTTTTTATGTAAAAGGAGCATATCATGGATTACGGTAAGACGTTACATTTGCCTGAAACAGAATTCCCAATGCGCGGCAATTTGCCTAAGCGCGAACCAGAAATTTTAAAGTTCTGGGAAGACAACAAAATTTATCAAAAACGTTTGGAATTGCGTAAAGACGCAAAACCTTTCATCTTGCATGATGGCCCTCCATACGCAAATGGTAAATTGCACATAGGTCATGCCCTCAACAAAACATTGAAGGACATCATCATGAAATACAAAACAATGACTGGTCATTATACTCGCTATATCCCTGGTTGGGATACGCACGGTTTACCAATTGAGCATGCGGTTATTAAAAACACTGGTCTTAACCGTCATGAAATGGCGCCATTGGATTTGCGCAATAAATGTAAGGAATATGCATTAGAATGCGTAGAAACTCAAAAACAAGACTTCATTCGCTTTGGTGTATTAGGCGAATGGGAACGCCCTTATTTGACATTGCGCCCTGAGTTCGAAGTAAAACAACTTGGTATCTTTGGCGAAATGGCAAAACGTGGCCACATCTATAAAGGTCTTAAAACTGTATACTGGTGTACACACTGCGAAACTGCATTGGCAGAAGCAGAAATCGAATACGCTGAGAAAAAATCCTTCTCCATTTACGTAAAATTCCCTTACGTATCCGAGAAAAAGGTAACATTGCCAGCTGGCGTAGATCCAAAACAAGCATTTGCTGTTATCTGGACAACTACTCCTTGGACAATGCCTGCCAACGTAGCAATCTCTGTTAACCCTGACCTTGAATATGGTTGGGTAAAAGTAGGTGACGAATACTACTTGATGGCTACTGAACTCGTTGATGCGGCTATGAAAGATATCGGCATTGAAGACTATGAAATCGTAAATCGTTTCTCGGGCGCAGACTTAGAATTAGCTGAGTTCAAACATCCATTTGTTGAACGTGGCTCCACTGTATTGTGCGGTGACCATGTAACACTTGAAGCTGGTACTGGTTGTGTACATACAGCTCCTGCACATGGTGAAGACGACTTTAACATCGTTATGCGTTATAACAAGGAAGGCAAAACAGAGCTTCCTATCGTATCTCTTGTTAATGAAACTGGTAACTACACTAAACAAGTGGACGACAACCGTTATGGTGATACTGAATTCCCATTGGCTGGCGTTGAAATTCACGATGCTGAAGTGCCTGTTATCAAAATCTTGGCGCATAACAATGCATTGCTTCATAAATCTAGCTTGCGTCACCAATACGCTCACTGCTGGCGTTGTAAAAACCCTGTTATTTACCGTGCTACAGAACAATGGTTCTCCTCTGTAGATGGATACCGTCAACAAGCGCTTGATGCAATCGACAATCAAGTACAATGGATTCCTAAATGGGGTCATGATCGTATTTATAACATGGTTCGTGACCGTGGTGACTGGGTAATTTCCCGTCAACGTATTTGGGGCGTGCCAATTCCTATTTACTATTGTGAAAGCTGTGGCGAGCACATTATTAACGATGATACGATCAAAGCATTACAAGAAAAAGTAGCTGTAGAAGGCTCCGATGCTTGGTGGGCTCACAGTGCAAAAGAATTATTACCAGAAGGTTTCAAATGTCCTCATTGCGGTCATGATGAATTCAAAAAAGAAACAGACATCATGGACGTATGGTTTGACTCTGGTTCCTCTTGGTCTGGCGTACTTGAAGTTAACGGCTTAGATGTACCATGTGCTATGTACCTTGAAGGTTCCGACCAACATCGCGGTTGGTTCAACTCTTCCTTGTTAACTGCAGTAGCAACAACTGGTAAAGCACCATATAATTCCGTATTGACTCACGGCTTCGTTGTGGACGGCGAAGGTCGCAAAATGTCTAAATCTGTAGGTAATACAGTAGCACCTAGCGACATTATCGACGTATACGGCGCTGACGTTATGCGTTTGTGGGTATCCTCTGCGGATTACCAAGCAGACGTACGTTTGTCCAAAGACATCGTAAAACAATTATCCGAAGTATACCGTAAGATCCGTAATACATTCCGCTTCTTGCTTGGTAACTTGGATGACTTCAATCCAAACACTGATAAAGTGGCTTACGCAGATATGTCCGAATTCGATAAATGGGCATTGTTGCGCTTAGAAGAAGTACGTCAAAAGGTTACTGACGCATACGAAAACTATGAATTCCACATGTTGTACCATGCAATTCATAACTTCTGCACAGTAGACTTGAGCTCCATCTACCTTGATGTAATGAAAGATACTATGTATGCTGAAAGCAAAAACAACGTAGCTCGTCGTTCTGCTCAAACAGCAATGTACGAAATCTTGAAAACATTGGTAGCTATGGTATCTCCTGTACTTTCCTTCACAGCAGAAGAAGTTTGGAAATACATGCCTAAAGAAGACGGCATGCCTGAATCCGTTATGCTTCAAGATTGGCCACAAGGTCATCCTGAACACTTCAACCAAGAATTGGCTGATAAATGGAACCAATTGTTAGACTTGCGTACTTCCGTACAAAAAGCATTGGAACTTGCTCGTCAAAATAAAACAATCGGTCACCCATTGGATGCATCCGTTACAGTATATGCTGAAGGCGCTGCATTCGACGCATTGAACGCTCTTGGTGAAGACGGCTTAGCTAAACTCGTTATTGTATCTGAAGCTCACATCGTAAACGGTGCTGCACCGACAGAGGCTGTAAAAGACGAGGAAACAGGCGTAGCTACAGTAGTTGCTCCATCTGAACTTGAAAAATGTGAACGCTGCTGGATCCACCGTGACACAGTAGGTCAAGACAGCGAACACCCTACACTTTGCCATCGTTGTGCAGAGGTTGTTAAATCTTTATAATCATAATTGCAAATACATAATGTAAAGTATTTATTATGTGTTAAGCAGTAAATAGAAAACCCTTCTCTAACATTGTTAGTTTATGTTGAACTAAGTTTAGATAGAGAAGGGTTTTTATTTCATTTTGAAGAATTTTTGAGTGTTGGTTATGATGATATTATAGTATGATGTGCTTTAAGTATAATAGTTACATTGTTTTACAAATTATTAAAAATTTATAGAAATTTATGAATTCATTGTATGCTATCTTTCTCATAAAACTATCTATAATAATTGCTAGTTTATTATTTTCCTCATGAAAAATTAATGTGTAAAAAATTACTCATTTCACATTAAATTTAATATCTTAGTTTAAGATATTTATAGTTAGTTTAGTTATTGTGCTTATATGAGAAGGAGGAAGAACAATGGTAGCAACTATCGTTAAAGCAATCTTGGCTGCGCTTACTGGTTTAGCAAACGCAATCTTGCCTTTATTCAAATAACAATTTCATTCCCCAGAAAAAAGACCACCTGGCTTGCGGGTGGTCTTTTTCTTATATCCTATTGTAACCCCTTTGGTACGTTGAGTTTTTTCCAGTTATCTAATTCAGGTATTTCCAAGGTATTAATCGTTTTTTGAATCCAGTAGTTTAAGGATACTTCGTTACCTAACTGTTGTTCAAATAAATAGGTATTGCCTGGTGTATCGAGAGGTTTACCATCCTTGTCGATGGAGTGGCGCATGGATTCTTTCAGATAGAGTTGCACTCTAAATGGATTTGCGTGATTGCCTCTGAAAATAAAATAGGAGGGACCAATAAAGTCATGGGTACGGACATTAATTTGTTCGTACTTTTTGTCTTTTAAGCCTTGTAATGCGGTTTGTATCATGGCATTCGCATCGTCGTATTCTTCAAGCAAGAAAGCTTGTTGATCTACGTCGAGTACATAGTGCCACGTTGGTTTTTCTTCATTCTTTTCAATAGACCAGTTATCACCAAATGCAGGTAACTGATGATTATCATAGAGGTCTTTTAACAGATATTTAGCATCCTCTTTCTTGAATAGCGCTCGGTAGATAACCTCTTGACCCTCTGTAGGGTCATATCCATGTAATCGTACTTGGTATGTATCTCTTGGCATGCGCTTTACATCTAGTTTAAAGATGTTGCGTAACGTATCTGGGACGGATAGAAAATGATTGTAAAAGCTCAGTTTCATTTCTTCTTGTGATTCTAAAGCATGCTCAATGGTTTGCCAATCATATAAGGTGGTATCCCATAAGAAGTCATCCATGTTTACAGATAAGCGAGCCGCATTTTGAGGCCATTCAGTGTGACCAGGCCGTACTGTTGAGGTAGACTCTGTAAAGCCCTCTTTATAGTGCCAATGACCGTCTATTTCTTCGAAGACCGCCAAGCGCTCTTCTGCTTCATTATCGATAGGGATATCCTTTAGCTCTTCATCAAGGTTTGCCTTGTGAGATAGCATATATTGATGAGACTCTTCGTAATAGGCTACAGCGGCATCTAAATCAGGTTTGCCTGTGATATAGCCTTTTTCATAGGCATACCCTAGAGCGACACGTGTTAAAGCTCGTGTAATATCATAGAATAGAACGCGATCTTCCTCTTCTAATGCGCGCTTTTCTTCATCGAGTACACGCGTTAAGGATTGCACGCCAAAGCGTATATTTTTTGTTACTCCTAAGCCATGGATTCGCATATAACCAATATATGGTAATGAGAACATAAAACGCTCTTTTGTGGCAGCCATGTGTGTTAAATCAGCAATGAGACCCCAGTCGAGAGGAAGGTGGCCTATGTGGAAAATATAACCGAAGGCCGCTTGCAATGCAGCATAGCCGGCGTCGTTAAAATATTTAGTAGCTGCACGACGGTAGAGACCAATCGCTTTTACTGGATCATAAGGGATGACTCTGTGTAGTTCTTTGGTGTCATAGAAATGATAGTAATAATCTGCTAATTCAGCGGTGCTTTCAGCTTGGCCCAAGGCAGCACCTTTCGTGAACCATGTGAAAGCATCCTCAAATTTTCCATGTTCATGACAGTCTAGGCCGGTGTAGAGCATCATAGTTGGATTGCCTAGCTCAGCAGCAGTTAATGCTATACGGCGCGCATTATCAAAATCGCCTTCGTCGATATAGATATTACGTAAATTGCCTTGGAACATGGCAAGTCCATTGTTGAGGGCCTTGTTAAACCATTCTTTGGCGAATGTAGTAGCATTTTCCTGTAATGTTTCGTCTAAAACAGTGCCTTGTAAGGCTCTGATACGTTCTTGTATAGAACCTTTTTGTAAGCTTTGTTGAATCCGTTTTGCCAAGCTTAGGCGGGGTGGTGTAATCATATCCCGAGCTAAGCTAATGCGATCATCATCGCGCCAGAAAAAGACATTACCTATAATGTACTGACAAAATGCATCATCTTGCTTTGCATAGTTGTAGACAATACGAAAGGCGTCATTAAAGGTGATTTGCATGTCCTTTTCAACAGTAGGTGTAATTGAGCCCTTTATCCGCAAGGCTTGCAAGGTGCCGATTGGACTACAGCGGCGAATGCTATCGTGCAAGCATTGATAGGTACGCATGTTGTTTTCAGGGAAATTAGATTCCTCCCACGTAAAGCGTGAACCTGCGTAGATACGAGCCAATAAAGCATATGCATCAGCTATCTCTCGAGACTCTGGATCGTTTGCTATTTTTAATGCGTCCTCTTTAGTGTCAATTTCGTTTTCGAGAGAGGTAGTCATATCGTTGCGCAAGGCTTGATGCTTTGTTTGCTCAGGGCTTTGCTGATTGTTTACGATGAGCTCTAATTGGCGTAAGCCTTCTTGAGCCATCTCTTGATTATATGATGTGAAAATCATGTGGAAGACCTTTTCTAGGCGTTCCGTAAAGTACTGTGCCATAAGGCCTCCTTTATATTAATTACATTTACTATAGAATACGTATTTATTATATAACGAACGTAAGAGACCGTAAAAGAGGGAAAACCCCTCTGAAGTCTTTCAGAGGGGTCATATTTATCCTAGTTCATAGAGATAGATATTATTTTTTGTTGTAATCGCCGAACCATTTGTCGTAGATTTTTTGGTAAGTGCCGTCTTCTTTAAGTTCTTTAAGAGCTTTGTTAACAGCTTCTTGTAAAGCTTTGTTGCCTTTTTTCACACCAAGTACTGTGCCTGGGGATTGAGTAGGTTCGCCTACGAGTTTAAGGTCTTTGTCAGCACCTTGTTTGAGGTAGTACATAGCAACTGCGTTATCGATAATAGCACCATCGATTGTGCCAGCTTTCAATTCCATGAAGATATTAGCGTTGGAATCGATTTCTTTTACTGTTGTACCAGGAATCTTTTGAGCCATTTCAACAGGGATTGTACCGATTTGAGCACCTACAGTTTTACCAGCTAATTCATCCATGTTATGGATTGTTGTGTTGTCTTTACGAACAACTGTGATGAAACCGCCTTGGTCGAAGTATACATCGGAGAAGTCCAATACTTTTTCACGTTCAGGTGTAGCATTGATGCCTGCTGCGATCATGTCGATATCGCCAGATTGAACTGCTGGAATCAAAGCATCGAAGCCCATGGATTTGAATTCCATTTTTAAACCTAATTTTTTAGCAATTGCTTCGGACAAATCAACGTCGAAACCAACGTATTTGTCGCCTTCAGTAAATTCGAATGGTGGGAATGTAGTTTCAGAACCTACACGCAATACACCTTCTTGTTGTGTCATTTTGGGTTTGTCATTACCACAACCAGCCAATAAACCCATTGCTGCTACCGCTACGAGGGCGATGGCTGTCAACTTTTTGAACTTAAACATAGAAACCTCCTCAAACATCCATATACATGGTTTATCAAATTCTGTTTATATTGTACGGAATTTTACAATAATAGGCAATAACATTGTATAATTAAGAATACATGAGTTATAGATTTAATGTTGTAGAGTATCTTCGTTCATTACAATCATTTGCATATATACATGGAGGCAATATGTCCCTTACAAATACATTTTCTGATCTTTGTAAAAGCTTCGCACCCGATGCGTTTGCTGTTAACTATACATTAGCTAAGAATCCTGAGCTTTCTAGTCATGAATTTGAGACCGTAAAAACGATTGGTGCTGTTCTCGAAAAATATGGTATAGATGTAACTTATGAATTTTGTAATCTACCAACAGCGTTTAAGGCATCTCCTGTAAAAGTAGATAATCCTAAAGGCCGTTTGGCTATCCTTTGTGAATATGATGCATTGCCAGAGGTGGGCCATGCATGCGGTCATTCTGCCAGTGGCTCTATGAGTGTTCTGGCAGCATTAACACTACATAAAATGCAACAAGACGGCGTTGCTTTCAATATGGACATCGATATTATCGGTACACCAGATGAAGAAGCTACAGGTTGTAAGGTGGATATGTGTAATGCAGGCGTATTTAAAGACTATGATTTAGCTATCATGGTTCACCTCGATGGTGAAGAAACACGACCTAATTCACAATTCTTGGCACTAGACTGTTTCCGTGCACGCTATCACGGTAAACCAGCTCATGCTGCAGGTGAGCCTTGGAACGGCATTAATGCGGTAAACGGCGTACAACTTGCTATTCACGCGATGGATATGATGCGCCAACAAGTGCGACCTGAAACGCGCATCGGCACATGGATTATTGCTGGTGGTACTGCATCTAATGTTATCCCTGAGTTTGGCGAGTTGGAAGTAACCGTACGTCATACAGAACGGGACTATTTGAATGGCCTATCTGAACAGATTAAGAAAATTTTTGAAGGGGCTGCCCTTTGTACTGGAACAACAGTTGATATAGAATTTTACGGCAATCCCTATGATGATATGAACCAAAATCACCGTGGCACTGCTCTTATTGAAGCGGTCATGGCAGATATGGGCCTAGACTTTGAACCGGGACCAGCAGCCCTCGGCGGTAGCTCCGACATCGGTAATGTGAGCTATCAATGTGCGGCGTTCCATCCGAAATTACGACTTGCTGGGGACGATAAAGTATGTCACTCTAAAGAGTTTGCAGCTGCTATGCTAGAATCAACCATTGAACAAACAATCCTTGATGGAGCCAATATTATTGGTCGTACATTATTAAGTTTGGTAGAAAACCCAGCAGTATTAGAAGAAATTGTAGCTGAATTTAATGCATCTAAATAATTTTATTTGTATGTAATCTAACCAATCTATCTGTTTAATTATTTATATATACAACTATTTATCTAGATAACTATGTGTCTAGATAACTGTGTATCTATTTAATTCTTTATCTATTTATATACTACTGTATTAAAGGAGGCTTCATGTCCTCAACTGAAACATTACAAATTAAAAACTACATAGGTCTCAAGGGTGATAAGCCTATTAAATTCATAGCCTCTGATGTTGATGGCACATTAGTTAACGATGCAAAAGCAATTCCTGATGAGGCTATTGAGGCTATTCGTGCCGCTCGTGAAAGTGGCATTCGCGTAGCCATCGCTTCTGGTCGCGCTTGGAATGAGATGAATGATGTTATCGAGAAACTACCATGTTTACGCTATTTCATGTGTACCAATGGGGCCTATGTAATGGATAAGGAAGAAAACCGTAGTTTGTTCCATGTAACCTTTGATAAAGAACAAGCACTCTATTTGTTGCGCAAACTGTTAACCTATGGTGTCTATGTAGAGGCTTATGTGAAAGATAAAATCTTTGGTATGTATCCACCGTCTAGATGCATTACGCCTGAACGATTAAGCGCATGTGCTAGTGAGCGTAAATCGCCTAATACAAAAGGTTCGGTTGGACTCATGGATAATCATCTACCTAGCTTAATGAATCATCCTCAACTTGGTGTACCTGAGGAACATCTACCTGGTGAAACCCATGATCACTATGCCTTAGCTGAAGGTGATGAAGCAGCAAATGATAACTTATCTGAATGTGAAGTAGAACAGTCTAATTTCTTCTTTAGACCTAATATCCGTCCATTTATCTTGGCAACACGAACTATGGTGCCTGATTTATTAGCTCATATGGAAGCCTTAGACGAAGGCCCTGAGAAGATGCAAATCTTTTATGGCGATGAGCCTATGCGCCAAAGAATCTTACAAGATTTGCGTGATGAATATCAAGGTATGTCTCATGATGGTACAGGTCGTGAACGCTTTTATGATGTACTGCTCTCTAGTGAAGGTAATCTCGAATTCGTACTACCACATACCACAAAGGGGACCGCTGTAGAAGCACTGGCAAATCACTGGAAATTTAGTCCCGATGAAATTATGACCTTAGGGGATAGTGAAAACGACCTATCCATGCTGCGATTTGCAGGTGCTAGCGTAGCTATGGGCAATGGGAAGCCAAATATTAAAGAAGCAGCGCGTTATGTGACGACGGATAATAACCATCATGGCGTGGCTAAAGCAATCTATTCAGCTATTGCGTATAACAATGAATTACTAAAAAAACAGTAAGTATATCTCAAATTAGAGATACTACCAGTTAAAAGTAAATCTTTCTAATCTGGATTGTGCTCGATATGTGTAAATTTGAGATACTACCAGTTAAAAATAAATACTTTTAACTGGTAGTATCTGAAAAAAACTATACACATTCGTTTGTCGGTTTTTATCAAGAGCGTAGGAGGTGATGTGGAATGGGAAATCTAAAGTTTAATATAGATGATACTTGTGTTAAGTGCGGTGCGTGTGCCGTAGATTGTCCTGTTCAATGCATCACCCAAGGAGAGACTCGGTTTAACATAGGTAAAGGGTGTATTGGATGTGGTGACTGTTATTCTATCTGTCCCGTAGGGGCTGTAAAGATGTCTAAACGTGAGACTGATAAAGAATAGTCTCTTGAAAGGGTAGAGCCTCTTATAGGTCATCTCATTGTATTGAGTTATGTATAGAGTAAAACTAAAATCCGAACATTAAAATATTAATCATAAATTTCATACGGAATATATGGAGTCCATATACTTCGTATGGTATAATGAAATGTAATGAAATTTAGCGTTTTGTTCGAGAAAACGCACCGCCAGTACAGAAATGTAAGGGTATTAAAAAATAGTGAATATACTTTCACAAATAGATGCATATGGAGGAAGGCATGGAAAACAAGGAATTTGTTATTGTTGTTGACTTTGGTGGTCAATATAATCAATTGATCGCGCGCCGTGTTCGTGAAAATCACGTATACTGCGAAGTATATCCATACAACAAAGCGCTGGACAAAATTAAAGAATTAAAACCGCAAGGTATCATCTTCACAGGTGGCCCTAACAGCGTGTATGAAGAAAACTCTCCAAAAATCGAAAAAGAGATTTTTGAACTTGGTATTCCAGTTCTTGGCATGTGCTATGGTATGCAATTTATGGCGCATACATTGGGTGGCGAAGTTAAATCTGCTGACAATCGTGAGTTTGGTAAAACACCTACTAAAGTGGACACTACATCTCCATTGTTCAAAGGCTTGGACAAAGACCAAGTTGTGTGGATGTCCCACGTTGACTATGTAGCAAAAGTTCCTGAAGGGTTCGAAATCATTGCGCATACAAAAGACTGCCCTGTTGCATCTATGCAAAATAAAGAACGCAAATTATACGCTATGCAATATCATGCAGAAGTATTGCACACTGAACATGGTAAAGAAATGCTTCACAACTTCTTGTATGAAGTATGTGGTTTCACAGGCACATGGACAATGGCAAACTATGCAAAAACTGCTATTGAAGAAATCCGTAACACTGTAGGCGATGGTAAAGTATTGTTAGCATTGTCCGGCGGTGTAGACAGCTCCGTTGCGGCAGCTCTTATTTCTAAAGCTGTTGGCGACCAATTGACTTGTATCTTCGTTGACCATGGTTTAATGCGTAAAAACGAAGGCGACGAAGTTGAAGCAGCTTTCAAAGATTCCGGCATGCATTTCATCCGTGTAGATGCTGAAAAACGTTTCTTAGATAAATTGGCTGGTCTTGAAGATCCAGAAGCTAAACGTAAAGCTATCGGCGAAGAATTCATTCGCGTATTCGAAGACGAAGGTCGTAAAATCGGCTCCGTTGACTTCTTGGCGCAAGGTACAATCTACCCTGACGTTATTGAGTCCGGTACTGGCGAAGCAGAAGTTATTAAATCTCACCACAATGTAGGCGGCTTGCCTGCAGTTGTAGACTTCAAAGGCCTTATCGAACCATTGCGTAATCTCTTCAAAGACGAAGTACGTGAACTTGGTTCTGAATTAGGCTTGGCTGACTACCTCGTATGGCGTCAACCATTTCCAGGTCCTGGTCTTGCTATTCGCGTAATGGGTGAAATCACGAAAGACAAACTCGACATCTTGCGTGATGCGGACTACATCTTCCGTGATGAAATTGCAAAAGCTGGTCTTGATCGCAGCATCAACCAATACTTTGCAGTATTAACATCTACACGTACTGTAGGCGTTATGGGTGACTTCCGTACATACGATTACACATTGGCATTGCGTGGCGTAACAACAACAGACTTCATGACTGCTGACTGGGCGCGCATCCCTTACGACGTATTGGACACAATCTCCCGTCGTATTGTAAACGAAGTACAACACATCAACCGTATCGTGTACGATATTACATCTAAACCACCTGCTACAATTGAGTGGGAATAATAAGAAATATTGATTTTAAATTCATTAACTGAACTTTTGAGTAATACTAACTTTAACTGAAAGGTAAAAGAATAGGTTTTAAAGGGGAAGTTTTGGATTTAAAGAGTGCATAAAAGCCTCCCATTATTCTGATGGGAGGCTTTTTAGTATTCTGATTGAATATATAAAGGTGTTAATATGTATATTATGAAGGGAGATTGGTACAGCCTATTTAAGAATAAAAGTATATTAAAAATCAACAAATTATTATAACTAATATTATGCTTGAATAATTGTATGGTCATTTGAGTGGTATGACTGTTTATAAAAAGGGAGTGTTTTGAATGTATTTAAAAAAAATGTTAGTTAGAAATTTTAGGTTGCTAAAAAATTTTGAATTAGAGTTTAAAGATGAGTTATCGTTAATTGTGGGTAAAAATAATTGTGGAAAGACTTCTGCATTAATTATTATAGATAAGATGCTGAATTCATCCAAAATAATGTGGGAAGATATAAATTTAGAGTGTCAGAAAGATATATATAATAAAATTATATCTGAGCAGGATTCGGTTGCATCATTAGAAGCTATTAATTTGAAACTATTTATTGAGTACAATGAAAATGATTCGTATAGAAATATACAAAAATTTATGATGGATTTAAATCCGGATAATAATATTATAGTTTTAGAATTTATTTCGTTAATGACTATAAGTAAAATTATAAAACTAAAAGAAATAATAAAAGAGAAGAAAATTGAGAATTTTGTATCCTTTTCTAAATTTATTAGTAAGAATTTTTCCGATTATTTTGAAATAAAAAAATATTCAAGGGGATTTGATATTGAATCTAATCAAACCACATCGGTTCGATCAGAGGAAATTGATAACAAGGACATTCAAAAAGTTATTAAAGTAGTTGGAATTAGAGCAGATAGAGCGGTTTCTAATGATGATCGTAATCATGTTTTATCAGGCTTAACAAGTAAATACTTTAGTTCTTATAAAACCGCCAAAAATGAAAGTGAGTTGGTGTTTACAAAACTTGAACAAAAATTAGAGGAAGCCGATAAAGAACTATACAAGATTTATAATGGGGAACAAAGTGAAAGTGGAGAAGTTGTTAAGGGTATTTTTAGTGATGTTATAGGTGTTATAAAAACTTATGGTGGTTCAGATAATGGAATTGATATAGCCATAGAGTCATCTCTTTCAGAGAAAAACTTATTGTCAGATAATACAAATTTAAGTTATAGACAAGGGGACGATTGTTCACTTCCAGAAACTTATAATGGATTGGGGTATTTAAATTTAATTGGTATATTGTTTGAGATTGAAACTAAAATACAGGAATTATTTGAGCAATCAGCAGATATTAACCTCTTATATATTGAAGAACCTGAAGCACATACACATCCTCAATTGCAGTATGTATTTATAAGGAATATTAAATCACATATTGCGATACATAGAGATAAGTTTCTTGATGAAAAAAATAAGAGATTACAGATATTAATTACTTCGCATTCATCACACATAGTTTCTGAATGTAACTTTGATGACATTATATATTTAAAGAAAAATGAGAATGAGGTTATAGCAAAGAGTTTTAATTCATTAAAAACTCAGTATGATGGAGATGAACAAGAAGGGTTTAGATTTGTAAAGAAATATTTAACAATAAATAGAAGTGAGCTTTTTTTTGCAGATAAAGTTATTTGTATAGAGGGTGATACAGAAAGAATTTTAATGCCAATGATGATGCATAAGATTGATCAGAAAGTACATTCATCAAGAGATGTTATACCACTATTATCACAAAATATTTCTATAATAGAAGTCGGAGCATATTCACATTTATTTATGCCTTTATTTTCGTTTTTGGGGACAAAGGTTTTACTTATTACTGATATTGATTCAGTTAAAGCGGAAAAGAAAATAGATGAAAAAGGAGTAGAAAAAACTGTATATAAAAGTTGTCACCCTCGTGAGGGTACACACACTAGTAATGCTTCCATAAAACATTTTTTTAAAGATACAGGCTTTGATAGAACGGATAATCCATTCAGATCACTTGTAGAGAAATTGCCAGATGATAAAATTAAAGATAATATTCGAATCGCATATCAAATACCGGAACCTGATGGTACGTATCAAGCAAGTAGTTTTGAAGACGCATTTATATCATTAAACAAAAACTTTATATTAAAGCATAAAAAGGGTCTCAATGCATATGGTGCTTTAAAAAATTTTAAGGATGATGATATTTTAAGTGATTATTATAATTTTGCTTTGAATAAGATAGCAAAAAAATCGGTATTTGCATCAAGCTTATTATATTTTGATAATGAAGCTGGTACAAATGATGAAACGTGGCTAGTTCCGCATTATATTGAGGAGGGATTATTATGGCTTCAATTAATTTAGAAAAAGAAGTCTTAGAAGCTCTTCAATGTATAAAAAATGGTGAAAATTTTATTATAGAAGGTGGAGCTGGAAGTGGAAAAACATACTCGTTAATTTCTTTGATAAATGCACTTACTGAGGAATTACCAAATATCAGGATAGTTTGCATTACATATACAAATAATGCAGTTGCAGAAATTTTATCAAGAATAGAAAATAAGAATCTTAGGGTATCAACAATTCATGACTTTATATGGAGTCTTATTGGGAAATATCAGAATGAAATAAAAAATGTTTTAATTGATCTTATTAATGATGAAGGTGAGAAAAGTTTTAAAAAACCAAAAGATTATGGTGAAGATTTAATTTGTGAAGAATATTTCAAAGACCTTTATGTGGATTATGACGAGTATTACGCTATAACGCCAAATGATAAAAAAATAGTTAAAATTAGTCATGATCATATTATAACTATTGCAGAAAAAATGTTTGAGCGATACAAGAAGCTAGCAGATATTTTAAAGGATATTGCAGATTGTATTTTTGTTGATGAATATCAGGATACGAGTCCTTTAGTAGCTGATATTTTATTGAAACATTTAAAGGGAAGTAGCAAAAAAAATGTAATTGGCTTTTTTGGGGATTCAATGCAGTCTATATATGACAATGGAGTTGGTAATTTAACTCAATATAGTTTAACTAAAATAGTTAAGATTCAAAATCGAAGGAATCCAAGAGTTGTAATAGAAGTAGCTAACAAATTTAGAGATGATGGTATCGAGCAAATACCTTCCGAAGATATAAATGCGCCCAATATGGAGAACGGAACTATTAGAGAAGGGAGTATAAAGTTTATATATGGTAATGATACAGATGACTTTATATGGTTAAGGGGCAAAGAAATTTTTGAATCTTGGGATTTTTTTGATGGAAAACAAACAAAAGAGTTAAGGTTAACACATAAATATAATGCTGAAATGGCTGGATTTAAAGACTTATATAATTTATATAATGCTGATTTAATCATTACACTTATAAGTAAAATAAAGGAAAAAATAGAGAAAAGCAATTTAGATGATGATAAGACTTTGGAAGAATTAGCGGTAGAGATAAAGCCGAAATTTAAAAATATTGATTTGCTGGATGAAATTAATAGAAATGATACTTATCATTCAATATATAGTGTTTTAAAAGATATGACATGGAAAAACGCTTATAAAAAATGTAAAGTCAATAAGGAATCTCTTATGTCGTATAAATTAAATGGAATAAGTGGAAAGTATGAAGCTAACACTTATAGAGATAGAATTTTACGTAGATTGGATCTATTAGAGGAGGTTATTGAATTATATGAGGAAAATAAACTTAATGATTTACTACGAATAACAAAATTTTCTATTCTTAATAGAGATGATAAGCTTTATCTTAAACAAGCAATTGAGTATCTTGTGAAAGATGATGATAAAAGAATAGAAGATGTTTTAGTGTTTGCAAAAGAAAATAGATTGCTCGATGAAGATGAGTTGTTTAGCGAGTATATTTCAAATACAGGGTTTTATTTATGGGAAAGAATTAAAAAGATAAAATTTCAAGAATATAGAAAAAGTGTATCATACTTAAAAGAATTTTCACCAATTTGTACTCAACATAGTGTTAAGGGGAGTGAATATGATAATGTGCTTCTTATATTAGAGTCTGATTGGAATAAATACGACTTTAATACATTATTTGGAAAAGGATCATCAAAGTCTACTGTTCAGATAAGAACGAAAAAATTATTTTATGTATGTATAACAAGAGCAAAAAGAAATTTAATAATATATTTGACTACTCAAGATCCCGAAATATTAGAAAAAGCCAAAGAATTTTTTGGTGAAGAAAATGTTTTATCTGCTGCTTCAATTACTTGAATTGATAAAGAAAAGTTTTATTATACATTTGAAAATAGTATTTGGGGTTTTAGAAGATATATTATAAACGTTAGGGGTAAATGCTTAAATGGATAAAAAATATATTGAGTTTATCGATGAAATATCTCCAGACGAACTTTATGAAGGACTTCTTGGTCATGGGTTTTGGCCTGATAAGCTTCCACCCATATTTACATCGATTCAATTTTTGAATTATTGTAAAACTAAATCCAATTCGTTTAATGCTGAATGGAGTGAATATATAACTTTTCGGGTGACTCGTAATATTGGTATTCCACGGATTATGGGGATTCCAAATCCTTTCCAATATGAAAGAATGTGTGCAGAGCTTAGAGATGACTGGCAATATCTAAAATTACATTTTCGTGAACAAACTGAGAATCAGAACTATAGAATTAGTCGAATTCATATTCGTAAAGAACGTGAAACTGGTCGTATATTTGAGATGAATTATAAAGACTGGAAAGTTGATGGGAATCCTGAATTAGATTTACTCATACACGATAAAGGCCTGAGTCGAATTATGGTTAAGGCTGATATTTCAACATGTTTTCCTAGTATTTATACACATTCAATCCCTTGGGCGTTGGTAGGAAAGGATGTAGCAAAACAAAATATTGGTAGAGCGTGTTGGTATAATAGAATAGATGAAGTATGTTCTGTTATGAAGAATGGTGAAACACATGGTCTTCTCATAGGGCCACATGCATCGAATTTACTTTCAGAAATTATTTTGGTTGTGGTTGACAAAGAACTATATAATAAGGGATATCGCTATATTAGACATATAGATGACTATGAGTGTTATCTTGATAGTTATGATGCAGCTCAAACATTTTTACGAGACCTAGAATCTGCTCTTAATAAATTTGATTTACTGTTAAATCATAAAAAAACACAGGTGATAAGTTTACCCATAGGAGTGGATAATGATTGGAAAAATATTTTGCGTGATTTACCTTATGTTAATGTATCTGAGAAAGTTAAATATCCACAGGTTAATACATATATAGATGCTGCTTTGAAATTAGCAACAAATACGGGAAATATGGCAATTTTAAATTACGCAATTAAAAAATTAAAAAGTTTGAGACTTTCTACTCCTGCAAAAATTTTGGCTGCAAAACGACTTATGCATATGGCTGTGATTTATCCATATCTTTTACCATTAATGGAAGAATATGTTTTTGATCCATATCAAGTAGATATAAATACTATTAAAGGTTTTTCAGATACAATTTATCGAGAAGCAATGAAAGTAAATGATTATACAAGTTTGTATTATGCGATCTATTTTGCAATACATTTTGATTTTGTGTTAGAAGTATTTGATGAAGATTGGTCTCGTGCTCAAGATTATGTAATTGAAAGTCAAGATTGTCTATTGCTTGTTATAACCTGGCTGTATTTTATGAAGCAGAATAGAGGTAGAAGACGAGCAACACAATTAAGGCGTTTAAATAATTTGGCAAAAGAATTGAAGCGGAGCGATATGAATCGTTACTGGTTATTTTGTTATGAGGCCTTGACTTTTGGAAATTTATCTGGAGAATGGCAATCTATGAAACACGATGATATAAGCTTTATTAAATCGGATATAAGAAATTGTATATTTGATATTTAGTTTAATCTTTAGACTAAAGTATTGTTAATTGTGTAAAAAGGCCTTATGAAAATCACAAGATCTTTCGGAGAGTATTTTAAGTATTCTCTCCATGATGCAAGAGCGCAGAAAATAGAATACGTAGATGGTAATTTAATTTTTACCTTTGATTATATTTTCTCTTATGATAATAGTGGTGAACAAACTCATAAGGCCAAGATTGTATTTGAGAAATGTGATGTTGATGATCTAGAAATTCTTGTCTTTAATAGTACAATATTAGATACTTTCACAGGTAAAAGGATTGAGTTACCTCAGTATCAGCAGAAATATAGTGGAAGTGAGTTCGAGGTCATTACAGAGACTTATAACTGGGGCCGAGCAGTATTCCAAGGGTGGTTATGGAGCGAAGGGAATCCCGTACATTGTATAATGAACATATACTTTACAGGTGATATGGTATATGTAATAGATGAGGCTTGAAATGAGCGATTTAGATTTTACTATTTGCTGCACGGTTACTTTTTTCAGCAAGAAGAGGAGAACTCCACCCCTCAATAAGCAGCAGATTTATTTCTATCTGTTCGTTGGGTGGTAGGCAAGTATCCTGACCAATTACATAAGGCTCTTATGAATTCATTTCGTGTGATTTCTGCGTGGGATGGAGATCGTTTAGTAGGTCTTATCCGTATCATGGATGATCGCAAGAATGCACCATTTTACGAGAAGCATGGCTTTAAAATAAAAGAAAATTCCTTGCCAATGCAATATCGGAATGTGCCGAAATATACGAAAAGCTGATTGGTGGGATAATCTGTATAGTAAGTAACTGGTTAAATTGTTAATAAAAGGCTACACGTACATAGCGTTACGTGTAGCATTTGTTATGTAAAACGGTATATACTAAAACCGATATGTAGATACGATGGAGAAGGATATGGATATTTTAATACGAAAAGCGACAACCGCAGATTTAGATTTAGTGACACATATAGAAGCAACTTGTTTCCCTCCTTCTGAGGCGGCACCTCGCGAGTCTTTTAAGGAGCGATTAGATCATTATGCAGGTCAGTTTTTAATTGCCTTTGACGGCGATACACCTATTGGTTTTATCGATGGTTTTGTAACGGATGATGAAATCTTGACGGATGAGATGTTCGCCGATGCTTCATTACATAATCCCCATGGGGCATGGCAGATGATATTTGGCCTAAATACCATGCTAGCATACAGAAATAGAGGCGTAGGTGGTCAGTTGATTGAGGCTTTCATAAAGCTTGCAAAAGAGGAACATAGAAAGGGTGTTATTTTAACTTGTAAAAAAGAAAAGCTTCATTATTATGCAAAATTTGGTTTTGTAAATGAAGGCGAATCAGTTTCTAATCATGGCGACTCTAAGTGGTATCAAATGCGGATTGTGCTATAGTTATACCTCTATGCGTTTGTTGACACTGTATATTTTGCATGCTACGATGTAAGAAAAATCACATATAATTGGATTAGGTGTCGTTAGACTTAATAGAGAATTTGGTGCAAGCCAAATCGGTCACGCCACTGTAACAGGGAGAATCTTTGTATAAGAAAGTTATATAATCTTGGTCACTAATGTATGTTGGGAAGGCGCAAAGAAACTATGAACTGGAGCCAGGAGAACTACCTAATTAACAATTGCCGATAGACCTGCGAGTGACAGGAATGGAAATTTGTATACGTGATACGCATCTAGTTTTTACGTATTGTATTTGAGCATATTAGACAAGTTATTTCGTCTAATTATGATCCGAGCCCGTTTCCTCTTCGTGGGGAAACGGGTTTTTGTGTGATTTTTATTTGGTTTAGTTGGAGAAGTGAGGTAATGGTATGATGCAGAAAAAGAGCTATATGGCGTATATTGCCACCGTTTTTTTACTGATTATGAGCGTGCTGATGACTGCTTGTGGAGGTCCCGGAAGTGCGAAAAATGATGGGGCGCAAAATGGTAAGCCTATTGAAATTACGGATGTAACGGGTCAAAAGGTTACATTGAAAAAACCAGCGGAACGTGTGGTTGTTCAATTAAGTGCAACAGGCGGTGCGTTTATGACTATAGCTGCATTAGAAGGTAAAGATGTAGCAAAAACTATTGTGGGTATGGATCCATATATGCCTAAATTCCGTACAGATATGTGGGATCACTATAAAGCAGATGTTCCTGAATTAGGGAAAATTCCACTTATTGGTTCTGTTAATGATAAAACATTTGATGTGGAAAAAGTTATTTCTATGAATCCAGATGTTATCTTTATTCCAATGTATATAAAAGATCAATATGAAGCGGATTACAAACCTAAAATGGATGCAGCAGGTATTCCAACAATTTATATTGACTATCATGAAGAAAAACTCGAAAACCATCAAAAATCTATCGAAATTATTGGTAAAGCACTAGGTAAAGAAGACCGTGCGGAAGAAATTAAAAAATTCTATACTGATCACTACAATAATGTGATGGACCGGTTGAGCAAGATTACTAAACCAAAGCCTACCGTTTATATTGAAACTGGTAATGAAGGACCTGAAGGTTTAGGCTATGCTTACAACGATAAAGTGGCTTGGGGAGCTTTAGCAACAAAGGTTCGTGGTGATTTAATTACAAAAGATGTTGTTAAATCTGCTGGCCCTGTTAATCCAGAATTTATTTTGGAAAGAAATCCAGATATCATCATGATTATTGGTTCCTATTGGCCTAAAAAATCTACATCTATGCGTCTTGGTTTTGATGCCAATGAAGAGCAATCACAAGCCTTGTTAAAAGCGTTTACAACAGAACGCCAAGGCTGGCCTCAGTTAAAAGCGGTTCAATCTAAGCATGTGTATTCTACACATCATGGATTACCACGTGAGGTATACGATGTAGCTGTATTTGAATATTTAGCAAAAGTATTCTATCCTGAAGAATTTGCTGATGTAAATCCAGAAAATACACTTAAGGAGTTCTATGATAAATTCTTACCATTCTCCTATGGTGGTATTTGGTTTATGCATTTAAACTAAGAAAGGTCTTGGTATAGTGGAAGAGGTAAAACATCAGTATGACTATAAAAAGCACAGTTATCGAAAGCTTATATTTATCTTGATTGGGCTGTTAATTTGTGCTGTTAGTTTTGTTACTGATATAATTGTAGGTCCTGCATCATTGACGTTAAGTGATGTATGGTTAGCATTAGTAGATCCATCAGAGGTCTCTAAAAATGCGTATGTTATTATCTGGTCACTTCGCCTTCCAACAGCTATTATGGCGTTAATGGTAGGTGCTTCACTCGGTATCGCAGGTGCCGGCATGCAGACCATATTGGACAACCCATTATCTAGTCCGTATACTCTTGGTATATCTGCTGGGGCTGGGTTTGGAGCTTCTCTTATGGTTGTAGTAGGGGCTAGTGCGTTAGATTTTTTAGGCGCATTTATGGTGCCATTTGGCGCCTTCATATTTGCTGGCTTGACGAGTTTCTTTATCTATTCTATTAATAAGATTAAAAATTTCTCCTCTGAAACGATGATTCTTGCTGGTATCGGCATGATGTTCTTATTTCAAGCACTTCAATCCTTGATGCAATATATGGCCTCTCCTGAAGCACTTCAAAACATTGTATTCTGGACTATGGGGAGTCTTGCAAAAGCAAACTGGGTGAACATTTCTATCGTACTTATCGTATTGGTAATTATGCTTCCGCTTATGATGCGTGAATCATGGAAGTTAACGGCCTTAAAACTAGGTGATGAAAAGGCATCTGGTTTAGGCGTTGATGTAGAACAATTACGGGTAAAAGTATTCGTATTTATTTCTATTATTACAGCTGTAGCTGTTTCCTTTGTAGGGACTATTGGTTTTATTGGTATCGTAGGACCTCATATTGCACGTATGCTCGTGGGAGAAGATCAACGTTATTTCTTGCCACTATCTGCCGTATGTGGTATGGCGATTTTATCACTAGCTTCTATAGCTAGTAAAATGCTAATTCCTGGGGCGATGTTCCCAATTGGTATTGTGACGGCGATCATCGGGGTACCTTTCTTCTTCTCGTTGGTATTAACTAGGAAAAGGAGCTATTTCAAATGATTGAAGTTCGTAATCTCACATTTGGTTATTCCGCTCATGAAGACGGACAGATATTAAAAGGCGTTGATTTTACTGCAAAAACAGGCAAGTTAACGGTTCTTATTGGTACTAATGGTGCTGGTAAATCGACTCTTTTAAAAACAATTATGGGAATTTTGAAAGGCAAAGGTGACGTTGCTATTAATGGCAAATCGGTAGCTGACTATTCTAATAAAGATTTCAGTAGTACCGTTAGTTATTTGTCTCAAGATAATGATTGTAAAGTTAATTTAACTGTTTTTGAAGTTGTTATGTTAGGACGCATGGGCTCCATGTCTTTCCGTGTAAGTGATGAAGATATTCAAGCAACACAAGAAGTGTTGGAGCGGCTAAATTTACAGCGATTTGCATCTCGTAGTATCATGGAACTTAGTGGTGGCCAACGACAACTTGTATTCATGGCACAGGTCCTTGTGAAAGAACCTAAAATCTTAATTCTTGATGAACCTACCAGCGCATTAGATTTGCATAAGCAATTTGATTTATTAACATTGTTAAAAAATTTAACTCAAGAACATGATTTTACAACACTTGTCACATTGCATCATCTAGATCTAGCGGCTATGTTTGCTGACGAAATTATTGTCCTAAAAGAGGGTAGAGTATATGCTCAAGGGACACCACAAGATATTTTTACAGAATCTATGATGGAAGACGTATATCGCATTAAAACTAAAATCTATATGGATGACAAAGGTATGCCTCATGTCATTCCATTAGAAGCGATTAACTAATATAAAAGAAGCTGAAATCTTTGCAGTACATTGATTTCAGCTTCTTTTTTGTTGGGAAACAAATTAAGTTTTTACCATTAATATAATTAGACTATACGGATTTGCCTATTATTGTGTATACCAAAATTCATATGGTTAATTAAATAATCTCTTTAACTTGCGCCACGCCTTTATCGGTCAGCATATAGTACCCATTTGTTACATACAACAAGCCTTGTTTCTTAAGATGTGATGCGGCTTGGTGTGTATAGTCTGGCTTCCAGTTCAAGTGTTCGTGAATGGTACCGATACCGTTTTCAATGGCTGCCACAGGTGTATTCATATGGGTATAGATGTGGCAGAGCATCATCGTTTCTCGATAGTGACGACGCAAGTGGCGTTGGCGAAGATAGGTTGCGATATAGCCTGTTTTTGGCGTGCAAATAACGGCAATTAATAAGGCGAAACCAATTGTCGTTGCAATAGCGCCTGCAATAGATACGTCTAGGGTGAAAGCGACTTCTGTACCGATGACGGCACAGATAATGCCGATGATGATACTGCTCGTGAGCATGGCTTTCACAGAGTCTGTCCATAAATAAGCGATAACCGCAGGTCCAATCATGAGGCCGATAACGAGGATGGCGCCTACTGCTTGGAATGAAGCCACCACAGTAAGGGATACCATGGTCATGAGCACGTAATGGATGAGGGCTGGCATAAAGCCGAAGAGTCCTGCTAATAGTGAATCAAAGGTGGATAGCTGTAATTCCTTGTAGAAGAGCACGACTAATACGAGATTGATAAGTGCCACGCCTAGAGAAATCCATAGAGATACAGGGCCTAAGTCAGTGCCGTATACAATCCATCTATCAAAGGGAGCGAACGCGATTTCTCCCAGTAATGCCGTATCTACGTCAAGGTGTGCGTTGCCGCTATAGAGACTGACGAGGATGATGGCAATGGAGAATAGAAGGGGGAAGATGATACCAATGGATGCATCTTCGTTGACGAGCCCCGTGTTATGGAGCATTTCTGTAAGCCATACAGTGCCTACGCCGACTAGTGTTGCCCCTACTAGAAGTAAGGGAGAGTTTAAGTCTTCCGTTACAAAAAAAGCGAGCACGATACCGAGGAATACGGTGTGCGTAATGGCGTCGGCCATCATGGACATGCGGCGTAGCACAAGGAATACACCAGGGATAGCGCACGCGATGGATACTGCGATGGCGATGAGTAAAATCTCTGTATGTACTGTCATGGGGTACCTCTTTTCCGGAATTGCCACAAGATGCCTCTATTAGGTGCAAATATGAGGCTCAACAGTACAATAACCGACAGAATGACGATGATTGCAGGACCTGTAGGTAGTTTTTGTACTGTTGTACTCCAAATAGTACCGCCCATAGCAGATACCATGCCGAAACATCCTGCTAGTATACACATGGTACCTAGCTTGTTCGTCCATTGACGGGCCCCTACGGCTGGTGCAATGAGTAGGGAACTGATTAAGATAGCACCTACTGATTGAATGCCGATGATGATGGTCATGATCAATAGGGATCGATATAAAATGAGTGTAAAAGTAACGGGAATTTGCAATGTTTTAGCGTATTCTACGTCAAAGGAAATGAGCTTTAGCTCTTTCCAAAATAAGGCTGTTAAAATGATAATGATGAGTGCTGCCGCCGATGTAATGTACACATCGCGGGCTAATATGGTGGCGGCCTGTCCAAATATAAATTTTGAAAGCCCCGCCTGACCTGCATTGTTCAGACTTTGAAGGTAGGTGAGTAGAACCATACCAAGACCAAAGAAAGCAGATAGTATAGTAGCTAGAGCGCCATCGAATTTGATTTTACTGTTTTCTACGGTGATGGTAATGAGCCACGCCGCAGTGATAGAGGACAGGGCAGCACCTATAATGAGTACCTCAATGTCTTTTATACCGGTCAGCAAGAATGCGATGACCACACCAGGCAGTGCCGCGTGGGAGAGGCCGTCACCGATGAGGCTTTCCTTGCGCAGTACTGCGAAGGTTCCTGCAATACCACTAGCAAGGCCCAAGAGAGCTGTGCCGAGCAATACCATCTGTGTCGTGTAGGATTGGAGTATAGTCATACAATCCTCCCCTTGCCGTAGGTGCGCTCGATGGCCTCATCGGTAAAGGTCTCTGCTACGGGACCATAGGCAACAGTTTGCTTATTGACCATCGTTACCCAGTCGAAATATTGGGGCACCGTATTTAAATCATGATGTACGACGATAACCGTTTTGCCGCGTGCTTTCATTTCTTGCAATAGGGAAATAATGGCGTGCTCCGTCGTTTTATCGACGCCCTTGAAGGGCTCGTCCATGAGGTAAATATCTGCCTCTTGTACGAGGGCTCTCGCGAGGAATACACGCTGTTGTTGCCCCCCTGAAAGTTGACGAATTTGCCTGTTTACATAGTCGCTCATGCCCATTTTTTCAATCATGGAGAGGGCAAGTTCCTTATCTTTTTTACTTGGTCGCTTGAACCAACCTAGATGACCATAGCGGCCCATAAGTACAACGTCTAATACGGTAGTAGGGAAGTCCCAGTCTACGCTACCGCTTTGGGGTACATAGGCAATTTTTTTGTAATCATGTTTGTCCATCGCTAAGTGGTGGTCGATATAAAATTTAACACTACCTGAGATAACTGTTAATAGGCCTAACATGGCCTTTAATAATGTAGATTTACCGGCTCCATTAGGGCCGACGATGGCTGCTAAGGAACCGATGGGTACCTTCATATCTACGTCCCATAATACGGGTTTTGTCGTATAGGCTACGGTCATATCTTCAACTTCAACGGCCCATTCCATAGAGACCTCCTTTATTTAAGTGCTTTAGCGATGGTATCGATATTGGCTTTTACCATGCCAATATATGTGCCGCCTTCAGTGCCTTCAGAACCGAGGGAGTCGGAGTATAATTCGCCACCGATAGCAACGTTCCAACCTTTAGCCTTAGCTGCTTCTTGAACGGCTTCAATTGTTTTGTGTGGTACAGAAGATTCTACGAAGATCGCTTTAATTTTATGATCTACGATGAATTGCACAAGTTCATTTACATCTTGTGTGCCTGCTTCTGTGGCAGTACTAACGCCTTGCAAACCTTTTACTTCAAAGCCATACGCGCGAGCGAAGTATTGGAAGGCATCGTGTGCTGTTACGAGAACGCGAGATTCTTTAGGAATTGATTCTGCTTGAGCTTTGATGTATGCATCTGTTTCATCTAATTTAGTGAGGTATGCATCATAGCGTTTTTTGAAATCCTCTTTGTGAGCTGGATCTGCTTTTGAAAGTCCTTCGTATACAGCTTTTGCTGCTAGTTTCCAGTTAGCTACGTCGAACCAAATATGAGGGTCTTTAGTTTTCACGCCATTTTCTTCGTCAAAGTCGAGTAGAGTAGCTGGATCAATAGCGTCGGACACGCGGATAGTAGCTTTATTTTGTTTTGTTAAATTATCGAAAATGGAACCCATTTTACCTTCTAAGTGAATGCCGTTGTACACTACAACATCTGCCTTAGACATAGCAGTTACATCACCGGCGCTCGCTTGATAGAGATGAGGGTCTACGCCAGGCCCCATAAGACCTTGAACAGACACATGGTCACCGCCGATTTCTTTTACTAAATCGGTCAGCATCGTCGTAGTGGCGACGACGTTTAGTTTCTTTTGACTGTCCTGTGTTGCATCCTTACCACAGCCTGCAAGGGCTAGTAACATAAGTGCTAATGATATAACGACTAATACGACTCGGTTGAACTTCATAATAAACCTCCTTTTTATAGATACTAATTTTAAAAACTTTAATAATCTTGTTTGAGGAAACTGTACTGTCTTAATGATGAAATCATTTGAAGATGGATAATATTTCCCTAAATTTAAACAGAAAAATAGCCGCTACTAACGTAGCGGCTATTGGCAGTTATAAGTTCTTCTGCTTGGGTCACGATCATTTAGTGAATAAGAGCTTGTAGATGGTTAGGCCCAACGAGGGCAACGAGACCAAGTACCATCATGACCTTCATTTGAATACGCTTTCTACGTCTCATGATGAACCTCCTTTGTGTAATTTTTTGTCATATCAACCTGATATGTAAGTCCGAACAGTTATCTTGTGTTTAATATATCATAAATGAGAAAATTTATCAATAAGAAAATATCCTTTAAATATTCATCTTTATTTAGTATGATATTATGCATAGATACAAGTTAATAAGGAGGCTTATTATGAATAAATTATTCAGATTCACTGCGGCGGCTTTGCTTGTTGCATCTTTTGGCGTGTTATGTAATTATACGGCTGATGCGGCTAAGTTTTTAGAATCTCCACGAGAAGTAGAAATTGTAAAACCTGAGTTACCTAAGGTTCCTCAAACAGCTACGGTAGCGCCTAATATGCGCGTACGCTTTTTGATTGATAAAAAAGGGAATGTTAAAAATGTATTTGTGGAACGTTCCTCTGGTTATGCTCCAGTTGATGAAGCTGTGAAGAAAGCAATTCTTAAATGGAAATTTACACCTGCTATTGGGGTGGATCAAAAAGCTCATGAATCTATTATTGGGATGACAATTACTCTACCTAAAAATGCTGTAACAGCTAAATAAGGAGAATATGATGAATAAAGTGTTGCGTTGTACTTTGTTGAGTGCGTTGTTTGTAATTAGTATGGTAGCCTCTGTATTGGCGGCTCCGTTTCAACTTCCTGTAGCGATATCTACACCGTCCTTAGATCAAATTAATATTGCTAGTTATGGTGGTGCAGCTCATAGTGCTGATGTACGTTTTACTATTAATGAAGATGGCTCCGTAGGAGATATAGAAGTCGTAAAGTCCAGTGGTGTTAGTGCTCTTGATGAAGCACTTGTTGAAAAAATCTCTACATGGCGATTTAATCCTGCTACAGATTCTAATGGTAATCCTGTTGCATCTTCTAAAACTGAATATATTAATTTTGGAAACTAATGAAAGGCACTCATGCATTGTATGGGTGCCTTTTTCTGTGCTGAAAGCTGTGTAATGGTCAGACTATTAATTTGATAATAAAATGTAAAATTGTGACTATAGCAACTGAAAATTATTTTCAAAAATAATACAATAACAATATAGTTAACATAGTAAATAATTATTGTATATTGTAAACATTTATTGCACAGAGTAATAGTATGTGCCCCTTGGAGGTATAAGCTTATGAATCCATTACAGCAAAAGCTAGATATTAATAATGACCGATACAGAATTATTGTATCCGTTAAAGAGGACTATTTAGATGGCAAATTGTCTTTAGAAGAGGGTAATCGTATTTTGAAAGAAAAATTAGGTACGTGCACACCTGATGAGTTTGCCTATGCAGAGCAAAGTTTAAAAGGCGTCTATAAGGATGAAGAAATTCTAGATAAGATGGATGATCTTTTAAATCTATTTGATGGTGTATTAGTACGTGCTGAAAATAAATACCCTGAAAATCATCCGTTGTGGGCCTATTTAGAAGAAATCAATGCAGTTGAAAAGGTAGCCCTTGAAGCGGATGAATTGTTAAAACAAGATAAGTTTATTAAAAATCCTTGGCTCGGCGTATTTGATTTCTTAGCAGAATGGCGTATCCATCTATCTCGTAAGCAAAATCAATTGTATCCAATGCTAGAGGATCATGGTTTTGACCGTCCTACACGCATTATGTGGACCTTTGATGACGGCGTACGCGATGCTATTTCTGCATCCTATGCATTGTTACGGGAGGATAAATACGAAGAATTCATAGCATCTGTACCAGAAACGCTAGAGAAATTACGCGATTTGAACTCTAAAGAGCTAGAAGTATTATTACCTACATCGTACAAATTATTAAGCGATGAAGAGTTTGTGCGCATGAGTAAAAATGATCATGAAATTGGTTATGCTATTATTAATCAACCAGGATTATACGTTGTACCAGGTATTAATGATTCTGCAGCACAATTGAATGTTAACAATTCAACTCAAGGTGGCGGTGTATCTAATGAATTCCTTAATGATTTAGCTGGGTTGTTATCTAAATATGTAGGCCCTATAGGTGGCGGTCAAGTTGGTAAGGATACGGTCCTCGACGTGGCAACTGGCAAATTGACATTAGATCAACTTAATTTATTGTTCCGACATCTTCCTGTAGATTTGTCTTATGTTGACGAAAATGAACTTGTTAAATTTTACAGCGATACGCCACATCGAATTTTCCCTCGCAGTGCCAATGTCATTGGCCGTGAGGTAAAGAATTGTCACCCTGCGAAGTCCGTTCACGTTGTAGAGGAAATCGTAGAGAAATTCCGTTCTGGTGAGCAAAGCCAAGCTGAATTCTGGATTAATAAACCGGGATTGTTTATCTACGTTATTTATACAGCAGTACGTGATGAAAATGGTAAATTCCGCGGTGTCTTGGAAATGATGCAAGATTGTACTCATATTCGTGAACTTGAAGGCTCTCGTACATTGTTGACTTGGGATAAGACTGATTTTGTAGGAAACACAGACAATAGTAATAGTAATGATAAATCCCTAGCTCAAGAGGCCGCAGAAGAGGTCGATGAGGAACCACTTACTACCGATGCTGACGGTCGTTTCCATATTGATGCAAAGACAACTCTATCTAACTTGATTAAACAGAGCCCTGAAGTGGTAGATTATTTGATTTCCTTAAATCCTAAATTTGAGAAATTGAAAACGCCGATGGTAAAAGTGATGGCAAAGGTAGCTACTATAAAGATGATTGCAGAGCGCGGTGATTTTAATGTAGATGAGCTAGTCGGCAAAATCGATGCCTTCATTAATAAAGCTAGAAAATAAATATGTTGCACTAATTCCAGATAAGCATGCATTAATTTCTTATAATTCGTCTATTTTGTGTATACAAATTTGTTTGAAAAAGGTAAAATAGAAAATAATGAAAGTATTTGCCGAGGCAGTATTTTCGTATCTTAAACTACTTTTACAAGAGAAATTATGTACATATTAAAGGTGAGGATCTAGATACTATGTCGACAAGACGCGTTTGGAAGCAAAGTGAAATTAAAACAAACCCATTATTTTCTAAGATGCGCAGTACTATTGAAACTGCATTTTATGGAAACAATGTAACACCAATAACATCTGTGGCACAAGCATATCAGTTTGCCACTGAAGAACCTGGTGTTATCGTCCTCGATATGCCTGTATATAAACCATTAGAACAAGGCTTGCCTGCGGATGCAAAAGTACTTGTTACTAATGATGGTAAGACTACAGGTCGTTATGCAAAAGCTCGTCGTATTATTGGCGATGAAGGCATTGACGAAGTGGAACTTGCTAATATTGCTCGTGATGCAGTCTATGATAGCCGCGATAAAGAGTGGATTGCTGCTCAAGCTATTGTTGGTTTAGATAAAAAATTTACTGCTCGTGCTCATTTGATGATTCCAAAAGATCACGCATCTATTTTGTATTCTTGGATCATGAACTTTAAGTTCTTTGATGCAGCAGTAAAAGAATTTTACAATGATAGTGTAGATATTCCAGAAGGCGATATTTATATCTATTCTGATCCTGACTATGTTGTGCCAGGTCATCCAGGTGGGTTAGCTATTTTTGATCCAGCTCATAACTGCGCTATGATTCTTGGTATGCGCTACTTTGGTGAGCACAAAAAAGGTACCCTTACATTGGCATGGTCCTTGGCGAACCGCTTCGACTATGTGGCATGCCATGGCGGTATGAAACGTTATAATCTTGAAGGTGGTAAAACGTACACAATCGGTGTATTTGGCTTGTCCGGTTCTGGTAAATCTACATTAACTCATGAAAAGCATGATGGTCGTTATGATATTTCTATCTTGCATGACGATGCGTATATCATCAATACTAATGATTTGAGTTCTATTGCTCTTGAACCTACATATTTCGACAAAATGCAAGACTATCCTGTGGAACATCCTGCTAATGAATTCTTGTTAACATTACAAAATGTTGGCGTAACTATGGATGAGGATGGCCGTAAGGTTGTGTTGGCAGAAGATGTGCGTAATAATAATGGTCGCGCTATTAAATCTCAATTCTGGACAGATAATCGTGTAAACTACGTAGATCAACCAGTTAATGCCATTGTATGGCTAATGAAAGATAAAACATTGCCACCAATTCTCAAAATTAATAATCCTGTATTGGCGTCTACCATGGGCGCTACTCTAGCTACACGTCGTTCTACTGCGGAAAAGCTGGATGCTCACGTTGATCCAAATGCACTTGTTATCGAACCATATGCAAATCCATTCCGTACATATCCATTGGTTCGTGACTATGAAAGCTACAAAAAATTGTTCTCTGAATGTGGCGTACAATGTTACATCATGAACACAGGTTTCTTCTTGGAAAATAAAATTCCTAAAGAGGTAACTCTTGATTTATTGGAACGTTTGGTAGAAGGCACATTGGACTTCAAACCATTCTATAAATATGAAAACCTCTCTTATGTTGAGGTTCCTGGTTTTGAACCACCATTCCAAGTACGTGAATATCATCATCAATTACACAAAGCTTTTGAGTTCCGCTATGACTATGTAGAAAAACTTATTGGTCATAAAAATGAATTACCTCAAGAAGTATTGGATGTACTAAAAACCTTGATGTAATTAAAAATATATAGATATATAGTTATGTTGATATATAGATTGGAGGGGTTAATTCCTATAAAAATAGGGATTAACCCCTTTTTGCTTTGTGAAAGAAATCTGAAGTCACTGAATTTGATAAATGTTGTTAGTATAATGATTTATAGGTATAAATGGGTCAAAAATTTCTCAAAATGTAATTGACAAATGTCCTTTCAGAAAATATACTTATAGTAGTTTAAAACATATTTAGAAGATAGGATTTAAAACCCGTTATTGTGGTGGAATTAACTTGAGAAATAGAATATGTTTTCTTATTAGTATTGGTTGGCCTACGTAGGCCCATAGGAGGTTTATTATGAGTAAAGATGTGGAAAACAAAAATACCCATGAACATAACCATGGCGAACATCATCACCATCATGATCATGACCATCATCATGACCATGACCATTGCCATTGTGGTGGTCACCATCACGACCATGACCATGACCATAGTCATGGCAAAGCATTACCAACGGATAAATGGGTGCCACACACTCATGAACCAGGGGTGCCTCATGAACATGGTGTCAATGATTATATGAAAGCTGTTGCAGAATACCGTAAAACATGGCCTACAAAACAAGATGTTATCGAACAAACACCAGATCCAGCTGTACGTGAAATGATTCTTCGCATGGAGCAAATTGGTTGTGATACAGTATTTGACCGTTTCGATAAACAACAACCACAATGTACTTTCGGTATTGCAGGCGTATGTTGTCGTATCTGCTTCATGGGTCCATGTAAAATTACACCTAAGAGCCCTCGTGGTGTCTGTGGTGCTGATGCTGACCTTATTGTAGCTCGTAATATGACACGTGCTGCTGCAGGTGGCTTGACTCAACATGGTGCACATGCTCGTGAAATTTTGATTTCTTTGAAAGCTGCCGCTAATGATCAATTGGATATTCCAATTTTAGGGGAAGAAAAAATCCGTACTGTATGTAAGGCTTTCAACATCCCTGAAGAAGGTCGTTCTTTGAAAGAAGTAGCTAATGATTTAGCGGACGTTCTATTAGAAGATTTGAGCCGTGCATTGCCTGGCGAATATAAAACAATTACAGCAATGGCTCCTGCTGAACGTCGCGAAGTTTGGAAAAACTTGGATATCTTGCCTGTTTCCGCGTACAATGAAGCATTCGATGCATACCATCGTACATGTGTAGGTACAGATGGCGATTGGGAAAGCAACATGAAACAATTCTTGCGTTGTGGTCTTGCTTTCACATTCACAGGCGTAGTGGCAGCAGACATCGCTACAGATGCATTGTTCGGACAAGGTGGTCGCCGTACATCCAAAGTTAACATCGGTGCCTTGAAGAAAGGTTATGTTAACATCGCTGTTCATGGCCACTTACCAACATTGGTTTCTCAAATTTGTAAAATCGGTGCATCCGAAGAGTATTTGGAAAAAGCAAAAGCTATCGGCGCTAAAGGTATTCAATTCTATGGTATTTGCTGCTCTGGTTTATCCAGTATGTACCGTTATGAAAATGTAATTCCATTGTGTAATGCTATCGGTGCTGAACTTGTACTTGGTACAGGCGCTCTTGACTGCTGGGTAGCTGACGTTCAAGACGTATATCCTGCTATCATGGACGTAGCACGTTGCTTCAACACAAAAGTTATTACTACATCTGATGCAGCTCGTTTGCCAGGTGCTGAGCATATCGGTTACGATCATCACCATACTAACTTGTCTGAGACAAAAGACTTGGCTCGCAAAATCTTGGATCGTGCTCTTGAAGCGCATGAATTGCGTAAAGGTATGCCTGTATTCATTCCACCATATGAAATCACTGCAGAAGTTGGTTTCTCTCCAGAATCCACTGTTAAACATTATGGTTCCTTCAAACCATTGGCAGAGGCTTTAAAATCTGGTAAAGTTCGTGGTATCGTTAACGTAGTAGGTTGTTCTAACCCTCGCGTTATCTATGAAAAAGCTACTGTAGATATCGTTGATACACTTATCAAAAATGGCTGTATTATCTTAACAAACGGTTGTGCATCCTTCCCATTGATGAAACTTGGTTACTGTAATACTGATGCTATTAAGAAATGTAGTCCTGCATTGCAAGAATTCTTGGGCGATGATCAACCACCAGTATGGCATGTTGGTGAATGTGTAGATAATGCTCGTTCTTCCGGTATCTTTGCTGGTATTGCAGGTGAATTAGGTCTTAACTTACCACAAATGCCATTTGCAATGTCTAGTCCTGAATGGTCTAACGAAAAAGGTATCGATGCATCTCTTGGCTTCCGCTTGATGGGTATCAACTCTTACCACTGCGTTGAGCCACCTACACAAGGTTCTGATGCTGTTACAAAATGGCTTAAAGAAGACACTAAGGACATCTTAGGTTCTGTTATGTATGTCAATACAGATCCTGCTAAAGTAGCTGAAAAAATCTTAGCTGATATTGATGCTAAACGTGCTGCTTTAGGTTGGGCTGAAGTAAAATAGTTTATCTTTTGATAGATTATAATTTGTAGTTACGTATAAAAACACCCTCTATAGATCTTGTAGTTATTATAACTATTAGACTTTAGAGGGTGTTTTTTATTATTGGTAAATAGATTTTTTGTAGTGTTGTATTAGTTGTAGCCTAGTATACTAATTGTTTTGGGGCTATTAAAGTGCGATGGTCTCTCCGTCTTCAGGCACTGCTACATGGCTTTCAATGTTGGTGCCTTTGATAAATTTGTGCACATCCTTACGACTTGTTGCAGTATGATTAACTGTATCCATGTGAACCGCAATGATTTTAGCCTCTGGTTTGCGTACCACCATGCGGCCAATATCTTTTGTACCCATAATAATACTATCTTCAAAGCCTAAAATTTGAGCATATCCAGTGTTCATAATAATAACGTTAGGGTCGAAGCGAAGGAGGGCCTTCTCTACATCACTTGTCCAAACTGTATCGCCTACAAGGTACACAGTTGGTTCGTCTGCTGCTTCAAAAATAACGCCCATCGCATCGCCTGCTAATGGTGCGAGAACTGGATTTGCATACATTTCTACCGTACCGTGGGAGCCACCTGTTTTTCTTAATGTGATACCATTAAAGTCCAGACTCTCAAAAATGGTGCGTACATCATTAAAGCCTTGTGAAGTAATCAGTTCTTTGTCCGCTGTATTTTGTACAAAAATAGGAAGTGATTTTGGAATAGATTTGATTGCCGTATCATCCCAATGGTCAAGATGTGTGTGTGTGACTACCACTGCAGTTACATTGCTTAATAGATTGTCCATTGATAGAGGTAAATCAACCATAGGCATTCTTTGTTGATAGTTAAATGTTCCTTCAAAGCCAGGATAAGTATCTTTTGGTGCTAAAAATGGATCAATAAGGAATGTTGTATTTTTTATTGTTAATTTTCCTGTGGTATTTCGAATGTGAGTATATTGTGTCATAGTTATCTCCTTAATTAAATTATTGTCGATTTAATTGAATAGATTATTATTTGTAATCTCTAGAACTAGTGTACCTTGTTTTGTTATACTAGTCTCAACAATAATTAACACTATGTTTATTAATAGACACATTGTATAAAAGTGTCTATGTTGGAGGTTATATGATAACTCGAAAAGAAATGACACGTATGTTGTTAAAAGAAGGCTTGCTTAGTTGTTTAGCAAACAATTCTTTTGAGTCTGTAACAGTAACATCGTTGTGTAAAGCTTCGGGTATAACTCGTTCTACTTTTTATTTACATTATAGTAATATCATGGAAATTGTTGATGATTTAGTGGATGATGCAATCGCTTATTCAAAGCCAGGAATGGTAGATAGCAACAATTTACAAATTATAGCTAATACCTTATCAGCTGCTTCTAATTCTGTTTTATTGAGAGAAGCATATGATTCTATTTTTGATAGATTGCCTTTATGTCAGCGTATTATACGACATAAAAAGTATTTACCTTTATTTTTAGATGAACAAATTTCAGAATATGTATTACAACGCATTATAGGACGTGAAAAAGATCGACAAGGACTCGTTATGGCAGAATCGCTTGGAGTTTCGTTTGATGTTGGAGTATCTGTTTTTGTATTTTTAGTACACGGTCTATATGCTGTTAATAAACAATATAAGTGGTCTCAGAGTGATGAGTGGTTAGAAGCTCAGAAAGTTATTTTTAAACTCGTTTATCGTGGTTTACAAAGTAAATAGTATTCACGCTCTCTTATGTTAGTATTCCATGAAGTTTTTGGACAACGAAAAAAGGACTCCAAATGGAGTCCTTTTTTCATGTAAGGGGAGTGTTAGTATTAATATCAAATGAACCATGTATTTAAACAAGTAGTAGGTTTGGGGTTAGTAATACTTGTCGGGAGATAAATACACGTATGGTAACCAGGGAATTGTTACCTCTATTTATCATTTGACATTGTTATTATAAGAGTAATAAATGAGATAAAAATGAATTTTTTTAAGAAATTTCTTTTAATTTCTTGAAATTCTAAAAAAGATAATAATTAAGTTTAATTATTGTTGATAAATATAGGACAATTTTGGTATTATATATAAAGGAGAAGTTGTATATTTTATAAAGGTTTAATAGCTATTAGACTTTTATAAAGTATACAGCTCTAGAGCATGAGAGGAGCAGTCATATGAGAAAAATATTAACCATATTGTCTCTTTTGTGGCTACTCAGTATAGGGGGGACTGCTAACGCAACGGACTGGTACTATGTTGGACCAGATGCGTCAGGGAACCAATTATTTATTGACAATGACAGTGTTCAAAAAAGTGATTATGATGCACTTTTGTGGCTGCGAGTCAATGAACTGGGTGGCGACGAATTGCGATATAAAGTGTATATAAGTAGATATAATCGTACCATGGAAACATTAAAGGTTGATGCATACATGGCAGACGGTACACCGTATGAAAATGTAGAATTCACAGAAAACCCTGAGCCTATTGAAGGTAATACAAATGGTCAAGCCATTTATAATTTGTTATGGCATTAAAAGAACCATCTAGCACAGCAAACTAGATGGTTCTTTTTTTATATGTGTAAAAATTTATAAATTTTAGGAGTGTTATTTATATACGACACTCTCAAAAGAGAGTGGTATATACAGAAATTTAAACTTGGGCAGCGTTGCGTTCTAATTCCAAGTCTTGAATCATTTGAAGATCATCTTGTGGAGAACGACCACCAGTTGTTAAGTAGCCACCAACCATGATACCGTTAAGACCACCTTTTAATGCATACGCTTGTAAGTCTCGAAGATTTACTTCACGGCCACCAGCTGTACGAATCAATGCATTTGGCAAGATGAAACGGAATACAGCGAAGGTACGTAAAATATCTAATGGACGTAATGCTTTATTGTTTTCAAATGGTGTACCTTTAACAGGATTCAAAATATTGATTGGTACAGAGTCAATATGTAAGCGTTTAAGTTCGAATGCCATTTCTACACGTTGTTCTAATGTTTCGTTTAGACCGATAATACCACCAGAGCAAACACGAATGCCGGCTTTTTGAGCATTGTCGATAGTAGACATTTTATCTTCGTAGGAATGGGTTGTACAAATATCTGAGAAGTGACTAGGTGCTGTTTCGATATTAGAGTGGTATCGAGTTACACCAACTTCTTTCAATTTAAGGGCTTGTTCATAAGTTAATAAGCCAAGAGAACAGCAAATTTCAAGGCCGGTTTCATTTTTGATGCGATCCAATACGTGAATAATTTGATCAAACTCGTTTGGGTTGTTAGTATTACGACCACTCGTTACGATAGAAAAGCGAATAGCACCTGCTTCTTTAGCTTTTCGAGCTGCATCAAGAATGCTTTCATCATCCATGAATGGATATTCTTGAACGCCTGTATCGTGATGTGCAGATTGAGCACAGAATTTACAGTTTTCAGGACATTTGCCAGATCGTGCATTTACAATGGCACATATATCTACTGTACTATCATTGAAATGCTGACGAATTTTGTCTGCCATAGCAAGTAAAATCATCGTATCATCATCAGAAGTGTGAATTAGCTCAATTGCTTCCTCTTTCGTAATTTCACCGCCATGCATAATTCGGTTGGCTATAGTAATAATTTTTTCGTATGTTCCCACTTGGGATGGTTGTTGATCTGCAGGTAAAGCCATACTAGCCTCCTAATTGTTAACTTAATAAACAGATAATATATTGACAATTTGATTGTAAACGCTGATGTATAAATTGTCAACTTAATGTATTGGTTGGTTAACAAAATTAATTGATACTTATTTTTAAGTCAACTTTATGGTTTTGTAGTATAATAAAATATTGTAATTACTATATATAACTATAATAAAAGTACTAATACAAGGAGGGATATAGATGCAGCCATTTCGATTTATACACTGTGGTGACCTGCATTTAGGGGCACCCTTCCAATATGCTACAGGTATTAGCCGCGCCGTTGATCGTGCCGTGAGTGAAGCTACCTATGTAGCCTTTGATACAATTATTGATACTGCTATTGATGAGCATGTTCATGCTGTTGTCATAGCTGGTGATATTTATAATAGCGAAGACCATAATCTAGAGGCGCAGGTGCGCTTTGTGCGCGCCATGTATCGCTTGGCGGAGCATCGCATTGCAGTTTATATGGTGCAAGGTAATCATGACCCTGCTGAAAGTTGGAAGGCTCAATTACAGATGCCTGACAATGTGCATGTATTCTCTAGCGAACAAGTACAACGTTTTCCATTGATTGTTAACAACATCGAAATTGGTGGTGTTTATGGCATTAGCTGTGGTCGTGGTAATGAAGGCGATAATTATGCGTGCCAATATCGTGCCTTTGAACGAGATGAGTTTTCTCTGGCTGTTATGCATGGTACAGTTGGCTCTAGTGTGGGCTCCGAAAACCATAATGTAACAGGTCCATGCAGTTTAACCGATCTTGCAGAAGCGGCTATGGATTATTGGGCGTTAGGACATATTCATAAATCTCAAGTCCTTAGTGAAGAACCTCTCGTTGTATATGCTGGCAATCCACAAGGTTTGCACCGCAAAGAAATAGGCCCTAAGGGATGCTATCTTGTTTCTGTATCTCATAATGGTCATTGTGAACCTCGTTTTGTTGAGACTAGTGCTATTCGTTTTGAAGAAATCAAAATTGATATTGCAGGCATGAAAACTGAAGCAGAATTCTTAGCAATTTTACGTCATAAAAAAGAGAATCTGCGTAAACAATATAAGAAAAATATTTTGCTTTCTATTGTTCTCGTAGGTACAGGTCCATTGCATCGCTTATGTACACAAGAAGGTGTGCGTAAGTTATGGCTACAAGAGTCCCAAAGCGAAGAGAAGAGTAAGTCTATATTCGTTATACCTTATAGCATTATTTCCAATACACGGCCTAGCATTAATTTAGCAGAGCGTAGATTGTTATCTGATGTGGTAGGTGATTATTTGCGTGCCTATGACGATATGGTTGATGGCAATGCGATGCAGACGGTACGTCAAATTTTGGCAGAACGGCCTGAGTTTAAGCGATTGGGTGTATATTCCGATTTGTTAAGTGATGAATTATTGCTTCGCGCTTTGAAACGCTGTGAAATTGAAGGTGTTACTGTATTGATGGGGGCTAACGATGAACATTAAACGCATACGATTTGATGAATTTGGCCCATATCGCGACTGGTCTTTCACTACGGGTAACCATGGGGTTCAGCTTATGTATGGCCCTAATGAAAGTGGCAAAACTTCCTTACTCGAAGGAATGCGTACACTTTTATTTGGCGGTACTCATAAGGCTTATGGTCCTATGACTGGTGCCCTCGATGTAGATCGTAATGGTGAAAGCTACTACATTGGTCGTAAGGGTAAACAGTTAGACTTTTACAGTCCCGGGAATCCTGCCATTCATGAAGAGCCTGCTCAACATTGGTGGCATGGTATCGATAAAAAGACATATAACCGCATATTTGGACTAACACTCGATGACTTACAAGGCCTCGATGTATTGCAAGAGGTAGAGGTTCGATCTCGCTTCTTCGGTGCTGAAGGGGGTGAGCATTTAGGCTCTGTCGTAAAAGATGTTGAAAAAGGTGCGACTGACTTATTAGTAGCATCCTCCAACGGTAAACGCCGCATTAATGTTTTGATGGATGAGCTTAAAGAAAATCGACAAAAATTAAGTCATTTAGCAGAGTATGAAACGCAATATGTAGAATTGCAAAAAGCCTTTCACAGTACGGAGCAGACTGAGGGCGAATTACAAGGTCAGTTGCAAGAGTGGAAGGAATACCGTGATGGCATAGATGTTGTATTGCGTGCTTGGGATACGTATCGCCGTAGTGAAGAAGCGCGTATGCACATGCAGCAGTATAATAGTGAGCTTGCCTTGAGTCGTGATGAGTTCCTTCGCATCGATGAGGAAATTAAACGCGCTAGAGATAATATGCAACTATGGCAGGAAAAAGAAGCATCGTTGATGCCAGCTAACTTTAGTCCTGATAGTCCGTTTGGTACCTATGGTCAAGATATTGAAGACCTTATTCAACAAGGTGCCAAGTGGGAGCAATTGCGCCGGGAGTGTGAAGAAGGGGATGCATATATTTTTAAGGTACGAGAACAATTAGAGTTTTCTCGTTCTATGCATTCTGCATGGCGTGATGATGAGCCGATGGCTGACGATGTGAATTGGTTTGAAGGAGAGCGCTTAGCAAGCCGCTTACGCACTGCTAAAGATCAATTGTTACATTGGCAAGATCGCAAACCTGCAGAAGCATCTGATGATTTACCAACAGCCAATCTAGACGGCGCATCTTTGCCAAATTATAGTGAAGCGGATTTAGCCAAAAAAGAACATCTTGAGCGTGAATTAGAGCTTATCCTGATGGATATTGATCGAGTTACAGAAAAACGCGATAGCTATGGTCCTGATGCACAACCGAGCAATTTGCCAAAGTGGTTGCAACGCATTAGTGGCGTAGCTGCAGTGATTGGCGTTTTACTCGTATTAGCAGGCTTATTAGTATTAGAGTCTGTACTCTATACGATTGGCGGCTTTATATTATTAATCCTATCTATGGCATTGTTCTGGTATGCTACGTGGAGACGGCATAATGGTCATTCTGATGTATCTAAACTAAACTATGAGTTACAAATTTTGTCATCTCGTAAATCTGATGTAGAACATCAGCTAGAGATACTTGTGAAAGCCGCAACACCTGTGGTGAGCCCAATTCCATCCATAGAAGGCGCCGCACATCTTGATCGTTGGATTCAAGAAGGACATACGTTGCAAGCTATTTATGATGAAGCTCTTGCTGCTTGGCAGAATTGGTTGCCTCAAGGTGCGGCGAAGAGTCTTAATGAAGATGATTTCTTTGGACTCAAACAAGAATATGATCAATATCATGAACAAATGCGTACTATTGAAGGTTATGAAAAGCGCTTAGCAGAGCACAAAGAAGGCCTACGTGTTATTGAAGACCAAGCCATGACCTTGTGGTATAACCTTGGTGTTGAGGCTCCTGTATCTCCTACAGAGTTAAAACGTATTTATAACCAATATAAAAACTTCCAACAAAATAAAATAGTGTGGGAACAAAAAGAAGCACAACGTAAAAGCTTCCGCAATGAATACGATAATTGGCACCGCAAAGAAAAAGAATTGCTACTTCGTCAACAAGAATTATTGCACAAGGCTGGCATGGAAAGCTCTAACGAGTATCGTCAACATCTTATTGATGAAGACCAATACAAGCAATGGCAAACCATTTACAAGCAAAGTCAGGTACAGTTAGATTTATTAGCTCCTGATGCGGAGAATAAAGATTTATTCTATCGCCGCTTGCGTGAAGGCAATAAGGATAATTGGTTAGATGAGCTAGCTCATTCTGAACGAGAAATAGCTTCCATTGAAGATAAGTTGGCTATCTTGTATGAACGTCGTGGTCAAATTGTAGAATCTATGCGTGCCCTAGGTTCTGACCAAGAGCAACACCAAATGCTTCAAGAACGGGAAGCGTTGCAAAATGAATTAGAATCTGCTCTCGAAGATTGGGCTACTCAAGTGCTGATGAGCCACTGCATGGATAAGGCTCAACAGTCCTATGAGCAAGAAAAACAGCCTCATATGTTAGAGCTTGCATCTTCTTATATAGAGCGTTTGACTGGCGGTATCTATACCTTTGATGTCCTCGGGGTCAACGAAGGCGTAGCACTGGTTAATGGTAATGGAGAACGCTTAGAACTTAAGTTCTGGTCTAGTGGCTTAGCCGATCAAGTATACTTGGCATTACGCCTAGCATTAGCTAAGGTATTCTCTTACCAAGTTGAATCCTTGCCAATTATCCTAGACGATATTCTTGTGCGCTTTGATGAAAACCGTCAACGTAGTGCCTTAGAATTATTAGCAGAAATAGGCAAGAACCAACAAATTTGGTTATTTACATGCCAACGCTCTGTATTTGATATGGCTCAATCCGTTACAGGTATTGATCGGCATAGATTAAGTCGCAATTAAATGTAACCCCTGTGAAGGTAAATAACTTTCACAGGGAATAGTAATAGTAACGTTACAAATGATGTAACTAAAGTAACTGTTTTAGTTATCATAGTGTGTTAGTATTGATTAGAAAGAAAGGGGTTGAGTACTTGAATACAGCATATTTAGATATGATCCAAGGTAAGAACCCTGGTGTAACACCTGTGTGGTATATGCGCCAAGCTGGTCGTAGCCAAGCGGAATATCGCAAAATTAAAGAAAAATATACGCTCTTTGAAATTACAAAAGAGCCTGAGTTGTGTGCTCGTGTTACAGAGCTACCTGTAAAAGAATACGGCGTAGATGCAGCCATCCTTTACAAGGATATTATGAGCCCTATGGTGGGGATGAATGTAAAAGTAGAGCTCAAGGCTGGTGTGGGCCCTGTGTTTAATACACCGATTCGCTCCATGGCTGATGTAGATACATTAGATACCTTTGATCCTACAAAGGTAGATTATATTAGCAAAACAATTACACTGTTAACGTCTGGCATGCTCGATGTACCTCTTATTGGGTTCTGTGGCGCACCATTTACGATTGCGTCATACCTTATCGAAGGTGGTCCAACGAAGAACTACAACAAAACTCGTGGTATGTTAATCGGTGCACCGGATGTGTGGAATGCATTGATGACAAAGTTAGCAGATATGTCCATTGAATATTTGTCTATGCAAGCCGAAGCCGGTGCGAATGCATTACAAATCTTCGACTCTTGGGTTGGTGCAGTGAATGCGGACCAATATAAACAAGGTATTTATCCTCATATGGAACGCATTATTAAGACCGTAAAGGAGCGATACCCTCACTTGCCTATGGCCATGAATGGTGTTGGTACCGATCATCTCGTATCTATTTGGTCTCATTTGCCGTTGGATGTAATCGCTCTTGATTGGCGTAGTTCCATCGTTATGGCTAATGAACGAGGCGTAACACAAACGGTACAAGGTAATCTTGATCCAGCGTATCTATTCGCCGATGAAAAAATATTAGCTCACGAAGTAGATCGTATTTTACTTGAGGGTGTTCGTTATGGTCGTCATATCTTCAACTTAGGTCATGGTGTATTTCCGGAGGCGGATCCTAAGAAACTTCATTGGCTTACAGATTATGTGCATGAACGTAGTCGTCAGCTATGGGCTCAAGAGGTGTAAGTAAGTGAATGTTGAGAAAAAAGGATTGTTATTTCTATCCTATGGGAGTCCTTCAAGTAAGGATGATTTAGTACCATACATGACAAGTATTCGTCATGGTCGTATACCGACTGATGTGGAAGTGTCAAATCTTACACATCGCTATGATGCAATTGGTCAATGGTCCAATGTGGACTTACAAACAATGGCAGATCGTCAATATGAAACCCTTCTTACTTTGCTGCCATCTATGCCATCAGCTATTGGCTATCTTCATATGAAACCATCTATTGCTGATGCGGTGGATGTATTAGCGGAACAAGGCGTAGAGCATATTATCGCTATCGTAACGGCTCCATTTTTTACATCTTTGGGGACCGGTGCTTATGAGAAACAAGTGCAAACAGAGATCGGTAAATATGAAGGTGTAACATTTGATTTTATTCGTTCTTGGTGGGATCAACCATCATTTATGGAATATTGGGTGAAAGCAGTGTTAGACTGCATTAATAAGACTAAAGATGTATTTGTTATCTTTAGTGCCCATAGTATACCGCTTATTAATAGCCACAATGGTGATTCCTATACTTTGGCCTTAGAGGAAAGTGCAAAAGAAATCGCCCAGTGTTGCGGATTAGAACAGTGGTCTGTGGCTTGGCAGAGTGCAGCGCCACATGGTCAATGGTTAGGTCCTACAGTGGAAGAAGCTATTGATCACGCTCTACGTAACGGTGCGATACATATAGCCTTTGTGCCATTTGGATTTGTTAGCAATCATGTCGAGGTATTGTACGATAATGATGTTGAGTGTAAAGAACTCGTTGATGCTGGCGGCGCTGTATATATGCGTGCACAGATGCCGAATTGCAATGAAACATTCTTACAAGCTATGGCGAGTGCAATAATAGAAAGGATTCATTCGTGAATGTAACAATTGTGGGCGGTGGCCTAACAGGACTGACAGCGGCTTATTATTTAGGCCATGCAAAGCCGGACTGGAACATCACTCTTTACGAACAAGCACCACGATTTGGTGGGAAAATACAAACACAACGAGTTGATGATTTTGTAGTTGAACTAGGGCCTGACTCTTATTTAAGTCGGAAAACGGAAATGACGGACCTAATCTATGATCTTGGTTTAGGGGATACCCTTGTATCAAATGAAACAGGACAAGCTTTTGTGTATGATAAGGGTTCTATTCATCCTATTCCTGGTGGCTCTATCATGGGTATTCCTACGGAAATGATGCCCTTCGTGAAAGCTACGCTCATTTCATGGCCTGGAAAATTGCGCGCTGGTTTAGATTATTTCAAGAAGCCGTTCCAACTCGATAAAAATGGCGATGTATCTATTGGTCATTTCTTTAAATACCATTTGGGACAAGAAATGATGGATAAGCTTATTGAACCACTCTTAGCTGGGATTTATGGTGGTGATATCTATAAGATTAGTTTGTTGTCTACATTCCCGCATTTTATTCAAGTAGAACAAAAATATGGAAACATGGTAAAAGGCATGATGGCGGCTAAAATGGGCCACTCTAAAGCGGGGGTTACTAAAGCGGCTAAAGTTGCTATTGCTGAAGGTGATGTTCCGCGTGCTGGTAAAGGCACTATGACAGACCGTCAATTTGAAAGTCATGAAGCAAAGTCTAGCCTACATCAACAAACTACTAAATCTCAAGCAGATATGGCGAGTCGGAAGGGTACAGCTGCTCAATCTGGTATGTTCCGTCAATTGACCGGTGGTCTTGAAAGTGTTATTACTGCCATCGTTGAAGCCATGCCTAGTAATGTAACACTTCATACCAGTGCATTAGTATCTGATATTCGTTATACTGATGGTCAATATGTATTAGATATTGTAAGACAGCATTTAGATAGCTGTAATTGTAATGCTCAATCCATAAGCCGTGAAAATTTTGATGTAGGCGCAAGCCTTAATATCAGAGTTGCTAGCGATGAGGTCACTACTCATGCGGATCAAGTTATTATCTGTACACCACCGGCAACATATAATCAATGGTTTAAGGATGACGAAGGCTTTGATTTCTTGCGATCTATGGAACAATCTAGCTGTGCTATTGCTATTATGGCATTTGATAAAGCTACCTTTGATGGTGACTTAAAAGGATCTGGACTTTTAATTACCCGTAATACAGATACCCCGCTTACTGCATGTACAATCCTCAATCAAAAGTGGCCTCAAACAACGCCAAATGATAAGATTGTACTGCGCGTTTTTATCGGTAAACCTGGCAATGATGTGGTAGAACATCTCAATGATAAGGAACTTTCAGAATTAGCAGTAAAGGAAATTCAACGCATTATAGGATTCTCCAAGCAACCTGAATGGGTGCGCATTAATCGTCTCATTCACTGCATGCCCCAATATAATGTGGGCCATCGCGCAGGGATTACAGCAGTGCGTGCACATGTGGCGAAACACTATCCAAATTTACATCTCATTGGTACACCATTTGATGGCATTGGTATTCCTGATGGTGTGAAGCAAGCAAAAGAATTAGTACAGTCTATTGTGGATAGTAATGAAAATTAATATTAATAAATAATTATAAGAAAAGACTCCATATGCTATAATAGTATATGGAGTCTTTTCGATTCTTATAGTATTAGAAATATATTATTTTAATATAATCACCATAGATAGGAGTGATAATGATGGGAAAAGCAATCCCTACAGTAGAAGGTTGGCATAGCCAACACATGGTGTTTGCCATGGATTTCAGCGCATGGAACTGCTTTACAGCTGAAGAAAAAGCAGAAGCACGCAACGAATTAAAAGCATTTTTAGCAGACCTTGAAGCGAGACATCAAGCTAAAGAAGGTAGCTACGCATTCTATGATTGTAATGGTGCGAAAGGGGATTTAATCCTATGGATCCTTGGTCCATCCCTTGAATACCTGGCGCAAGTAGAACGCAAGTTCCGCCGACTAACAATAGCAAGCGTATTGGTACAAACTTATTCCTACACATCTGTAACAGAAGTAAGTGCTTACGTTAAGGCTAAACTTGATACGGAAGAAGTTAACCAAAAACTGTACCCTCATGTGCCTCGCGATAAATATATCTGTTTCTACAATATGTCTAAAAAACGTGAAGGTGATGATAACTGGTTCATGTTACCACCTCAAGAACGCGGTATGTTGATGAAATCTCACGGTGAACTTGGTAAAACATACTTAGACGTTTTATCCGAATTTACAACAGGTGGATGTGGCCTAGATGACTGGGAATGGGGCATTACCATCTTCAGTAACGACGATATTCAATTCAAAAAAATCGTATACGATATGCGCTTTGAAGTAGCCAGTGCAAAATACGGCATCTTTAGCGACTTCTACGTTGGTACCATCATCGATGATGCACTACTAGAAGAAATCTTTGGATAATAAAAGAAAACCCCGCATCGATCCGACTTACGAGGTTCTCCCTGCGTGCTCAGATAACAGAAACTATAATTTACATTCCCTAAAATGCTAATACACGTCTAATTTTTAATAAAAGAACTCCCTCATAAAATCCGACTTGCGGGTTCAAGGCCTATGGCCGCAGAACCAAATCGCATGGAGGATTGTTGAGGGAGTCTTTTATTACCTTATTGGGTTGTAAATTATAGTTTCTGTTACATCCTATACGTTCATATTTGCGCTTTTACGCACATAGAACCAGTAGCATACTGCTACAGTTACGATGTTGAAGGCTAATAATACAGCAAAGGCTGGATGGATATTACCAAATGTGGAATATACAAAGCCGAAGATTTTAGGTGTAATAAAGGCACCGTATGCAGCTACGGCAGCTGCGAAGCCAGTGATTAAAGAGGATAATAGCGGATTGCCAAATACGTGTGGAATCATACGGAATGTTGCACCTGTTGCGAAACCACAGCTTACGAAGGTCAACACGGACATAGCAAAGAAGAATGGGAAGTTGTGCATATCTACGCCAACTGCAATTAGCGCTGTTGTTGCACATAGACCGAGAAGGCTTACAAAGGTAACTTTTGTACCGCTATTGATTTTATCTGCTAACCAACCGCCTACAGGACGAAGGGCACCTGATACAAGAGGACCAACAAATGCGATAGACGCAAATGGAACTTCAGGGAATTCTTTACCTACTAATAAGCCAAGTGCTGCCGCATAACCAGAGAAAGCACCGAAGGAACAAGTGTATAGCAATGTAAGTGCCCAAGTGTGTTTGTTCCCAAAGATTTGTACAAGATTTTTAGGATTTGGTTTTTCTAGTGGTAAGTTATCCATGAAACGTGTCATAAGTGCAAGGATAACAACAAGTGGTACAATCCACATGAAAGCCGCATTGGCAAGGTATACTGCGTTACCTTTGATGATAGCTGGTGTTACACCAAATACGCTACCTAATGCAGCAGAACCCATAGCGAATGGAGCCAAGAAGTAGATTACAGAAATACCAAGGTTACCAACACCGCCGTTGATACCAAGAGCAGTACCTTTTTCGGATTTAGGGAAGAAGTTGCCAATGTACGCCATGGAGGACGAGAAGTTGCCACCCGCTAAACCGATGAGGGCAGTTAAGATCATGAATGTCGTATAAGAAGTTGTTGTATCTTGAACGGCAAAGCCGAGCCATACAACAGGAACTAATAGAATAAGTGTGGAAATAAATGTCCAGTTTTTACCACCGATTAAGGCTGGCATGTAGGTATATACAAAACGTAATGTAGCACCTACAAGACCTGGTAATGCGGCTAATGTAAATAATTGATCGGTTGTGAAATTAAAGCCTGCGCCGTTGAGTTGCGCTGCAATGGTTGCCCACAAGTACCATACACAGAATGAAAGGGTTAATGCGATTGTGGATATAACCAAATTTTGTTTAGCAATTTTTTTACCAAACTTCTCCCAAAACTCCGGATTTTCTGGTTGCCAATTAGCCACAATTTCGCTACGGCTTGCCCCTACTTGAGGCATTTTTAGTTCGCTCATTTTGAACTTCTCCTTACTGAAAAACTATACATGCAATGAAGACATAATAGATACAATTTGGGTCCCATCTATATAAATATTAAATCCATTATATGGAGTTTATAGAAAATACTCAATTTATTTATGGAACTGCGTTATAATTATTGTATCGAGTAAATTTTCAATGTCTTATATCACAAATATATTATATAGTGTAAAAATTTTTGTGAATGTGACGTAAAACACACATATTCTGAAATTAATAAGTTATAATAATCTTATATATACAAAAAAGTATATAATACATGTACTTTTACTATAAATGGATTAGTATAACTAATGGAATTTATTTAAAAGTACAATGGAGTGGTGAGGGTATGGATAAAAATTTAATTAACCAATTGCTTGCTTTGCCAGGTGAGGAACTCCATCTTAAAAAAGGTGATTTTCTCTTCCACGAGGGGGACAAGGCAGAACACTTTTACGTAGTCGTAAAAGGCAGAATGAGCATTAAGAAGTTTGAAGCTAGCGGGCATATATTTGCACTTCGTCTAGTAGGACCGAATAATGTGATTGGTGAGGTTCCGTTGTATGAGGAGAACACAAGAACATATGTGTTCAACGCCATTGCTCGGGAGGATTGCGCTGTTTATTCCGTTCGTTATGATGTGTTAGAGCCAGCTATTGCAAAAGATCATTCATTGGCTATTGCGATGATGAAAATCTACACATTACATATGCGACGTCAACAGGCAAAATACCGAGACTTGCTACTATATGGCAAGAAGGGAGCATTTTATTCTACCTTGTTGCGCTTAGCCAATAGTTATGGTGTAGAGCGCGAGGATGGTATCTTTATCGATATCGCCCTAACAAATCAAGAGTTGGCTGAATTTGCTGCCACATCAAGAGAAAGTTTAAATCGCATGTTAAGTGAGTTGCGTAAGTTGGGCTATGTAGCCTATGACAAACATCATCTAGTAATCTGTGATTTTGACGCTTTAATCGGATTGCTTGATTTAGAGGTCGATAATATAGACCCTAATATTAGTAATATCGAATAAGAGGATTTTCTCCCTTGTGTTAGCTCAGTTAACACAAGGGATTTTTTTGTAGTTTTGAAGGAGGACATGAGATGAGCTTGTTGTCTCAAAAGTTTAAGTTTCTTCGCAAGAAGAACGTATCTCCAAGCGGCCATCAAATAACTGAAGATGGCGGTCGCGAGTGGGAAAATTTTTATCGTGACCGTTGGTCTTACGATAAAGTTGTCCGCACAACGCATGGCGTAAACTGTACTGGTTCTTGTAGCTGGAATATCTACGTTAAGAATGGTGTTGTAGCGTGGGAAAATCAGGCTACTGATTATCCTGAAACACCAGATGATATGCCGGATTACGAACCACGTGGGTGCCCTCGTGGTGCAACATTCTCTTGGTATCTCTATAGCCCATTGCGCGTAAAATATCCATATGTGCGCGGCGAATTGGCTGAGCTTTGGAGAGAAGCTAAAAAGCATGCTAAGAACCCAATCGAAGCTTGGAAATCTATCGTAGAAGATCCTGAAAAAGCGAAAAAATACAAATCTGCCCGTGGTATGGGTGGCTTTGTGCGCTCCACATGGGATGAAGCAACAGAAATTACTGCCGCATCCTTATTATATACAGCAAAAACATACGGCCCTGACCGCAATGCGGGCTTCTCTGTAATTCCAGCGATGTCCATGTTGTCCTATGCAGCAGGTGCTCGTTTCCTTAACTTAATGGGTGGTACACCATTGTCCTTCTATGACTGGTATGCCGATTTACCACCTTCTAGCCCTCAAGTTTGGGGTGAACAAACTGATACACCTGAATCTGGTGACTGGTACAATGCTGGGTATATCATGACTTGGGGTTCTAACGTACCATTGACTCGTACGCCAGATGCTCACTTCTTAACAGAGGTTCGTTACAAAGGTACTAAAGTAGTATCCGTATCCCCTGACTATGCGGAATCTACAACTTCTTCCGATGCTTGGCTCAATGTAAAAGCCGGTACTGATGCGGCTCTTGCTATGGCAATGGGCCACGTAATCTTAAAAGAATACTACATCGATAAAGAAACTCCATACTTCAAAGAGTATGCAAAAGAGTTCACAGATATGCCATTCCTTGTACGCGTTGAAGACATCAACGGTACAGTTCAACCTGGTCGTTTCTTGAATGCTAAGGACTTAGGTCGCCAAGAAGAAGGCGCTGACTTCCAAATGGTATTGATCGATGAAACAACAAATGAAATCGTTATTCCTAATGGTACAATGGGCGAACGTCACACAAATCCACAAAAATGGAATTTACGCCTTGAAAACCGCGATACAGGGGCTAAAATCGATCCTCGCTTATCCGTGTTTGATCAACGTGAAGATGTGACTGTTGTTAAGTTGCCATACTTTGGCGATGAAGAGCACGAAGGCGTAATTGAACGTGCCATTCCTACAATTACAGTTCAAACTGTAGATGGTCCTGTAAAAGTAACTACTGTATATGACCTTATTCTTGCTAACTATGGTATCGACCGTGGTATCGGTGGTGAAGTGGCAACATCTTATACAGATGACACTCCTTACACACCTACATGGCAAGAAAAAATTACTGGCGTGAAAGCAGATATCGCTATTGCTACAGCTCGTGAATTTGCAGATAATGCAGAAAAAACTAAAGGTCGTTCCATGATTATCATGGGCGGTGGTATCAACCACTGGTACCATGCTGACGTGATTTACCGTACCATCTTGAACCTTATCATGTTCTGCGGTACAGAAGGTGTTAACGGTGGCGGCTGGGCTCACTACGTAGGTCAAGAAAAACTTCGTCCTGTTGAAGGCTGGGGCGGTATCATGACAGCTAACGACTGGAGTAAAGCTCCTCGTTTACAAAATGGTACATCTTGGTTCTACTTTGCTACAGAACAATATCGTTCTGATTGCATCGACTTGGCAGACCGCGTATCTAAATTAGCTAAGCCTCGTTATCGTCACCCTGGCGATTATAACGTATTAGCAGCTCGTTTAGGTTGGTTGCCATCCTATCCTACTTTCAATAAAGGTAGCCAAGACTTGATTAATGATGCTCGTGCAGCTGGTGCTGGTACAGAAGCAGAAATTAACCAATATGTGGCGCAAGCGTTGAAAAACAAAGAATTACAATTCTGCGTAGAAGATCCTGCGGCTAAAGAAAACCATCCACGCAACTTATTTGTATGGCGTGCGAACCTTATCGGTTCCTCCTCTAAAGGCCACGAATACTTCTTGAAGCATTTATTAGGTACTAAAAATGCAGTATTAGAAGATGACGATGCACCTACACGTCCGGAAGAAATTAAATGGCGTGAAGCAGATGGAGCAGGTAAACTCGATCTCTTAATCGACATCGACTTCCGTATGGCTTCTACAGGCTTGTACTCTGATATTGTGTTCCCTGCAGCTACATGGTATGAAAAAGAAGACTTGTCTTCTACAGATATGCATCCATATGTACACGTATTCCAAGCAGCTGTTGATTGCGCATGGGAAACTAAATCTGACTGGGATACATTCCGTACCCTTGCAGAAACAGTATCTCGCGTAGCAAAAGAGTCTGGTTTCACAGAATACGAAGATATCGTAGCATTGCCTCTTGGTCATGACAGCCCAGGTGAAGTGGCTCAACCAGAAGGTAAGGTTCTCGACTGGAGCAAAGGTGAATGTGAACCAATTCCAGGTAAAACAATGCCTAACCTCGTTCATGTAAAACGCGACTATAGCCAAATCTTTGAAAAATTCATTGCTTTGGGACCTAATATCGAAAACAAAATGGGTGCTCATGGTTTGGCTTGGGATGTATCTGATGAATATCAAACATTGTACGCACAAAATGGTACAATCGATAATCCAGAATTCATTTCTCATGGCCGTCCAAGTATTTACGAATGTAAAGAAGCTTGTAATGCTGTATTGACATTGTCTTCTTGTACAAATGGTAAATTGGCTGTTCGTTCTTGGAAGGCAATGGAAGAAAAAACTGGTCTTTCTGGTCTTGAAAAGAACGCAAAAGGTCGTGAACAAGAAAAAATTACCTTTGATGACATGGTTCGCCAACCACGCTTTATCATTAGTTCTGTAACAAGTACTGGTAAGAACGATAAAAACCGTCGTTATTCTCCATTCACAACATCTACAGAGGATAAAGTACCATTCCGTACCGTAACAGGTCGTCAATCTTTCTATTGTGATCATGAAATGATGCGTGATTACGGTGAAGCTATGGCGTTGTATAAACCTGTATTGTCCTATAAACCAGTACAAGGTGACTACAAACAAGAAGGTATTCCAGAAATTACATTGAAATACTTAACACCACATAATAAGTGGTCTACACACAGTATGTATTTCGATAGCCAACAAATGTTGACATTGTTCCGTGGTGGTCAAACTATTTGGCTCAACGAAGATGATGCAGCAGAAATCGGCGTTAAAGATAATGACTGGGTAGAAGCTTTCAATAAAAATGGTGTAGTTGCAGCTCGTGCAGTTGTATCTCCACGTATTCCTCGTGGCATTTCCTATATGCATCACTCTCAAGATCGTCACATCAACGTTCCTGGTACGCAAGTTAAGAAAGACCGTCGCGGTGGTACACACAATGCACCAACTCATATTCACATGAAACCGACACACATGATTGGCGGTTATGGTCAATTGAGCTATGGCTTTAACTACTATGGCCCAACTGGTAACCAACGTGATATGACAATTGTGGCTCGTAAAATGAAGGAGGTAGATTGGCTTGAAGATTAAGGCTCAAGTATCTATGGTCCTAAATTTGGATAAGTGTTTGGGTTGTCACACATGCTCTATCACTTGTAAAAATACATGGACGAACCGCGAAGGCGCGGAATATATGTACTTTAATAACGTGGAAACTCGCCCAGGTGTAGGCTATCCACGTAATTGGGAAGACCAAGAAAAATGGAAGGGCGGCTGGACGCTAGATAACTCCGGTAAATTAGCTCTTTCTACAGGGTCTAAAACAAATCGTTTGATGAAATTATTCTTCCATCCTGAACAACCAGAGTTGAAGGATTATTTTGAACCTTGGACTTACGACTATGAAACATTGATTCATGGTGGTCGTAAAAATAACCAACCAGTTGCACGTCCTCGTTCTCTTGTAACGAAACAAAAAATGGAAGTTACTTGGGGCCCTAACTGGGATGACGATTTGGCTGGCGGTCAACATGCTCGCTCTGATGTGAACTTGACTAAGATGGGTCAAGATATCGTATTTGATTACGAAGAAGTATTCATGCGCTACTTGCCACGTCTTTGTAACCACTGCTTGAACCCTGCATGTGTAGCTGCATGTCCATCCGGCGCGATTTATAAACGCGACGAAGATGGTGTAGTTCTCGTATCTCAAGATGTATGCCGCGGTTGGAGACATTGTGTTCCATCATGTCCATACAAAAAAATCTTCTATAACTGGGAAACTAATAAAGCTGAAAAATGCGTATTCTGTTACCCACGCTTAGAAAATGGCTTGCCTCAAATCTGTGCTGAAACTTGTGTAGGTCGTATGCGCTATGTTGGCGTTGTATTCTACGATATGGACAAAGTAGAAGCTATGGCAGCTACAAAAAATGAACAAGATATTTACGAAAATACATTAGATTTGATTTTGGATCCTCATGATCCAGAGGTTATCAAAGCGGCTCGTGCTGAAGGCATCTCCGAAGCATGGATTAAAGCAGCTCAAAAATCTCCTGTATACAAACTTGTTAAAGAATGGGGCGTGGCATTGCCATTGCATCCAGAGTACCGTACATTGCCAATGGTTTGGTATGTGCCACCACTCAGCCCAATCTTGCAACGTGTAACATCTGATGTATACTTGCCAGATGCGCATGAAATGCGCGTACCTGTACAATACCTTGCTAACTTGTTTACAGCAGGTAATACAGAAATTTTAGCTCGTACATTGCAACGTGTTCTCGACATGCGTGAATACATGCGTCGTCGTGAAACAGGTGACGGTCCTATCGATCACAATGTGGAGTTAACAGAGGATCAAATGTACGGTATGTACAAATTGTTGGCATTGTCCAAATACAATGATCGCTTTGTTATTCCATCTGATGTAAAAGTATCTCGCGAAGGTCGCCTAGAAATGCAACAAAATCGCGGTTTTGCTTGCCCTACAGGGGGATGTCAATAATGAAGGATGCTCAGAAAATCGCTCTTATTGCGTCATTTCTTCTACGCTATCCTGATGAACAATGGTATAACGAATTACCTGAATGGAGAGAGGACGCCCAATCCGTTGGGCATCCTCAACTTCGTCAAGGTTTATTAGAATTCTTCGACTATGTAGAGGAATCTAATAAAAAAGAATTTGAAGACCAATATGTTCGTACCTTTGATTTTAGTCAAAATACAACTATGTATTTGTCGACCTATGAATTACAAGGTACTGGGGAACAAGCGGAAGAACTCGTTAAATTTAAAGCTTTCTTCCTGGAAAACGACTATGATTTGCCAAAAGAAATGCCAGACTATATTCCAGCACTTCTTGAATTATGTGCCGTTATCAGTGATGAAAAAGCAAAAGAAATTTACGACTATTGTAAGCCAAAATTGGAATACATTAGAGAACGCTTCATTGAGGCTAAATTGCCTTATGCATTCTTGTTTGATATTATCTTGTCTGTTGCAAATGGATTGGAGGACGGTGCACGATGAATCTATTCCTTTGGGGCGCATTGCCTTACATCGCTTTCACCTTCTTAATCGTAGGTACTTTGGTTCGTTTCTTCTACTTTGAAAGAAACTGGACTACAAAATCGAGTGAATTTTTAGAGAAAAAACAATTGCGCATTGCTAATCCATTATTCCACTTTGGCTTGCTTTGCGTTATCGGTGGTCACATAGTAGGTGTGTTAATCCCTAAAACTTGGACTGCTGCAATCGGTATTAATGACCATATGTACCATGATGGTGCGTTATACATGGGTGCTGTAGCTGGCATTATCTTCATCGTAGGCTTCTTGCTCTTGATGAAACGCCGCTTTACTGTGCCTGCTATGAAAGTTAACACATCTGGTCTTGATAAATGGTTATATTTGTTCTTAACATTAGCTATTTTCAGCGGTATGGCTGGTACATTGCTTAATGCATCTGGTTTCTTTGATTACCGCGTATCTATTGGCCCTTGGTTCCGTAGCTTACTATCCTTTATGCCTGATCCATCCTTGATGGAAGGCGTACCATTCATGTTTAAATTCCATATGTTAGCGTGGATGGTAGTAGCTATTATCTTCCCATTCAGCCGTTTGGTACACTGCTTGAGTGTTCCACTCAACTACTTAACACGTCCGTTTATCGTATATCGTAAACGAGACGAAAAATAATTAGGATGATGATTGATTTGTATGCCCTTCATGATATGACAAATTAATCCTTAGCCCCTTGTATTGGTGAAAGCTTATGCTCACTACTGCAAGGGGCTTTTAATTTAGAATTATTCTTATAATAAATACCATCTATCGAATATAAGTAATCTACAAAATTCGATTTAAATGATAAACTATATCGTATAGATTAATTTTTAAATGTTGTTTTCGAGAGGTATATGATGGATCAAGTTACAACAAAACAGCAAAAAAGTATTTACCATATCTTTATATGGATTGCTGTCTTTTCTTTAATTATGATTGGTTTATTAGAGTGGGGTTACATTGCAGGCGGTCGTGCTTTTGGTAACTACAAGGTCTATACAGGCCTTGTGCCATGGTGTATATGGATTGTTATGACCTATTTAGCGACTCGCCCTAAATGGTTTACAAGCCGCTATAATTTAGATGATATGTATAAGGTACATCGTGCATTAGGTATATCAACTATGGCTGTTATTGCATTCCATTTATACCTCTATTTTGGTAAAGCTGCTAAATCAATCCTTGGTTGGTGGGGTGGTTATGTAGCTCTTACTTCTTTTAGTATTGCCACTATTTCTGGCCTTGCATTCTTAACACCAAAGTTGAGAAAGGTAACTGCATCTGGTCGAATAACAGGTATTTGGCTTCACCGCTTAAATCTTGTCGCATTAGTTGCTGCAGATATACATATTCATGGCTTTACACGAATTTCCAAAATGGTACCATTCCTTCAAGTCTTTGATATCGTTACATATGGTCTTGTGATTTACTGCATCTATTTGATGTTTAAAAAGAAATAATATGAATTTATAAAATCCCTTCTGTATAGTGCAGAAGGGATTTTTTAGTTATATTTTTATTCTTTAGGAAATAATATATTCTATATTATCAGTTTGACGCATAAATGATTGTGAGATTGATATACATTCTCTATTTACTCATATAATGAAAATTGATATTATTTTGATATTAGATATGATAATGATAATTAGAGTCATATATTCATTATCTATTCATTTTATTTTTTGTTATTATTCGTGTGTGAGGTTTATTATGATTAAACGTAAAATGACTAGTGTTTTTGCAGTAGCAGCTGTAATGAGTGTGACTACAGCTTTTGCTGTTAACCCATTTTCTGATGTTCCGTCCGATAGCTGGGCATACCAAGCGGTAGATCAATTGGCTACAGCTGGTATTATCAATGGTTATCCGGATGGTACTTTTAAAGGACAAAATAACATTACTCGTTACGAAATGGCTCAAATGATTGCGAAAGGCATGGCTAATCAAGATCGTGCTAATGCAGAACAACAAGCTATGTTGAATCGCTTGGCAGATGAGTTCTCCAATGAGTTGCATTCACTTGGTGTACGTGTAGCTAAATTAGAAGATCGTGTAGGCAATGTTAAAGTTACTGGTGACGCTCGTATTAATTATATCGGCAAAGAGGGAATCGATGGTTATGATTATGAGGATAAAATCACAGCCCGCGTGCGTTTAGGCCTTGATGCAAAGGTTAATAAAAATACATCTGTAAAAGCGCGTATTACAACAGGCTCTATTGAACTAGGTGATAGCTCTAAAGAAGCTCAAGCTAACTGGGATTTGGCATATGTAGAGCACAAATTTGGTAAAAATGTAGTCGTTGATGCTGGTCGTTATACTCAAAAGTTTGGTGGTGGCTTGATTTATAGCTCTAACTTTGATGGTGTCGGCGCTACAGCTAAACTTGGCAAAAAAGTGACATTAAATGGTGGATATGGTTACATGACTGCTGGCCGTTTTGCGAAGCTTTCTAAAGAAAATAATGGCGATGTGGGTATCGTGAATGCTAATGTAGCTGTAAATGAACACTTTAGTTTTGGTGGTATGCTTGCTCATATTGGTACGGCGAATGTACGTATGGGGAATGGCTTGAAAAATAATGACTTTGATAATGTATATGGTTTTAATGCAAAATACAATGTAGGTAAACTAGGTGTTCATGGTGAATGGGTAAAAGCATCTGGCTTAAGTGATTCTGATGTTTGGAATGTAGGTGCTAAATGGGGCAACTACAAAATTGATAAAAAGAACTCCTGGGAAGTAAGTTTAGATTACTACGATCAAGCTAAAAATGCACCGATCTTCAAAACACAAAAATATGAATCTAATGATTTACAAAAAACAACGCGTTTTGAAGGTTATAAAGCTTGGGAATTAGGTGCATCCTATGCGCCAGAGAAAAATATTGGTATTAATGCATACTATGGTTTTAATGCTAAAACACAAGATGGTAACCGTGTAAATGACTTCTATCGTGCAGATCTTAACTTCAAATTCTAATTTGAAAACATTGACTTGGATGTTAATATAATTAGTTCTAAGTAGAATGCTATAAGGTGAGAGTATTGTATTAGCATGCTACATTAGGCCAACTAGATATATACTGGTAGTTTGTATAAGAAATAGTGAGGTTTATTATGGCAGAAGTAGTAAAAAAACAGTTTAAGAGTAAATACCATATTTTAATATGGATTGCGGTTTTATCCCTAATATTTATGGGAATGGTAGAATATGGTTATGTAACAGGAGGTAAATCATTTGGTAACTGGAAGGTTCACTTAGGTCTTATTCCTTATGTTGCATGGCTTGTATTAACATATATTGCAACAAGACCAAAATGGTTTATCAAACGATATAATCCAAAAGAAATGTTTGAAGTTCATCGCATCGTAGGTATCGTTAGTGTTGTTCTTGTATGTGCACATTGGTATGTATACTTCTTGAAAGCATTGAAGTCCTTCTTAGGATTCTGGGGCGGTTATATCTCCCTTGGAGCCATGTTTATTGCTCTTATCTTTGCCGTATTGTACTTAACGCCTTGGGTAGGGAATATGGCAGAATCTGTATCTTGTAAAAAAGCAATCTGGATTCATCGTTTGAACCTTATTGCTATCATTGCAGCAAATATTCATGTTCATGGCTTTGGCCGTTTGTCCAAAATGATGCCATTCATTGTTGTTTTTGACGTATTAACATATGCACTTGTTATTTACTACATCTATTGGATGTTCAAGCAAAAATAATATGTTGTATATATTCTTTTTGTTATTATAAAAGTCGTATAATCATAGACATAAGAAGACCATCTCTATACTTTAGATGCATAGAGATGGTCTTTTTTCATTGTTTACGATACAATAATATTATTAGTATATATTCTATAGTTTTGTGTAAGTATATGCTAATAATTCATTCTAGTATATACTATTACATAATTTATCTAATGGTTTATATATGGTTATTATACTGTGTATCCTTAAAATTCATAAGCTTATATAGTATTAGTTTAATGTGTAATTGTATTGCAATATACAGACTATATAAAGCAAAGAAAGAAGGTCATTATGGATTCTTCTTGGAAACGAATTATCTATCTGATTTGTATTATACAAATTGGTGGGGGCATAACAATTATAGGGGTATTATCATTCCTTCCGTTATTCCTCGTAGAGCTAGGCCTACGTAATCCTGGCGAAGCTGCTATGTGGGCAGGTATTGTAGCTGGAGTTACTCCGTGTATGGTAGCACTCAGTGCACCGTATTGGTCACGTAAGGCAAATCAACTTGGTCCACGTAAGGTAATGATGTTTATTTTGTTTACTTTAATGGTTACAGTGGGGGCTTGTGCATTTACTCAAACTCCTACACAGCTATTAGTTTTAAGAATTTTACAAGGTGTAGTAGGTGGCTATGTACCCATTGGATTAGCTATTATTGTGCTTATAACACCTGAAGAAAAAGTACCATGGGCAATGGGGTTGTACCAAGCTTCTATGGTTATGGGGCTTGTCTTTGGTCCTCTCATGGGGGGATTAGCAGCGGATCTATTAGGCTATAGAGCGCCATTTTTTGTATTTTCCGGTTTGACTGGTATTTGTTTGTTAGGGATTTATTTTTTAATGCCTAATCTACAATTTAAACATAAAGTTGATGCTCAAGAATCCCAGATTTCTTTGATTAAATCATTTTTAATGATACCCCGAGTTCGTCTATTAGTGGCGATGCAGTTTTTATGTAATTTTGGTATTACCGGTATTGGGCCGATTTTGCCATTATATATTAAAAACTATATGGCTGTAGGTGATGAATTTGTTGCAACCATTGTTGGTGTTATTATTTTTGGCGCCGGCTTGTTTAGTGCTTTAGCATCAATCTCAATTGGTAAAGTAACGCAACGATTGACTATGCCTCGTATTATTTTTACTGCTACTTGGGCGGTAGGATCTTTATTTATTTTGCAATACATGATGCCTAGTATATGGGGGCTTGGTATATTTCGTGCTATGGCAGGTTTCTTTATGGGATTTATTACGCCAATAGCAAATACATTGATATCTAAGGCAGTTCCGATTGAACGTCGAGGTATTGTTTTTGGGGCTATATCCAGTGTAGCTATGATGGGAAATGTATTAGGACCTGTTATTAGTGGTGGTATTGCGCGTGCCTTTGGGTACGGTACTGTATTTTGGTCTACAGCAGCTATATTCTTTGTTGCTTCCTGGTTTATATATCGGAATTTAGTTATATCTCGTGAAAGTAGATCATCATAGAGACTTTATTTTTACTAAAAAAAGTAATAATTGTAAATATTGTGTGTAGGAAATGCCAATGAGAGGGGTTGGTATATGTTGTGAAGTAGATTAGTGGAGTAGGACTACTAACTATAGAGAGATGAGAGTGTACCATTATGTTATTAAAACAATTAGAGTATTTTGTATGTGTAGTAGATAATAATAGTTTTACTCAAGCTGCGACTGAACAATATGTGTCTCAATCTGCTATTTCACAACAAATCAAAGCTCTTGAAACGAGTCTTGGTGTAGAGCTAATGGTAAGGGAAAAGCGAAGCTTTTACTTAACACCAGCCGGACAATATCTATATCGGTCTGGGAAAAAGTTATTAGAACGTTTTCACGATATTAAGGTAGAAACAACTCGCATTGGTACAGATGCACGTGTCAGTTTACGCATTGGTTATTTAAATCGTTATAGTGGAATGGTTATGCAGCAGACTGTTATTCGTATGGCGAAACGATATAAAAACCTAGATATTCGTATGTATAGTGGTAGCCATGAAGAATTGTATGGCATGTTAGAGGATCACAGAGTGGATGTGATTTTTAATGATCAGTGGCAGGTTTTATCTGAGGACTATGAAAGCCATTTGATTGATAAGGCCACTACAGTTATAGAAGTGCCTCAAGGCTATACAACTGAAGGTAGTGTTGAAATTAAAACTATTGATGATTTACCTCTCATTTTAGTATGTCGTGGTAAATATACTTTGGCAGAGGAAGAACATTATCGTAAGGCTGTTGGTTATGCTGGTGCCTTTGCTTATGCTCGTACATTAGAAGAGGCTCGCTATTTGGTGGCAGGCCAGCAAGGGTTGTTATTATTAGACCGTTTTAAATATTTAACTGATTCTATGCCTGGCATTGAACGGAAAGTACTGACAAATCATGGGAAATCTATGGAGCGTAACTATTATTTTGTATCGCAACGAAATCAAAGTAATACCTATGTAGAGGCTTTTAGAGATCTGTTTAAACAAGTTTTAGCAGAGTTCTAATATAATACATCCTTTAACATCTTCATACCATCGATGAATAATTTGATACCATAAATGACAAGCACTGCACCACAAAAGCGGTTAATCCAAGCCATATGGGTAATTTTGATTTTTTTAGCTAGTAAATGCATAGTAGCGGCTAAGGCTCCAAACCATATTGGTGTCATTGCAAGAAACCCAATAAAGAAATAATATATGCTCTCCTTAGGAATATTAGCTTGAAAAGCACCTAGCATCATAGTAGCATCGAGGACTGCTTGCGGATTTCCCCAAGATACAGCAATAGCAGATACAATGATTTTACGAATTGGAATATTTGTATTTACATTGTGCATATCAGGGTCGGTCCTAAAGATATTAAATCCCATGTACACAATCAGTAGGCCTCCAAAGAGAAGTACAATTAGCTTGGTAATAGGCCATATTTCAAGAATAGCCCCAATACCAAAGAAAGCAGCTGTGCTGAGACTCATATCAAAGAGAGCTAGTATGATAAGAGTCAATATAATACGGCGTATGGGTTGTACTAACGCTGTATTAATAATAAAGAGGTTTTGCATGCCAACAGGGGCAAATGTTGCGAGACCGACAATAAGTCCTTGTAAGAAGTACATGTTAACCCTCCTAACTATGGTATGATAAAGTACTAATAAGGTGAATAGTAGCACGAAACCCCTCCATTACTGGAGGGGTTATTATTATTCTAACTATATACAATTATATCATAATAAAATAGGTGTGTATATTTCTTACCATAAACCAATCATATGTTGTGTCACAAGGCTGACTGCAGTGATAGCAATCCAACAACAAGCACCTAATGCAAGAGCAGAGCCACCAGATTTAATCAATTTTACGATGTTTGTGTTAAGACCGATAGCAACCATAGCCATGGTGATAAAGTATTTGGAAATCGTTTTGAACACGCTTAAGAATTGAATATCTATATTTGCATAGGATAATGCAGTAGTAATTAAAGAACAAATTACAAAGTATAAAACAAACTTAGGGAAAATTTTAGCGATGCTAACACTACCACCATCAGTTTGAGCAGCATTTTGTTTTGCTTTATATACTTGGTAACTAGCTAAACCTAAACAGATAGGAATAATAGCAAGAGTACGTGTTAATTTAACGATTGTTGCATATTCTAGAACTTGTGTACCAGTGCCTTTCATGCTATCCCATACAGCAGCAGTAGCTGTTACAGAGGATGTGTCATTTACTGCAGTACCGGCAAATAGACCAAAGCCCATATTGGAAAGGCCAATAGCGTCGCCAAATGGAGGGAATACAAAGGCAGCTACGACGTTGAAGAAGAATACAACAGAGATAGCTTGTGCAATATCTTGATCCTCAGCTTTGATAACTGGTGCAGCTGCAGCGATGGCAGAACCACCACAGATGGAGGAGCCTACGCCAATAAGTACGGCTGTATTAGAGTCCATATGAGTAAGGCGATAAATAATATAGGACACGATTAAAGATGTAGCGATGGTTGAAATAATGACAGGTAATGAAATCCAACCTACATGTAAAATTTGCGTAATATTTAAGCCAAAGCCCAATAAAATAACAGCCCATTGTAAAATCTTCTTGGATGTAAATCCAATGCCGGCGCCAGTTTTTTCGCGCTTCCAAGATGTGAATACAGAGCCAATAATTATACCTAAGATAATAGCAAAGATTGGACTACCGATTAGATGAAATTCAAGGCCTAATAGCCAACAAGGAATAGCGAGGACCGCACAGAGCAAAATGCCTGGCAGTGTTTTTTGATTGATACCCATTATAAAAACCTCCTTACTGTACATACAGTTCACGTCATATGTGGTATCATGTGGCGTTTCTTTTCTATGGTTTTAATAGTACCACATTAGGGGAATTAAAATCTACTAGTAATATAAGACAAATATACAATATATTCATCTTTGTAAATATTTAATAATTTTTAATAGAGTAAATGAATATTAATTATAAATATAGAGTTAATATGAAATTTATAGGGTCTTGATGAAAGAAAAGATTATAATTAATATTAATGAGTGATAAAAATCACTTGTTTTGCAGTGAATATATTGTATATAATGAATAGAATCTATTTTGTAGATAGAAAAGTAAATGAGGTACCCCATGATTGATATTAAAAAAATAATTGAAACTAATAAAGAATATGTGAAAAATCATCCTGAATTACCAAAGGCTGGATTAACAAGCCACCCTACAAAAAAACTAGGTATCGTAACATGTATGGATACGCGTTTAGTATGTATGTTAGAAGATGCATTAGGTTTTAACCGAGGTGAAATTATTGTCATAAAAACAGCGGGTAATAGTGTAACACAACCTATCGATAACATCGTACAAAGCTTGCTTGTTGCTACTTATGGTATGGGTATTGAAGACGTATTAGTCATTGGCCATGAAAACTGTGGTATGATTGACTTTTCTGCTACAACATTCATGGAATCTATGAAAGAAAAAGGTATTAGCGAAGATGCGGTTCGTATGATTGAGCCAGGCCTTATTGATTGGATGGATCGTTTCCATATCTCTGAAGACAATGTAATTTATACGGTTAACTTTTTACGTCATCATCCTCTATTCCCAAAAGGAATGGGATTCTATGGTGGCATGATGGATCCTGATACAGGCGAATTCCGTTATATTGAGATTTAGTGGTGGCCTCGATGGGGCCCCTCTACATAACTACATTTAGGTAAAAAAGAGTGATGACTAACCTCTACGCTCCAAAGCGAGCTAAGTCGCTAATCGGTTAGTCATCACTCTTTTTATAACTGTATTTATGAACTAGTCCCATCGAGTCTATTCATAAATCAATAAAACGAAATTCACTGTATCAAATAAGTAAGAGGAAAAAGTTATCGCCCTTTTTCCTGCTATACCTATGAATTAGTCCCATCAAATCTGAATGCCATTAACGAGTTAGCGTAATTTCGCAGTACTAAGAGGGGAAGAAAGGGAATGGCTTAGCCATTCCCTTTTCTTTTTCTTCATATAGCCAACCTATTATTATCGTATTCAAAGTGGCGGGGTATAACTCTATGGGACTAGTACGGTGATAATGTTATAAAAAGCAGTGTTCCTAAGCGAAGCGCGACTTAGCTCGCTTTGGAGCACGGAGGTTAGGAACACTGCTTTTTAATTAAAATGTAGCGATGTATCCGGGCCCCATAGAGTTATAACAATGTAAACTTGAATGGTAATAATAGGTTGACTATATATTCCTTTTAGCTGTATATTGTAGTTGGATTGTAAACCTATTCATATAAATTAGTTAACCTATGCGATGCTAAGTATTCGCTTGAGAGGAGCCGAGAATGAAGCAGTTAGGTATTTCTATAATTGGTACAGATACAGATGTAGGCAAGACATTTGTAACGGGTCTATTAGGGGCCATGGCTGTAGATGATGGATTCGCTGTCGGGATGGTTAAACCAGTGTCCTCTAGTGCAGTGCCTTTTGCTGAATGTGTAACGATGGATGAGGATAATTATAATGCAGAGCTTGAAAGTAAGGATGCTACTCATTTAATGCGTGCTACAGGAATTCCAGAATCTCGACGCCATGAGGTTAATCCTTATGCTATTGCAGGTGATTTTTCTCCTCGTTTGGCTGCAGAATTATCAGGTATAGAGATTGATTATAATAATGTGGTAACTCATACACTGGATGTTGTTAATCGCTATGATTTAACATTTGTAGAAGGTGCTGGTGGCATCACAACACCTCTCTCAGGAGATAAAACTTTTACGGATTTGATGAAAGATATTAAATTGCCAGCCATCGTTGTAGCTGATGGACGATTAGGCTCTATTAACCGTGCTATTTTAACTTGTGAATATGCGAAGAGGCATGGTATTGAGGTGAAAGCTATCATTGTCAACGATACAACTGCAGTGGATCCATTCTTGTTGAAAACAAATGTAGAGGATATGGAACGATACACAGGTATTCCTGTAGTGGCTGTTGTACCTCCATACCAAGGCCCAAATATTCAAAAGGTTCAACTTAATTGGGTTCGATTCTTTATTGATTCTAAGAAGGTATGGAATACGGTACTAGGCATATAATAATTAGATATTGTTATTTGATCTAGGCTAATCATTTATATCAATAGATTGTTATAGTAGTAGAGTATTATAGTTTGTAAAATTTGTAAGTATGAGGTAACAAAATGGCAGATAAACAGCTTTCACAAGCAGCAAAATGGGACCATGAGTTTGTATGGCATCCATTTACACAAATGCAAGATTGGTTAGCACAAGAACCAGTAGTAATCGAACGTGGTGAGGGTGTATACCTCATTGATGAGAACGGTAAAAAGTATTATGACGGCGTATCCTCATTATGGGTTAACATTCATGGACATAATCATCCTGTATTAAACCAAGCGTTGAAAGAACAAGTGGATAAAATTGCTCATAGTACATTACTGGGACTTGTAAGCCCACCATCGGCTCAATTGTGTAAAGAATTGGTAGAGCTCGCTCCAGAAGGTTTAAATAAAGTATTTTTATCCGATGATGGCAGTACAGCTATTGAGGTGGCTATCAAGATGGCGTACCAATACCGCCAACTAGTGGGACAAACAAAGAAAACTAAGTTCATTGCCCTCAACGCAGGCTATCATGGTGATACATTAGGGACTGTATCTGTAGGCGGTATCCAATTGTTCCACCAAGTATTCCATAATTTATTATTTAAACCGTTGACCTTGCCAAGCCCCGGAGTATATCGCGATGTAGCAGATCGAGATAAAGCTTTTGAAGAGTCTTTGGCTGAATTAGAACGTATCCTCAATGAAGAGGGTGATGAAATCACAGCTCTCGTTATGGAACCATTAGTGCAAGCGGCAGCGGGTATGCTAGTAATGCCTCATGGATACTTGAAACGTGTTCGTGAATTAACTGCAAAACATGATGTATTCCTCATTGTTGATGAAGTCGCTACAGGCTTTGGTCGTACTGGTAAATTCTTTGCTTGTGAGCATGAAGGGGTCGCACCAGATTTCATGACATTGTCTAAAGGTATTACAGGTGGCTATATGCCATTGGCGGCTACATTGACTACACAACGTGTCTTTGATGCATTTCTTGGTACATTTGAAGAAAAGAAAACATTCTACCATGGTCATTCCTATACTGGTAATGCATTGGCGTGTGCTGTAGCATTAGCTTCTTTGAAGGTATTCCGGGATGAAAAGGTTATTGAAGGATTACCTAAAAAAATCGAGGCTTTTACCAATGCATTGAAGCCAATTGAAAAATTGAAACATGTTAAAGAGGTCCGTCAACGTGGCCTTATTGTAGGGATTGAACTTGAAAAAGATGTGGCTACTCATGAAGCGTATCGTCCAAATGATGCGGTAGGGGCTAAGGTGGCAGTTCTTGCGCGTGAACAAGGGCTCATCTGCCGTCCGATCGGTGATGTAGTAATCCTTATGCCGCCATTAGCATCTACAGTAGAGCAGTTAGAGGATATGGTCCGCATTGTAGGTGAAAGTATCCAACGTGCCACAGAAGAGGAAGGAATTCTCGAGGATTTACGTCCAATCATTTTATAAAAAATTGAGGGTAATAATAGCTATATATGTCATGACTCTAAGATATAGAGATATAGAGTTATAGACATATATAGCTTTTTATATTTGGGGTCATGAGATTTTTATTAGGTCTTTAGACTATAGGATATAGACTATACATTGTGAAAATTCGATGATAATTTAGCATATCTATGATACTATATATGTTATAAAAGGAGGTCATCGTATGGACATTTATGTAATTATGCAAGTTATTATTTTATTTGGTGCCATTTTCCTTGGTGTTCGACTGGGTGGTATGGGCATCGGTTACGCTGGCGGCCTTGGTGTCGTGTTGTTAAGCCTTGGTATGGGTATGTTCCCAGGACAAATTCCTTGGGATGTAATACTTATTATTATGTCTGCTATTGCGGCTATTTGTGCTTTACAACTCGCTGGCGGCCTCGATTATTTGGTGCGTATTGCAGAAGGTATTTTGCGTAAAAATCCTAAGCATATTAACTACTTAGCACCAACAGTAACATATTTCTTAACTATATTAGCCGGTACTGGTCATACAGCATTCTCTATGATTCCTGTAATCGTAGAAGTGGCAAAAAGTGAAAACATTAAGCCATCTGTCCCATTATCCATCGCTGTTATAGCGAGCCAAATTGGTATTACTGCTAGCCCCGTATCTGCAGCAGTTGTTGCAATGAGTGGTTTTCTTGAGCCTTATGGTGTAAATTACCCTACATTGCTTGCTATTTGTATTTCTACAACATTTGTAGCGGTTATGATTACTGCCTTTATCATGTCTACCTTTGCAAATAATGACTTGTCTTCTGATCCGGTTTATCAAGAACGGTTAGCTGCAGGTCATGTGGCACCACCTCGTGAAAAAAGTGCTGATTTCCACTTAAAACCAGGTGCGAAAACTTCTGTATTGATTTTCTTGATTGGCATTATTTGTATTGTATTCTATGCGACTGCAATTTCTAAAAATATTGGTCTTATTGCGCCAGTTATTTTTGGTCGAAATGATGCTATTATCGGCTTTATGATGATTATTGCAGCAGCAATTACTTACTTCTGTAAGATTGATACAGCACAACTTGTTAATACTAGCACATTCAAATCCGGTTTATCCGCATGTGTCTGCGTATTAGGTGTAGCATGGTTGGGGGATACATTTGTAAAAGGACATATTCCTGAAATCAAAGCTCTTGCTTCTAGTATGGTCACAGCATATCCATTCTTATTAGCCGTAGCATTCTTCTTTGCTAGTACATTATTGTATAGTCAAGCGGCAACTACACAAGCATTGGTACCAGCTGTTATTCTGGCTCTTGGTATTACTCCAGAGAACCCAGGATCCGTATACATTATTATCGCATCCTTCGCAGCTGTATCTGCTCTTTTCGTATTGCCTACATACCCAACACTTTTGGGGGCTGTACAAATGGATGACACTGGCTCTACACGAATTGGTAAACTCGTATTTAACCATCCGTTCTTCATACCTGGCGTACTTGCCATTGCCCTCTCCGTAGCGCTTGGCTTTGTAGTGGCGCCGTTGATGCTGTAATTGGTGAAAGTTAAATAAGACTAATAAAATATAGTGATAAAAAGGACGTAACTTTCAAGTTACGTCCTTTTGCTTATAGCAATTTATTATATTACTTCATATTTTTTTATTCTTACATTTTTTACAGATGCCTGCAATTTCGAGATGGTGTTCCGTTACAGTAAATCCTGCCTCAATAAGTTCCTGAGGCATTTCTACAACAGGGCAAGTATGGAGGGGAATCATGGCCCCACAGTTTGTGCATACTGCATAATGTCGGTGCGTATGAGGTGTAATTTCATAATATGCCATATCGCTGCCCATCAGTGTTGTACGCGTAACGATTTCCTTTGTTTCTAACAGTTCAAGAGTACGATAGATGGTAGACATCCATGTAGTGCTACCATTACCTAACCTCTCTGCGATTTCGATGGCGGTAATGGGTTTATCTGTGTTCATTAATACGGACCAAATGGCTTCGCGTTGTTTTGTCTTTTTTATGCCTTCAGGCCAAGTTGTTGTATTCATAACTCTCTTTCGATTCTGTTTTAATACTAAGCTACTGTACACTTGTATAATTTTTTTGCTAATACATATCTGCCTAAATCTATTAATTATTGGTTTTTGTTTATTTGCTAAATTGCATACGGCGTAGAATGGTTCGAATATTCTTGATAATCAATACTACAAGTAAAATTGCTACGGATGTAAGGGAGACGAAACCACCTGGGGCTACATTAAGATAGTAGGAGCCGAATAGGCCGATTATCATGGCTAATAAACTAAATCCAATAGAGCAGAGCAAGGTTGTTCTGAAGCCTTTTTCTAGTTGTAGTGCCGACGCTACAGGTAGTGCGATCATAGCGCTCAATACGAGGACCCCTACGATTTTAATAGAAATAGATACGGCAGCAGCCATCAAGATGGCAAAGATATAGTTGATTAGATCTACCTTAACGCCGGCTACGCGTGCGGCCTCTTCATCATAGGCAATATAGAGAAGTGAGTTGTATAAGAAGTACAAGGTTAGAACAGATAATATTGTTAAGACTGCAATGCTAATCATATCTGTTGCATTTACAGTTAAGATACTGCCCAAAAAGAACACGTTGGCGTTAGCTTTTAACTTGCCTGAACTAATAAGGGTAATAGCGGTACCAATACTTAGTGATAATATAATTGTTAGAATTAAATCGAGATGGTGGGAAAAGTATTTCCTCAAGAACTCGATGAGGGCACCGCAGATAGCGGTAAAGATAAATGCTCCTAGAATAGGGTTTGTATTTGTTAATAAACCTAATGTAATACCTGCTAGAGATGCATGGCTCATGGTGTCGCCAATCATACTAGAACGACGAAGTACCATGAAGATACCAATACATGGACATAATAGAGAGATGCAGATGGCTACGAAGAAGGCATTTTGCATGAAATCATAACTAAACATGGCGCACCTCCTTAGTGGTAGTATCATCGACCTGAGCCTGAGCCTGAGCCTGAGCCTGAGCCTGAGCCGAAGGCCTTACGTCTGTAAAACAAGCACAGTTTTCGTGTTCTATCGGATTACGACCTGTACTATGCATAATTTCGCTAGCATATTGCTCAGGGGAGCAAAGGTGACCTTGGCCATTTGCAATGTGGTAGATATTAGTTGAGTTAGATAGAGCCATTTCAAGGTTATGCTCTACAGATATAATTGTAATATGGTGTACTTGATTTAACTCTCGAAGGAGGCCATAAATACCTTCTTGACTCTTTCTATCGATACCTGTAGATGGCTCGTCAAGGATGATAAGCTCAGGACTACCAATTAGGGCACGAGCGATAGATACGCGCTGTGCTTGTCCCCCTGAAAGCTTACCAATCAATCTATCTTTAAATTCTGTCATATTGGTAAGCTCTAATACGCGATCGACCTCATGTTTGTCTTTAATTTTTAGTAATTTACGGTAAGAATCGAGAATTTCTTTTACCGTAATAGGAAATCCTGCATGAGAGAAATCATTCTTTTGAGACACGTAGCGAATGTTGTTTGTATCTCGCTTGATAGAACCTTTTACAGGTGTCAGGAATCCTAAGATGAGACGTAGAAGGGTACTTTTACCAGACCCATTGTCCCCAACGATGGATATATAATCACCACTGTGAATATGTAAGTTTAGGTCATTCAACACATAAGGTGGCTGACCTTGATAAGAAAAATAAAGATGTTCAATAGATAACATATAAAAACCACTTTTCTAATTGACAAAATCTTGAGTAAGTTTATACTATAACTATATTATAAATGCAACTGAGTCGCAACTGCAATTATAGAATGATTAGTATTCTATGAATGCATAGTGCTCAGGATTTCACAAAGGAGGACTACGATGGTCAAGAAACTGGTTTTGTTAATGATAGGCATTATGATGGCTGCGTTATTTGCAGGCTGTGGTAATGATGCACCGAAGGAACAAGCAGGTAAGAAGATCCAAGTGGTAACAAGCTTTAATGCAATGGCTGAATTTACAAAGGCTATTGGCGGTGACAAGGTAGAGGTATCTACTATTATTCCAGATGGCGTAGAGCCACATGATTTCGAGTTGAAACCTGAAAATATGAAACAATTGGCAACGGCTCAAGTATTCGTGTACAATGGTTTTGGCATGGAACCTTGGGCACAACAAGCGATTGATGCAGCTAAAAATAGTAAACTTATCACTGTTGTTGCTACAGATGGCATAGAAGCTATTAAAAATACTGATCCTGAAGAAATCAAAGAGCATGGTGCCGAAGATCCTCATGCTTGGTTATCTTTGAAAAATGCAAAAATTGAAGTGAAAAATATTAAAGATGCTTTAGTTAAAGCTGATCCAGCTAACAAGGACTACTACGAAAAGAATTACAATGATTATGTAGCTAAACTTGATGCAATGATTAAGAAATATGAAGGTCAATTGGCACAAGCTCCTCATAAAAACTTTGTTACTGGCCATGCAGCATTTGCATACTTATGTCGTGATTTTGGTTTGGAACAAAACAGTGTAGAAGATGTATTTGCTGAAGGCGAACCAAATGCAGCGCAATTGGCAGAACTTATTAAATACTGTAAAGAAAACAATATCACTACTATCTTCGCGGAAGAAATGGCTAGCCCAGAAGTATCCAAGACTTTGGCAAGTGAAGTTGGTGCTAAGGTAGAAACTATTTACACAATTGAAAGCAATGAAGATAACAAGACATACTTAGAACGTATGGATGAAAACCTTACAAAAATTGCAGCATCTTTAAAATAAGATGAACGAAAAGCAGCCCTAAAAGGGCTGCTTTTTATTTTGTATGCTATGTTAGTTTCAACTAAAGTTTAACGAATATAGTATAATATATATTACGAGATAAAAAGGAGGGCCAATATGGTTATTACTAATAAATTAGGCATTACTGATTCTCCTACTTTGGCTAGAGAAGAAGAACGAATAAGTAAAAAATCTGCGACTAGATTATTTGAGCAGAACCTACTTAATAACATGTCTAGTGGTACTTGGACTACATTACAAGACATCCATAAGGTATTATTTCAAGATATATATGATTTTGCTGGTGAGCTACGTACTGTAAATATTTCTAAAGGGAACTTTCGTTTTGTTCCTGTTATGTATCTATCTGAAGCGGTTAAAACTATTGAATGCATGCCACAAAATTCATTTGATGAAATTGTAGAGAAGTATGTAGAAATGAATGTGGCTCATCCTTTTAGAGAGGGTAATGGACGTAGTATGCGTTTGTGGCTTGATCATATGCTTTGTGTTGAACTACAAAAAACTATTGATTGGAGTCAAGTTGATAAGGAAAAATATTTATCCGCTATGGAGCGCAGCCCTGTAAATGATTTAGAAATTAAAGCTGTATTAGGGGAGGCACTTACTGACGATATCAATAATCGGCAACTATTTATGAAAGGGCTTGACCATAGTTATTACTTTGAGGGGTATCAATTATTTAAGAGTGAGGATTTATAAGGTATAGTATTATGAATGGTTTGTTTGGTCCTTATATAGAAAAATGGATGCATTTAATCACCATTAAAAATATGTTATTACTAGCTATTGGATCTCTAATTATAACTGGTTTGGGTTTATCCATATTGATGTTGCTTTTCCCAAAGAGTCCATTTTTTAAAACTCTTATTTGGGAGGTTATCAGTCCTGTAGAACTTGAGGTAGTTTCTATTATTGGCTATGTACTTGGAATTGCAGTATTTATTCTTGTAACCTCTGGTATTTTATATGGTGTTTTTAAGGTGTTTAAGGGGCAAGTTACCTATAAGCAACTAGTGGCAGACTTGCTTTTGAGTAACTGTATTGCCAGCTGGATTCATCTTTGGTGCTGGAGGTATTATGTTATTCATGACAACTTAAATACATATGTAATTGAAAGCAAGGTATGTATATACCTTGCTTTTGTGTTATAATAATGAACAGAGTATGAATTAAAAATAAAATTATTGTTATAAATTCGTAATCGTTGTGTTGTGTGATGCATCATTCAAATATGAATGGTGCTTATTCTTGTTGTATAAAAGGTGGTGAGAGGTATGATGGCAGGTTTAGTAGAGTTCGTATACCGCTTATTAAACCCCATTGAAGAAAAAAATCCACGAATGTATCACTATGATGTTACCTATGGACAGCTTGCTTGGATGCTCGTATTGACACTCATATGCTATCAATTTACCATCGTCGGTGAAAGTGTATATTTAGATGCTATACGAGCTTTGCTACGCAACTCATCATTATTAGTGAAGTGGCAAATGTTTTCGCTTCCCGTAGGTCAACATGAGATACAAGTCTTTTTTGAACAATTAAGTAAACCTCGTGAGTTTTGGAATATAGGTCGCTTTACATGGATCATTTTAAAAGCGGCTCTCGTGTCTGGCATCGTTATCGGTTATGCAATATTACAAAAACGTAAGTTTTACGTTCGTAGCGTAATTACTGGAGTCTTACATATGATGGCTTTTGCTCAATTAGTTGTAGCTATGATTACCCTTACTGCAGGTATTATGTTGATTCTTACGACCATACCAATTCTGCTACAAGCCATTATTGGTTTTTGTATGATTGTATTATGCATTCTTGGTACTGTATTGTTATTACAGACTATGGGACGTATTGCGGGGGCTTGTATTAATGGTAGTGCTTATGAAGGACTCAGCATCATGTTACTTGCCATTCTAGTGGCTTTGTTGTGTGAAGTACTATATACATTAACTCGATAACATATAAGGAGCATTATGACTTGGTTTAAGGATATATTACATTTATTTACGAAATTGAGTGATCAATCCTTTCAAAATATTATTAGAAATGGAACGTATGCTCGTGCTATTTTAAATCTCGTAACATCTACAGTTGTATTATATGTAATGACCTATATTTTGCCTTTGCTAGTGAAAGCAATAGCTCCTGTATTAGGGATAAAGCGGATGACTGGGTTAACACATTTTGATATAGTGAGTGCCTTTGGGAATGGATCGTTTTTAATTTTTCAGATTATCCTAGGCGCTTTTGTTATCTGGCGATTACTTTTATTGTTGGGTGGCACAGGCACCTATACCGGAGTGATGCGAAACTATATTTATGGCTTAGCTTATACAAATGCACTTCGTACTGTAGTATTGATGTTGATTCATATAGTGGGACTCATATTGTTCTACTTATCTATGCCAAAGTATGTAGGAAATATGGCCTATCTTGTTACCATGTTTAGTCAGTATTACGCTGTCTTTATTGGGGCTCAGCTCATGCGGCGATATGTTAGACTCGGAATCATTAAAACGTATATTATCATGTTTGTTGTAGCTTTATTATCTGTATCTGTCTTGCCTCAATGGATCCACTTCGTTCATATGTTAGTTAAATGATATAAGGCATAAAATCAAGTATAACCGCAAGATGATAGTCTTGCGGTATTTTTTTGTTTTAATTTATATTAAAATTGATTATATATAATTTAAAACTGAAAATATATGATATAATTAATCTCATAGTATAGTTGAGAGCGGAGTTAGTTATGGATACGACATTTTTACAAGAAATATCCCTGCTGGTGCGTTCACCGAAGAAGGGAATCGATGAAATTTTCTGGTTTGGTACCTTGGAAAAGGGTATAAAAGCTGGTCTTGCAGGTTGGTGTGCCACCCATATTTTAGGCTTTGCTTTAGGCATTGTACTGTTACCATTGGCCATGACTTTTGGAGGTTTTTTATTTGGCTTTATACCTGCGGTATATGGCATATTCTCTATATTACGAGAAATTATAGGCTTAGGAATTTATTGGTTTATAGGTAGCTTTATTCTGTGGAAATTACTCAGTGTTCTTTTAGAACGTGAGTTTGATTTTAAGCAAGTATTAATGGGAACTGCTTATGTGGAAGGCTATACAGGAGCACTTGGATTAGCATTAATTTTGGTATCTATTATTTTTATTTATATTACGCCATTTTTAATGATTTTATTAGTTCCGCTAGCATTAGCTTATGTTTGTGCCGTTCTTTATGTGGCCGTTATGCTTTTATCTCGTATTATGAAAGTAGAGCCACTTACGGTAGGAATTGTTTATGTGATATTATTTATTATTAATCTTTTATATAATTGGATTATGCGTATGCTCTTTGCATAACTATAATAAAGACCTCCTAGCTAAGGCTAGGAGGTCTTAGTATTTATATGGCATTACATTTATTTGTCATAGTATTGTAATAGCAATTCTACATTATCCTCATCGTATTCAATTTGCTGAGACCATCTTGCTATTTGTTTGAGTACTAAACCGTCTGTGGCACTTGTCATCAATATATACTCTACAGCATCTTTTGCGTAGGAGCAGATGGCTTCTAAAGAATAGTCTGCTAGCATATCGATTTGACGATATAAGATATATTGGAATACTTTATTGAATAGTCCCATATCGTGAGTAGAAATATAGGTTTGTACAGAGGCAATGAGTTTATCTATGTCATGAGATAATACATTGATTTGTGTAGTCCATTCTTCATCAATCGGCTCTGTTGTGCCATATAGTTCTAATAGTTCTGTATAATACTGTGCATCAGGGTTTGGGGTATATTGGAACCGTGCTGAATCTATATCGAAAGCTAATAGCTCAAAGACATTATGAATGCCTAGCCGTTCATTGGGACTGAATTCACCGTCATCATCCTCAATGGTAAATATGACCTGATTAGACTGCGTATCTTCTGCGAGAAGTTTTACTGATGCTTCACAGGATAAACCAACGCCACATAGCTCGAGATCTTCAATATATTTATAAAACCGCGGATGCATGTGACATGTATCGCAAAGACCTTCTTCACCCAATTCGAGGACGACTTTACAGAGTCCTTGTTCGTTGAGTAATGGACACATCGGCTGCTTTTTAGAAAATATAAAATGGCTACCTTCATCATCGACAGTGATAGCTTGGCGTAAGCTTTCACCAAGAGAACCCGTCATGGTATGATAGCGTTTAGCAGTGGTTTCGTCGATATCGATGGTCCAAAGTTGACAACATGTATTTTCACATCTATCCGCCTTGCATTGAAATGTGTGATATATAGTAGGGTATATTGAAATCATAATCGTCTCACTTGTAGGTAAAAAATTTGTTCTACGTGCATTGTATCATAGGGTACTTGTCTATGCATTAATATTATAAATAAAGATTCATAAACCGTGTCTATTTAGTGTATAATTGTATATATACTGTATGGTCCTGTTTGAGAGATGGAGGAGCCTATGAAATCCTTATTTGTAAAAGGTAGCCTTGTATTAGCCTTGGCAGCAGTTTTTGGTATGCCAAATGTAAGTGCAGCTCCATTAGTAGCTGTAGAGCCAACTGTTGCAGTTGTTGATGGAAACCATGCAGCGATTGTAGGTGCTAATGGTTTATTAAATGCATTTATTCAAAATCATCCGAATGCAGCTATTACTGAAATTACTTTTGATGCGGATGGTGGTCAAATTAGATATGATGTAGACGGTTTTGATGAAAGTGGCAAATATGAGCTCACTTATATCTATGCAACAAATCAAATCTTTGAGAAACGTGAAGGTGACTTCCATAAATCATTAAAGAAAAAATCCTTTGATCCGCGTGAAATCTTACCACCAGCTGCGGTAGTTAACTTTGCGTATGCGCAAACACAAGGTAAAGCGACAAGCCTTAATGCGTGGTCTGTACAGTATGATAAAGGTAAAATAGTATATAAAGTTAGCTTTGGTACAGAAGGTGATAAAGAAGTCGCTGTACGTATTGATGCAATGAATGGTACTTTATTATCTGTTAAATTTGATGACTAAACATTAGCATGATTAGTAAATACAAATTAATAGTTGAACGTTTATTATTTTGAATATAAGAATTAAACTCCTTAAAATTATCTTTTTTTAGTAAATGATAGTTTTAAGGAGTTTTTTTGTGAAAGTTTGCTCATGAAAAAGCAGATTTATATTGTGAGAATTTGAATGAGAGGCTACGGTTCCTTTATATATGGGAAAAATAACTTTTTAAATTTGGTTCATAGAATAATTAATTGTAAATTGAATACTATAGAATTTCGTTGAAATTACATATAAATTCATTTTATCCTCACGCCAAAATAAGCTAAAGCATTAAGTTCTACATTTTTATTTCATAGATTATCGATAATATGTATCAAGTCAAAAGACAGAACTCAAATATATCGGGACTTTTCCAGACTATATATCTACAGTCCATGCTAGATATATGTTTTGGATCTATAACGATGACACCGAGTTGGTTAGAAGTATATATGCGGAAGTTTGCATATGTATGAATTATCAAGGAGGATATTATGAAAAAATCTATTTTGAAAAGCAGTATTGCTTTAGCAGTAGCTGGCGTATTTGGTGCTACTGTAGCAGTAACAGCAGCTGAACCAGCAACACCAGTTTCTGCGACTCAAGAGGTAGCAACTACTGCAGCTCCTGTAGTACAACCTGCTACTCATCAAGTAGTTCCTACAATTCAAGTGACTCCAGCAGCTAAAGGTACTACACCAGTTCCAATAGCAACTCAAGATGTAAAAGCTCCAGTTGCTCAAGACACTGTAGTCCCAGCAGCAGCTAATCCTGCAGCAGCAACTCCTGCAATCGAAACTGCAGCTGTTGCAAACGCTGCTACTGAAGCTAAAGTAGTACGTACAGCAGATAAAAAAGTAGAAGCTAATAAAGCCGAAAAAAATACTAAAAAAGCGCAAGCACACAAAGCGCCTAAAGTAAAAGCGGACAAAGCAGTTAAAGCTGATAAAGCTGTAAAAGAAACTAAAGCAGTAAAAGCAGATAAAAAAGAAACTACTAAAGAGGAAAAAAAAACTCTAAAAGTGGAAAATCACAACCTAGCACAACAAGTAAGCAAGCAGGCGTAATCGACCAAAATAGTATTTTCGTAATTGGTGCGAATTATTTAATCGATCAATTTGAAAATAAATATGGCGACTCTAAGATTACTAATGTATCCTTCAAAACTGCCGATAAAACTGCTATTTATGAAGTAGACGGTTTCAATACTAGTGGTGCCCATTCCATGACTCTAGATGTGGCAACTGGTAACGTTACTGAAGGTACTCCTAAAGCATATGATGCATCTATGGAAGCTAGTGCTATTGATGCAGGGACTGTGTTACCTCCACATGTGGCAATCAATGCAGCCTTCACACAAACTGGCAATGTAGCAACTGGTATTAACTCTTGGTCTGTAGTAAACCAAAATGGTAAACCTATATATACTGTAGAGTTTCATGATGCACAAAATAAACCTGTATCCATCGTATTGGATGCTAAAACAGGTATGGCAGTAAAATAAGCTAATCCTTAGCCTATCCTACTGTAAAGCACCCCTTTTAATACACGAACACTAAACACACAAAACTATACACACATACACAATACACTTACACACACAATAAACAATTACACACACGCAGCCCTCTGGATTGGATAGACACACATTGACTCTCTCCTATGCCGTCTGTCGTCCAGAGGGCCCCTTATGCATTGTGGTTCCCTCCCAATCATAAGATTATATACTTGGTATATAATACTCTCTCTCACAATAAGAACGTAACTGCTTTACAGTACGCTAGGTATAGGAGAGCAGGAAAGTCCGTAATACATGTAGACCGCTGCATGTATTACGGGCTTTTTTCTATATAATTTAATATAACTATGTATGACATAAGGTCCATAAGTATTGAGAATTAAAAAAAGCGCAGATGTTGTAATATATATCTACGCTTGTGCTTATATGGAGTTTTTAAATATAGTATTTATATTCAGTGTTTTATATGTATTGTCTAGGTACGCGATCTGAGAAACCACAGAAGATTTCGTAAGGTATCGTAGATGCAAGCGCGGCAATCTCTAAGGCAGAGATGCTTTCATGACCTTGAGAACCTAAGAGCACAACCTTGTCACCAGGTTGTACAGTGATTGTCTCTGGAACGGATACCATGAATTGGTCCATACAAATGCGGCCCACTACAGGACAACGTGTACCATGAATGAGGACAGTACCACGGTTGGATAAGCTTCGAGGGTATCCATCTGCATAGCCTACAGGAATCGTAGCGATTGTCATTGGTTCCGGTGTTACATAGGTAGAACCATAACCGATACCTTCGCCCGCTTTCAAGTGCTGTACATGAACTACTTCGCTATGGAAGGAGAGGACTGGTTTCAAACCCAATCGGTTTGGCACATCAAGGGAGGGCATAATACCGTATTGAATGATGCCAGGACGTGCATCGGTGAACAAGCTATCTTTTACGGATAACAAGCCAGCACTATTGGCAAGGGAAAAGCGATAATCCGCATCAGGTCTAAATGAACGAATTTCATCGACCATTTTATGAAATTTTTGCGCCTGACCATGAGCATGGCTTTGATCAGCTGCATCGGCATTACTCATATGAGAAAAGAAGCCGTCTACCTCAAGATTTTCGAAAGACTCAACGCGTTTGATAAACTCAACAGCATCTTCAGGCTTGATACCAATACGATGCATGCCTGTATCAACAGCGACTGCAACGCGGATAATCATATCGTGATTTTCTGCTACCTTGTCGAGTGCTTCTAAATCAGTAGATTCACATACAGCAGGAATAGAGTTAGTGTCTGCTACAAGCTCAAATGATTGGGGGCGTGTGAGACCTAGTAGATAAATTGGTACCATAATCCCTGCATTGCGAAGTGGAACAGACTCTTCAGGAATGGCAACGGCTAAGGATTCATAACCTTCTTCAACGGCAATACGGCCCATCATAATACTGCCATGGCCATAGCCATTGGCCTTGATAACAGCGGTAGATGTGCTCCACTCCGGTAAACTATCTTTAATTTTGCGCAAGTTCTCGCGAACGAGACTTGTATTTATGGTCAAATAGGTAGGTCTCATGGTATTCCTCAATTCTATATAACATTACTTTTATTTTATAACTTTTGGGGAATTACACAATACTTTTGTGAAAGATTTATACAGAAATATTGATTTTATTTTGAATTTTATAGCTTTTCTGCATATATTATATACAATAATTGTGAAAGTATACTAATAGATAGGTCACATTATTGATAGCGGGCATTATAATATTTATGGTTTAAATTACATAAATAATAGTATAATCTATATAGAAATATCTATAGAATTTGACATATATTTAGGAGGATCATATGAATGAACGTGTAGTTATAGTAAATGCAAGTAAAATGAATTATGACCATGCATTAGATTTCTCTGTATTATCTAGTGATGTGAAAGTGTACGAGGATAGTATAAATGCAGAGCTTATTGAACGTATTCAAGGCGCTCGTGTAGTAGTAACAAAAGAGATTCCTGTTACTGCTGAGTTGCTTTCACAATTCCCAGATACAGTAAAGCTTATCGTGGAAGCTGGTACAGGTTATAACAATATTGACCTCAACTCCGCTAAGGCAAAAGGAATTACAGTATGCAATATTCCAGCGTACAGCACTGAACGCGTAGCTCATACTGTAATCATGATGATCCTTAATTTTGCGTCCACTATGCAGCAACAAATTGGTATGCTTGCTAAAGGTGATCGCAGCAACTTTACAAAATATTTGCAAGTAAGCCACACAGAAATAAATGGTAAAACATTAGGTGTTGTCGGTGCTGGTCATATCGGCATGGAAGTTATCAAAGTGGCAAAAGCACTTGGCATGAATATCTTGATTCACACACGTACACCAAAGGCTGATGGTGATGGTGTTCGTTATGTAAGTCTTGATGAATTACTTAAAAATAGTGATTATATTACATTGAACTGCCCATTAAATGACCAAACTAAGCATATGATTAATAAAGAAACTATAGCTAAGATGAAACCGAATGCAGTCATCATAAATACAGGTCGTGGTCCACTTATTAATGAAATAGATCTTTGTGAAGCATTAGCCGCTAAACGTATTGCAGGTGCAGGCCTTGATGTACAAGAGGTAGAACCTCCAGCAGAGGATAGCCCGCTATATACGTTAGATAATGTTATCCTTACACCTCATATGGGTTGGAAAGGTCTAGAAACACGTCAACGCTTGGTAGGTATTATTCGTGATAATGTACAAGCCTTCTTTAAAGGTGAACCTATTAACGTAGTATCTAAATAAATACAATAAGAGCCGTCCCCGGTTGTGTGGGGGCGGCTCTATTGTTTAGGGCTATCATAGATCAAGTTTTTAATATATATGTATATATATATCAAGGGAGGTAGTTATCCTCAAACTTGATTATGATTGATGTTGTGTTTTGATGGGACTCCACCAATGGCGTCGATAGGCCTTGATGCCTTCTACCACGGTTCTTGTCGCTTTAGCCGCTATATCTTTTGATGCGGCCGGTATGCCCTCTAGGCGGTAGGTGAGACCTAACTCCTTATATTTAGCAGTACCCATAACGTGATATGGTAAGCAATCAACGGCTTGTAAATTTTTCAGAGATCCTAGAAAAAAGCCTAGACGATAGTGATGATCTGCATTATCTGTAATTGTTGGAACTACAACGTGACGAACCCATATTGGAACTTCTACGTCTGCCGTTAATCGAGCAAACTCAAGAATGGGCTCTAACGGTTTGCCTGTTAACCACAGATGCTTAGCAGGATCGATTTCCTTAATATCTAGGATGACGAGGTTAGTGACACTGAGTAATTTACGGTATGCCACCTCTTGGTGGGGATCAAAACAAATTCCACTTGTATCTAAACAGGTATGGACGTTTCTTTCACGGAAGTATGTGAAAAGCTCAATAACAAAGTCGATTTGCATTAGAGCTTCCCCACCTGTGACGGTGATACCACCATTAGTATAAAATTGGCGGTTACGTTCGTACTGGTCCCACAATTCTTCAACGGTCATGAACTTAACATCATCGCTACTTTCATTCCATGTGTCGGGATTGTGGCAATAAGCACAACGCATGGGGCATCCTTGGAGGAAGACCACCATGCGCATGCCTGGACCATCAACTGTACCCATCGTTTCAACTGAATGAATACGTCCAGTCATAGGAAACCTCGATTAGATTTGTTGATGGAATGTACGGGAAATAACTTCGTCCTGTTGTTGTTTAGTCAATTTGCTAAAGTGTACTGCGTAACCAGATACACGAACAGTCAATTGAGGATACAACTCAGGATGTTTTTGAGCGTCTAACAATGTTTCTCGAGTGAACACGTTAACGTTCAAATGATGACCACCTTTTTGGGAGTAGCCATCCAATAACTCTACCAAGTTATCAACTTGTTGTTGGTTGCTCATGGGTATTGCCTCCTTTCAACCAAGACTAACACTCGTATCGGTGCCGGTGAAAGCAGTCCGATACTATGGAAGACGTTATTTATCTTCCTTTATAGTAACATTCGGTTCGCTGCATGCGAAGTTTGTATTGGAATTAGGCAATTGAGATGGATCTAATTCAATATCAAAATCGCTGACGGACACAAATGTTTCACCAGATTTACCTAATGCGTCAGGAACGATAGAGAAGGTATTGGAAATACCATCAGAGCTATCACGCCATGGCATTTTTGCTACGGATGCCAACGAAGAAACAGCACCGTGAGTGTCACGACCGTGCATTGGGTTAGCACCAGGAGCGAAAGCTTCACCAGCTTTACGGCCGTCTGGTGTGGAACCTGTTGCAGTACCATATACTACGTTAGAAGTAATTGTTAACAAGCTCATAGTAGGAACGGATTGACGGTATGTAGGATGTTTACGAATTTTGTTCATAAATGTGGAAACAACTTTTGCTGCCAAGCTATCTACACGATCGTCATCGTTACCATATTTAGGGAAGTCACCTTCGATTTCGAAATCAACAGCGATGCCGTTTTCGTCACGAATAGGTTTTACCTTAGCATATTTAATAGCGGACAAGGAGTCAGCTACTACGGATAAACCAGCAATACCCGTTGCAAACCAACGAGTTACCTTGCGGTCATGCAATGCCATTTCCAGTTTTTCATAAGCGTATTTATCGTGCATGTAATGAATGATGTTCAATGCGTTTACATATACGCCTGCTAACCATTCCATCATGTCGTCAAATTTTTCCCATACTTCGTCAAATTCTAAGTATTCGGAAGTGATAGGGCGGTATTTAGGACCAATTTGTTTTTTCAATTTTTCATCAACGCCACCATTGATTGCGTATAGCAAGCATTTAGCTAAGTTGGATCGAGCACCGAAGAATTGCATTTCTTTACCAATGCGCATTGGAGATACGCAACATGCGATAGCGTAGTCATCACCAGAGTTAGGGCGCATTAAGTCGTCATTTTCGTATTGGATGGAAGATGTTTCAATGGATAATTTCGCACAGAAGCGGCGGAAGCCGATTGGCATGCGAGGGGACCACAATACAGTGAGGTTTGGTTCTGGAGCAGGGCCAAGGTTAGTTAATGTATGTAAGTAACGGAAGGACATTTTGGAAACCAATGTACGACCGTCAGTACCCATACCACCGATGGATTCAGTAGTCCACACAGGATCGCCTGTGAACAGGTTGTTGTATTCGTGGATACGTGCGAAGCGTACCATACGTAATTTCATAATGAAATGATCTACGAACTCTTGAATTTGTTCTTCAGTATATGTACCATTGCGAAGGTCGCGTTCAGCGTAGATATCTAAGAATGTAGAATTACGACCGATGGACATAGCAGCACCGTTTTGCTCTTTAATGGCGCCAAGGTAGCCGAAGTAAATCCATTGCATAGCTTCTTTAACATCTTTGGCAGGTCCAGAAATATCGTAGCCATAGGATGCAGCCATTTCTTTTAATTCCTTTAAGGAACGAATTTGCTCTTGAATCTCTTCGCGGTCTCGAATTACATCTTCCAGCATATCGCCCATAGTGATGCTGAATTGTTCTTTTTTATCTTCGATGAGGTAATCAATACCATATAACGCGATACGACGATAGTCGCCGATGATACGGCCACGGCTGTAAGCATCGGGCAAACCAGTTACGATATGAGCTGTACGAGCGGCACGCATTTCAGGTGTATATACATCAAATACGCCATCATTGTGAGTTTTACGGTGCTTTTTGAAGAAGTCTTCTGTTTGCGGATCCATTTTGAATCCGTATTCTTCAATAGCAGATTTTGCTGTGCGCAAGCCACCATAAGGGAACATAGCTCGTTTTAGGGGTTTATCAGTTTGCAAACCAACGATTGTTTCAAGATCTTTGTCGATATATCCTGGCGCATGGGCAGTAATGTGTGTGGCCACGGAAGTATCGGCATCGAGCATGCCGCCTTTTTCACGTTCTTCTTCATAAAGCTTCATTACTTGGTCCCATAATTTTGTCGTTCTTTCTGTAGGACCAGCAAGGAAGGAATCGTCCCCTTCATAGGGGATATAGTTTCTTTGAATAAAGTCGCGTACGTCAACGGCTTTATCCCACACACCTGTGTTAAAATCTTTCCATGCAGTATGTTGCATTTTGCACCTCCATAAAAGGATATAACTATAGATTTCTATGTTTATAGTGTACAATGTTTGTCACGATTTAACAAATTTTAAATGATATATATTTTCAATAAATACTATGCAATTTTCGTAAGAATAGTTCTTATTTATAATTTGATACTAATAAATTCATCATTTGAAGTCTATTTATTATAGATTTTAAGCTGGATTATATGGATATGTGTGCCTGGGATTTTGATTTTATATTATCTTTAAATAATGAAAATCTATATCAATAAATAGAGAGCGTTCGATATAGGGTGATGGACATTCTTGGAATAATAGCGCCTTATTATGGTAATATCTATATAGTATTGATTTAAGAATTACGTAGAAAGGTGGATGCTAATGACAAATCAAATGAAAGCCATATTAGGGGCATCTGCCACGATTGCTGTATGGGCTACGGCCTTTCCTTTTGGTAAGTTAGCATTGCAATCAGTAGATGCATTGACACTCTCTGTAGCGAGGGTTGTAGGTGGTGCTATACTCATGCTAATTATTGGTGTATTTAAGGGATTACATATACCTACATCTTGGCGTGAGTGGGGCATATATATTCTGCTAGGGGCTACAGGAAACTTTGTTTACCAAGTCGTTTTTAATGAAGGATTGCGAACAATACCGGCTGCTACATCTAGTATTATTATGGCTTTGACACCAATGACTACAGCATTGATGGCATTGGTAGTCTATAAGGATAGAATACGCCCTATAGGTTGGCTCTTCACCATAACTGCTTTTATAGGTGTGGCCGTTATTATTCTTTGGAATTCCACACTTACTATTCCTATGGGTGCCGTGTGGACTTTATTGGGGATGATACTATTTGCAATTTATAATATTCTGAATCGTGGACTAAGCTTAAAAGGATTTAACTCTATTACCATTGCTATGTGGTCCATGTTTACAGGTGCTATTATGGCACTACCATTTGCAGATCATGCTATTGAAATGATTGTCGCCGCACCAATTACTGCGAAGCTTGCTATGGTATACCTAGCATTCTTTTCCAGTGCGTTAGGATTCGTATTCTGGAGCTATGCTTTTGAACATGCTGAAAAGGTTTCTGATGTAACAAACTTTATGTATCTCTCGCCAATTGTGGCAGCTATAGTAGCAGCTTTTTTATTGGGAGAATTTCCAAATTTAGGCCTTTATATTGGCGCACCGATAATATTAGGCTCACTATTTCTCTTTAATCGATATAGATAAATAAAAAGAACCTCAACCTTTTAATTGGTGAGGTTCTTTTTGGTGTTTGACAGTCTTTATAAATTGTAGTAATCTAAGTATACAATTAAAACATACCTTTTAGATATGTTTTAGAATCAAGATTAATTCCTATTGGACAGCGGGGAAAGAGGTGGTACAGTGATTGCTATAAGAAATGTAACGAAAGAGTTTGACGTTAATAAGCAAAAAGTTACTGCATTATCTGATGTGAACTTCACCATAGAAAAAGGTGACATATTTGGCATTATTGGCTTTAGTGGAGCTGGTAAATCTACACTATTGCGCATGATTAATGCTTTAGAAGTACCTACTTCTGGTCATGTCGAAATAGATGGTGTGAATATCAATGGCTTAAGTTTCAATGAGCTCAGAAAGGTGCGTAAGCGCATTGGCATGGTGTTTCAACAATTCAATTTGTTGAATGCTAAATCTGTGTATGATAATGTGGCGATTCCATTAATTCTAAATAAGGTTCCGAAATCAGAGATTGATAAAAAGGTTAAAACATTATTGGACTTTGTTGATTTAGGCGATAAAGCAAATGCGTATCCTGGAGAATTATCTGGTGGTCAAAAACAACGCGTTGGTATTGCTCGTGCGTTGGCTACAGATCCATCAATTCTTCTTTGTGATGAAGCAACAAGTGCTCTTGATCCAGATACGACAGAGTCTATTCTTCAATTATTAGAGCGTGTTAATCGTGAATTAGGGGTAACAGTTGTTATCGTAACTCATGAGATTGATGTAATTCAAAAAATTTGCAATCGTGTTGTGGTTATGGAACATGGGAAACTCATAGAGAGCGGATCTGTACTTGAGGTGTTTAGTAAACCTAAACATGAAACAACAAAACGATTTGTTAGGACTGTCATTCCTGATGAAATTCCATCAACAGTGAAACATACCTTGGCCTGTGATAAAAGGCCATATACAATTCTTAAGATGCATTTCTTGGGAAATAATACGACCGATAATGTGTTATATCATATTAATAAAACCTTTAAGTTAGAAACGAGCGTGTTATTTGCTACGGTAACAGAGTTAGAACATACCGTACTTGGTATTTTTATTGTTCAGTTTATTGGTGATGATCTTGAAGTGGGCAAGGTAAAAGAATATCTTGTAACACAAGGTATCGAATGGCAGGAGGTGACTATCTAATGGATTTCTTTATGCAAGAATTAGGCGTTCCTGGCTCCCAATTACTATTGGCTGCAGAGCAGACCTTATACATGGTGTTTTTATCGCTCTTTATCGGTACGGTGTTAGGTCTAGTTATAGCCGTTACCTTAGTAGTGACCAATCCGAATGGTATTGTTAAAAACAGTATTGTTTATAGTATTACCAATACAATTGTAAATATTGTGCGTTCCGTACCTTTTATTATCTTAATGGTATTTATCTTGCCATTAACAAAGATGATTGTAGGAACTCGAGTTGGTACAACGGCGGCTATTGTTCCTCTCGTTATATTTATTGCGCCTTATCTTGCTCGACTCTTTGAAAATTCTATTTTAGAGGTCAATAAAGGCATTATCGAGGCTGCACAATCAATGGGGGCTTCTCACTTTGAAGTGATTTGGCATTTTCTTCTACCAGAGGCAAAGGGTTCCCTTATCTTGTCAATTACGACAGGTACTATAGGCCTTATTGGCGCTACTGCTATGGCTGGTGCTATCGGTGCAGGTGGTGTAGGTGATTTGGCTCTTACCTATGGTTATGAACGGTTGAACTTCCCGTTGATGCTATTTACTGTTGTTATTTTAATTATTTTTGTTCAAATTATTCAAACAATTGGTAACTACTTTGCACGACGTGCACGTCGTTCCTAATTGATGATATAGATTTCAGTGATGTTGATTGTAAAAGTATAGGAGGATATACTATGAAATTTAAGAAACTTCTTGCCCTTGGAGCGGCATTAGTATTTACCGTAGCTTTTATCGCTGGCTGCGGTTCAAACAGTAGTGATAATAGTGCCAAAAAAGAATTAAGCTATAGTAAATCTCAAGGCCCTTACTCAGAATTGTTTGAAAAAGGTGTTAAACCAATTTTGGAAAAACAAGGCTATACCTTTAAAGGTGTAGATATGTCTGACTTGGTACAAGCAGACCAAGTGTTGAGCGATGGTGAAGTAGATTTCAACGTTGAACAACATACTGCATACATGAAAAACTTCAACGAAAAACAAAATGGTCATCTTGTAGCTTTAACTCCAATTCCAACAGTACCAGCAGGTATCTTTAGTGGTTCTAAAACATCTTTAGATCAAGTGGCAGATGGCGACACTATTGCTGTACCTAATGATGCATCCAACATGGCTCGTGCCTATGCGTTATTGCAAAAAATCGGTTGGATTAAGCTTGATCCAAATAAAGATTTAGCAACAGTAACTCAAGCAGATATTATTGAAAATCCTAAACATCTTAAATTTACAGAAATGAAATCCCTTACAATTCCTTCTGTACGTACTGATTTTGATTACATTGTCATTACTGGTGCAATTATCTACAATGCAAAAATCGATCCTAAAACGGCTCTTGCAAATGAAGATGTATTGCCACAATGGTTATTACAAGTTGTAGTTAATGAGAAAAACAAAGATGCACAATGGGCGAAAGACCTTGTAGCAGCTTACCATTCTCAAGAATTCAAAGACTACATGGAAAAAAATAACAACGGCCTATGGTTCGTACCAAAAGGTGAATAGCATGTAGATAATGTGCTATATAGGCACAAACAACTATATAGGCATAAATAAAAGGGCCCCCTAATAAGTTTTTACTTATTAGGGGGTTCTGTGTTTATATGGCATACTAGGAGGGCATTGTTGATTGATACAAATAGATTATTACGTTTTGTAGAGTGCCTTATACGGTCATGCATGAAACAGCGAGATAAAATTTATTACTAAAAGTTTATTATCAATTAATAAGTATTATGATTGAGTTTATATCATCTTATTAAAATTTTTGATATACTAAATAAGCATTTTTTTGTAATTTTTGTTTTGAAGTAGTAAGGAGAGTTTCTAATGAAATTGAATTGGAAATTATTTGCACCGCTTGTAGTAGCTATTCTTGTATGGCTCATAGGTGCTCCTGAAGGTCTTAGCGCAAATTCTTGGATTTACGTAAGTATTTTCGCTGGCCTCGTGGTAGGTTTGATTTTAGAACCAATGCCACCAGCTTTTATCGGTATCATTGCAGTTACCGTATCTATGTTGTTTAAGGTTGGTCCTGCCCCCGTGGTAGATAAAGCAACTGGTGTAGCAAAGGCGATTACTGATGCGCAAGCTATCAGCTGGGGCCTCAGTGGTTTCTCTAATGCCATTGTGTGGTTGATCTTTGCCGCTTTCATGATTGGTATCGGTTATGAAAACTCTGGACTTGGCCGCCGTATTGCTTTGTTCCTCGTAGCAAAGCTTGGTAAGTCTTCCTTAGGTCTTGGTTATGCTATTGCTATTACTGACCTTGTATTGGCGCCGTTCATCCCAAGTAATGCGGCTCGTTCTGGTGGTACGATTTACCCAATCGTATCTAGTATTTGTCCGATGTTTGATTCCTATCCAGATAAGAACCCTCGTAAAATTGGCTCCTATTTGAACTGGGTAGCGTTGGCAACTACATGTGTATCTAGCTCTATCTTCTTGACTGGTGCAGCTCCAAACCCATTGGCTCTAGAATTGTCTGCTAAATCTGGTATCGTAGCAGCGAACTGGGGCACATGGTTCCTCGCATTCTTGCCAGTTGGCCTTATCTTGTTCATCATCACTCCATTGTTGACCTATGTATTCTGCAAACCAGAGGTAAAAGGTTCCCCTGAAATTGCAGCGTGGGCAAAAGATGAATATAAGAAATTAGGATCTATGACACGCAGTGAAATCTTCATGGCCTTAATTTCTGTATTGGCTCTTGTATTGTGGATTGGTGCTTCTACATTCAAAGTAAACCCTACAACAACGGCTTTGATTGTTATTATCTTGATGATTTTCACTAAGATTATGACTTGGCAAGACTTCCTTGCTAACAAACCAGCATGGAATGTTTTGACTTGGTTTGCTACGCTCGTACCTATGGCTTCTGGCCTTAAAAATGTAGGTTTCTTGGAATGGCTTGCTCAATCTGCTGGTGGGTCTTTGGTTTCTTTAGATCCTACAATGGCAGTTCTTGGCTTGTTATTAGCATTCTGCTTACTTCGTTACTTCTTTGCTTCTGGCACTGCTTATGTAACAGCTATGGTAGGCTTGTTTGCTACTCTAATTCTTCAAATTCCTGGTGTTGATCCAGCTCAAGTTATGTTGATTCTTTTAGTACCAATGGGTATTATGGGTATTCTAACTCCATATGGTACTGGTCACAGCCCAATTTGGTTTGCTAGTGGCTATAACAAAGGTCCTGAATTCTGGAAATTAGGCGCTATCTTTGGGATTATCTACCTTGCGATCTTTATCGTAGTGGGGATTCCATGGATTCAGTTCGTAATGCCACTTTTAGGATAAAGTGCTCCGCCGCATTGTATCTCCTTGCGCTCCATTCGCTGCAAGTCGCTTAGTAGATACAATGCGGCTTCTTTTTATCCTGAAATGGCAAAACTCACTTTAGAGGGCAAGTCGCTTAGTAGATATAATGCGGCTTCTTTTTATCCTGAAATGGAAATATTCAACAGAACTCGACAAATCTAGAAAAATCAATATAATAGTGTTGTAATAGTAAATTTCTTATCTGAATTTTCTGATGGAGGTTTTTATTATTATGTCTGCATCAGCGTGTGTGGTGTAGTCGATTTTGTATGAGGTAGGTACCTCTTGTAAAATCTATATCGTATAGTAGGAGGTTCTTATGTCCACAAAGTCTATTACGGGCACCGGCCTATTATTGGCTGTAGCCTTATTGGCGCAAAGTTTGCGTCTTATTTTTCCATTTATTCCTAATCAGGTGAGCATGTTCCTTATCGGTTCTATTACATCTGCTACGTTTGTACTAGCCACATGGCGCTATGGTTGGAAAAATGGTCTTGTTATTGCTTGGATTGCGCCAGTGGTAGCACATTTACAAGGTATGTTGCCATTGCCACCGTTCATTTTGATTACCGCTCTCGGCACGACTGCCTATGTATTTGTGGCGTACTGGTTACAACATAAACCGAAGGTATTGCTCATTATCGTGGCGGCCTTGGTAAAAGCAGGTGTTCTCTTTGGAGGATATTCCTTGTTCTTTTCTCTATTCCAATTTCCACCGAAGATTGTAAATACTATGTTATTTGTATCTAGTTGGCCACAGCTAGTAACATCTTCTTTGGGCATTGTTTTGGCGTTACTTATTACAAAACGCATAAAAAATTAGGCTAACTTAACTTGGAGTTATGGCAAGCCATTCAAAATAGATATGACTTTTTAAGGGTACTCATGCAGTATGAGTGCCCATTTTTATTGACCTTAGTCATTGTCTACTTTTATAATTAATATATTGTATACAAATATGAGGAGTTGAATGGAATGAAATTTAATACAAAATGCGTTCATGGCAGCGGTAGACCAGACAGCACTGGTGCAATCTCCCCTGCAATTTATATGTCTAGTACATTTTCCCATCCAAAGTTAGGTGATACAACAGGTTATCAATATACGCGTGAATCTAATCCAACACGGGATCGTTTGGAACAATTGATTGCAGGTCTTGAAGATGGTAAAGATGCATTGGCATTCTCTTCTGGTATGGCTGCAGTAGACGCAGTATTCCATCTATTCTCCCCTGGAGATCACATTATTTTGGGCGATGACTTATACGGTGGTTCTATCCGTATGTTTACAAATATTTACGAACAAAACGGCATTGAGTTCACCTATGTTGGTACATCTGATCTTGATGCTGTAAAAGCAGCTTTCAAACCAAATACAAAGGCTGTATATATTGAAACACCTACAAACCCTATGATGGAGATTACTGATATTCGTGCACTTTGTGCATTGGCTCACGAGCGTAATGCCTTAGTAATCATCGATAATACTTTCTTGAGCCCATATTTCCAACAACCATTGAATTTGGGGGCTGATATTGTTTTACATAGTGGTACAAAATTCATCAGCGGTCATCATGATGTTATTTCTGGTTTTACCATTGTAAACGACGATGAATTGGCTGAGAAATTGCGCTTCACATATAAAACCGTAGGTGCCTGCCTATCCGCTATGGATAGCTGGCTCGTTATCCGCGGTGTTAAAACATTGGCACTTCGTATGGAACAACACCAAAAGAATGCTATTGCTCTTGCAGAATGGCTCAAAAAGCAACCTAAGGTTATAAAGGTATTATTCCCTGGCCTTCCAGAACATCCAGGCTATGAAATCAATAAAGCCCAAACTACAGGCTTTGGAGGCATGTTGTCCTTTGAAGTAGATAGCGAAGAAACTGCAAAAAAAGTATTAGAAGGCATTGAGCTTATTCAGTTTGCTGAAAGTCTTGGTGGTACAGAGTCCTTGTTGACCTACCCTGTAACACAAACACATCCAGATTTAAAACCTGAAGATGCAGAGCGTAAAGGTATTACACGTCGCTTATTGCGTCTATCTGTAGGTATTGAAGACACAGATGATTTGATTGCGGACTTAGAACAAGCTTTCAATAAATAAAGGAGTTCCTATGGGACAATATAATTTTGATCAAATTTTAGATAGAACTCACACAAAATCCTTGAAATACGATTTTGCTGTAAAACGCGGTAAACCAGCAGATGTATTGCCGTTCTGGGTGGCGGACATGGATTTTGAGGTTCCACCCGAGTTAAAGCAAATTCTATTAGACCGTGTGAATCATGGCGTATTTGGTTATACTGAGTCCGATGATGAGTATTTTGATGTTTTAAAAAATTGGTTTAGTACACGTTTTAACTGGATACCAGACCGAAAATGGCTCGTTAAAACGCCAGGTGTTGTATTTGCCTTGGCTATGGCGGTTCGCGCTTTCACTAAGGAAGGTGAAGGGGTACTTATCAACCAACCTGTGTATTATCCATTTAGTATGGTTATTGATGATAACGATCGCCGCCTTATTAATGTGCCGCTCATCAAAGGCGAAGAAAAATATACTATTGATTTTGAAGGTATCGAGAGGGCTATCGTTGAGGAAAACGTAACCTTATTCCTCTTGTGTAACCCACATAACCCGGTAGGCAGGGTATGGACTGAGGATGAGTTAAAACGACTTGGTGATATTTGTATTAAACATAATGTACTCATCGTGAGCGATGAAATTCATGCTGACTTTGTTTGGAAAGGTTATACGCACAAGGTCTTTGCGGATCTTGGTGAAAGCTATGCAGAACACTGTATTGTATGTACAGCGCCTAGTAAGACTTTCAACATCGCTGGCCTTCAAGTAAGTAATATTTTCATTCCTAATGATTCCTTACGCCGTCGTTTTATCAAAGAAATAGACCGCGCTGGTTATAGTCAGTTAAATACAATGGGGATTGTTGGCTGTGAAGGTGCCTATAAAGTTGGTGCTCCTTGGCTCGACGAGTTAAAGGAATACATTCAAGACAATATCCAGTTTACTATTGATTATGTAGCAAAATATATGCCGAAAATTCATGTATATCGTCCGGAAGGCACGTATCTTATGTGGTTAGACTGTTCTAAGTTGCCATTAAGTCCTAAAGAACGCGATGAATGGATTATCAATGAAGCTAAATTGTGGCTTGATACTGGTTCCATGTTTGGCGTCGATGGAGAAGACTTTGAGCGCATCAATGTAGCATGCCCTCGTAAAACATTAGAGGAAGGTCTCGAAGCTTGGCGTCGGGCCTACGAGGGTAGAGACTTTTAATTACAGTAGTTAGATTAGGTTATCAAATTGTTTAGTGTGTAGAGGTGATAGTATGCCTATTAAAGTAATAAAAAATTTACCGGCCATTACGAAATTAGCTCAAGAGAATATTTTCGTTATGGATACAGAACGGGCGGAAAATCAACAAATCCGACCTTTGAATATTCTGTTAATCAATTTGATGCCTACTAAAGAAGTTACAGAAACACAAATCTTACGTGCTCTTAGTAATAGTCCAATACAAGTGAATTTGACACTACTACATACTGCATCTCGTAAGGCTAAAAATACAGATGAGCAATATTTAGATACTTTCTATCGTACCTTTGATGAGGTGAGAGACGGGTTCTTTGATGGTATGATTATTACAGGTGCTCCTGTAGAGCTAATGCCTTTTGAAGAGGTAGACTATTGGTCTGAGTTAGTAGAAATTATGGATTGGAGCGAAGAGCATGTATACTCTACGTTCTATATTTGCTGGGGTGCACAGGCTGGTTTATATCATCACTTTGGTATCAATAAATGCGTGATGGATGAAAAGCTATTTGGTGTGTATGAACATGATATCTACAATGATCGACCAGTACTCTTGCGTGGCTTTGATGAAAAATTCTGGATGCCACATTCCCGTCACACCACAGTTTCCTTACAACAAATTAAGGAAAACCGCAATTTAGAATTGTTGGCTGGCTCTGAGCCAACAGGTGCAGCTATTGTCCGTAGCTTAGATAATAAACATATCTTTGTATTTGGTCATGCTGAATACGATTGGGATACACTTAATCGTGAATATGTACGAGACGTTAAAAGAGGATTGGATATTGCAGTTCCTGAAAATTACTTCCCCGATGATGACCCAAAACAACGGCCAGTTGTACGTTGGAGGTCTGTAAGTACATTGTTATTTACAAACTGGTTAAATTACTATGTATACCAAGAAACACCGTACATTATTGAACAAATTCAAAAAATGAAATTTGAACGCGATAAGAACTTAGGTGCCTATATCTAAATTATGGTTACTAGAAAATTCCCCTAATTACTTTTTAAGGTCTCTACAGAGAGATATTTTTGTAAAGTAATTAGGGGCTTTTTTATATATAAGAAAGTGAGATAGCTTGATTTGTTGTTTTTTAGAACTTAATTTACTGTTAAATTTTGTGATTATATAAATTGGCTATAACTTCAAGCTATGGATAACGATATAAATTAATTGTAGACATAATTTTTAAAACATAGTAGTATACTAGGTATAAAGAATGAACTCAATTCACAGTTAATATAAAGGAGTTGTTATAATGAGCAAACAATACAGATTTGAAACATTACAATTACATGCCGGTCATACGGTAGATCCAACAGGTTCTCGTGTAGTACCTATTTACCAAACTACATCTTTCGTATTTAAAGATGCAGAAGAAGCAGCAGGTCGTTTTGCTTTGACTAATCCTGGTGGCATTTATTCCCGCCTTGGCAATCCTACTACAGATGTATTGGATGCTCGTGTTGCAGAACTTGAAGGTGGTGCTGGTGGTATCGCTGTAGCATCTGGTTCTGCAGCGATTACATATTCCATTTTGAATGTTGCAAGTGCTGGTGATAATATTGTTGCTGCATCTACATTGTATGGTGGTACTTACAACTTGTTCACTGCTACATTGCCACGTTTGGGCATTCACACTAAATTCGTAAATCCAGATAATTTGGAAGAATTCGAAGCAGCTATTGATGAAAATACTAAAGCTGTTTATATTGAAACTATCGGTAATCCTGGTATTAACCTTGTTGATGTACAAGCAGTAGCTGATATTGCACATAAACATAATATCATCTTGATCGTAGATAACACATTTGCATCTCCATACTTGTTCCGTCCATTAGAACATGGTGCTGACGTAGTTGTACATTCTGCTACTAAATACCTTGGTGGTCATGGTACAACATTGGCTGGTGTAGTAGTAGAATCTGGTAAATTCGATTATAAAGGTTCTGGTAAATACCCTGGCTTCTCCGAAGGTGATGAACACTACAATGGTTTAGTATATGGCGATTTGCCAATTCCATTCACTGTAAAAATTCGTGCTCAATTGCTTCGTGATACTGGCGCATGCATTACACCACTTGCAGCATGGCAAATCTTGCAAGGCGTTGAAACATTGTCCTTGCGCGTAGAACGTCATGTAGAAAATGCTCGTAAAGTAGTAGACTTCTTGACTAAACATCCTAAAGTAGCATGGGTAAGCTACCCAGAATTAGAAGACAGCAAATACAAAGCTTTGGCTGATAAATACTTCCCTAAAGGTGTTGGTGCCGTATTCACATTCGGTGTAAAAGGCGGTAAAGAAGCAGGTATTAAACTTGTGGACTCCTTGGAAATCTTCTCCAACTTGGCTAACGTAGCAGATGCTAAATCTCTTGTTATTCATCCTGCATCAACAACACATGCACAACTTAACGAAGAACAACAAAAATCTGCTGGCGTAACACCAGATATGATCCGTGTATCCATTGGTCTTGAAAATATCGATGACATCATCGAAGACTTAGCACAAGCTTTGGATAAAGCATAATTTTCGTACTTCCACTATGGAAATACTATAGATCAAACTTTCAGAACATATAAATGACATTCTTAAGTATGACCTCACTTAAGAAATAGAACACAAACTATCAGACCTATAAAACTTATACAAGAGACCTCCCTGCGTGGGAGGTCTTTTTGTGTTGTAATATATATTCTGGTTAATTGTAAATTAGTTTATTGGGTTATGATAGATCTTTGTAAATAGATAGTCATATCTGGGGGGAGAGGATATAGTAGGATAGAAAAAAGACCTTGGATTCAACGATCCAAGGTCTTTTAAAGGGAGTATAGTGTGTGTAACGTTTAGTCTGTGGTGTGTGAGCACAGACCCTTTACCTATTGTGTGAGCTAGGTTTTTGAGAGAGCCCTTTATGAGTTATAGGGCTCTCTAAGTTTGTGTGTTAGTTTGTGTGTTAGAGAGTGTATCCATTGGGATACTGTGTGTATAGTATGTGTGTTATATGTGTAGTGTGTCATCTTAGTGGGTTAGGATAGGGGTTCACTAGATGAAAAGAGCTTCTTAGTATTTTGTAGTTTTTACTTTGCAGCTCAATACTTTACCGGATGTAGCGTCAACTTTTACTTCTGCTTTTTTGTCGCCACCAGTTGTCATATCGAATTCGTATACAACTTTACCGTTTTCACGTTCAACGGACCATTCCATAGTTTGGAAGTCGGAACCAACTTTTTCAAGAGCTTTTGTTTCAGCTACTTCAGGGATGATGATGTTTTGAACGTTAATAGTTTTGTTAGCTTTAGCATAGCCTTTAACTTCTTTACCAACGATTTGGCCAGTTGCTTCGTCTACTTTAAGTTCTACTGCACGATTGTTGTAGTAACCTTCTACTTTATAGTAAGGGTTATGTTTAGCATCATAAGAAATAGATTTTACTGTAGCGCCAGGGAAGTTTTGTTGGAATACTGTAACAGCGCCCATGTAATCAACAGAGTAGTTAGCTTGAGCAGATGGAGCTACGCTGCCAACGCCTTTCCAGTTACTATTGTTGTTATAAGCATGGTTGCTAGCTGCACCAACTACACCTGCTAATAATACTGTACTAACGCCAAATGCACATAATACCTTTGATACTTTCTTAACATTTTTCATGATGAATGCCTCCTAATATAAGGTACTTTTAAATACTATTTTGTGAAAGTAGATTTTGCTCAATCTACTTATGTATAATTTAATTCCAACATATGAATATAAGATGAAATTTTTGATTTTTGTATGAAGATGAGTATATCTTATAGTTATTATAAAGGATTAATAATAACTATAAAGTATGATCAAAAAAATTAAAGCCTTGTAATACCTTTATATATGGTATTACAAGATGATAGTTAACCATAGTACAACCTTTGTGGTTGACGATTAAAAATACAAGTGTTTTAATTTAGATAGTTAGTAGTTTGTTGATGTGTGATTAATGGAGACATTATCCTTTAAACGATTATTAGCAGGATTCATATGTTAAAGAGTTACATCGATAATATACCCTATATATAATACTATTATATATGTAATAAAACCGAGGTGTTATGCCTCGGTTTTATTTGTTTAAAATACCTAGTTAAGACTTTTTAGATATTTATTACTGTTTGCTTAAGGATATACATAACCTAAAATAGGTTCTGCTGATTTTATTTTTGTCACTTCTATATAGGGTTGAGCTCTACCGTGGAAGTCTCTAGTGGATACCTTGCCTTCGATGGAAACCCATTGTTCATTTGCTAAGCTGTCTCCATCTGGTTTATAGGCGGTCATGCCGATTGGTGCTACGTCGGCGATGCAGCAAGACATGGCCATACGAGAGATGGTAAATTCATTCGATTTTAGTGTATTATCATCTCGGTTTACATATCCTGTCATATATACAGTATAGTCTTTGTATTGATCTACGTTAGAACCGACCTTTACAATGGTTTGATAGAAGTTATCGGAGTTTAGAACGATTTCTTTTTTGTCTTTTGAAATGCCAGGTTCTTTGCTTTCACTATTAACAGTGATAACCTCACCAATAGCATCATTTGTAAAGTCAAAGTTATTTGTATCGTCATTGACACGTGCTGCTCCGTGAACACCTGTGGTAGGTACTAGGACAGGCGGCACAATAAGTAATACTACGGGAATAATGATAGGCACAATGGAACGCCAGTTGTGTTTGTAATAGCGGGACGGAGCCCAAATGATAGTAGCTAACCCACCTAATATGAGGGCTATGCTACTAATACCTAGTAGGAGTTCATAACGGGGTGCAATATAGTTTAAATAGCGTCCTGTTACTATGAGGTATACACAGCAGATACCTAAGATGAGGTAGAGTGCGCCTTTCACAATAGAAAAGCGGTCTTTCAGTCCTAATTTCATAGAATCATCTCCTTTTATAGTTATTAAGAACTGAAATAATAATAACTATATATAGTTGTAACTAATTTAAGAAACTAGCCTAAAAAGAATTGATAACCTAATGCTGCTATATAAGATATAACTAGAATTGTTATGCCTAGACGAAGGATGAATGATGTAGGCATATACTGTTTTAAAATATATACGTTTTTTATATCGAGCATAGGTCCTAAAATGAGAAACCCCATGACTGAGCTTATGGGGAATAGGGTACTCAAAGATTTACCTATAATCGCATCTGATGTGGAGCAGATGGAGAAGAAGAAGGCTAATAATAATAGAATTGGGATAGCCCACACGTCAGGTAACGTAATCCCCGCATTGATAAGCCAAGGCTTTCCGTAAACTTGGACTACTGATAATACACAAGCTGCAATAGAAAAATAGAATAAAAGTTGAGAGAACTCCTTTTCCATATGAACTAACAATCTTCTTTTGTTGAGGGGTTTACTTTTTGATGCTTCTAAGACGATTTCCTCATAACTAAAGTTCTGTGCTGTTTTTGCTTTCATCATTGATATAGGTGGTGGCATAATACGGAATGATAATGCCACCAATAAAGCTACGCCAAGGCCAATGGTGATACGCCATACAGAGACCATTGGATCATCTGGAAAGGCATACCAGGTTGAAAGGATTGTAATGGGGTTGATAATTGGACTAGCGAGCGTGAATAGGAGGGCCACTGACAATGGTACGCCTCTATCGGTGAGTGCTTTAAATAATGGAATAATAGCACAGTCGCAAACTGGTAAGGCTAATCCACTAACCATGGCGGCACCATAGCTCTTCCAAGAATGATTTCCTAATAGTTTTAGTAGTACTCTTTGCGGTACAAAATAGCGAATAATTGTTGATCCAATGGTTCCTAATAATAGGAATGGGATGGCTTCGATAATGAGTCCCGTGATGATGGCAAAGGATTGATGAATGGAGTAGGGAATGTCATGACGGAATGCAGTAACTAATAATATATAGGCTGTAATACCGACAACTAATAGATTAGGTATAAGGCCCCACATAGAATTATGACATAATTGTGCTACTTTTTCTGGTGTTGGCGTTGTTACAATCTTGGCATCACTGTTATAGGTCCGTAGTAAGGCGTAATGAATATCGGTTTCTGTTATGATACAGTCTGCACTATATAATTGACTTAATACATCATTACCTAAACCAGGTAAAATTGATACAATGAATTGATCTGTACAGATATAAAATACCTTTTCGATTTGTAACATGTGACGCAGCTTATCACTGTATAATAAGGCTTCTAGTTGGTGAAAGCTGAGCATACCATTCCATTCAATCCATACTTCTTTAGGTTTTGCTTTGTTGAGATAGGTTGCAATTTCGTCTGCTATTGAATTATACGAGCCTGGTTGATTAGGCGTAATCGCACTTAATGCATCAGGATTGAGTTGTAATGCTTCTTTAATGAGTGATATTGAACCTTCTTCGGCACTGATACATGCTGTGCCACCAAGCTTTTTGCGATATTGCAATTGTTCATTTATGAAAGTACTTTTACCAGAACCGATGAATCCGGTAACGATATAAACAGGTATCATGATTGACACACTTCATTATGTACCATTGGTACATTAAAATCTGTACCAATAACGACTAAGCTATAGGCAGTGGATTCGCTGGGGGATAGGGAACAGTAATGCGTACCGTATTGTAATTCATGAGGTCCTTCGGTGGTTGGTACAATACCTTTAGCACGGAGTACAGTGTCTGGCATACCTTCCATAATGGTTTTCCAATGGGCAAGGCTGAGGGTACGCAAATTTTTGAAGGTTTGACTCATAAATTGATGCTCATCATGTAAAGAGTGGTCATCATGACAGTGATAGAGACGTTTGATATAGTCTCGTAATACAATGGTATTCCAGGCCTCTTCGTGAATTGGAGTATTTGGCGCTAACTCGTGAATCATATGTTTTGTAATACTTGTTTGTTGGATGTCTTCGGTGTGACTCAAGAAAATAGCATCACTGTTTGTAATTTGGTCTTTAAAGAATAAACCGAAGTTTTTGATAAACATAGGTGCTTGCATGGCATCTACAGTTGTTACTGATGCATGAATATAGGCAGATTTTGCGATTTCTTCATCTTTACATGTATGGATGATTTCACTTAGTTTGCTGATACCAGATGGTTCAATATAGATAATGTCTACATCGTAATTTTGAAGAATGTCGAGAAGTGCTTGTTGGAAATTACCTTGCAAGCTACAGCAAATACAGCCAGATGTAACTTCACGAATGGTAGCCCCTGTTCTAGCCAGATTGGCTGCATCAAGACTAGTTTCACCAAAATCGTTTTCTATAATTAAAATTTTATCTGTAGTTTTATGTTCTTTTAGTATATGTTGTAAAAATGTTGTTTTTCCAGAACCTAGAAACCCAGATATGATAACAATTGGGATCATATGTACCTCCTGAGTATTGTAAACACAGTATACACCTATAAGATAATGCAGAAAATACACCATAGGGTATATGTATAGTTATGAAACTTTTACTATTCTTAAAATTCTCTTTAAATATATTGGTTATATACTTTATATGAGTATAGTAACAGATGTATTTAATATTCATAATTAATTATAAAAGATATAGTAAATCTCAATTTAAATATATATGAAAAGATACTCCTGTATGTATAAATATTAATTTGTATTTTTTTCTGAAAAATAGAAAAAAATCCCTCCCATGAATGATTCAGTCAGGAGAGAGTTGAGTGATATCATTATGGGAGGGAGGAGAGAATTCGTCCTAAAAATCTTTTTTTGATTACTTTTAGTATAACAAATTATACATAAAATATATAGTCATTATTTGTATTTTATGTTTAATATTTATTGTAACTTAGCTAATAAAGCTTTTAAATATACATATACATTTTCAACAGATGGTAAATAAACGCGTTCCATTGGAGTGTGTGGGCTTACGATAGTAGGGCCAAAGCTAATCATTTGGGTGTTTGGTAGTACACCTTTTAACAAGCCGCATTCAAGACCGGCATGAATAGCGTTAACATTAGCTGGTGTATTAAACATTTCGTTATGTAAGGCAATAGCTTGTTCTTCAAGTTTGGAGCCTTTATCGTATTCCCATGCAGGATATCCGCCTGTACGTTCTGCTGATACGCCTAAAGTTTTCGCAAGTAAAATCATTTTCTTAGCTAAGAATTCAAGGCTATTGCTATTGGAACTACGGATAGAAATGAGTACCTCAATAGTATGTTCGTTTTCGCGGACTATAGCAATATTGTCAGAAGTTTCTACGAGATTTGGGATGGATTTACTTACAGAGTGAACACCATCTTGTGCAAGATAAATGTAAGTAATGAGAGCTTCGGTTGTGTCATCTGCATATACTACATCAGGAGTAGCGATATCTTCTACAACGAATGTAAGACCTGGGTCTTGAATGCCATATTCATGAAGATATTGTTTTTCTTGATAGGCAACTAATGTTTTAATGGCCTCTACATCCTCAGCGCGTACGGATAATGTAGCTACTGCTTTAGAAGGAATGGCATTATGTTTTACTCCACCTTCAAAAGATGCTAAGCATACAGGATATTGTTGTTGAATATCATAGAGTACACGTGTTAATACTTGGTTGGCATTAGCGCGTTGTTCGTTGATTTCAATGCCGGAATGACCACCTTTAAGTCCTGTTACGGTAAGCGTTAAGCCTGCATCATAGCCCGGTTGGTTGTTTTCTCGTAATAAAGGAATGTTTACATGAACGTGACAACCGCCGGCGCAGCTAACGGTAAAATCATGTTCTACTTCTGTATCGAGGTTGAGTAAGTAATCACCACTTACTTGACCTTCTTTAATGGCAAAAGCACCATCCATACCAGTTTCTTCATTAGTGGTGAACAATAATTGCATAGGGCCATGTTGTTGGTTATCATCTTCAAGAATTGCAAGCATCATCGCACCACCCATGCCGTTATCTGCACCTAATGTAGTGTGATCTGCATGCATCCACTCGCCTTCGATGATGTTAGCAATTGGGTCTTTGGAAAAGTCATGGTTGGAGTCATGATCTCGTACACATACCATATCGATATGACCTTGTAGAATAATGGATGGACGATTTTCATAGCCAGGAGAAGCAGGTTTTTTTATAACTACATTATATTGCTCATCCTGATGAACTTCTAAACCTAAGTTTTTACCGAAGTTTACGATATAATCGCTAATGCCTTTTTCGTTTCCTGATTCACGAGGAATTTGGCTCATTTCTTTAAATATTTCTAATACGCGTTTTGCTTGAACGATTGATTCCATAATGGTTCCTTTCATTCTGATGTAAATAATAGATATACATGTTGATTGATTATACTAAATATTTAGTTATTTTATGAGTTTCGGAATTTTTGCACCGATATATGAATTAGTTCTCATTATAATTTTTATCAACATATATATGGGATATATAAATAATTAGTGTATATATATAGTTATATCATAAGAATGATTATTAGCATAGTTAATGGAAACATCGACATGTATAGAGACTAGCTATATAGGAATAATAATGTATAATGAGGTTATACGATTAACGATGTATCAAATCCATTAGTTTTTAGAAGGTTGGTGAACCTATGCAACACGACAGTCGCAATATTAGTATGCTCATGGATTTTTATGAGATGACCATGGCCCACGGTTATTTTACACAACATGAGAATACGGATCGCGTCGCATTTGATGTATTTTTTAGACGTAATCCCGATAAGGGTGGCTTTGCCATTTTTGGTGGGCTTGAACAGATTGTTGAGTACATTTTGAACTTGCATTTTGATGAAAGTGATATCGATTTTTTACGAAAACAAGGTATTTTTAGTGAAGAATTTTTAGCTTATCTAAAAGACTTCTCTTTCACTGGTGATGTATATGCATTTCCAGAAGGTTCTATTATTTATCCCAATGAACCGGTTATTACAATCGTAGCTCCTCTTATAGATGCACAAATTGTAGAAACTGCGGTCCTAACTATGATGAATCATCAGTCTCTTATTGCCACTAAGGCAAACCGTATCGTACGTGCTGCAGATGGTCGCATTGTTGCTGATTTTGGTGCACGCCGAGCTCATAATGTTGATGCTGCCGTATATGGTGCGAGAGCAGCCTATATTGGAGGGGTACAGTCTACGGCAACTGTTTTAGCAGGTCAACAATTTGGAATTCCTGTGAGCGGCACTATGGCGCATAGTTGGGTTATGTATCATGATTCAGAATATGAAGCTTTTAAAGCTTACGCTGAAGTCTATCCAGATGGAGCTGTTTTTTTAGTTGATACTTACGATGTTCTTAATTCTGGCATACCTAATGCTATTAAAGTAGCTAAAGACATATTAGAACCAATGGGAAAACGTTTAAAAGGTATTCGCCTTGACTCTGGTGACCTTGCATATTTAGCTAAGAAGGCTCGTCATATGCTTGATAAAGCTGGCTTAGAAGATTGTAAAATCATGGCCTCGAATAGCCTCGATGAATATACAATTACCTCCTTGTTGGGACAAGGTGGACCGATTGATATTTTTGGAGTAGGTGAAAGACTTATTACTTCAAAGAGTGATCCTGTATTTGGTGCAGTTTATAAGATTGCTGGCGTTGAAAAAAATGGTGTGTGGGAACCTCGTATCAAGATTTCCGAATCTGTTGAAAAAATTACGAATCCAGGATTAAAAAAGGTGTACCGTGTGTACAATGAGAAAGGTCGTGCCATTGCAGACTTATTAACATTGTTAGAAGATATGCCAAATACAACTGAACCATATCGTTATATTGATCCGGAACAACCTTGGCGTGAGCTGTACTTTGAAAATTGTACGTTTAAAGAGATGAAACAACTCATTATTAAGGATGGCAAGTTACTGGTAGAGTTACCAACCCTAGAAGAGCTTCGCCAGTATGTTAATGACCAATTGGCTAATGAAATTTGGTTAGAAGAACAGCGCTTTGAAAATCCACATCGTCATTATCTTGATATGAGTCCAGGTTATTATCAAATGAAAATGGATTTATTAAATCGTATTTTCCGGAAAAAATAGGAGGGATTATGTTAGATAATCCACAAGCTACTAAAGATGCTCTCGTTCAATGGATTAAAGATTATTTTAGTCAAAATGGACCTAACTGTAGTGCTGTTGTAGGTATTTCTGGTGGGAAAGACTCCACAATTGTAGCTGCCTTATGTAAAGAAGCTCTCGGTGTAGAGCGCGTAGTTGGTGTGCTCATGCCTAATGGTATTCAATCTGATATTGATGATGCCAAGGCTGTCGTCAATCACTTAGGTATTCCTCGTATTATTGTTAATATAGAATCTGCTTACGAGGCTTTAACAAATGCAATTATTCAAGGTGAAGGTTATGAAACTGTTATAGGTAGAGCTGATTTGTCCAGGGATGCTGTTATCAATACACCGCCTCGACTTCGTATGACAACGTTATATGCCATAGGTCAAAATTTACAAAACGGTGCACGTGTAGCCAATACATGCAATGGTTCTGAAGATTATGTGGGGTATTCTACAAAGTATGGTGATAGTGCAGGGGATTTTAGCCCTCTCGCTAATCTTGTTGTAGAAGAGGTGCGTCAAATTGGTCGATTGCTAGATATTCCTAAGTATCTTGTAGATAAGACCCCTAGTGATGGGCTCAGTGGACAATCTGATGAAGCTAAATTAGGTTTTACTTACGCAGTACTGGATCGATATATTAGAACTGGTGAGATTGATGACTTAGAAACGAAAAAGCGCATTGACCATTTGAACCGTATCAATAAGCATAAATTAGAATTGATGCCTTCCTTTTATCCACAGCGTTGAGTGAGAGCCTGTATGCTTCGCGATCTTGAATATGTCCTAAATAGGAATAGTAGTTAGCCAAGGACTCATTGATGATTGAGATAATTGTATTGAATAGACTAATTAATGCTAATGTTGATTAACACAAGACTTACTATCTTTTATGTATTTTATGTTGGAGGTAATATGGAGACAAAAATAGCTTTGATTGGTACGGGAGGTACGATTGCTGGACGAGGCGCATCCGATACAGATTTGACTGGCTATACTGCAGGTGTATTAGGTCTCAATGAAATTCTAGATTCTGTACCTGGTACAGAACCATATGGTCCATATACATATACTCAGTTTAGTAATATTGAAAGTTCTGATATTACTGTACAACATTGGTTGGATTTATCCAAGTTAGTACAAAAACTAGTCGATCAAGAGGATATAGGTGGTGTTGTTATTACTCATGGTACAGATAGCATGGAGGAGACAGCCTATTTTCTTAATCTTACTGTTCATACAGATAAGCCTATCGTTATTACTGGTTCTATGCGACCTGCTGGAGCAATTAGTGCAGATGGCCCTATTAATCTATTGCAAGCGATTCAAGTGGCGAGAACTCCAGAAACTATAGGTAAAGGTGTAATTGTTGTTCTAAATGGCTATATTGATGGGGCACGCGATGTTTCTAAGCGAAACACAACTAATGTAGCAACCTTTGACAGTCCATTAGTAGGTCACCTTGGTATTGTACAGGATGGTGTGGCTCATTATTATAAAGAATCTACTCGTCGTCATACAAAAGAATCTATCTTTGCTGTACATGAATTAAAAGAGTTACCTCGTGTAGTCATCTTGACGTGTTATGGTGGTATGGATGACATGATACCAATGAGTGTAGTTGCCACAAATCCGGATGGGCTCATCTTGACTGGGTTAGGGCATGGTACAATACCTCAAAATGTACGTCAAATAACACAAAATACAGTATTTCCAACTGTACGTGCCTCTCGTACGGGAAGTGGCATGGTATCTGCCGTACCACAAGATACTTTAGCTGGTTATCTTGTAAGTGATACATTGAGTCCTCAAAAAGCTCGTATTTTATTAATGCTTGGCCTTACAAAAACTAAAAGTCTTAAAAAATTACAACAGTACTTTTATGAATATTAATTAGAAAAATAAAAAAGATTTGAGAGAAACTCTCAAATCTTAATTTGATATTCATTTTCAAATATTATACTGTGAATAACAGTTTTATATGCAATGAACCGCACATCTCGATCGCCTAGGATGTGCGGTTTTTTATTCTGCGCCAATGGCGTTTTCTAAGGCCCGTTGGATACCTATATAAACAGATTTGGCTAATGTATCTCCAAATAGGGAGAAAGAGCCTGCATCCGTTAATACATCTCCAGTTGTATCAATGGTGAGAATAATACCATCTGTAGAGGTACCAGTAGCTGACGTTTTACGTTTTTTTGTAATGGCTTCCGGAATATTCTCATTAATAAATGGATAGAGGTGTACGCTTTCAACACCCCAATCTTGAAGGGCTGCTGTTTTAGCTTCAGTGATTGTCATGATGGCTTTCACCATAGCACTATCTGTTAAGGCCTTGTTAGTAAAAACAAGAATGTTAATGGTACCAGGTACGATAAAACTACCATTACGCTCTTCATAGCAATAACCGGTACCCGCACGATGGGCAGTTTTTTCATAGCCTGCAGTAACGATTGTCTCCACGATTGTATCGTGTTCTTCGACTTTAGCATATGCGTGAAGATTCATCGTAGCAGAGGTGAGCAATGCCGTACTAAAATGAACAGGCGTATCAATATGCTCAAACTCTTGTGCTAAATAATTCGCTACAGACCCGCCAGGTAAATCTTTTTCCGTTTCAATTTGATAGGTTAATTGTTGATTTCGTACAGCTAACGTATGGTGATATCCACCATTGAGTTGGCCACTAGATAAGGAATAATGAATGTCATCAAAATGTACTGTAACGGAGTTTAATTCTTTTGTTACATGCCCTCCAGTAGCAAGTTCTTGTGGTGCTTCGTATGGATTGTTAAACATATAAGTCTCCCTATATTTAGATTGTTATATATGTAATATAACGATATAATAACTTTATTATTATTTGGTAAATGCATATGTAAGATTATAGCATATGTATTTATTGTAATTACATTCTTATAGATTTTTATTGGTCTATAGTTATTAATATGGAGGTTAAAGCTTTGAATCTCTTAGCGAGTGCTTCTGAATTGCTTTTTAAAGATGCTAATATTTTAGTTCAAATACGTGATTGGTTCTTTGCACAGGCTGGCGATATATTATTAGCTCTAATTATGTTTTGGATAGGTCGTTATGCTATTAAATGGATAAAAGCCTTTGCAGTTCGCATCATGACGAAGGCGTCTTATGACTCTGCAGCGATGAGCTTTATTACGCAAATTATTAATTATGCGTTGCTTGTTGGGTTAATCTTGATTTGTTTAAATCAGATTGGCATTCCTACCACTTCCTTTGTAGCTGCCTTTGGTGCCTTCGGTTTAGGTATTGGTTTAGCATTACAAAACAACCTTTCTAACTTGGCTTCTGGTTTATTAATTCTTATATTTAAACCATTTAGAGCGGGTCATGTTATACAAGTTGGAGATACTGTAGGTAGTGTTAAGTCTATCCAATTTATGTATACTATTATCACTACTAAAGATCAAAAAAATGTGTATATACCAAACTCTATCCTTACCTCCCAAGCCATAACTAATATTGCTTATACTCATGAAAGGGTTATCCCGTTCGTCTTTGATATTGGTTATAACAATAATCATCATGAAGCAATTAAAATCTTAAAAAATATTTTTGCTGCTGATAAACGTGTACTCAATCCTAAAAATATGGAAATTGGTATTTCTGAATTTGGCGATAACTCTGTACGCATTGCTGCCTATGCACGTGTTAAGTCGAAAGACTTCTTAGATGTGCAATATGGAATTATGTCTGATGTAAAAGATGCGTTCGATAAATATGGTATTGATATTCCATATCCTCAACGTGTGGTGTATATTCAAAATGTAGATAACTCTACTGGTGAAATCAAAGGTACTAAGAAAAAAGCAACAGGAACGAATGTTGCCATTGATGATAGTCCAGAAAGTTAAATGTAATATAGAAAGTGAGATATATGATATCTTTAACAACTAATGCATATATGATATGGAAACGACTTGTTTTCGTAATAGCTTTTATAGGTTCAGTTTTACTGGGTTCTAGTATTTCTTATGCGGCATATATCGCACCGCCATCTACAGTAGGGGAGGCGGTCGTTCTTATTGATGCTGATACAAAGGAAATCTTATTTGCAAAGAATCCAGATAAATGGATGCATCCTGCTAGTACTACGAAAATGGTTACATTGTTAACAGCTCTAGAACTCAAAGGTACACAACTTGATGAACTGGCGACTATTAGTAGTTATGCCACTAGTATGGAGGAATCCAATCTGGGGGTTCGCGTTGGTGATCAAATTACCTTGGAAGGCGTTCTTGAAGGTATGATGGTTGCCAGTGGCAATGATGCAGCTGTTGTAGTAGCAGAAAATGTAAGTGGCTCTGTGGAGAACTTTGCAAAGGATATGAATCGTATTGCTGCAAAAGCAGGGGCTAAAAACAGTGTTTTCTTAAACCCTCATGGTTTGACGCAAATGGGCCATCACTCTACGGCTCGCGACTTGGCAATGATTGCAGCGTATGGTATGAAGTACCAGATGTTCCGTGATAAGGTAGCAAATGATTATTATAAGGTACCTTATCAAAATCGTACACCAGAAACAATTCGTACCACAAACCATTTTATTCGCAATAAATATCCTGGAGCTAATGGTTTGAAAACTGGCTTTACAAATGCTGCAGGAGAATGTTTGATTGCATCGGCTACTCGTAATGGTCATACTATGATTGTAGTTATGCTTAACGATGATAACCGTTGGAATGAAGCTGTGCAGTTCCTTGATTATGGTTTTAAACTACGGGGGGTTATATGAGTTCATTCTTTGCCTTTTTAAAACGTATGCGCTTTATTAACCGATGGAGCCTTATGCGTAATACAGAAACAGAAAATATTCAAGAGCATAGTCTCGAAGTTGCCATGGTAGCCCATAATTTAGCGGCTTTAAAAAATGAATACTTTGGTGGTAATGTAGATATTAATAAGGTAGCTGTTATTGCCATGTATCATGAGGTAAGTGAAATCTTTACGGGCGATATGCCAACACCGATTAAATACTTTGATCCAAAGCTTCGTGAACTTTATGGTGAAGTTGAAACATTGGCGCAAGAGAAAATGTTGTCTACTTTACCAGAACGATTGCAAGTTGTTTATAAGCCTTTTATTGTAGATGCAGAGGAGAGTCCTGAATGGCCAATCGTTAAGGCTGCAGATACAATTTCAGCGTATATGAAATGCGTAAAAGAACTCAAGGCAGGGAATGATGAGTTTAAAGAAGCACATGATTCTATTTTAGGGAAATTAAAATTGTTGAACATGCCTGAAGTTGATATGTTCCTTGAAACCTATATGCCTGCTCTTGGTAAGAGCTTGGATGAATTAAATTATTACGAAATCAAATAAGGATTAACTAAATAATGAGCAAAAAGAGACGACTGATAGTCGTCTCTTTTGTTCTGTACAATTATAATATCTATTTACCTTCTATAATTTCTTGATTCCTCAGTAATATTTTCTTCCCACGCCACGAGAATGCCCGGTGCCCATATTTAGCTTTGAACTCTTTGTTTGTAAGCATTTCTAGTTCATTAATATCGATGTGTGGTTCGATTTGTTGGAACTCGAGAATTGGTGTTGTGGGAATACTTTGATTATGGGGGCACACCTCTTGGCATACATCGCAGCCAAACAATAATGGAGTTTTAGCTATAATATGTTGTTCTTGGTCGGTGAGTTCGCCTTTTTTCTGTGTTAAGTAGCTTTTACAAGTATTGTATTTGAATTCTTCGTGCCCTAAGCATTGACCTAGACAAGCGGTAATACAACGATTACAACCCATGCAAGATTGATTGAGAGGCGTATTCGGTTTCAATTCTAGTGTTGTTAGAATGGTACCGATGACTACATAGGAACCCCATTTGGGGCTAATGAAACAATTGTTTTTCCCATAGAACCCAAGGCCTGCTAAGTAGGCCATATAACGATCTGCGAGAGGTGAGGTATCACAATGTATAGAAAACTGAGCTGAAGTATTCTTTTTTTGTAATTTTTCAATAAGTTTTTCTAAATATTCATTAATGACCAGGTGATAATCTGTGCCCCATGTATAGCGGGATAGATTGGATGGACCGGTATGTTCTACGTAGTATGGAAATAGACAGACAATAGCACTTTTAGGAGTGAACTCAGTTGTTCCTAGTAGTCGTTCCTCTACATCTGCAGCTGTAAATGGACAGGGATTAGTTTCGTATAAAATGGTTTTTGCATTTTCAGGTAGAGGCCAAGGGGCAATCCCAAATTCATAAATATGTAATTCTTTGCAAAATTCCTGTAAATGTATATCTTTCATCATAGATTTAGTGGCGAATAATTGGTAAAATAAAAATATAAGAAACGTGAGGAATTCTATAGATTCCTGCTAAGTTTGTAGTTCGGTGATATCTGTATTTTTGTGGTTATCATCCAGTTCTGTTAGTATTAGTATACCATTGAGAGGACAGATTATGTTAGCATTTATGAAAGTATTACAACCGAAGACGGTGGAAGAGGCTTATGAATTAGCCATAAAAAACAAAACTGCCCCAATGCTAGCTGGCGGCTGTTGGTTGCGTTTAGGTCGACGCACATGGCCTGCCGTAATTGATATGGCTAGTCTTGATTTGCGTTATGTTCGTGAAGAGGATAACGAATTTGTCATTGGTGCTATGGCAACGCAAGGCGACGTGGAACGTTTTGAGCCATTACAACAATTCTGTGGCGGTGCTGTTGTTAAAGGTGTTAAAGAAATTCTTGGCATTCAATTCCGCAACACTGCTACTATGGGTGGATCTGTAGCAAGCCGCTTCGGCTTTTCCGATATTATTCCTGCATTAATGGCAGTACATGCTGACATCGTTACTTTTAAAGGCGGTCGCATGTCCATACATGACTATATGAAATACAGAGAACGTGATATCCTCGTGGAAATTCGTATTCCTAAAGTAGATGTGCCTGTAGCTGTAGAGGCTCTTCGCATCTCTCGTGGTGACTTCCCAGTGTTGACAGGTGCTCTTCGCCGTGATGACAAAGGCGTTGAAGTGTACATCGGTACAAGACCTGGAGTGCCCCAATTAGCAGAAAAAGCAAGTGCTCTGCTTTCAGAAAAAGGATTGTCTGCAGCAAAAGAAGCAGGTCAATTAGCATCTGAAGAATTAGTTTACCAATCTAACTCTCATGCTTCCAAAGAATATCGCATGGAAATGGTGAAAGCAATGGTTCAACGCTTGTCTAAGGAGGTGGTACAATAATGGAACTCGTACTTAATATTAATAATAAAAATGTAACTGTTAATGTGCCAACTGATGAAATGTTGTTGGATACATTGCGTAATCTTGGTTACTACAGCGTACGTTGTGGCTGTGACACAACAAACTGTGGCCTTTGCACTGTATGGGTAGATGACGAAATTATCTTGTCTTGTGCATACCCTACATTCCGTGCACCAGGTCATAAAATTATTACATTAGAAGGCTTGCAAGAAGAGGCTGAATTATTAGCGGCTTGTATTGCTAGCGAAGGCGCTGACCAATGCGGTTTCTGTACAACTGGTATGATGATGAGTGCTATCAACTTAAAACGTAAAAATCCAAAGGCTAGTGATGATGAGATTCGTGAATACCTCATCGGTAATTTGTGCCGTTGTACTGGCTATGAATCACAACTTCGAGGGGTTCGTAAATTCTTAGAAGGAGGCCTAAAATAATGAATAAGCATATTGGTAAATCTTATGACAAGGTTGACTCTAAAGGTATTTTGACGGGGAAACCGTCTTATACTGGCGATTTTGTTCCAAAAGATGCGCTCGTTATTAAGGTTCTTCGTAGCCCTCATGCACAGGCGCGCATTAAATCTATTGATACATCCAAAGCAAAGTTGATTCCGGGAATTGAGGCAATTTTTACGCATGAAGATGTGCCTAATACTCGATTTACATTGGCTGGCCAAAGCTATCCAGAACCATCTGCCTATGATGCTCTCATTTTAGATCCAGTAGTTCGCTATGTAGGAGATGAAGTAGCACTTATTGTAGCAAAAGATGAGACTACAGCTCTTAAAGCAATGCCTCTTATCAAGGTTGAGTACGAAATACAAAAACCAGTACTTGATATGCATACGGCTATCGATCATGAAACAGTAGTCCACCCTGAAGATGATATTCTTAATCATATCCCTGTAGGTCAAGATTATAAACGTAATATTTGCGTATCCTATCATAAACGAGTAGGCGATATTGAAGCTGAATTGGCAAAATGTGATTATGTAGTAGATGGTACTTACTTTGACCAGGCTACACGCCAAACAGCAATGGAACCATTCCAAAGTTATGGTTACATTGATGCATTAGGTCGTGTAGTTATCGTATCTTCCACACAAATCGTATTCCATGTACGCCGTCATATTGCGCGTGCCTTAGGCATTCCGGCTACAAAGGTTCGCGTAATCAAACCTCGTATCGGCGGTGGTTTCGGTTCTAAACAAACGGCTTGCACAGAACTTATGACAGCTTTTGTAGCGTGGACTTTAAAGAAACCTTGTTATCTTTTATATGATCGTACTGAAGCGCAAACTTGCTCTACTACACGTCATGCCCGTGAATGGCAAATTCGTGTAGGTGCCACAAAAGATGGCATCATCAAGGTTATAGATATGGATTCTATTACTGATGCAGGTGCTCATGCAACTCACTGCTTCACTACCACAACAGCAGGTGAACATAAGTCTATTCCTTTGTATAATAAAGCGACAGCTGTTCATTATGGTACAGAAGGCGTTTATATGAACCATACACCAGGCGGTGCATTCCGTGGTTATGGTGCTACCGAAGCATTGTGGCCATTAGAGTGTGCTGTTAATAACCTGGCGGACAAGATGGGGGTAGACCCTGCTGAATTACGTCAAAAAAACTTGATTGCTCAAGGTGAACAAAGCTTGGTATACGCTCCAGATGAATATCTTGACTCTGGTCTATTCCAAGATACAGTAAACCGCGTAAAAGAAATGGCTCGTTGGGATGAGCGTCCTCACTCTTGGGATATTGACGAACGTTATCGCGGTGGACTTGGCATGGCGTTGGCATTACAAGGTTCTGGTGTTGCTAACATTGACGTAGCATCTGTAGAAATTCGTCTTGGTGATGATGGTAACTATACATTGTACACTGGTTCTTCCGATATGGGGATGGGTGCTAATACCGTACTGACTCAAATGGCTTGTGAAATCATCGGCTGTCCTATGGAATACATGACTGTTATCGAATCTGATACAGACATCGTGCCATTTGACCCAGGTTCCTATGCGTCTAGTACAACATACGTAACTGGTACGGCGGCTAAGATGGCTGCTGAAGAATTACGCACTAAGATTATTGCTAAGTTTGCTCAATTCTTCGATACAGATGTAGAAAATGTCGACTTTGATGGCGTTGTAGCTACCACAAAAGATGGTTCTCAAACTATGGATATCCATCAATTAGCTCCAAAATTATTGGTAGGCGTTAATGCAGAACAATTGTCTGGTTTCGCTACATGGGGCAGTCATACATCCCCACCTCCATTCATGGCAACTATTGCAGAGGTAAAAGTAGACAAACAAACTGGTAAGGTTATTCCGCTTCATACATACTCCTGCATCGACTGCGGTACTGTTATCAATCCTAAATTGGCTCGTGTTCAAGTTGAAGGCGGCGTAGTACAAGCTATCGGCATGGCGTTATATGAAGATATACGCTATTCCAATAATGGTCGTTTAGAGACTAATAACCTTATGACTTATAAAATTCCAACCCGTCAAGATATCGGTGAGTTACATGTAGACTTTGTAGAGTCTTATGAACCGACAGGCGGATTTGGTGCTAAATCTATTGGTGAAGTTGTTATTAATACGGCTAGTCCAGCTATTCAACATGCTATTAAAAATGCAGTTGGTGCGGACGTTCGTACATTACCTATGACACCTGAGAAGGTGTTTATGGCTATGGACGAGAAATATAAAGTATAGAGATTTCTATTTACTTTTCCTTTCTAAGGAGGCCTGGTTTTATGACATCACAAACATCCTATTGGAATCGATTGATTCGGCCGGGAATCGTGGCCCTTGTTGGGGCAGGCGGCAAAACGACTGTGCTTTCAAAATTAGTGGAATATGGAAGGCTGAAAGGTCAACCCATCGTGGTTACGACTACGACTCGACTCTATGAATCTCAAGTGGCTCATTATGAACCGATTTATACTCGAAATATTAATGAAGCTGATGAATATTGTACTGATCGTATTTTGCGTGGATATTGTGGTGCGTGGTTCTCTGGCATTACAGGAACAAAAGTGGACTCCTTAGATTGTGATCTTATCGATGGTTTAGCAAAATTGCATCCGAACTGGCAAATTGTAGTGGAAGCAGATGGAGCAAAGGAAAAATGGCTTAAGGCGCCTAAGACGACTGAGCCAGTCATCCCATCTCTCACAAAGACTACGATTGGTCTTGTGAATTTACAAATGTTAGGAGCGCCGCTTGATGATGAGCACGTGCATAACATCGAGCTTGTTCAAGATATTGTGAAACGCAATATGGGTGCTATTGTAACACCGCGCATGTTGGCCGATCTTGTGCTCCATAAACAAGGATTATTCCAATACAGTAAAGGTAAAAAAATTCTGTTTTGTACTGGTTATGAAACGGTGCAACATCGCATCATTGATGATTTTATTGATCATATTGTAGATAGCGACATTTCCGATATCATCTTAGCTGATGGATACAAAGCAAGTTGTGAAATCCGTCGCATTATTCAATGTCGGTAGGTACTCATGACTTATGTGAAAGCAAAATCTAATACCGCTTTCAGTCCCATGAGAGACCCCATAGACCGTCGTCCTTTGCATATTGGCATTGTCCTCCTCGTAGGAGGTCAATCCAAGCGCATGGGATGTAATAAGCAGCTTTTGCCTTGGCGTGGTAAAACTGTTTTAGATGCGGTCTGTGGGGCTCTTCATTGTGGATGGAATGATTCGGTAGAACTTACTGAATCCTGTAAACTACCTTTTGTAGCGGTTACTGGTGATGATCATGAAAGATTAGAACCTATAGTTACGAGCTATGGGTTTGAAGTGGTTCAGAATGAACATCCTAATCGTGGACAAGGCCTGTCCATAGCGATAGGAGTACGTCATTTGGTAGAAAACTCACCGATACCGCTAGACGGCATTCTTTGTTCTGTAGGGGATCAACCACTATTGACTGGAAATGTTGTACATCAGATTATTAGTGCATTTAGTGATAACTTTCATTCGAAAACTATCGTCGTCCCGCATTATGGGGCGAATTATCAGTCGGGAAATCCTGTTCTATTTGGTTCACATTGGTTTGAATCATTGCAACATATCCAAGGGGATCAAGGTGGCAAAACTATCATTCGCGGTAGTGGTAAAGACCATGTTATCAAATTATGGATTCGTGACGATGTTGGATATGATATTGACACACCCGATGATTTTGAGCGTTTGAAACAACGTGAAAGTGAGGCATTATGAAACCATTAGTACTTATGCGCGGAGGCGGAGATATCGCTTCTGGCGCTGTATATAGATTGAAACGTGCAGGCTATCCTGTGGTGATTAACGAAATCGCCATTCCTACCATGATTCGCCGTGAAGTATGTTATGGCAATGCTGTGCATCGTGGAGAAATGATTTTGGAACGCTTTGTAGCACGTCATGTATCCCTTAGCGAAGTAGCAGATACTTTGGCACAAGGTGTTATTCCCGTTGTGACTAGTTCATATGAAGAGCTACTTGATACATTGAAGCCAGCTATTGTTGTAGATGCTATTTTAAGTAAAAAGAATCTTGGTACCAAACGTGATGATGCAGATCTCGTCATTGGTGTGGGGCCTGGATTTACTGCAGGGCATGATGTGGATGTTGTTATTGAAACCATGCGCGGTCATTACTTAGGTCGTTGCATCTATGATGGCCCAGCGCAGCCTAATACGGGGATTCCCGGTAATGTAGGCGGTTATACTCATGAACGTGTTATTCACTCATCAAAGGCTGGTCTGTTTACAGCTAAGCGCCATATTGGCGATTCTGTACAAGCTAATGAAGTCATTGGTTATGTAGATAAAGAGCCAGTGCGGGCAAAAATTACAGGTATTCTTAGAGGTATTCTTAAGAGCGGGCTCATCGTATCCGACCATTTTAAATTGGCCGATGTAGATGCTCGTTGTGAAGAAGCTCATTGTTATAGTATTTCAGATAAATCCCTTGCCGTTGGTGGCGGTGTTTTAGAAGCTGTTACTGCATGGGAGTATGAAAGGAATCAAGATGGAAACGATCTATGATGTGATGAAAGACCGTCTTCAGCTTACAGAAACTACGCTGATGGTTACTATATTGTCTGGCCCTCGTCAAGGGGATAAGACAATTTATGCTGAAGATGGTAGTGTTTTGTATGGCACACCAATCGAAGGATTTATGGTAGATAAAGCAAAGCTTAATTCTTTATGTATGGTAGGCGAAGCGGAATGTTTCGTACAACCTGTAGAAAACGATCCATCTGTTCTCGTATTGGGTGCTGGTCATGTGAGCCGTGCTATTACCGATTTATTATTATTTATTGGGTGCCGTGTAACTGTTGTAGATGACCGCCCAGAATATGTAGTTCCTGAATTCTTTGATGAACGTGTAACTCGTAAATGCTTACCATTAGAAAACTTTAAAAATGATTTACCTCTTGATGAATATAATGGCTTTATTATTGTTACTCGTGCTCATGAGTATGATAATGTATGCTTAGAACAATTGCGCGATTATTTGCCAACCTATATGGGTGTTATGGGCAGTCAAAAGCGTATTCATTATGCATTTGAAGTATTGCGTGAACAAGGTTGGACGCAAGAAGAATTAGATATGGTATATGCACCAATTGGTCTAGACTTAGGTGCACAAACTCCTGAGGAGATTGCATTATCTATCGTTAGCGAATATTTGGCAGTGGTGCGTGGTAAAAAAGGCGGCTCATTGCAGAAAGGTAGAGTGAGCTATGAATCGTGAGTTTATTGAATATTTAAGTGCTCGTAAAAATGAAACACTAGCTGTAGCTACTATTTTATTTACCCGTGGTTCTACACCGCGTAAGGCTGGTACATCTATGGTAGTATTCCCAGATGGATCTATCTTTGGTACTATCGGGGGTGGTCGTGCTGAAAATGAGATTCGTCTAAGCGCTATTGATTCTTTGAATAAAAAAGAAGCACATCGTCGTATCGAAGTTCTTTTAGATGACGATGTAGCTGTAAAAGAAGGTATGGTGTGTGGCGGACAGATGGATGTGTGGATTGAAACACAAAACATCTAAGTATATTAAATTTACAGTGCTTTTAAAATGAGTTAAAATATAAGGTGCAGTCAAGCAGTTGGCTGCACCTTATTATTTTGTATAAGGAGCTTTTTTTATGCATATTGACGCACTTATACATACCTTTAGGCTTCTTGATATCGCGGATATCTTAATTGTTGCTGTAGGTATATATTATTTATATAAATTGCTTAAAGATACACGAGCCGTTTCTCTTTTAAAAGGCCTCGTGATGTTAGCAATTCTAAATTTATTGAGTCATTTACTAAATCTATATGTTATTAATTGGATTTTGCAACAAAGTATGACCGTTCTTCTCTTTGCGTTGCCGGTAGTATTTCAGCCGGAATTGCGGCGTGCTTTAGAACAATTGGGCCGTGGTCGAATTTTCAGTAAAGCACAGAATGTTAATGAAGAGGAAATGGACATGACCATCAATGAAGTGATGGCGGCGGCTCGTGTTATGTCCCGTGAGCACACAGGGGCACTTATCGTATTTGAACGTGAAGTCGGTCTCAATGACTTCGTTGATACAGGTATTTTAATTGATGCGGTGCTAAGTCGTGAATTGATTAAAAACATTTTCGTTCCTAGTACACCGCTTCATGATGGCGCGCTAATTATTCGTGATGGCCGAATTCGTGCGGCTGGTTGTTTGTTGCCGCTAACTGAAGATCGCACATTGAGTACTGAACTTGGTACGCGTCACCGTGCAGCCATCGGTTTGTCTGAACAAACGGACGCTGTCGTTGTTGTTGTCAGTGAGGAAACAGGAACCATTTCGTATACCTATGGCGGTCATATTTATCGCCATTTACCGGAAGACCAAATTAAAGAAGCGTTGCGCACGTTTATGGAACGTCCTCGTCAAACCATTACTAGTATGTGGAAATGGGGGGCGAAAAAATGATGATACATTTGAAACGTAATTGGCCAGCTAAGTTATTATCCTTACTAGCAGCCATTGTTATGTGGTTCTTTATTATGAGAGATCAGAATCCTGTGATGGAGGTAACGTATACGGTACCTGTTCAGGTTCAAAATCTTAAGGATAATTACATCATAGAGGATGCGCCAGATACTGTACGCATCGTATTATCTGGTCCACGTGATACGATTATTTCTATGAAAGCAGATAATCTTCGTGCTTATATCGATGCATCTGGTGTGAAGCCAGGACAAAATAATGTAACTATAGGTTTTACGCCACCATCAGGTATGAGTCTTGTGGAGATTAAGCCTGATACTATTACAATCAATGTAGATGAATATGCAGAGCGAAAAATACCAGTTGAAATTGTTCCAATTGGTAAATTCTCGGATGATATTGCTCTCAAGTCAGTAACCATTGTACCGAAAGAGGTAACTGTATCTGGACGTAAACAGCTTGTTAATGCCGTAAATAAGGTGGTTATGAAAGTCAATATTGCTGGCCAAACTAAGAACTTTAGTGCTGTTAGTACGTTAGAAGCTTGGGATATATCTGGTAATGTATTAGATGTACATATCAATCCTAACCAAGGTCAGGCGCAATATGAATTAAATTTATTGCGTAAAGACAAAGCTGTTCCTATTACCGTGCCAACTGTTGGAACGGTATTAGATGGGTATGAGGTTAAGGCCGTATCTGTTACACCAACCCAATTAACTGTGACAGGTCGAGAAGAAATGATTGATTCTGTTACGGAAATTCAAACTGAACCAGTGGACCTTACTAGTGCTACTAAGAGTATTCAAGGTAATTACAACTTAGTATTACCAAGTGGTGTTAATAGTAATACAACGACGGTACATGTTAAGGTTGATATACAAAAAAAGACTACCTAGTTCATAAATTAGAGGCGTAATAGTGATTTTCAAAATTGTTATTACCTATGAACCTGAATTATAAATAGACCCTAATAGAGGATAAGGTTAACTCTATTAGGGTCTATTTTAATGCTTTATAGAGATCTCTGTTTATTATGTATTAGCTTTTATAGTAATATTGTATAATAATATTGTATAACTAATTTCTGGTAGGTTAAATTTAAAGGATTTAGGTCAAATAATAAAGAACTTTGCTAACCGAAAAGGATAGTTTAAATAAGGAAAGATATGATTAGAATAATAAATCTCCGCGTGGCCGTTACGGTCAAGTCGGATATTAAAGATATTGTAGAAAAGAAGTACCCTCAGTTACGTGGTGCCATTGAAACAATTCACGTTGTGCGACGCGCTGTAGATGCTCGTAAAAAACCGAATATTGTATTTGTGTATACCTTGTTTGCTGAGGTTCAAAAAGAAGCTCAAATCATGAAAAAGCTAGGTAAACAAAAAGATGTATCTGTGTTTACTCCAGAAGATCCAGAACCTATTGTTTATGGTAATGTGCCTTTAGCAAATCGTCCGATAGTGATGGGCTTTGGGCCAGCAGGTATGCTAGCAGCCTTTTATTTAGCTCGTGAAGGGTACCGTCCAATCGTTCTTGAACGAGGTCAAGACGTTGATACTCGTAGCCAAGATGTAGAAACATTCTGGAAAGAAGGTGTATTTAAGCCTGAATCGAATGTACAATTTGGCGAGGGCGGTGCTGGTACTTTCTCGGATGGTAAATTGACAACTCGCATTACCCATCCTAGATTGCACGAAATCTCCAAATACTTTGTAGAGTTTGGCGCTCCTGAGGAAATATTATATAAACATAAACCTCACGTAGGTACAGATAAGTTGCGTACCATGGTAAAATCTATGCGTGAACGTATCATCGAATGGGGCGGTGAAGTCCGCTTTGGTGCAAAAGTAACTGATCTGTTTATTGAAAATGACCACATCGTAGGTGTTGAAGTGAATGGTAACGAACGCATCGATACGACAGTTGTGCTTTCCGGAGTAGGTCATAGTGCACGTGATACGTATGAAATGTTATATAAACGCAATGTAGAAATGACGGCGAAACCATTTGCCATTGGCGTTCGTATCGAGCATGACCAAGCTGTCATTGATGAGTCCCAATATGGTGTAGAACCATCTAGCTTGGGCCTTGGTGCAGCGGAATACTCCCTTGTGTTTCATGATAAGGAAACAGGACGTACAGCGTACAGTTTCTGTATGTGCCCCGGTGGTCAAGTTGTAGCATCTGCCTCTGAAAATGGAGGGGTGGTTGTCAATGGCATGAGTTTATATGCTCGTGATAGTGGTGTTGCAAACAGTGCTATCGTAGTCAATGTAGGTCCTGATGACTTTGGTACACATCCACTCGATGGCGTTGCTTTTCAACGTGAATGGGAGCGTAAAGCTTATGAGTTAGGCGGTTCTAACTTCCATGCACCTGCTCAGACCGTAGGTCAGTTTTTGGGGCTTTCACAAGCGCCAAGCGTACAAGATAGCACATATAGCTATGAACCAGGTGTGGTCAATTGCGATTTACATGATTGCTTACCACCATTCGTAACGTCTGTGTTAGAACGGGCATTGCCATATTGGGGACGACGTATTCATGGGTTTGATGATCCATCGGTATGCATGACGGGCGTTGAAACACGGACCTCTGCGCCGCTTCGGATGGGACGTAATGAAGATCGTATTTCTCCGACTGTAGGTGGATTTTATCCTATGGGGGAAGGGGCTGGCTATGCAGGTGGCATTATGAGTGCCGCCCTTGATGGAGCGGAAACTGCTATCTTATGTATGGCAAAATATGCAAAACCTAACTAGTTGGTAGTAGAATATATTGTAAAGAAAACTACAGTATAAGTTCATATTGGTACTGTAAAATAGTATATCTATATAGTGTCTATATGAGTGGTGTATATATTGTGATATAATACACAACAGTAAATATATGAGGACTTGTGATTTTCACAATCCCTAGAGGAGGATAATTATGGCTCGTTTATTTGGTACAGATGGTGTACGTGGTGTTGTTAATGAATTTTTAACACCTGAATTAGCCTATCATTTAGGCCGTGCTGCGGCTACATATTTTGGTAAAGAAAAAGATCATCCTACATTCTTGATTGGTCGCGATACACGTATTTCCGGTTCTATGCTTGAAAGTGCATTAGCAGCGGGTATTTGCTCTGTTGGTGGCAATGTTGTCATCGCCGGTGTTATACCAACTCCTGCTGTAGCATACCTTGTACGTCAACAAGGATTTGATGCGGGTGCTGTTATTTCTGCATCTCACAATCCATATCCAGATAATGGCATTAAATTCTTTGATGGTTATGGCTATAAATTGCCAGATGAAGTAGAAGATGAATTAGAACAATATGTTCGTCAAAGTGCGGATAATGAATTGGCACGCCCTACGGGTGATGGCATCGGTACAATTGAGTTCAATAGTAATTTGGCACATTTCTATGCTCACTTTGTGCGCCACACAATTGATACATCCCTTGAAGGCTTGACAATAGTTTATGATGGTGCGAATGGTGCTGCTTCTAGTGTAGGCCCTGAAATCTTGTCTGGCCTTGGTGCTAAGGTAATCAATATCAATGTAAATCCAGATGGCTTGAATATTAACCATCACTGTGGCTCTACACATATTGAAGGATTGCAAGTAGCTGTTCAACAACACAATGCAGACCTTGGTATCGCTAACGATGGTGATGCGGATCGTTGCTTATTGGTAGACGAAAAAGGTCAAGTTCTCGATGGTGACCAAATTATGCTATTGTGTGCACTTAAATTAAAAGAAGAAGGCAAACTTAAAGGTGATACAGTCGTTGGTACTGTTATGAGTAATATTGGGTTCCATAAAGCGGCAGAAGAACTTGGTATGAAAACCGTCTCCACTGCTGTTGGTGACCGCTATGTATTGGAATACATGCGTGAACATGATCTCTCTGTTGGTGGTGAACAATCTGGTCACGTAATCTTCTTGGATCACAATACAACAGGTGATGGCATGTTAACTGCTGTTCAAGTTGCGGCTCTTATGAAAGAAAAAAATCAACCGCTTTCTGAACTTGCTAGCATTATGACGAAATATCCACAAGTGTTAGTAAACGTTCGGGTTGCTACAAAAACTGGTTGGGAAGACAATGATATTATTAAAGCTGCCATCGTAACAGCTGAAGGTGAACTTGGCGATGAAGGGCGCGTTCTAGTACGTGCATCTGGTACAGAACCACTCATTCGTGTAATGGCGGAAGGGCCAGACCAAGAAGCATTACAATCATTATGCCAAGAAATCGCTGATATTATCGGTAGAGAACAAGGGCTGGCTGAAAAGTAGGGTGTGAGGCGGCAGAGGAGCTTGCGACGATGAAGCCCACACATCACTTTGTTCCGAGCGTAAGATTTCGGAAAGCGAAATCCACAGCGAGGAACTGGTTATATTAAGATTAAACCTACTGTTCTTGTGAGTAGTAAAATTCTATAATCCCATAAAAAAGGTATCCCCTCCTATATATGTCCCTTTGCTCCGTCCTACGTAAAGTCGCTGCAGGAACATATATAGGAGGGGATTTATTTTTTATTTATTTAGGATGGTTACCGAATGGAACCGTCACTATTGCGCGGTCATTTCTACACTATACCATTTCTACTCATAAGAGTTATTTCGGGTATGGAGAGGCCGATAGCAGAGATGCTGTAATTCATCTCTTAGATAGTTAAGAGATGGGATGGAGCTTTGCAAATACGTACATAGGGCATGATTTATGTTATTATAGCTATATAGTTTAAATCGTATTGGTTTAATAATTAAAGTGTAATATGAAAACTACAAGCCTGTAGTTGTATTAAAACTATGGCCCATATATGACTGCTACTTGATAGATTAATTCACGCATGAACTCTCAGGATAAATTTTGATATAATCTTATGCAGCTTTGTATGGTTCTAAATCGGCATAGAAATAAAAGAGGCAACGTCGTCGTCGTTGCCTCTTTTATTTCTTGGTTTTATTTATTAGCTACAACGAGTTTATATCCATTCAAGTGAATGTTATTGCCTGTTGTGTCTTCGTTAGTTAAAGATTTTACATAGCTGTCACCAGTGAGTGTCCATGTAGAGTCTTTGCTGAGTTTCACAGTTACTTCTTTAGCTGTGTTGTCAGTGTTGATAGCTCCCACAAGGCTAGATCCATTTTCCATGTCTATCGCGATGGTGCTGATGGAGTCGGCTACGATGTTACCGCTAAGTTCTTGGTTAGATGCGCGAAGTGTAAGGTGACCTCCGTTTTCGCCGGTTTTGCCCCAGCGGGAGTCTGCCGCAGCTTTCACTAGTATCGTAGTATTTGGCATTAAGATTGTGTTTCCTGTAAGGTTTGCTTCAGCAGTGGTGTTATTAACATAGATGAACGCACCTGTAGCGTGGGTTGTTAGTGTATTATTTTCTGCTTTCATATGCGCAATACCGCTTTCAGCATCACCAGAGAAGCTTTGGTAGAGCATAAAGCCATTGTCTTTGTAGCCTGTTACATTGGAGTTTGTAAGGGTAATGGAGTTTTTGCCTTCTACAACGCCAATTTCACTGTTGTTAGCTACACCGTTGATGTTATTAGCCGTAATATTACCAGTTGAGTAGATAATAGGACTGCCTGCGCCAGAGGTTGTTAGTTTAGCTGCTTCTACAGTAATAGTGCCTTCTCCACGGTCTGTAGCAAGTGTAGCAGAATGAGCGCCTTCAGTGGTAATAGTTAGGTTTTTACCATTTACAGTGCCTTTATAGGTAGCATCTAGACCACGAGAAGAATCATTTTTAGTGTGAATATTAGTATTCTCTACATTGATAACAGAGCCTTCGCCAGTGGCAAAGACTGCATTGGAACCATTGGAGTTAGATGTAATATTGCTACCCTTAATGTTAATTTGGCTGCCATCAATACCAAGAATTACCGCATTTTGACCTCGGAAATTACTGTTGTCATCGCTTGTAGTATTACCAGTTTTATCGAAAACGCTGTTTTCGATATTTACGACTGCTTTATTTTTGCCTATGAAAGCATTCTGGTCAGATGTTGTATTAGTAATTAACTCATGAGCAATGGATTTGTTTTCTGTTATTATAGACGTACCTGTGAAAGTACTAGGATCTACTTCGGCTTGTGGAGTGCTTCCTTGTGCAGATGGTACTGTTGTAGCTTGTTTTGTTGTAGTTACAGTAGCTACGTTAGTAGTAGTTTGTGCTTCTGCTGCAAAGGTTGGAAGCATTGCCAAAGTAGAAAGGGCTGCACCTAATATTGCAGGAAGCACCCAACGACGTAATTTTCTGTACTTCATTGTATTTTTATGTTTTTTCTGTTTTTTATTATTAATTATTGTTTTTGTCATAATTCGTCTCTCCCAAATTATATACATATGAATTTAAAAATAACAAAATCTAATTGCATAAAATTTAGATTGACTGAAGTATAATTTCTTACAATGAAAATATCGTGAAATATAGAAAAAATCATTTTTTATAGCTTTGAATAAGTGGAAATATTTACATCTTATCGATTTTTTTAGTATAATATAGCTCAGTACTATAATTTATATTTGTACTCATTCTGCCGTATATCATAGAAAGGAAATCCGAATTCGTAAAGGCGAATAGCGCAAGTACCCGCGAAGGCAGTCGTTAGGGTAGACGAGGTGAAGAGTGATCGAATCATCAGCGGATGCTCTTCCGGCATATTCATGTCGTAACAGATACTAAAAAGCCCATCGGTAACGATGGAGACAAAGTGTATTTGAATGAATTGTATTAAAATAGGACTTAATACATATAGAACATTAATTTAGAATGTTAATTAAAACATTAATTAGTTAGCCTTAGTTTTTGGCTGGGGCTAGAAATACCCCCAGTTATAGGAGGATATATTTATGTGCGGTATCGTAGGATACATTGGTTTTAATCAAGCATCTGATTTCTTATTGGACGGTATGGCGAAATTAGAATACCGTGGTTATGACTCTGCAGGCATCGCTGTTATTGGCCCTGAAAATGCAATCAAAATTCAAAAAAAGGTTGGCCGTCTAGCTAATCTTGAGGCGATTGTAAAAGCAGATCCTAATGAAGGGACTGTAGGTATTGGTCATACTCGTTGGGCTACTCATGGTCGTCCATCCGATATGAACGCCCATCCTCACTCCTCTGAAGATGGTAAATTTGCTGTTGTTCACAACGGTATTATTGAAAACTACATGCCTTTAAAAGAAGAGCTCCTCGAAAAAGGGTACCATTTTAAATCTGAAACTGATACAGAAGTAGTTGCTCATTTATTAGAGGATATGTATGATGGCGATTTCGTAAGTACTGTACGTCGCATGCTCGCTCGTGTTGACGGTGCGTATGCTCTTGAAATCATCTGTGCTGATGAGCCAGACAAAATCATTTGTACTAAAAAAGAAAACCCATTGGTTATCGGTCTTGGCAAAGGTGAAAACTTTGTAGCATCCGATATTCCAGCTATCATTAACTATACACGCGATACATATATTTTGAGCGATGGTGAATTAGCTATCGTAACTCGTGATAATGTATCCGTATTTGACCGTGAAGGCAACTCTATTGATAAAGAAGTATTCCACGTTAACTGGAATGCAGAAGCAGCAGAAAAAGGCGGTTATGAACACTTCATGTTGAAAGAAATTCATGACCAACCTAAAGCTGTACGCGATACATTTGGTACACACATCTCTGAAGATGGTAAAACGGCTATCTTTGATGAATTGAATTGGACTGCTGACGATGTAGCAGCTTTCAACAAAATCCTCATCGTTGCATGTGGTACAGCATACCATGCAGGTCTTGTAACAAAACAATACATTGAAAACTTGGCGCGTATTCCTGTAAGTGTGGAAATCGCATCTGAGTACCGTTATAGCAATCCGTTGACTGATGACAAAACATTATGTATCGTTATCAGCCAATCCGGGGAAACATCCGATACATTGGCAGCTTTGAAAGAGGCTAAACGTCTTGGCGCTAAATCTTTGGCGATTACAAACGTAGTAGGTTCCAGTATCTCTCGTGAAGCAGATAATACTGTGTACACATGGGCAGGTCCTGAAATCTCTGTAGCGTCTACAAAAGCGTACACTACTCAATTAGTAGCAGGCTTGTTGTTCGCTGTATACCTTGGCCAATTAAATGGTAAATTGGATCCAGCTTTAGGCGAAGAAATCCTTAGCGGTGTTAAAAACTTGCCTACATTGATTCATGAAATTTTTGAAGTAGACGAAGATATGAAAGCCTTTGCTAAACATTATGGCTTTAAATCTGATGCGTTCTTCTTGGGCCGTGCTATCGACTATGCAGTAGCGATGGAAGGTGCTTTGAAATTGAAAGAAATTTCTTACATCCATGCTGAAGCATATGCTGGTGGCGAGTTGAAACATGGTACATTGGCTCTTATCGAAGAAGGCGTACCTGTTATCGCATTGGCTACACAAGAGGATGTATACGATAAGATGATCAGCAACATCCGTGAAGTAAAAGCGCGTGAAGCTGTTGTAATTGGTATCGGTATGAAAGGTGACGAAGAATTATCTAAACACGTAGATCACACAATCTATGTGCCTCGTGCGAATAAATTCATCGCTCCAATTCTTGCTGTTGTACCATTGCAATTGTTGGCGTACTACGCAGCGATTACACGCGGCGCAGATGTAGATAAACCACGTAACTTAGCTAAATCTGTAACCGTAGAATAATATATATAACCAACAGTGCTTCGGCACTGTTGGTTTATTTCAATATAGGGAGACTATTATGGCAGTTATATTTTCCGGCATCCAACCAAGTGGAGAATTAACACTTGGTAATTATTTGGGGGCTTTACGTAATTTCTTAGACTATCAAGATACTGATGAATGTTATTATTGTATCGTTAACCAACATGCGATTACTGTACCGCAAGATCCAAAAGAGTTATTCCAAAATACTCGTAATTTGGCTGCGTTATACCTCGCTGTTGGCCTCGATCCTAAAAAGGTAACATTATTTGTGCAATCCGAAGTGCCTGAACACGTTAAACTCGGTTGGGTTATGCAATCTATTAGCTATGTTGGCGAATTAGAGCGTATGACACAGTACAAAGATAAGTCTCAAAAGCAAGGTGACTCTATCCCTACAGCGTTGCTTACGTATCCACCATTGATGGCGGCAGATATTTTGTTATATGGTACTAACTATGTTCCAGTAGGTGAGGACCAAAAACAACATCTTGAATTGACTCGTAATTTGGCAGAGCGTTTTAACCGTCGATTTGGCGAAACTTTCGTAGTACCTGATATCAAAGTAGGCGAAGGTGGCGCTCGCGTTATGAGCTTACAAGAGCCAACTAAGAAAATGAGTAAATCTGATGATAACCAAAATGCTACAATTCGTCTTTTGGATGCACCAGACTTGATTGTGAAAAAATTGAAACGCGCTCAAACTGACTCTGATAACGCGGTGCGTTATGATAAAGAAAACAAACCTGGCATTTCTAACTTGATGGGCATTTACCGTGCTATTACAAAAGACAGCTATGAAGCTATCGAAGAAATGTATGCTGGTAAAGGTTATGGCGTATTCAAATCCGATATCGCAGACCTATTGGTGGCAACTCTTGAGCCAATCCAAGAACGTTATAATGAGTTGATTACAAGCCCTGAACTCGATGTTATTCTCGATGAAGGTGCTGCTAAGGCTCATGCTAAAGCAAGTCAAATGTATCGTAAAGTAGAACAAGCTATGGGCTTGTGCCGTAAATAAAATCATATAGTAGACTTTCAATTTGTGAGGTAAGCCATGACGAAACAAGAGGCGATGGAACGCTTTTCATCAGGTACCGTACAACAGAGCTTAGAAATACATCGTGGAATTCAGTGGGCCGGTCGTATCATCGGTCTATTGGTTTGCGCCTTAATTGTAAAATATATGCCCTCCGATTGGGCTGAGCGTATATGGTATTATCTGTTGTTACTCGTAATATTATGGACCCTTCATAGATTAGGTGAAAGTCAAGCATTTATCTGTGAAAAGGGCCTCGTGTTAAAGCGAAGGCCTTTTTCTGTGAAAGAATACTTTCACAGCCTCTTTCATGGGGATGAATATTTTGTTTTTGTCGATTATGAGCATATTATTGGATTTACTGAAGGTTGGCGCGAGTTGGAGGCCATCAATGGTCATGGTGGAATTTATGTAATACCTTTAGACTTAGGCCTGGTGAGATATAAAGATAAAATGGCTATGATTGAAGCTATTCATAAGAATAGAGATGCATAAAGCAAGAGTATATACAAATGCTTTATCGTTTTAAAGTATTATATGCAACATAAAACTGAGAATATAAAAAAATTCATCAAATTAACCATTTACAACTTTAATAAACTAAAGTATAATACAATCATCGGGTATAGAGATGAGTTCTGTACATCATATAATAGCTAGTAATTAAAGGTGTAACACACCATGGAGGATAGTTATGAATTGGAAAAAAATGATGGCCGTTGGCCTTGCAGCAGTATCTATGATGGTATTTGTAACGGGGTGTGGTAGTGATACTAAAACGGCTAATAAGGAATTACCTAAAAAAATCGTTATTGGCTTAGATGATAGCTTCCCTCCGATGGGTTTTAAAGATGATAAAGGCGAAATCGTAGGCTTAGATATCGATATGGCTAAAGAAGCTGCCAAACGGGCTGGCATGGAGGTAGAATTCAAAGCTATCGACTGGTCCAGTAAAGAAGCTGAGTTGAAATCTAAAAAAATTGACGCTTTGTGGAATGGCTTAACAGTATCTCCTGAACGTGAGAAAAATATATTGTTCTCTAATACATACATGAAAGATAAACAATATATTATTGTTCGTAATGAAGATGAATCTATTAAATCTAAAGCTGATTTAGCGGGCAAAGTAGTCGGTGTTCAACAAGCTAGTACTGGTGAATCTGCATTGCAAAATGATCCAAGCGGTAAAACTGTAAAAGAAACAAAATCTTATGCTGATTTCGTAAGTGCTTTCATGGATCTTGGCATTGGTCGTGTTGATGCAGTTATCGCTGATGGCGTTATCGCTCGTTACCTCATGACAAAAGAACCTGGTAAATATAAAATCGTAGAAGGTACTGATTACGGTGCGGATAACTTTGCTATTGGCTTCCGTAAAGATGATACTGCATTACGTGATAAAATCAATGGTATTTTAGCTGAAATGAAAAAAGATGGTACTGCTGATAAAATCGTTGAAAAATGGTTGGGCTCTAGCGCAGACCTAGATAAGAGCGATGCTAAATAGTACAATTCGTGATATACTAATAGTATTATGGTCAGTATGTACAACAGATAATTAAAGAACGAAATGTACACTAGAGAAGAGGCCAGATGCCTCTTCTCTAGTCGTGTTTTGAAGGAGTATTCCATGTTAGAGTATTTATTGCATATTATCCCAACCATTGCAGATGGATTAAAGGTAACCGTATCGCTTTTCTGTATTGTATGGGTATTATCCATTCCTGGTGGTATTCTACTTGCATTGGTGCGTTTATCTAAATTTACCGTGCTCGATAAAATTGTTGAAGCCTTTGTATATTTGATGCGTGGCACACCATTAATGTTACAAATTCTATTTATATATTATGCATTACCTATCATTACAGATGGAGCTGTCCAAATGGATGATGCTACAGCCGCAGTACTTACATTCGTATTAAATTACGCAGCTTATTTATGTGAGATTTTTCGCGGTGGTATCCAATCTATTTCGCGCGGACAATATGAAGGGGCAAAGGTTCTTGGTTTTACTTATGCTCAAACTATGCGTAAAATCATCTTGCCACAAATGTTTAAACGCGTATTGCCTCCGCTTGCGAATGAGACAATTAACTTGTTAAAAGATACATCTCTTGTATATGTATTGGCCATGAATGATATCTTGCGTATTACAAAATCTATCGTACAACGTGACTTTGATATTTCTGCCTTCCTGGTGGCAGCTTTGTTTTATTTGATCTTTACCTTTATTTTGACAAATATCTTCAACTACTTAGAAAGACGATTTGCTGTATATGAAGATTAATCTGTTCTGTAGTAGTATGTCGTAGATATGAATTTAGTTGTTTAGAGAGGCTATAGCTCCCTTTGAGATCACAGCTATTTAATTAATACGACGATGTAAGAGGTACTTATGACATTTGTAAATATGGAGCGTATTGAAAAACGCTTTAACAATCAAACTGTATTGCGCGATGTATCGCTCAAAATGAATAGAGGGGAAATCGTTTCTATTATCGGTCCATCTGGATCTGGTAAATCTACATTCTTGCGCTGTTTAGGCCAATTAGAGACCATAGATGGTGGTTCTATTACTGTAGATGGTACAGTTCTTGCTAGTACAGATGCTAATGGCACTGTTAACTATGCTAGTCAAGAAACACAACATGACTTATTATTGCGCATGGGTATGGTATTCCAATCCTTCAATCTATTCCCTCATATGACAGTGCTTGATAATATTATGATTGCACCGCGCATGGTAAAAGGAATGAAAGATGATGAGATTTTACCGATTGCTGAGCGATTACTTAATAAAGTTGGCCTATGGGAAAAGCGTGATATGTATCCATCTCGTTTATCTGGTGGCCAACAACAACGTGTAGCTATTGCTCGTGCATTGGCGATGAATCCAGAGATTATGCTTTTTGATGAACCTACATCTGCCCTTGACCCTGAGTTAACCGGTGAGGTTCTAAAGACTATTAAACAGTTAGCAGATGATCATATGACGATGATTATCGTAACGCATGAAATGAACTTTGCTCGTGAAGTATCTGATCGTGTCATCTTTATGGCTGATGGTATTATTCAAGAAGAAGGTACTCCAGAACAAATTTTTAATCATCCACAAAGTGATAGAACAAAAGCATTCTTAGAAAATATGTTATAGGAGGTCTTATGAAGTTACGTTATATTGCCGCAATCTTAGCTGTAATGGCTATGGGCACGACCTCTATGGCTGAAGGATTGCAAGGAACGCCTAGTACACCACTTGCTATTGTAGATTCTCAAAAAGACTCTGCTTCAATTTTGCCAGATCAATATAAATCCTATGCTACTAAAATGAATACGGTAGTTAAGGACTATAAAAATGGCTATACCTTTACTATTCCATGGCGTGTAGCTGATGGTGTTAAGCTTGATATGGATGTACGTAGTGAAAGTGAGCATATTCAAGGCTATTCGTTCAATTTAGCAGGTCCTACACAAGATGATTCCTATACAGTATCTTTTACAAAACGCAATAATACACCGCAAGATGGGGTATCTCAAAAGGAATGGAATACGACTTGGTATGGTGTGCCCATTAAGGGGATGTCTGATGAAGAATACTTGAGTATTTGGAGTCAACATAGTAATGTTTTTGAAAATAATGATATTGTTGGTGGCTTCTTTAACAAGAAAGGGGCTATATCAGCACGTTGGGATAAGACCACACCAAAATCATATGCTGAAATGACATCTACTGAGCCTGTTCAATCCGTATTTGAAGCGGAATTTATTATGGATAAGGATCCTACGCATCGCTATAATTTAGCGAGTACTTATGCTCCTGTTCAAGGTGAATTTATGGAACAAGGCTTGATGGAACATACGATTCCATCCTTTGAATTACTAAATAAAACGGGTTCTAGTACGATTAAAGGGGTTAAGCAATTTATCTCAGGAACTAGTGATATTAGTGTAGTTGAAGGAATTAAATTTGCTTATCCAAAAGGGTTTACCCGTCTTAATGAAAAGGATAAAATCGCTTTTAGTAAGCATAATGTACGGCTTGATATTGAATCTTTTACAATCCCTGTACAAGCAGTTAGCACAGGGATGCCTACGATGATGGGGAAACAAATGTTAGGAGATTATTACCTTAAACAATTGGTTGAGGTAAATAAGGCAACTATAACTCGCTATGAAACGCATATCATAGATGGTAATGTTATGTTTTACTTGGCTGGTCATATGAAGAACCCTAATACTGCTGATACATCTATAGCAGCACCAGTATCTTTTGCGGCTACTATTATCTTGGGTAATGAGGGTAATGTAGCTGTAGCACGTATGATTGGTCCTGCAGGAACTAGTCTTAGTACGCCAGAGTTGATCGATGTATTGGATGGATTTAAATTAACGACTACACTCAATACAAATCAATCTTCTCAAGTGCTATAATATACACATAATATTCTTTTATTTGTATAATTCTGTATAATTTGTGCTATAATAAAAGAAATCCTCTAAGAAAAGAGGATATTTCCTTGATAGTCTAGAATATAATAATATAGGCTAAACGATCTTTGATCATATCCCCTGTGAGGGATTAGAAATAGGAGGGGTTAATATGGTTACCTACAAAACTATTGTCGTACCTACTGATGGTTCTGAAAATGCTAAACGTGCATTGGAACACGCTCTTGCTGTGGCGGACCGCAATCATGCTGAATTGATTGTAGTTCACGTTGCAAATATTGTGTCTGCCATTTCCAATTTCGATCAAACACCAATTTCTGGTGGTTATGTATCTGAACAAATTGCTGAAGATATGGAAGAAAATGGTAAAGAAATTCTTACCGATGTAGTGAAAGAAATTCCTAAAGGCGTAAAAGTTAAAAGCGTATTCGAAGTTGGTTCCCCAGGCCCTGCATTGTTAGCAGTAGCTAAAAAATACAATGCTGATCTTATTGTTATGGGTAGCCGTGGCCTTGGCCCATTGAAAGGTTTATTCATGGGTAGCGTAAGTAGCTATGTAACTAGTCACTCCACTTGCCCTGTATTAATCATTAAATAATTCATATTCTGTATAATATGAGTAAGAGAGACTTTGTTTTACAAAGTCTCTTTTTTAATATTATAAAAATGATATAATGTTTATATGTATGCTCTATATATGAGCAATCTAATTTAAGCAACATCGATTAGTTATACATAAGAAATACAGATTATAGGCATGGATATGAATGAAATTAAGGGGGACAATATGAACGATAAACAAGAATCATTGCTAAAGTTAGCAGAGTTGTTTAAAATCTTGGGGGACCCTACACGCCTTAAAATAGTAGAACTATTACTAGAAAATGAAATGTGTGTAAATCATATTGCAGAAACAATGGGAATGGGTCAATCTGCTATTTCACACCAACTACGCGTATTACGTCAAGCACGCCTTGTGACCTATCGCAAGGAAGGGAAAACCGCATATTATTCTTTAAATGATGATCATGTGGAAGGACTTGTTCGAATGGGGATGGAACACGTATCTCATCAATAGTTACTTTAGGTCTAGATGTAGCGATTCTTAATCATCATTTAGGGATAAATGAAATTATAGGTGCTATAATTGTTATAGTTTGTGTAACTTGGTTAACAAGACTAAATGTTAAGGCATAAAAAATAACTCATAGTTGATAACTATGAGTTATTTTTTTGTCTATATTTTTTATATTTTTAATATAATGGGAACAGATAATAGGCTATAGTAATGAATAGTGGCATAGTTACTGCTGATAGTATGGTTGTACCCATTACAACTTGTGTGGCGTACTCAGGATTATTTTTCATTTCAATAGCGATGAGGGCCATGTTAATAGCTGTTGGTACACTATAGGTAATAACTATAGTCTGTGCTGCTATTGGATGCATTGGACCGTAGAACATTATAAAGAGTATAGTGATAATAGCTGCGATAAGAGGGCTTACGATGAGTCGTAAGGATGTAGCGAGCATGACATCGGACTTAAAGAAATTTAATGGTGTTCTATTAATTTGGACCCCTAAGGCAATCATTGCAACACCAACAAAAGCATTGGCAAAAATCTTAAGAGGTGCAAAGAAGAAGAGGCCATGTAAATCAAAAGGCAAAAGCTGACAAAGTAATGCTAGCGGTATAGCATAGACCATTGGCATATGGAAGACTACATTTAAGGCATCTCGTGTGCTCAACCGTCCAGCGCCAGCCTGGTAGAAGCCATAGGTATTACTTGTAATTGTTTGTATAATCATTATAGATACAACACTGACGAGCCCTAGATCAGCATAGGGGGTTGCTCCATCAATGATATAAGGCACATTCGTAAATACGAAGATGGCAAGAGCAATACCCATATTTCCAACGTTATTAAACATGACACAGTTTTTTAATGTTGCAATTTTGGCCACATCATATCCTTGGATTTTACCGACTATACCAGAAAGTACAGAGTTTAGAATGAGTACAACTAGTGCACAAAATACAATTTCTAGTGTGCCAGATGTAAATTTTGCTTCATACATGGCTCTGAATACAAAGGTTGGTAGTAATATATAGAAATTCAATTTACTCAACGTATAGAGGTCAAGTTTGAATTTTCTATCTAGTATAAATCCTATGCCGATGAGTATGAAGATTGGGATCATAGAATTTAGAAATATATGACCAATTAATTCAAATATATTCATTGTCTCACCTGGAGTTTCTCATTAATTATTAAGGAATCGTTATATTTATAATATTATCATACCATAGTATGTATTGTTTTGGGGCTTAAAACTTGATTCATTATGATTGCTTATCATATTCATCAGAAATATATATGAAAAATGTGAGTTTTTACATACAATTTAATTATTAGAATTATAGTATAATGTGCATGTATCGTATAGATAGTTTTTTGTTAGTTGAGGTGTCTCTAGGTTTGACCATAGCTTTCACAGTGTGGATGTTAGAGGGATGCACAGGAGGAATTATGAAACGAATTCTATTAGTATTAATGAGCGTTTTCATGCTTGCTTTTCTAGTAGGCTGTGGTAACGATGCAAGCAAACCGGCAGAAACCGGTAAACCAAGTACATCTGAAAAGATTACGGTACAAGCTGCTGCTAGTCTTAAAGGGGCTCTTACAGAGCTGGCTGATGCTTACAAAAAAAGCCATAATTTAGCAGATGATCAAATTGCTATTAACTTTGCTGGCTCTGGTACATTGCGTCAACAAATTGAACAAGGTGCACCAGCTAGCTTATTTATCTCTGCTGACGAAAAAAATATGAAAATGTTACAAGAAAAAGACCTTGTAAGTGATGTAAAACCATTCGTAACAAATGAACTCGTTCTCGTAGTTCCAAAAGGTCAACCTAAAGTTGAGTTAGATCAAATTGCTACTGTGAAACGCATCGTATTGGGGAATCCTGAAACAGTGCCAGCTGGTAACTATGGTAAACAAGTATTAACAAAATTAGGCGTTTGGGAACAAGTAGAACCTAATGTAGTATATGCTAAAGACGTAAAAGCAGTAACCGCATCCATTAGCCAAGGCGCTGGTGATGCTGGTTTCATTTATAAAACTGATGCTATTGCAGCAGGTGATTCAGTTCAAATTTCCGCAGTAACACCTGATGACTTTCACGATCCAGTTATCTATCCAATTGGCATCATTAAAAAATATGACAATGCATTGGCAAAAGATTTCTACCAATATGTAATGAGCCCAGAAGGCCAAAAAGTATTAGAAAAATACGGTTTCTCTACTTCTAAATAAGAGTTAAACGCTAGCTTTCGGGGCTAGCGTTTTCTTATGATACAATATAGATATTATTATGAATTTTTTAGGGGTGAATTTTTGTATTCTATAGGTTGTTATAAATAGAAGGGGGGAGTGACATGAGCCCATTTTGGCTATCCTTGTGGGTGGCGAGTATTGCTCTTATTATTGTTATTATTACAGGCTTAGGAGCGTGTTATTGGATGAACCGCTGTAAGTGGGGTGGCATAGCCATTTTAGATGCATTGATTACGTTGCCTCTTGTATTGCCACCTGTAGTTGTTGGTTTTGCACTTCTCATGGTGTTTACTCCAGGTTATGCTTTTGGTGCGTGGCTCGAAACCCATGGCATGAGTGTAGTCTTTGCCGCTTCTGGTGCAGTCGTTGCTTCCTCCGTTATTGCATTCCCTCTATTTTATCAAACAGTGCGCTCTGCTTTGCAGTCCGTCGACCATAATATGGAGGATGTTGCGCGAACATTAGGTGCTTCAGAGTTACGCATTTTCTTTACCATATCTGTACCACTCGCATGGAAAGGTATTTTAACAGGTAGTATTTTAGCGTTCTGCCGTGCTATGGGCGAGTTTGGAGCTACCATCTTGATTGCAGGTAATATTCCGAAGGTAACACGTACTATGCCGTTAGCTATCTACTCCTATGTAGAGGCAGGGCAGTACATGGATGCCTTTGAGCTTGTTGTTTATATTTGTGTCCTTACATTGGCATTGTTAAGCGGTATTCACCTCATTACAAAAGGTTCCTTGTTCCGCCATACAGATAATAATTAGGAGGTTCTATGATTACATTTTCTTTTACTGTAGCTAGAACTTCTATGACTGTGAAAGCCCATGGTGTACTATCTTCTGGTATTACTGTGCTAACTGGACAGTCTGGCAGTGGTAAAAGTACCTTTATCAAATGTATTGCCGGTCTCGTAAAGCCTGCAACAGGTAGTATTCAGTGCGATGAAATGACATGGGTAGATAAAGATAGAAAGATTTGGGTTCCCGCTCAAAAACGACAAGTAGGCTATATGCCACAAGGGAATATAGTATTTCCCCATTTGTCGGTAGAACATAATATTACTTATAGTAAACGAGGTACACCGGATATGTGTGAAAACTTATTAACACGTTTAGGCTTAGAACAGTATCGCAAGACTAAGGCGAGAAATTTATCTGGTGGAGAACAGCAGCGTGTGGCCTTAGGGCGGGCATTGTATTCCAAACCGACGATATTACTTCTTGATGAACCATTATCTGCTCTTGATTGGAATCTTCGTAAACAAGTACAAGAGGACCTTGTTTCTATTATTCGAGAATGGGATGTACCTTGTGTATGGGTAACACATGATGAAAGTGAAGCAAAAGCCGTAGGTGATAGACACTGGATCTGTGAAGACGGAAAAATTATTGTTGTTAAATGAAAATAGTATTAGGGATAATAAAACCCAGTGTATAAAAATCTGTTTTTTATACACTGGGTTTTATTTATATTGTAATGATAGTATCTGTAGTATGTATGCAGTCTTTAATTTTTCTATTTTAAATCCTAAAATCTTTATCCTATAAAACCTTGAAATTAAATGTTTTGTGAAGTTGGGAAAAAGTTACATGTGATTTTTATCACATATAAAGGGTTCGGGATAGTAGATAAATAGTAGCTTTATAAATTCCTGTAAAAAATGTGAATATACATCAGTTTGATAGAATATACAATAAGAGTGTTGACAGGTAAATGAGAAAAGAGTAATATCCTACTCAAGATATAGGTTATGAAAGATGTTTAAAACATATTCGTGTGATGTGAATTGAGGAGGATGTTATCATGGCTATTTCAAAAGAATTAAAAGAAGAATTAATTGTTGATTATCCTACATTTATAGAAAATACAAAAAAATTCTATAATAAAGAAATTTCTGTACAAGATTATAAGGGGTTATCTGGTCCGTTTGGTAGTTATGCAGAAAAAGGCGCTAATACAGGCATGAGTCGGTGGCGTTTTCCTGGTGGTGTTTTAGATCAAGATAAGATTCGTTTTGTTGCTGAGACTATACGTCGTTATGATTTGAAGGTTCCTCATTTTACGACAGGTCAATGTATTCAATTTCATAATTTAGATGGTGACACCATTATTAAACTTTTTGAAGAATGTCATAGACATGGCATTTATAACCGTGGTGCTGGTGGGGATCATCCAAGAAATACGGCTGCATCTCCATTGTTAGGATTATATAAAGATGAAATATGGGACTTTTCTCCGTATGTAAAAGCTTTATCTGAATATGTCTTAACTTTCATTAAGGATATAAAGTTTCCACGGAAATTTAAAACTGCTTTTTCTAATGGTCAAGAAAACTCAGCTCATGTGACGTTCAAAGATTTTGGTGTATTAGCTCATCCTGAGGATAAAACATTTTCTATTTACGTCGCTGGTGGCCTTGGACCAAATCCTAAGATGGGGGTTCTTGTAGGAAATCATATTCAACCTGAAGAGTTATTATACTATGTTAAAACGTTAGCCTTAATTTTTTCTGAACATGGTAATTATAAGAATCGTAGTAAGGCGCGTGTACGTTACCTACAAGATATACTGGGAGGCCCTGAGGCATTACAAAATACGTTTAAAACATATTTAGCTAATGTCAAAGAGACAGAGAAGTTGACTATTAATCCATCTGAATTTATATATTCTATTAATAAACAGGGGAAGGCTGATCCTAGCTTACAGAACCATCGCATAGGAGAACAAAAACAAGAAGGATTGTATTATGTAAATTGGCATCCTTATGGAGGCAATCCTTCTCAAAAACAATTGTTACAAGTTCTTGAATATGTAGGTAGTCTAGATGATGAAGTACAAATTCGATTGAGTTCAGATGAGTCTATGTACATTGTTAATTTAACAGCTGATGAGGCCCGTCAGGTTTTGGCAATTACAGAAAATGGAGGTACTAATGATTTTTATAACTCTGTTTCTTGTATTGGGGCTACAATCTGCCAAGTAGGGTTACAAGATTCATCAGGATTACTAATTAAAATCTTTGATGCTGTACGTAAAGCGACAAATGTGAATAGTGACTTATTACCTAAATTTCATATTTCTGGATGTCCATCATCGTGTGGTACTCATCAAATTGGTACTATAGGATTTCATGGAGCTATGAAGGTCGTTAATAGCGTTCCTACACCAGCATTTAGAGTATTCCGTGGAGGAAATGAAAATTTAGAACATGAACATTTTGCAGAGCAGATTGGAACAATCGTAAGTTCAGATATTCCTTCCTTTTTTGTAGAGCTTGGTCAAATTTTAACAAAAGCAAATCTTACATTTGATGCATGGATTCAAATTCATGAGGCGGAATTTGATGAACTAGTGTCTAAATATGAATAAGCATAGTTATTTATAGCGTATTTATAAATTTGATAGTAATAGATTTGCCATATATAAATAGTTAGAAAGGTTGGTGCAATATGAACGCAGATGATAGCATTTATTTTATAATTTTTATCCTAGTAGGATATATAATAATTGGCTGTATCCATATGTGGCGACGTCAATTATACCCTAGTTTTATTGTTACCAATCTGATTAAGTATTTAGTTATTTTACATACAGCTCTCAGTATAGGTATCTTGTTAAGTTAGTTCGAGGTGCTCATGAAATATATACTGGTTGTTATATGTTTACTTATGTTAGTAGTATATGGTGGTTGTGGAAAAGAGAATAAAGTAGATGGGAACCATGTTAGATTAACTAATGTTTCATATGACACGACACGTGAGTTTTATGAACAATATAATCAACTTTTTCATGATACATACTTAGCTAATACAGGATTTGATATTAAGGTTACTCAGTCTCATGGTGGATCAAGTGGACAAGCTCGATCTGTGATGGAAGGCAACAACGCCGATATAGTAACACTTGGGTCGGAGCAAGATATTAATTTATTGGCTAAAGTCCACTTGCTATCAGATGATTGGATTAATACATTTCCATACCATTCCGCACCCTATACATCAACTATTGTTATGTTGGTTAGAAAAGGGAATCCGCTTGGTATACACGATTGGAATGATTTAATACGACAGAATATACAGATTATAGCTCCAGATCCTAAAAGTAGTAGTGGTGCTTGTTGGATTTTTCTTGCTGCATGGTATTATGGAACACAATATTATGGAGATGATGAGGGTGCTAAATCCTTTGTGCGCCAGTTATATCGTAATGTGATTATTCTTGATTCAGGTGCACGTAGTTCGACTACAACATTTGTAGAAAATGGACAAGGTGATGTGCTTTTATTATGGGAAAATGAAGCGTTACATTTGTTAGCACAGTATCCTGATCGTTATGAATTAGTGACTCCTTCTGTTAGTGTACAAGCGGAGCCAAGTGTAGCCGTTGTAACTGGGGTAACAGATAAAAGTGGCACAACTCAATTTGCCAAAGACTATATTTCTTTCTTGTATAGTGAACCAGCTCAACGGTTATTAGCTGATTATGGATTTAGACCTTCTAATAAAGAAGTGATGAAACAATATACTCATCGCTTTAATACACAGATAAAATTGATTACAATTCGTGATTTCGGTGGTTGGAGTACGGTATACAATCGATTTTTTAAGGATGGAGGTGTATTTGATGAAATTTATAGCTCCTAAAGAAAATACACTAATTCCCGGATTTGGTATAACGTTGGGAATTACACTTTCCATGATTTCATTGTTAGTATTGATACCTCTATCATCAATTGTATGGTTTGCTACTACGATACCTATTGATGAATGGTGGCGACTTATTACTGCTCCTAGTGTATTGTATGCATTTGCTACTAGTATTGGAACATCATGTATTGCAGCTATTATCAATGTTGTTTTTGGAGTCTTAATTGCATGGGTACTTGTTCGATATGAATTTCCTGGAAAGATGATCATCAATGGTCTTATAGAAATACCTTTTGCACTACCGACAGCCGTGGCAGGTATTACTTTATCTAAATTATATTCTTCGAAAGGGGCAGTAGGTAGCTTATTGTATCAATGGGGAATCCATATATCATATAGCCATATAGGTATTATTATTGCACTTATATTTGTAGGTATTCCTTTTATTGTAAGAACCGTGCAGCCAGTCTTGGAACAGTTCGATAGAACTTACGAAGAAGCTGCTCATGTATTAGGTGCATCTAAGTGGATTTTGTATCGCCGCATTATTTTTCCAGAAGTGAAACCTGCTATTTTAACAGGATTTGGCTTGGCTTTTGCAAGAGGCATTGGTGAATATGGAAGCGTTATTTATATTTCTGGTAATAGTGTCCGAGAACATACACAAGTTGTATCATATGTGATTATGCAAAAGCTTAACTATGCAGATTATGCAAGTGCCACTGTAGTAGCTATTGTACTGTTACTTATATCCTTCTTTGTTATGTTTACCATTAATTCTATACATATTTTAAAGGCAAAACGTGTAAGGGGGACGTAGAATGAAACATAAGTCTGTTGATGAAATAATTGCTATCGTTCTTGTCTTTTTATTTGTTATAAGCATGTTAGTAATTCCTTTAATTAGTGTTTTAGCTAATGGATTTTCAAAGGGCTTTGCATTTTTTATTGTTTCTATATCAAATGATTATGTAATCTCCGCTATTAAACTCACTTTTCTTACAATGATCATTACGGTAGTTGTAACAGGGATATTTGGTTTAGTTGCTGCCTATTGTATTGGTAAGTTTGAATTCCCAGGAAAATCTATTTTAACCACTATAATTGATATTCCATTTTCTGTATCTCCAGTTATTGCAGGGCTTGCCTTTATTATGACATTTGGTCGTATGGGGTGGTTGCATTCTTATATTGAAAGTATTAATGCGTATTTTAATTTAGACATTCGTGTAGTATTTGCTATTCCTGGTGTGATATTGGCAACTATTTTTGTAACATTTCCTTTTATTTATCGTGAGATTATTCCTGTTTTATTTTCACAAGGAAAAGAAGAGGAAGAAGCAGCAGCTTTAATGGGCGCATCTGGCTGGACTATCTTTTGGCGTATTACATTTCCAGCAATTAAATGGCCATTTGTATATGGAGTCATTCTATGTAGTGCTCGTGCAATAGGTGAATTTGGTGCCGTAGCTGCATTATCTAAAGCGAGAGGTGAAACATTTACATTGCCATTGGAAATTGATGCTTTATATATGTCTGGTTCTGAAAATGGTATTGTAGCCGCTTTTGCTGCGTCTTCAATTTTAGTATGTATATCGTTAATTATGTTATGTATCCGTAATGTTGTAGAAAAGAAAGGACATTCCTAATGTATGTAGAATTGTGTAATGTTAATAAATATTATGGCACATATCATGCGTCAAAAGATATTAATATTAGTATTGAACAAGGAACTGTTCTTGCGTTGTTAGGACCTAGTGGTAGTGGTAAGACAACTATTCTACGAATGATTGCAGGACTTGAAATTCCTGATTCTGGAGATATAAAAATTAATGGTGCTGTTGTTAATACTCTGAAGCCCCGGGAGAGAGAAATCGGTTTTTTATTTCAAAATTATGCATTATTTCGGTATATGACTGTTTTTGAAAATATTGCCTTTGGTCTTAAAATGCAAGGCATTAGTAAAGCAGAAATCAAACGACGTGTTACAGAGTTATTAGATCTCATTGGTCTTCGTGGTTTAGAAAAACGATATCCTAGCGAGTTATCTGGTGGGCAAAAACAAAGGGTTGCTTTTGCACGTGCATTAGCACCCAGACCAAAGGTACTATTGTTAGATGAACCGTTTGCAGCTATTGATGTTAAAGTAAAAGAGGAGTTACGGAGTTGGTTGAAAGAGACTATTAAAAAAATAGGAATTACAACAATATTTGTGACACATGATCAAGAGGAAGCTGTAGAGTTAGCTGATTACATAGTTGTAACCAAGCAAGGACGTGTTGAACAGATGGGGACGCCTAGGGATATTTATGGAGCGCCCAAAACACCATTTGTAGCACAATTTATGGGAAAATCTACGGATATCAAAATGTATCACCATTTAAAAGGATTTAATATGGATATACAAGGCGATTCGGCCATTATTAGACCTGAATGCGTTAAAATCTATAAAAAAGGTGCGCTACGTCAATATATGAGTGCTGCTGAAGAAGGCATCATTGAGCGGATTTTATTTAAGGGAAATCATATGGAATTATGGGTTCGAATTGATGAAATCTTAATTTATAGTAATGCCAGTATAGATGATGAAGAGTTTGAAGTGGGAGAATTAGTAGACGTTTTGATATATCGTTTATATGTATTCAATCAAAATAAAACGTATGTGATAGAGAACAGTAAGATGAATACAGATAACTTATATTATATTTAAGGTGGTGAGTTCTATGGCGATAACAGATACTCAGCAATTCCATACAGATGTCTTAATTATAGGTGGTGGCACAGCAGGGTGTTATAGTGCTTTAACATTGAGAAAACATAGTGCGGCATCTATTATTATTGCGGAGAAAGCGCATATTAAACGAAGCGGATGTTTAGCTGCTGGTGTAAATGCGTTAAATGCGTATATTGTACCAGGACGTACTATTGATGATTATATAGATTATCAAGTAAAAGATGCTAATGGTATTGTACGTGAAGATTTAGCTCGTACCATGTGTGAGGGTTTAAATCGTGTAACAGAGGATCTTGAAAAGTTAGGGCTAGTTATCCTTAAACATGATGATGGGTCTTATGTAGCAAGAGGCAATCGCAATATTAAGATAAATGGAGAAAATATTAAGCCCATATTGGCGGATGCAGTACAAAAATTAGATGATGTAATGATTATTAATCGTCTAGTGATTACGGATTATATTGTAGAAGATAATACTATTAAAGGCGCTATAGGATTTCATATTGAAACAGGTGTAGTTTATGAAATTCGTGCTTCTTATGTCATTGTAGCTACAGGAGGTGCTTCTGGGTTATATAAACCGAATAATCCTGGATTTTCGCGCCATAAAATGTGGTACTCTCCATTTAACACCGGTGCGGGATATGCTATGGGCATACAGCATGGTGCCGAAATGACTACCTTTGAAATGCGGTTTGTTGCCCTACGTTGTAAAGATACAATAGCTCCTACAGGAACGATTGCACAAGGTGTTGGGGCGAAACAAGTGAATAGTCGTGATGAGGTGTATGAAACTAAATATGGAATTACTACTTCTGAACGTGTATATGGAACGGTAAAAGAGAACATTGATGGTCATGGACCATGCTACTTAGATACGACTGCTATCACGGAGCAACAGAATCATGATCTTCTCAAAGCATATTTGAATATGGCGCCTAGTCAAACTCTCAAGTGGATTGATACTGGGTATGGACCTAAGCAGCAAGCTGTTGAGATTGAAGGTACGGAACCTTATATTGTAGGGGGCCATACGGCCAGTGGATATTGGGTTGACACTAATCGTGAAACAACGATTCATAATCTATTTGCTGCTGGTGATGTAGCTGGTGGATGCCCGCAAAAATATGTTACAGGTGCTTTGGTAGAGGGCGAGATTGCAGCTTTGAAAATTGTTAAGCGGTTAGGTCAATCTGCTCCAGTAGAAGAAGATAATTTGAGTAATGCATTAGAACAGGCGATACAAGAATACAATCAATTTTTGCTTTCACCAGATGAGGAAAAGCCAAGATTCTCTGTTTCTGATTTAGAAGAAGCTATGCAAAAAGTAATGGACACTTATGCTGGCGGTATAGGGACTATGTACCAATATACTACAAAGCAATTAGAGCGAGCGCAATTAGAAATAGAACGAATTAAAACATTAGTTCCGATGTTGCGTGTTCAAACGATTAGAGAATTGGTATTTATTTATGAGTTAAAAAATCGATTGACCATCTGTACTGTGTTAATTGCTCATTTGTTAGAGCGTCAAGAAACAAGATGGCACACATTTGGTGAATATTTAGACTATCCTAAATGTGATAGTAATGGATTGTGCTTTATAAATTCTAAAATGGTGGATGGGACTGTTACAATGATACGTCGACCATTGGTAGGAAGGGAGGATTCGTATGAGCATAGCTATTGATTCAAAACGGTGCATTGGATGTAAACGTTGTACTGTAGTGTGTCCAGGGACACTTATAGAAATGAGTGCATCTGGAAAAGCTCATATGGCGTATCCTCGAGATTGTTGGGGCTGTGTTTCTTGTGTTAAAGAATGTCCGGTGCAAGCGATCTCCTTTTATTTAGGGGCAGATATGGGCGGACAAGGTGGAATGATGACGGTAGAAGAAAAAGGCCAGTTTTTATATTGGCATATTAGGACTGGTGATGGTCGACATGAAACGATTACTATTAATCGACAGGAATCTAATCAATATTAGAAAGGATAATAGTTATGAGTATATTTTCTCATTTAGATGAATTAGAGGCAGAAGCTATCTATATCATTCGTGAAGTAGCAGCCCAATGTGAAAAACCGGTTATGTTGTATTCGATTGGTAAAGATAGTTCCGTTATGTTACATTTGGCGTTAAAAGCATTTTATCCAGAAAAACCACCATTTCCATTTCTTCATGTAAATACAACGTGGAAATTTAAGGAAATGATACAATTTCGCGATGAAACGGCGAAAAAACTTGGCATTGATATGATTGAATACATTAATCAAGATGGTGTAAAAAGAGGTATTAATCCATTTGATCATGGCTCTGCTTATACCGATATTATGAAGACGCAAGCTTTGAAACAAGCGCTTACTAAATATGGATTTGATGCGGCTTTTGGTGGTGGGCGTCGCGATGAAGAAAAATCGCGAGCTAAAGAACGCATTTTTTCATTCCGCAATGAAGAGCAAGCCTGGGATCCTAAAAATCAAAGACCAGAAATGTGGAACTTGTTTAACACCAAAATTAATAAGGGTGAAAGCATGCGTGTATTCCCTATATCGAATTGGACAGAAACAGATATTTGGCAATATATTAAACGTGAAAAAATTGATATTGTACCACTTTATTTTGCTGCAGAACGACCTGTAGTAGAGAGAGATGGTAATATTATTATGATTGATGATGATCGTTTTCCTTTGAAGCCAGGTGAAAAACCTGTTATGAAAAGTGTTCGCTTTAGAACTTTGGGCTGCTATCCCTTAACGGGTGGTATAGAATCAACTGCACATACATTGGACGAAATTATTGATGAAACGTTGAGCGCAGTATCTTCGGAACGAACAACACGGGTTATTGATAGTGAGGCAGCCGGTAGTATGGAACGTAGAAAAAGAGAGGGGTATTTCTAATGAAAAGTTTATTGAAGTTTATCACCTGCGGTAGCGTAGATGATGGTAAATCTACATTAATTGGACATATCCTATATGATTCTAAACTATTATATGCAGATCAAAAGAAAGCTTTAGAATTAGAAAGTAAGGTAGGTAGTCGCGGTGGCGAAATTGACTATTCTTTATTATTGGATGGGTTGATGGCAGAACGTGAACAAGGGATTACGATTGATGTAGCCTACCGATATTTTACGACAAATCACAGAAGTTTTATTGTAGCAGATACACCGGGACATGAAGAATATACACGAAATATGGCTGTAGGAGCCTCTTTTGCTGATTTAGCTATTATTCTTGTGGATGCTAAACAAGGCGTGCTTGTGCAAACGCGACGACATGCTCGTATTTGTAAGTTAATGGGCATTGAACATTTTATTTTTGCTATTAATAAAATGGATTTAGTAGGATATGATGAAGAACGATTTAATGAGATTAAGGCTGAAGTGCTAGCTTTGCAAGCTGAATTACAACTTCATCAAGTTGAATTGATACCAGTATCAGCAACAGAAGGGGATAATATTACTACATTATCTACCAATATGCCGTGGTATGTAGGCTCTGCTTTGTTGCCATATTTGGAGTCTGTAGATATTGAAACTAAAGAAGAAGTTGGTTTTTATATGCCTATTCAACGTGTATCAAGGCCAAATCATACATTTAGAGGATTCCAAGGAGAGGTACAATCAGGTAGTATTCATGTTGGTGAAGAAATTAAGATTTTACCAAGTGGTGAAACAGCCAAGATTAAATCAATTATTATTGGGTTTGAAACCGTAGAGAGTGTAACTAAAAATCAACCGGTATCTATCCAACTTGATCGTGAAGTAGATGTATCGCGAGGTTGTGTATTTTATAAAGGTATTGATCTTAATGTTAGCGCTAAAGTAGATATAAATTTACTTTGGATGGATGATAGCGAGTTGAGAGAAGGTACAGAATATTGGGCAAGTATAGGTACAAAAATAGTATCTGCTGTAGTCACTAAAATTAGATATAAAATTGATGTCAATAATGGTGAGCGACTTCAAGCTGATGAATTACATAAAAATGAAATAGCACATGTTGTACTAAAATTCCAAGAACCTGTAGTTGTCGATACATTTGAAAACCATAAGGGCCTAGGTGAATTAATTTTAATTGATAGAGTTACGCATATGACATCTGCATGTGGAACTGTTTTGGCGCGACTTGACGATCATCAAGAATTATATACTTTTGTTAATGGAGCAGTAAAAGCTCGTGGTGATATATTTGAAGAATTTTTCTATGATATAGAAGGATTTAATGTTAATAAAGAACATAATGATATACAAGTATATAAGGTAGGAGATAGAATTCCGATTCAAGGTGAAAGTTATTCTTATCCGGTAGATTTTGATATTCTTGTATTGCGTGATAAAGTAGCAGTTAAGGTGCGTGACTCAACGATTGTAGTGATAGAGTCGTTGCGTGACTATACATATCAAAAGTTACCACTGCTTAATGGACGTGGATTTTCTATTAATATTCAAAATAGTGCTGTATATGATATTTTTAAACAATCTTTGGATACAGATGAAGCTTTTACAGTACAATGGTATAATACATGGTTAAATTTTGGTACTTATCGGCGTATCGTATTTAAAAAATAATATAGTTAGTACCGTATGCGTTATTTTATAATTCTATTTATATCGTTATACATAGAAGCCCGCTGTATTTAGTAATCATTGCAATTACTAAATACAGCGGGCTTATTGTATTATTGTTGTCTATGTGTTTGTAAACGACCAACAAGTATAGTTGCCATAAATGCAACGATAAAGGCTGGAATAGTGGCGCCAATAAAGCTTTCACTATGTAACATATAATGGTATACACCAACTGAAATAACCCAAATAATAGCGCGAATGATATGTGCAACTGTAGTTTGTGTCGCTTGTTGATTGATAAAAAAGTCAGCTAATAATATGCCAATCATAGGGGTAAATACAGAGCCGATAAGGTAAAGAAAATCCGTAATGTCATCCATGGGATATACTAAAGCTGCTATTGTTCCAATAATTGTAATAATAATAGCTACGCCTTTAGTAGAAATCGCACGATGGATGGCAGTACTGGAAACACCTGCTGAGTAGGTGCCCATAAATGCAGTAGTTACAGTGGAAAATATAATTACAATAAGTCCTGTAATGCCAAGACCTGCATTCATTAAAATGGCAATAATCGAGTCTCCACCACCAAATAAAGCGGTGCTAAGACCTAATGCATACATAGCAATACTAGTGATTGTATATACACCAGCACTGATAAAAGAGGCTGATAATGGTTTTTGACTTTCTCGTGTATAGTCGCTGATTAAAGGTAACCAAGATAATGGCATGGCAATAGATAATTCAAAAGCTGCTATAAAGCTCATGGAACTATTGCTAATAGTGAGTGTATGAGATGGCCAATCGGATATGATGTGGTATCCCATATATATGGTGAGAATAAGCAGTAAAGTAGATACAATACCGTGTATATAACCAGTATTATGAAGTCCGATAAAAAGCCATAAAATAACAAGACAACCAATTGCAATAGCCCAAATATGAGGATCAAAAGGGATTAGTTCTTGGAGAGCTAACATAGAATCATATATCATAATGCCAGTCCAACCTAATAATTGTAAGATGTTTAGGATGGCAAAACCTTTGGCGCCCCATGGACCAAAGCTAAAAGCAGTTGTGTTCATACTACCTTGGCGTAACCGTCCGCCAATCAGCCCGGCCCCAAATAATAGTATGCCGCCTACAATATGACCTAGGATGATAGCACTTAAACCTTGTGTAAGTCCTAATGGTGCAAGATAAGTGCCAGTCATAATTTCCGCTATAGATAGAGCGGCACCGAACCATATCATAGCAAATTGTGGTTGTGTGATGTGTGTGTCTTTCATACGTCCTCCTTGCCAGGAAGTCATAGAAAAAGCCGAGTCACAGGAACTCGGCTATTAATCCTCTATGTTCCCTACGTTGGCATTATCCAAATCAGGTTATGGGTTAAAGCGATAGCTTACTCTCAGCCCACTCTTGTGAGCACCCCGTTATGGATTTCATTATACGAGCTCAATTGTAAATGGTCAAATGTTTTCTTGCATATTTTGTATAATAATGCTATAACTAAATCATAAAAACATATTGCCACTAGGGGTGCTTTTGCTGAGATTGATCGTTCAAAACCCTAGACCTGATCCAGATAATACTGGCGTAGGGAAGTGGAGTGCAACATAATACTAAACTATTACGAGACCATTCCATTTGGAGTGGTCTTATTTTTATATCTGTGGAGGAACAATGAAACTACATACTGCATTAACAATTGCTGGCACTGATCCAAGTGGGGGCGCTGGCATCATGGCCGATTTGAAATCCTTTCAAAGTCGTCACGTATACGGAATGGCCGTTGTTACGTCCGTAGTGGCTCAAAATACGACAGGTGTACATCATGTAGAACATCTGTCGCTAGAGAGTATTGACCGACAATTACACGATGTGTATTCTGACATTGAACCACAAGCCGTTAAGACGGGCATGATTGCTTTACCTGAAATGATGGACCTCATCTATCCTTATGTGAGTAAACCAATTCCTTATGTAATGGATCCCGTTATGATTGCCACTAGCGGTGACCGACTCGTATCAGATGAAGCGGTGAATTTCTTAAAATCTAAGCTCATTCCTACCGCAACTGTTATTACCCCTAATCGCAGCGAAGCTGAGGTTTTAGCGGATATGTCTATTACGTGTGAAAGTGATATAACAACGGCGGCTAATCGTATCTTACATGAGTTAGGACCAAAGGTAGTCATTATTAAAGGTGGCCATATTGGTGACGATGCGACGGATTATGCTTTCACTAAGGGTGGTAGCGTTCGTACCTGGACGAGCCCTAAATATAATACGGTGCATACACATGGAACGGGCTGTACCTTCTCTGCAGTGATTACGGCGGAGCTTGCAAAGGGCCGTGATGTAATGGATGCCATTGGTATTGCCAAGGACTATATAGCACTTGCTATTAAACATAATCCCGAGTTGGGAAATGGCTGTGGTCCCGTAAATCATATGGCTTATGGACTCTTATCTAATGGTCCTGAAACGATGGATGAGCTCTTGAAAAATGACGAGAGGAGATAGTGATATGACCTATGAAAATCCATATATGAATGGTCAAATTTGGCCTAAACTCAATATATTAGAAATCTTGCGCCAGAGAAACCCTCTCGTTATTTGTATTACCAATGATGTAGTGAGGACCTTTACGGCCAATGGTTTACTCGCTATTGGCGCATCACCGGTGATGAGTGAGTGTAGTGAAGATTTGAAAGATCTCATCGTCCATGCATCGGCGCTACTCATCAATATTGGTACTCTTACACCAGACAAAGTTAGTTACTACAAAGATGCTATAGCACTGGCGAAGAAACATGAGGTTCCTATCGTTTTAGATCCAGTTGGGTGTCATGCGGGGGCTTATCGTTTATCTGTGGTTTTAGAGTTGATTCATACTGGGGCTATCTCTTTGTTGAGAGGGAACCAAAGTGAAATCAAAGCTATTTATGATGCACTTAATCCTGATAATAAGAAGGATGACTCTACTACCGGTAAAGGTGTAGATGGGGCACAGGTCGAGGATAGTGCTGTTATCGCATATCGTTTAGCGCGCCTTATTAACTGCCCGGTCGTTGCAACAGGTGAAGAGGATTATGTGTCCGATGGAACTCGGGTCTTTGCCGTTCCTCATGGACATCCTATTATGACGGCTGTGACGGGTACGGGCTGTCTATTAGGGGCTGTATTAGCGGCTTTCTTTAGTGCTTATTATCCGTGTAAAAATAGACTGTCTATCGGTGAGTTTCTCGCTTACGCATTGGCTTACTATGGTTTAGCTGGTGAAAGTGCAGTGCAAGTAAGTGGTGTAAAACCGGGTAGTTTTAGTGTAGCCTTTATGGATAGTTTATATACACTCGATGATACGGTGCTTATGTCTGAAAATCGTATACGGCCTGTAGTTGTGCCAGATCAATTACAAGTATATTTCATAAGTGGTACGCAAGATGTGGAACTGAATGAAAATCGTTTACTCTCTATCGTAGAGGAGGCTTGTCGAGGCGGTGTGACTTGTTTCCAATTTAGAGAAAAGGGCGTAGGTACTTTAGTGGGGCAACAGAAACTAGAGTTAGCCCAACAGTTAAAACAAATCTGTGCTAAGTACAATGTACTCTATATTATTAACGACGATGTAGACTTAGCAGTAGCTGTTAATGCTGATGGCGTTCACGTAGGGCAAGAGGATATGAGCCTAGAAGCAGTTCGTAATCTTGTAGGCCATAAGGTGGTTGGCATCTCCATTCACTCCGTAGAAGAACTTCATAAGACTGATATAATTTATGCTGACTGTGTAGGTGTAGGTCCTATGTATGCTACAAGTAGTAAACCTGATGCACAAGAGCCATGTGGACCGGAGCGTATCTCTGAACTACAAGCAGAAGGCTTGACCTTACCATGTGTTGGTATTGGGGGAATAACTTTAGACAATGCGAAGCCTATACTAGAAGCGGGAGCCTGTGGTGTTGCCATCATATCTGCTATTGCTCATGCAGATAACCCTTATGAGGCGGTACAACAGTTTAGGCATTTAGTGGATAGTACTAAATAGTTGCTATTACTATAAGATAATTTATGGATTATTACGCTCTATTAGCAATATAAACAGGGAATATAATCAAATAAAACACAACCAAAACACAACCTTAATAGCGAATAGAACACAAAAAAGACGATGACCTTAGTCATCGTCTTTTTTAGGAAGTTGTCAGTACTTACTGTAAGATTATATATCCTTACAGGTATGGTTAATTTAAATCTGCACTTACAGGTTGTTAGGTTAGTTAGTGTCGTACTTACAGATTAGAAGGATTCAACCAAACGTTGGAAGAAAGCTTGTGGGTGAGCACATACTGGGCAAACTTTAGGAGCTTCTTCACCAACGTGTACATAGCCACAGTTAGCGCAGATCCAAGCTACTGGTTCGTCGTTAGTGAATACTTTGTTACCAGATACTCGAGCTGCTAATGCAAGGTAACGAGCTTCATGACGAGCTTCGATTTTACCAACTTCGCGCATTTGGTAAGCGATTTTTGCAAAGCCTTCTTTTTCAGCTTCGTTAGCGAAATCTTTGTACATTGTAGTGTGTTCGTAGTTTTCGCCAGCTGCTGCATCACGAAGGTTAGCTTCGATATCGGAAGATACGTCGCCACCATGAAGAGCTTTGAACCACAATTTAGCATGTGCGGATTCATTGTGAGCTGTTTCTTCGAAATAATCAGCGATTTCATTCATGCCAGCTTGACGAGCAGCTGCAGCGTAGAATGTATATTTTTGGAATGCTTGGGATTCGCCAGCAAATGCTGCTTGAAGATTTTTTTCAGTGTTAGAACCTTTTAATTCTGCCATTTTAATACTCCTTTGTACTTACGATAATTTCAAAATTTGTTACTTAACTTATATATTCATAACCACTTGGTTGTGAAAGCAATGTAATAGAATACTTATTCTAAAATTTAGTGGGCGACTTCGCCTTAGTCAGAAAACTTATTCTTAGCTTAATTTAAATAGACACTTGTCTAATATTTAAAAATAGTACTTACTGATTTGTGTTTTTTCGGCACTTGCCGTCTTAACAGTTTTATATACAATGTGTTATCCGTATACTTAACGAATAATCATTGTTGACTATATTGTAACATACTAAATGAGAAATGCAAGTATTTTTGTAAAATTTATTTCGAAAATTTTCTAAATGATAAATATTATCAATGCAGTAAAAATGCGGTTTCTTTAAGACTGAATAGTATAGGATTTATGAAATAAGCTAATTTTGATATTGAGAATGATAACTAAATGAAAAATCATTATTGATTAGTAATCAATAATATTTTCGTTACATGTACTAATAACTACTCGTAAAATGACTATATAAACTATAGAATTATGATATGTTTATGGAACTTTGTATTTTTTGTATAATAAGTATATACATACTAACGAAAAAGGAGGCGCTATGGCATTTATTAGATATTATGTAGGCGATGTGGTCAAGATGAAAAAATCACATCCTTGCGGTAGTGACGAGTGGGAAGTGAAGAGGATTGGCACGGATTTTCTCATCGTATGTAACGGCTGTGGTCATCAACTGCTGATGCCGCGCCCTAAATTTGAAAAGGCGGTCAAGAAAATCGTTTCCCGATTGTCCGAGAATGAGTAAGGAGGTCTTATGGTACGACTTACCGACTATGTGACAAATGGGGGCTGTGCGTGTAAGATTGGTCCTCATATATTAAATCGTGTTTTGAAAGCAGTGACACCTGTTACAAATGACCAAGTTTTAGCGGATATGACCGGTTCTGATGATGCGGGTGTATATAAAATCTCTGATACATTGGCATTAGTTCAAACATTAGACTTTTTCACACCTATGGTTAATGATCCTGTTTTGTTTGGTAAGATTGCTGCTGCCAATGCATTAAGCGATGTGTATGCTATGGGTGGAGCTCCATTGACTACTATGAATATTGTAGGCTTCCCAGTACCTCTTGTAGAGCAAGGGATCTTAACAGACGTGTTAAATGGCGCGGGCTCAATCGTCGCCGAATCGGGTGCGGCTATCGTAGGTGGACATAGCATAGAAAATAAAGAACCTATCTTTGGTATGTCTGTGACAGGGCAAGTGAATCCCAATTGCATCTGGAAAAACAAAGGGGCCCAAGTAGGGGATGTATTGGTCTTAACAAAACGTATTGGAACAGGTATTATGAATAATGCGCTGAAAGCAGATTTATTCCCTATAGGCACAGAGCAAGCTGTCACTAGTATGAGTACTTTAAATAGAGTAGGTGCAGAGGTAGCTCATAACTTTACCATCCATGCTTGTACGGATGTAACAGGTTTTAGTCTAATGGGACACTCTGTAGAAATGGCTAGTGCCTCCGATGTGACAATACATATTAAGGCTTATGATCTTCCTCTCTTTGATGATGTCATAGAAGCGGCTCAAATGGGATTAGTACCAGCTGCATCCTATGGAAATCGCAAGGCGATAACAGATGTACAAGTTGATGAAGCTTTGGATGCAGTGTGGACGGATATTCTATTCGATCCACAAACCTCGGGTGGTTTACTGTTCTCTGTTCCTGCTAATGAAGGTGAACAACTCGTAGAGGCGTTACATAAGGCTGGTATAGACTGTGCGGCTATTATTGGTACTGTTGAAAGTTTCAGTGGGCTAGCGGTACGTGTTACAGAATAGATTTATAAAAACAAGTTTTCTACTATTGGCAATCGATATTTAATTACAATATCATTAGCTGATAGCTGATAGCTGATAGCTGATAGCTGATAGCTGATAGCTGATAGCTGATAGGTAATACTTTTACAAAATATATAATGTATATAATACAGAGGTGTATGATGAGCAATACAAAGGAATTGACTGTTGATGTGCGTGGTAGCTTGTGTCCAAAGCCTGTAATTGAAACCAAGAAGGTAAGTGATGCGAATCCAAGTGCTATTATTACCACTATTGTAGATAATGAAGTGAGTCGTGATAATGTAGAGAAGTTCGGCAAGTCTCGCGGTTATGGGGTGGATATTCGACAAGACGGTAAGGATTTCTACCTCACTATGACCCCTAATGATAATCCAGTAGCAGATGGTAGTTGTGAACCAATGAGTTATGGTAACCGTGTCATCTTGATGACAAAGGACTATCTTGGTGAAGGTAGTGAAGAGTTAGGCCGTAACCTAATGAAAACGTTCTGGGTGTGCATGCTTGAAGCCGATGTAAAACCATCTAAAATCTATTTCATAAATAGCAGTGTTAAGATGGTTGTAAATGATTCTGTTCATTTAGAAAATATTAAAAAACTAGCTGATGCAGGTGTTGAAATTGCAGCCTGTGGCATTTGCCTCGATTTCTATGGTGTGAAAGAAAATGTTGGCGTCGGCAGTATTACGAATATGTATGCTATTACAGATTCTATTCTTGGTGATAATATTGTTAAACTATAATTGGTAGTTTTCTTTTTAGGTACAATGAATTAATTGTTAGAGTACACTAGAATTCTTATTTCTTATCTGAATGGTTAAGAAATAAGAATTCTAATATTATGTATTGCAGTAGGGGGTGAGGCCGTGAATAATAAAAAGTTGCTAGTCGTCTTTACGTCCTATTATTTTGGGGATAAAGCGGATAAGGTATTAACAGAATTAGAGGTACCTCATCAATTGATGGCTACACCTCCAGAGCTTTACGATATGTGTGGTTTATCTGTGCAAATAGATCCAAGTATTGTAGAGCAGGTTCAGACTATTTTTAAAGAACATAAGATTAGTACATCTGGCCTCTTTTGGTATGAAAAAGGTGAGCTGTCCGTACCATATAAAGCCTAGACAATGTCTAGGCTTTTTTATATCGATTTTTATATGATTTGAACGTTGATTATGATACTATAAAGACATGATATTTTTTATCAATTATGGAGGTATATATGAGTAAATATGAAATAGAAAATGTAAAATTAACCGCTCCTAAATTGGATCGTAATGATTTAGAATATGCTATGACATATCGTTATGCATGTAAGAAATTTGATAGCACTAAAAAGATTAGTGATGAAGACTGGAATGCTATCTTGCAGGCTGCACGTTTGTCTCCTACATCTTTAGGTTTTGAAGCATATCAGTTGTTAGTTATTCAAAATCCAGAAATTCGTGAAAAAATGAAAGCTTATGGTTGGGGGATTTTAGCAGGTCTTGAAGCTAGTCATGTAGTAGTTTTCTTAGCTCGTAAAAAAGCAGATCTTGAATTCGATTCTCCATATATTCGTCATATTCAAGAAGAGGTTAAACAATTACCTGCTGAAGTTGATGCGGCATATCGTGAAAAATATGCTCAATTTACAAAAGAAGACTATAAAACATTTGAGTCTGAACGTGCTGCTTTTGATTGGGCATCTAAACAAATATATATTGTTATGGCGAATATGATGACTATGGCGGCGTATGAAGGTTTAGATTCTTGTGCTTTAGAAGGTTTTAATCAAGATAAGATGACTGCTTTCTTAGGTGATGAACTTGGTCTCTTCGATACTAAACATTTCGGTATTTCTGTAATGGCTGCCTTTGGCTACCGTGATGAAGAACCTCATCGTAATAAGACACGCCGTACAATGGATGAAATTGTAAAAATAGTTGAATAAGACACTATGAAATAAAAAAGACAGTAGATCTACAAATCTACTGTCTTTTTTATTTTCATGATGATATTTATACGTTGAAGCGGAAGTGAGTTACATCGCCGTCTTTCATAACGTAGTCTTTACCTTCAAGGCGTACAAGGCCTTTTTCTTTAGCTGCATTTTGGCTGCCACAAGCTTGTAAGTCATCGAAGGATACGATTTCAGCTCGGATAAAGCCTTTTTCGATATCAGAGTGAATTTTACCAGCTGCTTGAGGTGCTTTTGTGCCATTTACGATTGTCCAAGCACGAGCTTCCATTTCACCAGCTGTGAAGTAGTTGATAAGACCTAAAAGTGCATAACTTGCTTTAATAAGTTTAGTTAAGCCGGATTCCTCAAGACCAAGATCTTCAAGGAATGCAGCGGATTCTTCTTCGGACAATTCTGCGATTTCAGATTCAATGCGAGCGGAAACAACAACGATGCCAGCACCTTCGTTTTTCGCATATTCTTCAACGCGTTTTACGTATTCGTTGGAAGAGTAATCAGATACTTCATCTTCAGAAATATTGGCTACATAAAGAGATGGTTTTGCTGTAAGCAATGTCAACTCTTTGATCATTTCTAATTCTTCTTCTTCAAGACCTTGTGCACGAACAGGTTTAGCTTCGCCTAAACCTTCAATGATGCGTTCAAGCAATGGTAATTCAGCACGTGCATCTTTATCGCCAGATTTAGCAATTTTTTCAATACGTTGTTTACGTTTTTCTACGGACTCAAGGTCAGCAAGGCAAAGTTCAGTGTTGATGATTTCGATGTCACGGATTGGGTCGATAGAGCCAGAAACGTGAGTAATGTTAGGATCATCAAAACAACGAATAACTTGGGCAATGGCATCTACTTGGCGGATGTGGCTCAGGAATTTATTACCTAAACCTTCACCTTTAGATGCACCTTCTACAAGACCGGCGATATCTACGAAGCGCATAGCCGCCGGAAGGATGCGTTTAGAACCGAACATTTCAGCTAATACAGCTAAACGATTATCTGGAACATCAACAACACCTACGTTTGGTTCGATTGTGCAGAATGGATAGTTGGCAGCTTCAGCGCCTGCTTTAGTAATGGCGTTGAATAATGTACTTTTCCCAACATTTGGAAGGCCTACGATGCCTACTTCTAAATTTGTGCTCATGGTACCACCTTTTATTAATTTCATTGATTTCGTTCATGTTGAAAGTTTCGTAAAACTCTACTAATTAAATATTATATCATATGTGAGATATAACTTTACAATACAATACTTAATTGTATAATTAAAATAAAATTTTTTGTATATAGTGTATTTTTTGTATAAAAGGTTTATAATGTCATTGTAAGACTTTAAATATTTATATCAGATAAATTTATTTTATAATTAATGAAAATTAAATTATCTATGTTGAGTTTTTTGATTATATATAAAAATATTTGATAAATTAATCTTTGAAATGTGAAGAGCGTAACTAGATGAGTTGAAGGACTAACTTGTGAATAAAGTCTGTATAACGCATCTTGACAAGAAAGGACATGATTATGTTTTCTAAACTTTTTGATAGTTTTTTAGTACACTATTTGGAACGATTCAATGATCATTGTTTTATTGTAAAAGTTGGGGATAATCAGTATACGATTGGTGAAGGAAATCCCGAATTTACGATTATTGTAAATAGAGATATATCTAAGAAGGATGTATTGGTATCGGCCGAACTTGCTCTCGGCGAAGCATATATGCGTAAAGATATAGAAATTGAAGGTGATTTATTCAAAGCTCTTTGCGTTGTTTTAGGTCAGGTTAATAAAGATTCTATAAATAAAAAAGTGCTTAGTTCGCTATTTAATGTAGGTCTTAAAAAGAAAGATCAAAAGAAACAAGTATCTTCTCACTATGATTTAGGTAATGATTTTTATAGTTTATGGCTTGATAAGACTATGAGTTATTCTTGCGCATATTTCAAACATGAAGATGATAGCCTTGAAGATGCACAATATCAAAAGGTACACCATATTCTTGATAAATTACATTTAAAAGAAGGAATGACACTTCTTGATATTGGTTGTGGTTGGGGATTCCTTCTTATTGAAGCGGCACGAAAATATGGTGTTAAAGGCTATGGCTGTACATTGTCTGAAGAACAGTGGAAGAAAGGACAAGAACGAATTAAAGAGTTTGGTCTCAAAGGTCAAGTTGAAATTGAACTTATAGATTATCGTGACGTGGCAGCATCTGGTCGTCAGTTCGATCGTATGGTTAGCGTAGGAATGTTAGAGCATGTGGGTAGAGCTAATTTCCCTTTATATATGGAAGATGCATCAGCAATGCTTAAAGATGGTGGGTTGTTCTTACTTCATTATATTAGTGACCCTGCTGAAAAAGAAACGAGTGCATGGATTCGTAAATATATCTTCCCAGGCGGATGCTTACCTTCTCTTCGAGAAATGATTGGCTTTGCTTACGAGTATGATATGGATGTACTAGATGTAGAAAATTTACGGTTGCATTATTATAAAACATTAATGCATTGGTATAATAATTTCCAAGGAGTTCGTGATCAAGTAGAAAAGGTACGTGGTACTGAATTTGTCCGCATGTGGGATTTATATCTTTGTGGTTGTGCTGCTGGTTTCTATATTGGTAATATGGACTTACATCAAATCCTTATGACAAAAGGTGTTAATAACGATTTACCATTGACTCGTTGGTACTAATCGTATTGTAGTGTATATACAAAGGGGACCATCTTAGGATGGTCCCTTTGTTGTATCTATTATTTTGCTTGCAAACACTAAAAATCAACTGTACTTATAGTAGATTTTTTATTATATATGTATTTAATATAAATGTATTTATAGCATATAGTGAAAGCATAAAAAAGAGGATAACCGAAGTTATCCTCTTTAATATTTATTGAATTATAGAGAGTGAGCTCGTAATTCTTCAGCAGAATGTGTAGAAATCCAAGCTGGTGGAATGTCGAATACAGTGTAGCAACCTGTGCCGCCATGTTTAGCAAGACGGTAGATACCACGAGCATAAGCAACGAGTGCAGAGCCTGTGAATTCAGGATTAGAATCAAGTTTCAAGGAATATTCGATAACGTGACGAGTACCTTCTGTGCTTTCACCAGAGCGAAGAACGAAGCCACCATGTGGAATGCCTTTGTGGTTGCGATCAAGTTCTTCTTGAGAAATGAAGTTTACTACAGTTTCATAACCTACGAAGTAGTTTTCCATAGTTTTGATTTCGTTTTCAATTTTAGCTTTGTCAGCATCAGGAGCAGCTACTACATAGCACTCACGAAGGTGACCTTTGTAGCCATCAACATCTGGAGTTTCACCATTACGGATTGCTTCAATGTATTGTTCTTTGGGAACAGTGTATTGACGAGCGTCAAGAACGCCATCAATACGACGGATAGCATCGGAGTGACCTTGGGAAACGCCACGGCCCCAGAATGTGTAAGATTTGCCTTGAGGCAAAATGCTTTCAGCGTACACACGTTGTAAAGAGAACATGCCTGGGTCCCAACCGCAAGAAATCAATGTAGCAGTCTTAGCTTCTTTAGCTACTTTGTCTACGTTTGCGAAATGTTCAGGAATACGTGCATGTGTATCGAAGGAATCGATACAGTTAAAGTATTTTGTTACCATTGGAGTCTGTTCGATAAGGTCTGTTGCAGAACCGCCGCAAAGAACCATAACATCGATTTTACCTTTAAAGTTTGGTAGGTCTTCCATAGTATATGTAGGAACACCGGAAACTGTTTCTAAACCTTTACGGCGAGAGAATACACCAACAAGCTCCATATCAGATTGTAATTTTACGGATGCTTCAACGCCACGACCCAAGTTGCCGTAGCCAACGATACCAATACGAATTTTGCTCATATTAGCCTCCTATATAAATCGAGAAATTTAATAATTAATATTTTTATTATACCACAAAACTAGGGGGCTTTGATATTTTTCTATAGAATTAAATAGATAAGTAAATAAAAAATAATTTATACACTTAAAAATATACTTTGAAATATAACTATATCGATACATTGCGTATTGTTATACACATAAAATAAAAAATCATATGAGTAAAAATTGACACGTATACCCCCGATATAGATACAATTGAACTAGCTTTATTTATAGTTTGAGTGTTATAGGAGGTATGAGATGAGAAGAAAAGTAAACGCTACTGTTATAGCGGCATTGATTGTAACAGGTGCAAGTGCTTTTACCATGGTATCCGCTACGACTGTTGAAAGTCATACAGATGGCAAATCCATCGGTCTTAACTTGTGGGGTGAAAATAAACACTTCACAGATGACTTAACTGTCAATGTATCTGGTCTTGGTGTGAACGGTAAAAAATACCATAACAATGTGACTGGGATTTATGCACTTGATGGTACACAAGTAGCTATCGACAAGAATGTAACCGTGAAAATTACGAATCCAGCGCCGGCGGAAAGCGGAGAGAAACGCAGACCTGATTTGGCACATTATTACATGAGTGGTATCTATGCTGGTTATGGCGGTTTAACTAGTGATGGTAATAATGATGATACGCGTGTAACTGTAAAAGGCAATGCAAATATCGATGTAGTCGGTGTTGGTTTGCAAGCTAATAAAGACGGTTATATCCGTGTGCTGGGTGGGGCCGATATAAAAACAAATCCACTTGATACATCTGATACGTATTCTGCTTTATCTGAAGAAGGCTTTGTTTATGTAAATACTGGTATAGATGGATTACGACCAGGTACTAATGATGTGAAAATGTATGGTAATGTGGGGTTTTTAGATAAAAATTATGGTATAGAGAAAAATCCTCATAACCATGGTTCTGAAATTTCATTAGGCTTAACGACACCCAATTCTAAATTAGTAGGTGGTGTGCTTAACGAATTTGATGAAAGCAATAATAATCCGTACCATGGCGGTTTGCGATTATATTTACAAAATGGTGCTACATGGCGCAATGAATGGTTAGGTGCTGAGCGCGTATATCCTACGCAAGGTCGCCCAGATAATGTAAACTATTTATATACAGGTAGCCGTGTAGAACATTTCATAGGTGGTAAAGATGCCGCTAGCAAAGGGATTATCCAAGCTGTAGACGCTCGGCCTATTACGATTAATAACTATGCTGGTCATACAGCTATCGATTACGAAAAGGGTGCTCCTGCATCTGCACAAGGTAAAGGCCAAGTAGTTATCAATCATGCCGATAAGGGATCATCTGTGACTATGCGCAGTTCTGCAGAGGCCCTTAAAGGTTATACAAATATTAATAATCCTAGAGGTACATTGCACCAATTAGCAAATAAGTTAACATACACTAATTTTAATAAAGGGGAACGTAATTTAGGTGTAAATGTACAGGTTGATGGTGGCCTTATTAGTCCTACATACTTTACTAATCTAGGTACAGAAAGCTTTACTATCGATGGAAAAGCTAGCGTTACGGATCAAGCAGTGGTAACGACTCGTGAAAGTGAACTTGTATCTGGCGTTAAGAGTGCACTAGCTTCCTCTATGATGCAAATGAAAGCAGATACAAATGATTTACAACGCCGCCTTGGTGATGTACGCCTTAACTCTGATAAACATGGCGTATGGGGTAAATACATTGGTGGTAAGTCTAAAATTACAGATGATGTCTATGTAAACCAAACGTACAACATGGCTCAAGTGGGTTATGATACATTGCGTGGTGACTGGACTGTTGGTGGTGCGTTACTATACGGTACAAGCAATAACGATTACGCTCTCGGCTCTGGCTCTGGTAAGACGACTGGATTAGCTGTATATGGTGCTAAACAATTTAAGGATGGCCGTTATTTAGACGTAATTGGCAAAGTGAATCGTTTGAAAAATGATTTCACTGTACGTAATACCTTAGGCACTACATTGAGTGGTGATTATCGTAATACAGGGGCCTCCTTAAGTGTTGAATACGGTAAACACATTAAAAAAGATAATGGCTTCTATATCGATCCTAATGCAGAGTTGACGTTCAGCCGTTTGTCTGGTGAAAGCTTCGATGCACGTACCAATACAGGCAGCACAGTGCATATTGATTCTGATGCGGTAAATTCTGTTATTGGTCGAATTGGTGTAGGGATTGGCAAGGAAAGTAAAAACAGTAACATATTCCTTAAAGCTGCGTTAGCTCATGAGTTCTCAGGTAAAATGAATGCTACGTACAGCATGGCCAGTGAGCCAACTACAGGTAGCGAAGTGAACCTAAAAGATACATGGCTTGACCTTGAACTCGGTGGTTCTTGGAGCATACGACCTAATACATATGTATATGGTACTTTCACTAAAAACTTTGGGGCTACTGTAGATAACTCCTATCGTATTGACGCAGGCATTCGCCATAACTTTTAATAGATAGATGATAGTAGTAATTTAGGCTACTATTAACATATCTATTATTAAATTATTAAAAAGTAAATAATCATATATATTAAGGCATAGAAAAGACCGACTACCTTCCTTTTGTAGGATTGTAATCGGTCTTTCAGTTTTATCGGTATTAGAATTTTAATGTTTTAATTCTTTCAACGGCACGAATTGTGTTTTCACGGCTGCCAAAAGCTGTTAAACGAAGGTAACCTTCGCCGTGAGGACCAAAACCAGAACCTGGTGTGGATACGATTTGAACTTTTTCGAGCAAGAGGTCGAATAATTCCCAACTAGTCATGCTACCAGGCGTTTTAAGCCAAATGTATGGAGCGTCTACGCCGCCGTATACAGTAAGTCCGATAGATTCAAGACCTTCTTTGATGATGCGAGCATTTTCTTTGTAGTACGCAATATTAGCGCGAGTTTGTTCGCGACCTTCTTTAGAATATACTGCTTCTGCACCGCGTTGAACGATATAAGGCACACCGTTGAATTTAGTACATTGACGACGATTCCACATAGGGTTCAAAGGATGACGTTCGCCAGATTTAGTTTTACCTGTTACTTCTTTTGGAACTACTGCGTATGCACAACGTGTACCTGTGAAACCTGCAGTTTTGGAGAAGGAACGGAATTCGATGGCTACTTCACGAGCGCCTTCGATTTCATAGATGGATTTTACAGTGTCTTCTGTACTAATGAAAGCTTCGTAAGCGGAGTCGAACATCAAAATTGCATCATTATCTTTACACCATTTGATCCATTCTGTTAAACGAGCACGGCTTAAAACAGTACCTGTCGGATTGTTAGGGGAGCAAAGGTATACGATGTCTACTCTTTCAGAAGGAAATTCTGGGGAGAAGTTATTTTCTGCGTATGTAGGAAGGTATACAACCTTTTGGAAGATACCATCTACTGCTTCGCCAGTACGACCGCCCATAACATTGGAATCAAGATATACAGGGTATACTGGGTCTGTAATTGCGATGGTATTATCTTCGCTGAATAACTCTTGAATGTTACCAACATCGGATTTTGCACCGTCGGATACAAATACTTCATCAATTGCAATATCTAGACCTAATGGTTTGTAGTCACCATCAATGATTGCTTGACGAAGAAAATCATAACCTTGCTCAGGTCCGTAACCGCGGAATGTTTCAGCTTTGCCCATTTCTTGGACTGCTTTACCCATAGCATCTACGATAGCAGGAACAAGTGGTAAGGTTACATCGCCAATACCAAGACGAATAATGTCTGCGTCTGGATGAGCTGCTTGATAATCCGCTACTTTTTTAGCAATGTTAGCAAATAAATAAGAACCTTGTAGGTTTAAATAGTTTTCATTAATATTAGCCATAATGACTCCTTTTTATAATCAGATTTCTCTATATATAGTAAATTATATAGAATAATGACGCAAGGATTTTCTATAGAATTTCTAGTTTATATAAATATTGTTTTAGTTTATCACTATACTATATAGTATTAACATTGTTTTTGATATAATTTAAATAAATACATATTATAGTGTGATTTTACATGAAAGTGGTGTCTTTATGCTGACGATTAGCAATAAAGGATGGCTTTTTACTTCTATATTAAGTGCATTGATGGCGTTTACGTCGTTGTCGACGGATATTTATTTACCTGCCATGCCTGAGATGGGGCGAGATCTTAATGGTGATGCGGAGCTAACGTTGACTGGTTTCTTGATAGGTTTTGCGTTAGCCCAACTTTTCTGGGGCGCCATTAGCGATAAAATTGGACGTAAGAAGCCACTGATTATGGGGGTAGTTTTATTTATCATTGGTTCTCTGGGCTGTGCCTTGAGTTCATCCATGATGGAATTACTGGCTTGGCGCGTGTTTCAGGCATTTGGTGCCTGCGTAGGGCCTATGTTATCACGGGCTATGATTCGCGACTTGTATGGGCGGACTGAAGCTGCTAAAATGCTATCTACCTTAGCTATTGTTATGGCCATAGCGCCTATAGCAGGGCCGATGTTGGCAGGGCATTTACTTGTATGGTATACATGGCATGCTATATTCTGGTTATTGGTCGCAATCGGTATTTTGATGCTCGTTGCCGTATTAGTACTTCCAGAAACACATCCGTTAGAGAAGCGTAGTAAAAAGTCTATAGGTCATACCTATAATAATTATTGGATTTTATTACGTAATAAAGGCTTTATGAAATATACGCTATGTGTTAGCTCTTTTTATATTGCTATCTATGCGTTCCTAACGGGTTCTCCTTATGTATATATTGATGTTTATGGAGTTCCCAAGGAATACTTTGGCTATCTCTTTTCTGTCAATATTATTGGCGTAATGTTACTAAGTGCTATTAATCGTCGTATTGTAAGTGCTATACGACTCGATAGGTTGTTGCGATATGCCACATTATTTGCTGCCATTTGTGTATCTGTTGTAATGGGTTTAATGATTGTGGGCTACCATTCACTGTGGTTAATTGTTATTGGTTGTTTTTTATTCTTCTCTATGAATGGTATTATTGCGGCTGTAACAAATGCCTTAGCATTAGATCGAGCAGGGCGAATGGCAGGCTCCGGGGCAGCGTTACTAGGTGCTATGCAATATGGTAGTGGTATTGTATCATCGTTGATGCTTACCTTTTTACCAAATGATACGGCAGACCCTATGATGGGTGTAATTGCAATATTTGTAATTATTTGTGCTATTATCGCTTTTCCTGAAGATGAAAAATATAATCGCATATAATATTGGTGAAAGCAAGGGCTTAAATTTGAGCTCTTGCTTTCATTCTTTTTTTAGGTTATAATAGTAAGGCTTATTGATGGTAAGCACTTCCTACCCCTATGTGTCGATAGGGGCATTAGTCCGAAAGAGGAGGTGATTTTGTATGAACAAATACGAAGTCATGTTTATTGTGAAACCAGCTGAAGAGGAAGCAACTAACGCTGTTATTGAAAAAGTAGAAGCTTTAATTGCTCGTGTAGGCGGCACAGTAGAAAAGGTAGATCGTTGGGGCAAGCGTCGTCTTGCTTATGCTGTGAAGAAATTCACTGACGGTTTTTATGTATTGATTAACTTTGAAGCAGCACCTGCTGAAATCAAAGAAATCGATCGTGTATTGAAAATCAACGATGAAGTCCTAAGACATCTAATTGTTAAACACGAAGCATAATTAAAGCCTGGAGGAAAACATGAACTCTGTACAAATTCTAGGTAATTTAGCTCGTGATCCTGAAGTACGCTATACCAAAACTGGTCGTGCGGTAGCAACTTTCACAGTGGCTGCAACTAACACCTATATTGATTCCACAACAAATGAGACGAAAGAACAAACTGCTTTCATCAACTGCGTTGCTTGGGGTAAACTCGGTGAAGCGGCAGGCAATCTTCGTAAAGGCAGTCGTTGCTTTGTAGAAGGTCGTTTGCAAACTCGTTCTTACGAGACTCAGGACGGTCAAAAACGGTACGTTACTGAAGTGGTAGCGAACTTTGTGGGCCAATCCCTTGATATGAATACTAATTCTTTCGAAGGTGGGTCCAATTTTGATAGTTTCAGTACAGGCGGCGATGACGAAAACATCCCGTTCTAGTGTCAGGGACTCCTACTAATTCGAAAAGGAGGATTCGCAATGAGAAGAGATAGAGGCAGAAAGCCAAGAAGAAAAGTATGCGTTTTCTGTGCAGACCATATCGATCAAATCGACTATAAAGACGTTGCTAAACTTCGTCGTTTTACGACTGAACGCGGCAAAATCTTACCTCGTCGTATTTCCGGTACTTGCGCAAAACATCAACGCAAATTGACTACATCTATCAAACGTGCACGTGCAATTGCTTTATTGCCATTCACTGCTGAATAATTGATGAATGAAGGCGGTACAACCATTTGGTTGTACCGCCTTTTTGCGTTCTTTTGGCAATATTGTCTTATAGTGAAATTAAATCCTAAAGAGTAATGACTGCTGTAAAGAGACTAAATATAGTCTATAGAGCCGATTGTCCTTGTTTACTATGCATTGTGCGTATAGAGGGACTCTAGCTTCGTTAAACCTAAAAAAATCGCACATTTATCGTATGTAATAAATATTCAATAAAATAGATATAGAAATATATTTTAAAAAATTATAATAACATCCTTAAAAACAAGAGTTCCATGACTAATCTGTATAAAAGAATTAATCAAAGCTATGCATATTATTAACAAAACTTATGATTTTTATACTATAATGTGAATATATGCTTAGTACTGTAAAGCTCAGTGAAAGGTGGTAAGTACATGGGATTTTTGAAAAAGGATATATCCCGTCGCCAGTTTATTGGTGGTGCTTTAGATTTAGCAGCCGCATCAGCGGTGCCGTCGTTTATACGAGGTGCTTACAAGCCAACACAGTCTGATTCATTACAAGTGTGGACTTGTGGCGGTTTATCGGAAGCGTTCCTTGATTTAAACCAAGTTTATACAATGCACACGGGGCACAATATTCAGTATACTGGTGCCTTTGCAGGGGCTATTGGTAAATCCTTGTTAGCTGAGAAGAGTCGCACAGAAATCTTTGGGGCTCGCGGTTTAGAACTAGCGAAAAATATGCGCAAAAAAGGCGTAAGTATGGCTTTTGAACCATTATGTTTTACGGATTACGTTATCGTTACCCCTAAGGGGAATCCTGCAGGGATTCGGGACTTAAAGGATATGGCTGAGCCTGGTGTACGCGTTATGTTGCCCCTAGGCGCATCTCCCCCTGGTAGTGCGTCTGTAAAAGGAATCATGAAATTATCTGGTTTAACCGATGGTATCATGAAAAACTTAATGGCTGAAAATGCTTGTGTAATTTCCATGATGTGTGATCTCGTAGAAGGTAAAGCCGATGTATCCATCATTGAAAAACGCCTTACCACACATGATCGGTTCAAGGATCGTATAGAGTACTTCTCCATACCTGCACAATTTGTGCCACCTGCTCCGCTCACTTTCACTATTAATACAATGAAATATGTACAAGATCGTGCGTTGGCTGCCGATTATATTGAATTCACACGATCCCAAGAAGGACAACAAATCTTAGAAAATCACGGGTTCACATCCGTTCATAGTGCGAGAGGTCTCGATTTGATAGAAAGGTTTGGTGTAAAAGATGTGTAATCATTGTCCGTCATCTGCAACCTGTGGAACTCAAGGTAATTCTAGTGTATCTGGGAAACAAGCCCCTAAGAATTTAACGCTTTGGCGTCGTATTGTACAGTTTATCTTCCTCTTCATTATGGGAAAATGGGTATACTATGGCATATTCCGATGCCCTTATATTGTGCCATTCGTAAACTGTGAAAGCTGTCCCATAATTACCTGTTGGGGACGTATTACAACGTATTTTTACGCTTGGTGGATTATTTTGCCCCTTATGGTCGTATTCTTTGGCCGTGCTTTCTGTAGTTGGTTTTGTCCAAGTGGGTGGATTAACCAAATGCTGGGAAAAATATCTATGGGACCACTAAGAAATCGTAAAAGCTATATGCGTTTCCTTCAACTCGGCATGGTAGCAACTATAATTTTAGGGCTCGTAGTATATTTTAAATTTGGTAATCCTCGCATTATGATCCCAATACGGACGAGCGATGAATATTTTAATGCTGTTATTTTATCTATGCAGTTCTCCGAATGGTATTGGGCGGCTCGTACTATAACGGTCGTTTCTATTATTGCTGGTTCCCTTCTTATCGCCAATGCTTGGTGCCGCTTTGTATGTCCTTTTGGGGGCGTTATGGAGTTGCTTCGCAAAATTTCTATTTTTAGAATTTTTAAAACAAATGATTGCGATGACTGTGATGCGTGCTTGCGTGTATGTGAAATGGGAACACGACCAAATGAAATGAATTGTACCAACTGTGGTGATTGCTTACATGTTTGCCATAAAGATGCTATTAGATTTGGTCGGAAAGGTTAATTATGAAAGAAATTCAAGGACAAAGTTTCCTACAAAATCATCCTTGTTACAACAAGGCCGCTTCTGCTAATTGGGGTCGTTTACATTTACCAGTAGCGCCGAATTGTAATATTCAATGTAATTATTGTAATCGTAAGTACGACTGTGCGAATGAAAATAGACCAGGCGTGACGCAACATGTTTATACACCACAAGAGGCAGCTGCCTTTGTGCGCAAGGTGTTTGATGCTCGTCAGGATATCTCTGTAGTAGGGATTGCAGGTCCTGGGAATCCTATGTGTGATGCAGACAAGACACTTGAAACCTTCCGTCTTGTGAAAAAGGATTTTCCTCATGTCATGCTTTGTTTATCTAGTAATGGTTTGGTAGTACCTGATTATATTAATGACATTGCTGATTTAGGAATTACGCATGTAACGATTACAGCTAATGCTATTGATCCAGAGATTGCAAAACATGTATATTCCATGGTTCGTTATGAGGGTAATATCTACAAAGGAATCGATGGGGCCCGTATTTTATTAGAGCGTCAGGCTGAAAGTATCCAAAAATTAAAGGAAAAGAATATCATTGTTAAGATTAATACTGTAGTAGTGCCTGATGTAAATATGGACCATGTGCCAGCAATCGCTAAACAAGCAGAAGCTTGGGGCGTCGATTTGATGAACTGTATTGCCATGATTCCAGTTCATGATACGGTCTTTGAAAATCACCGAGGCCCAACTTCAGAAGAAATCGATAACATGCGTCAATTTATTGGTCACTATGTGCCGCAAATGACACACTGCAAACGCTGTAGAGCTGATGCTATCGGTCGTTTATGCGAAGCGTAGAAGCATAAAAGTCTATATACTCAAGGTATATAGACTTAACGGTTATGTATTATTTAGTATTTTTAACGATTCTATGTAGCGCAGATAATGCGGCTTCCACATCTTTATGTGTGTTGGCATAGCCAAAGGAGAAGCGTACTGTTCCTTCTGGATAGCTTCCTAGCACTTGGTGTGCTCACGGGGCACAGTGGAGACCAACACGCATCATGATATGATAGGTGGCTTCCGCGATTTATTCTTGTTTAAAAAATCTGTTCTTATTTTTGGGTACCTTGCAGTGCTTGTAGGTGTATTTATTGTAAATATTAGTTTTGGTAATTTCCATCTTGGCTTTGAAAACCAATCGATTGCACATACAGATGGATTGTGGAACTTCCTAGGTATGGCGCTTGCAGGTTTCTGTAGTGTGTTGCTTGGTGGTTGTCCATTACGTCAATTGATTATGACGGGGGAAGGTAATTCTGATTCTGCTGTTACAGTGCTTGGGCTTGCGGCTGGTGCAGCATTTGCCCATAATTTCGGCTTAGCTGCCTCTGGTACAGGTCCTACACTAAATGGTGAAATTGCTGTAGTTATTGGCTTTATTGTGGCACTTATTATTGCTGTAGTTAATACAAAACGTGTAAATGCATAGGATAGAAATGAGTAACTATGAAATATATTGCTACTTTTTACTCTCACTTTGGAGCCATCCGTTTTAAACGGGAGACTCCTGAAGGGGTAACCAATATAGAACTCCGTCCTGTGCCGCGCGATTTGAGTTCCTCTTGTGGAACGAGTGCATCCTTTGATGCTAGTGAAAGCTTTACTTTTACAGAGGATCCAACAGAGGAGATTGAATAAATCGTCGCTCTCACTAATGAGGGGTATAGAATTATATTTGAAATCCCCAATAAATAAGGCCTAAAGCCTATTTAGAGCTGTTAATGTAAACAGTTCTAAATTATTATGTCATGTAAAAGAGAAGCTATCTGTTGAGATAGCTCCTTTTCGTTTATATAGCTCTATATTTTTTAGGTGGTTCACCATTTTCGGTAGCTTCTTTATCAGCGCGCCATTTGCGTTCAAAGTATTTATGATACTCTACAGGAACGTCATCAGGTGTTAAGCTTTCATTAATGTGACTATCACCTTCGACGCAGTAGTCGATAAAATGTTTTATTTCTTTAATAGGCATACCTGTATGCTTCATGCATTCAATCAATTCTAACCAATCCATATCCTCGTCATGGAATACACGGATGCCACCAACAGAACGTTCTACGAAGGGAAATAAGCCTTCTTTATCATAATAACGCAATGTAGAAGGTACCACATTTAGTTTTTTTTTGCGATTTCGCCAACAGTATATGTCATAGGACCTCCTTTTGGGTTCATATTAAATTTTACGTTTTCACTTGACTTAAACCTAACTTTAAGTTCTATACTTATTACATGCTGGACATACGGTATAGCATGATTAGTAACATAAAACAAATAGGAAGGAAACTTATGAATTTAATTGATATAAAATCTCCAGCCGATTTAAAAGGCTTATCCCTTACTGAATTAACAGATCTAACGGCACAAGCTCGTCAAGCCCTCATGACAAAGGTATCTGAACACGGCGGTCATTTTGGCCCTCCTATGGGTGCAGCGGAAATGATTATGGCGCTGCACTATGTATTTAATTCTCCTGTAGATAAGATTGTCTATGACGTATCTCATCAGTCTTATGTACATAAAATGGTTACAGGTCGTGCCTTAGCATTTTTAGACCAAGATCATTATGATGACGTAACCGGTTATACAGATCCTACTGAAAGTGAGCACGATTTCTTCAACATTGGTCATACCTCCACATCTATTTCCTTAGCATCTGGTTTAGCAACGGCTCGTAATTTAAAAGGAGATTCTGAAAATATTATCGCTATTATTGGCGATGGTTCTTTGTCTGGAGGTGAAGCATTTGAAGGCCTTGATTATGCAGCCACATTAGATAGCAATATGATTATTATTGTCAATGATAATGACCAATCCATTGCGGAAAATCATGGTGGCTTGTATCGTGGTCTTCGTGAATTACGCGAATCCAATGGTGAAAGCCCTAATAATATTTTTAAGTCTTTAGACTTAGATTATCGTTTTGTAGCAGCTGGTAATGACTTGGAAACGTTGATTAATGTATTTGAAGAAGTGAAAGATATTGATCATCCTATCGTGTTGCATGTGGTCACTCAAAAAGGTAAGGGCTATGCTATTGCAGAGCAAAATAAAGAGGCCTTCCACTGGACAATGCCATTTGATTTAGAAACAGGTAAACTCAAAAAGGAATATCATGGTCCGACCTATACTGGTACAATTGCGGACTATTTGATGGAACAAATTAAAGCAGATCCAACGGTGGTAGCCATTAATGCGGGTACACCAGGCGGATTTGGTTTTAATGCTAAATGGCGTAAAGAAGCTGGTAAACAATATATTGATGTTGGTATTGCTGAAGAACATGCCATTGCTATGAGTTCTGGTATTGCTAAAAATGGTGCTAAACCAGTATTCAATGTGTATAGCACATTCTTACAACGTACCTATGACCAATTGGTACAGGATCTTTGTGTGAATAATAACAGTGCGGTCATTATCAATCATATGGCATCTGTATATGGCATGAACGATGTAACTCATTTAGGCTTCTTTGATATTCCTATGCTTACAAGCATTCCTAATTTAGTATATTTAGTACCTACCAATAATGAAGAGTTATTAGCTATGACTGAATATGCCGTGCATCAGCATGAACATCCTGTAGCTATCCGTGTGCCGGTAGGTAAGTTTATATCTACTGGTGTGGCTGATACGACGGATTATAGTGTGCTAAATAAATCTGAAATAACTCGTCGTGGTGAAGGTATTGCTTTATTAGGTTTAGGTAATTTCTATCATCTAGCTAATCAAGTAGCTGATGAATTGGCTAAAGCTGGCATTAATGCAACTGTAGTAAATCCTAAATTTGCTTCTGGTCTTGACGAAGAATTACTAGAAGAATTAAAAGCAAACCATTCAGTAGTATTCACACTAGAGGATGGTGTAGTTGAAGGTGGTTGGGGACAACGAGTAGCTAGCTTCTATGGGCTGGCTGATATGCGTGTTAAAAACTATGGTATTGCTAAAGAGTTCCACGATCGTTATGATGCAAGTAAATTATTATATGAAAATGGAGTATCTTTAGAACAAATTGTAGAGGATGCAAAACAACTGTTGTCACTTTAATTTTATAAAATTTTAATTAATTAAATTTGCGAATAAAAGCAGTAAACATCAATGATTATTGAGTGTTTTCTGCTTTTTCTGGTGCCTTATAATTTATAAATATATAAAACTTGTTAAAAAAATATAGATTTTTTTCGAATAGGACTATAAAAATTAGATGAAGTATTATATAATATTACCTACAGTATGTATTACAGTAGAACAAGTTTGTTGTTAATGTACAAAAAAATTATAGTATTATATAAGTAAGTATTAATGAAAAGGGAGATTGTAAGACGTTGAAAAAAGTATTAACCTTAACATTAGCCTTGGCCATCGTCGCCGGTGGCTATATGTTTGAGGCTAATGGGGCGGGGGAACAGCCTTCTAAGCAGGCACCGTCCATATCTGAGATAAACATATATACGCCTAAAGAACTCAATGCACGTCAAAAGGATTTGGTTGATATCGGTCGCTATACAGCATCTGGAGATCAGGGTTCATTGAAAAGTACAATCACCTCCGCTATTGAGCGAGGTACGTTGACACCGCAAGAGGTGAGTATTGCGATTCGTCAACTTTACTCTGCTGCTGGCTTAAAGCAAATGAATGCGGCATTGGCTACATTCGATCAATTACGTGAGGAACGCCCTGAGTTTGGTGCTGATTATGAAAAAATGGTTCCAAAGCAAACTGGACTTAGTGCTTTATTGGGGAATGGCACTAATGGGGCTCCTTTGGCTAAGGCTAAAAATGAGGACACTAAAGAAGCGGTTCAGTATAATACATTCCGCATGAAGAAACCTAAACCGCAAAATCGTAATCGTTCACGCCTTGGTAAATTAGACCGTGAGTTAGTTGCTGCTGCAGCTTTAGGTACGCGTGTAGGCAAAAATAATCTATTCGCTGCATCTGAAAAGAGTTTATCTGAGCTTGGCCTCAGCAAATACCAAATTGAAAATCTTGAAGCTTTGATTTTCTAAACATAAAAAGACCTACTTCTTGAGAAGTAGGTCTTTTTATGTTTTGGAGAAGGGAAATGTAATTGACGTTTAACTCCCCCTTTTCTATAATTAATAAGATAGGTATATAACCTGTAATAATAGTTATAATTAATGAACATTAATATAGATGTAAGGAGAAAGTATGCGTCTTCGTAGAAAACCATGGATTGATGAAGCTATCCATGAATATGACTCTCATATCATTTTGTCTGGTCAAGAACAGTATAAGGGCAAATGGCGTGAGTTATTTGTCCATCCTGAACGTCCATTATATATGGAACTTGGTACAGGTAAAGGTCGTTTTATTGCAGGTATGTCTGAAGAGTATCCAAATGCTAATTTTGTAGGTTTTGAAGTTCAAATAGGCGTAATTTATTATGCAGCACAAAAAATCTTTGAAGCAGAGCGAGATAATGCTAAGGTGTCTCTTTTCGATATCGCTGGTATTGAAGAGATTGTAGCACCTGGTGAAGTAGATCGTTTTTATATCAACTTTTGTGATCCATGGCCTAAAGCAAAACATGCAAAACGTCGTCTCACATATCATACTTTCCTTGACCGTTATGCTCGTCTTTTAAAAGATGGTGGTGAGGTTCACTTTAAAACTGACAATGAAGGATTATTTATGTTCTCTCTTGAAGAATTTAAAGAATGCGGATGGGAACTTAAAAATGTAACCTATGATTTACATAGTACAGACCTTCCAAATGTGAAAACTGAGTATGAAGAGAAATTTAGTGCTAAGGGACAACCTATTTTCCGTTTAGAAGCGATTAAGCCAAAAGTACAAAAGGAGGCTTAATATGGAAACACCGAATAAGGGGGATAGTCGGTGGGGCTCATTCTTAAAAAATGATTTACAAGGTATGCTTTTACCTATATTGTTAATCACGATTATAGGTAGTGTGAATATCTTTAGTGCCACCTATATTAACTCTATTTATGAAAATACAGGACTTTTAGGGTACTTTTCAAAACATATAGGTTTCCTATTTCTTTCAATGGCAATAGGTGTTGTTTTATATCGCTATGATTATAGACAACTACAAAAACCACATATGTTGCAACGCATAATGATTGCAACCTTAATAGGTATGGTGTTAGTCCTTGTGGCCGGCTCTGTCATTAATGGTGCACGGCGTTGGATTGTTATCGGTCCTGTATCGATACAGCCGTCGGAATTTGCTAAGTTAGCAGCTATTATATGGACATCTGCTAAGTTGAGTACCATGAGAAAATGGGGTAAATCAAGATATAATAATCCACTAACAAACTTACAAGGTTATGTGAGTGAGCGAGTAGGTTATATGTTGCCAATGTTAGTTTGGCCTATAATCTTTGCGGTCCTAACAATCTTGCAACCAGATATGGGTACTACCGTTTTAATCTTTGGGTTTTCTTTTATACTCATTTATTTAGCGGGCTTTGATGGTCGATTCTTTGGTGGCGCCTTTGCCGTAGCCGGTGTAATTGGCTTTATTGCAGCTCGTATGTCTCCGTATCGATGGGAACGAATTCAGTCTTGGTTCGATCCATGGCCTCATGCCCAAGATATGGGATATCAAACTGTACAAGGACTGTTAGCTGTAGGGTCTGGTGGATTCCTTGGAGAAGGCTTTATGCAAGGTACATCTAAGTACTTTTATTTACCAGAGGCACATACAGACTTTGCATTTGCCGTGTGGGCTCAAGAAATGGGTTTCATTGGTGCAGTCTTTGTAGTTCTTTTAGTGGCGACCTTCACATACTTTGGTTTCCGCATTGCGAATCGATCCCGTGATGAATTTGGTAAGTGGTTGGCTATGGGGATAACTTTGCTCATCAGTGGACAAGCATTATTTAACATTGCCATGGTTTGTGGGATTATGCCTGTAACAGGTGTGCCTTTGCCATTTATTAGTTATGGTGGTTCTTCATTGTTAATGAACTTTATGGCTATAGGTTTGTTAGCTAGTGTTGGTCGTCGTAATGTAGAAGGGGTTAAACAAGTTGGTACTGCTGAGGCTTTGCCATCTTTACGTGAGGAAACACAAAGCCGATTCAAACCGGCAGCTCCGAAGAGTCCTCAAAAAACGGAAATGCCTGGTCCATTTAGACCGAGAGAGTCTAAAAAGCCTACTCGTAGACGACCTAGGTCTGAACGTTGATATTTAACTTATGTAGTATAAGGTGAATATATTTAGTGTGGATTTATATAGCATCTCTTAAGAGGTTCTGTATAAATGCAACGTACTTGTATTGTGTGTGAGGAGAAAAAATGAAGGATTATATTGATATCCAAGAACGCCCGTCCTGGGGTCGAATGTTGCCACTTAGTTTCCAACATTTATTTGCTATGTTTGGCTCTACTGTATTGGTACCATATTTGTTAAAAGTAGATCCGGCAACAGCTTTATTTATGAATGGTATCGGTACATTACTGTATTTATTCGTTTGTAAAGGTAAAATCCCTGCATACCTCGGTTCTAGCTTTGCTTTCATTGCTCCTGTAGCTGGTGTATTATCTGCAGGTCTTGGGTATGAGGCTGCAAAGGGGGCCTTCGTTGTATTTGGTTTATCCTTTGTGATTTTATCTATTCTTGTTCGCTATATCGGTACTCGTTGGATTGATAAATTATTCCCACCGGCTGCCATGGGTGCTATCGTTGCTATTATCGGTTTAGAATTGGCTCCAGTAGCGATGAGTATGTCTGGACTTATTGGGAATCAAGATTTAGGCATGAGCCACAGCCAAGCTATTTTTATCTCTATGTTTTCCTTAGTTGTTACCTTGCTTGGTACTGTTGTATTCCGTGGGTTCTTAGCTGTAATCCCTGTTTTGATTGGCGTTGTTTCCGGCTATATCTTGTCTGCCTTCATGGGTGTTGTTGATTTCTCTGGTGTAGAGGCTGCTCCTTGGTTCTCTTTACCACAGTTCTATGGCATGCCTGTGTTTGATATCAATGCCATTATTATGATTATGCCAGCACTCTTTGTAGTATTTGCTGAGCACGTAGGTCACTTAGTTGTAACGAGCAACATTGTATCAAAAGACTTGATGAAGGAACCAGGTTTACAACGTTCCTTGCTAGGTGATGGCCTTGCGAACATCCTTTCTGGTTTCTTTGGGGCTACACCAAATACGACATACGGTGAAAATATCGGTGTCCTCGCCATCACTCGTTGCTTTAGCGTGTGGGTAATTGGTGGTGCTGCAGTTCTTGCGATGATTATCTCCTTTGTAGGTAAAGTAGCAGCTCTTATTCATGCTATTCCAGTTCCAGTTATGGGTGGTGTATCCATTCTCTTATTCGGTATCATTGCAGCATCCGGTTTGCGCATGCTTGTAGAACGCAAGGTAGATTATACAAACCCTGTTAATATGATCTTAACATCTGTTATCCTTGTTGTAGGTCTTAGCGGTGCAGAACTTGCTGTAGGTCCTGTTGTACTGAAAGGCATGGGTCTTGCTACTGTAGTAGGCATGGCCATGAGTATTATCTTATTAATCCTTCAAAAAACAGGCGTTGGTAATGACCAATTGAAAAAAACAGAAGTATAATTCAAGTTGCTGTGAGGCTACCATATAAATCGTTGCGTTTATAAGCCCAATTTGTTTTTTACTCCTTATAATAAACGACTACTAGATCAGATGTATGTCTGTGAAAGTAGTCGTTTTTAGTTTAGGAAAAACTATGAAAATTATTATGGGATAGAAGTGGAGAGATAAAAAGCTATAAGCGTTGCTTACATTTATTAAAAAGACTTGACATAATTCGTTTACAATAGTAGACTTGTCTTAAAGATATTTGTTTACATTTGTAAACGACTAGGGGGAAAGGAAAATGAGCACAATAGAACTTAATACTTATATCACAGATGCTGAGTGGGAAGTCATGCGTGTAGTTTGGGCAAATGATCGAGTAACTAGTAAAAAAGTCATTTCCGTATTGCAAGAAAAAATGGGCTGGACACAATCCACTATCAAAACGATCTTAGGTCGATTAGTTGGAAAAGGCGTACTAAATACAGAGCAAGAAGGTAGAAATTTTATTTACACTGCCAATATTGAAGAGAAAGAAGCCGTAAGGGATTATGTAGAAGATATTTTTAACCGTATTTGCAATAAGAAAGTCGGAAATGTAATAGGAAGCATCATTGAAAATCATGTTTTAAGCTTCGATGATATAGATCGACTAGAAAAAATATTAGAGATGAAAAAATCTTTCGCAGTAGAAGAAGTGGATTGCAATTGTCCAGAAGGACAATGCGACTGTCATTTACATCATCATTAACATAAGGAGGAATAAAAATGAGTAAGAATAAACATATGTTATTAGGTATTGGACTTACAGTCGTATTAACTGTAGTTGGATATATTACATTTTTAGAACCAATGATTAGTTATTCTAAAATAAACCAGAGTGCAGTTAATATAGATATTCAAACAAGTAAAACAAAAAGTACGCTTCCTATACCACCACTATTAGAGGATAAAAATCCAGATCCTAATATTGCGGATTTTACTTTAGAACCTCAAGAAGGAGAAACTTCATTTTTACCAAATACCAAGACACGAACTATGGGTTACAACGGAAGCTTCTTAGGCCCTGTCATCAGAGTAAGTAAAGGTGAGCAAGTAAATATGCACGTAAATAACAAGCTCAAAGAAGCAACTACAGTTCACTGGCATGGACTAGAGGTAGAAGGAGAAAAGGATGGGGGCCCTCATCAAGGAATTGAACCAGGAACAACTTGGGGGCCTAGTTTTACAGTAAATCAACAGGCTGCAACATTGTGGTATCATCCGCACTTTGGAGGAAATACTGCTACCCAAGTTTATAAAGGTTTAGCAGGACTATTCTATGTGGATGATGAAGTATCAAAAAGCTTAAATATTCCTAAGGAATATGGAGTAAATGATATACCTTTAGTAATTCAAGATAGAAGCTTTGGCAAGGACGGCAGTTTTATTTATAATACAAATATGATGGATGGAGCAACAGGGGATACTATCATAGTTAACGGAGCTATTAAACCTAATTTAGAGGTTAATAGAGTCAAGATGAGATTTAGAATAGTTAATGGTGCTAATGCAAGTAACTTTAATTTGAAGTTAGATAATAGAGATGGATTCTATCAAATAGCATCTGATGGTGGATTTTTAGAAAAACCGGTTAGCAAGAGAAATATTATGTTATCACCTGGGGAAAGAGCAGAGATAATAGTGGACTTTTCAAAGTATGAAAAGGGAACGCAGCTATCACTTATGAGTAATAAGGAAGCCATTATGACCTTTAATGTTACAGGCGATGGGAAAGATGATACTGAAGTACCTAGCACTTTAACGAATATAGAAAGAATGTCAGAAGCACAAGCTACTAAGATAAGAAGCTTTGAGCTTCAAGGTATGGGTCACATGGTATCAATAAACGGTAAAAAGTTTGATATGAATAGAATTGATGAAACAGTGAAGCTTGGAGATACAGAGATTTGGGAAATTACAAATCCAGGATCTATGATGCATGAAATGGGGCACCCATTCCATATTCATGGCACACAGGTTCAAATTCTATCAAGAAACGGTAATGCGCCTTCTCCAGAGGAGAGCGGATGGAAAGATACTGTATATATTGAGCCTAACGAAAAAGTAAGACTTATAGTTAAGTTTAATAAGAAGGGTACTTATATGTACCACTGTCACATTCTTGAACATGAAGAAGCAGGTATGATGGGACAAATTAAAGTAGAATAATAAATAATATTTTATATCTTTATAATGCTCCCACAATTTAAGTGTAAGATTCTAAATCAAAACGATCTTAGGTCGATTAGTTGGAAAAGGCGTACTAAATACAGAGCAAGAAGGTAGAAATTTTATTTACACTGCCAATATTGAAGAGAAAGAAGCCGTAAGGGATTATGTAGAAGATATTTTTAACCGTATTTGCAATAAGAAAGTCGGAAATGTAATAGGAAGCATCATTGAAAATCATGTTTTAAGCTTCGATGATATAGATCGACTAGAAAAAATATTAGAGATGAAAAAATCTTTCGCAGTAGAAGAAGTGGATTGCAATTGTCCAGAAGGACAATGCGACTGTCATTTACATCATCATTAAGTATAAGGAGGAATTTAAAATGAATAATGACAACAGATATTCGTCCCATAATCACCATGATTATGACAACATAGATAAGTTAAAACACGAGCATGGAATCACAGATGAACATGGAGACCATAAGGATCAACAACACGACCATCATGCTGGGCATGATCACAGCGGGCACCATAAGGATCAACAACACGACCATCATGCTGGTCATGACCATAGTGGGCACGGAGGGCATGACCACCATCATCACGGAAGCTTTAAGGAACTTTTCTTAAAGTCATTGCCACTAGGAATCGTTATTATGCTCTTATCCCCTATGGATGGATTTGAACTACCATTCCAGTTTACTTTTCCATATTCTGATATTGTAGTAGCTATTTTATCTACTATATTAATTATTTATGGTGGACGTCCATTCTATCAAGGCGCAGTTGACGAATTTAAACAAAAAGAACCTGGAATGATGACTCTAGTTTCTTTAGGTTTAAGTGCTTCATATTTATACAGTGTTTATGCTGTGATCATCACCTACGTAACGGGTGAACACGTGATGGACTTTTTCTTTGAATTTGCTTCATTACTATTAATCATGTTATTAGGTCACTGGATTGAGATGAAAGCTATTGGAGAAGCAGGAGACGCACAAGCAGCATTGGCTAAGTTAGTGCCGAAAGATGCTCACGTTGTATTAGAAGACGATTCAATTGAAACCCGACCAGTTGCTGACTTAAAGATAGGTGATTTAATTCGTGTTCAAGCCGGAGAAAATGTGCCAGCAGACGGGATTATCGAGCGTGGCGAATCACGTTTAAATGAAGCTCTTTTGACTGGAGAATCAAAAGCAGTTAAAAAAGGCCCTGGCGATAAAGTAATCGGAGGCTCAACAAATGGAGAAGGGGTTCTTTATATTAAAGTGAATGAGACAGGTGATCAATCCTTCATCTCTCAAGTTCAGAATTTAATCAGCCAAGCTCAAAGTCAGCCTTCCAGAGCAGAAAATATTGCTCAAAAGGTTGCAG